>DASXZB010000116.1:0-4313 GCA_036502145.1 Solirubrobacteraceae bacterium | reverse complement strand
TGACTGCACCACCTGCGCGGTGCTCAACGCGATCGACAAGCAGTCGCCCGACATCGCCCAGGGCGTGGACTCGGCCTTCGAGCAGCGCTCCGGTAACGGCGCCGGCGACGAGCTCGACGTGGCCGGGGCCGGCGATCAGGGAATGATGTTCGGCTACGCCACCAACGAGACTCCGGAGCTGATGCCGCTGCCGATCGCGCTGGCCCACCGTCTGGCCCGGCGGCTGGCCGAGGTGCGCAAGGACGGGACGCTGGACTATCTGCGTCCGGACGGCAAGACCCAGGTCAGCGTGCGCTACCGCGACGGTCGCCCGGCGGCGGTGGAGAAGCTGCTGATCTCCACCCAGCACGCCGAAGGGGTCGAGGACCGGATCAAGGATGACCTCTACGAGCACGTCGTCACACCGGTGCTGCCGACCGACATGTACGACGACGCCGAGCTTCGACGGGGCTTCCTGGTCAACCCCACCGGCCGGTTCGTGATCGGCGGCCCAATGGGCGACTGCGGGCTGACCGGACGCAAGATCATCGTCGACACCTACGGTGGGATGGCCCGCCACGGGGGCGGCGCGTTCTCAGGCAAGGACCCGTCCAAGGTCGATCGCTCGGCCGCCTACGCGGCGCGCCACGTGGCCAAGAACCTGGTCGCCGCTGGTCTCGCAGACCGCGTCGAGGTGCAGGTGGCCTACGCGATCGGCGTGGCGCGTCCGGTCTCGGTGATGGTCGAGACGTTCGGCACCGAGAAGGTCCCCCGGTCGCGGATCCTGGAGCTGATCTCGGAGCGCTTCGACCTGCGTCCCGGCGCCTTCCGGGAGTACCTGCGGCTGCACCGCCCGATCTACCAGAAGACCGCCGCCTATGGCCACTTCGGCCGCGACGACGAGGACTTCACCTGGGAGCGGACCGAGAAGGCCGACGAGCTCAGAGCGGCCGCGGGGCTGTAGAGGAGCCCGTCTATGCTGGGTGGCCATGGCCGCCCAGTACATCTTCACCACCCATCGGCTCTCGCGGCGCTACCCGCCCGACCGCCAGGTCCTCACCGACATCTCGCTGTCGTTCTATCCCGGAGCCAAGATCGGCGTGCTCGGCTACAACGGCGCCGGCAAGTCGACGCTGCTGCGGATCATGGCCGGGATCGACACCGAATTTGACGGCGAGGCGCAGCTGGCCCCCGGCGCCGGCGTGGGCATGCTGGAGCAGGAGCCCGCGCTGGACCCCGACAAGGATGTGCGCGGCAATGTCGAGGACGGCGTGGCCGAAGTGCGCGCGCTGCTCGATCGCTTCAACGAGCTCTCGATGAACTACTCCGAGGAGACGGCGGACGAGTTCTCCCGGGTCCAGGAGCGGATCGACGCGGTCGATGGCTGGAACCTCGACACCACGCTCGAGATCGCGATGGACGCCCTGCGCTGCCCGCCTCCCGACGCCGACGTGACCACGCTCTCCGGCGGAGAGCGCCGCCGGGTGGCGCTGTGCCGGCTGCTGCTGCGCCAGCCCGAGCTGCTGCTGCTCGACGAGCCCACCAACCACCTCGACGCCGAGTCGGTGGCCTGGCTGGAGCAGCACCTGCGCGACTACGCCGGGACGATCGTCGCCGTCACCCACGATCGCTACTTCCTCGACAACGTCGCCGGCTGGATCCTGGAGCTCGACCGGGGCCGGGGGATTCCCTACCAGGGCAACTACTCGGGCTGGCTGGAGCAGAAGCGCCGGCGCCTGGAGCAGGAGGCCCGCCAGGAGACGGCGCGCAAGCGCACCATCGAGCAGGAGCTGGAGTGGGTCAGACTCAACGCCAGCGCGCGGCGCAACAAGCCCAAGGCGCGGTTGAACGCCTACGAGGCGCTGCTGGCCGAGGATCGCAACGTCAAGCTCGACCAGGTGCAGATCCACATCCCGGCCGGCCCCCGGCTCGGCGACGTGGTCGTGGAGGCCGAAGCGCTGCGCAAGGGCTATGGCGACCGGGTCCTGATCGAGGACCTGTCGTTCAAGCTCCCCCGGGGCGGGATCGTCGGCGTGATCGGACCCAACGGCGCCGGCAAGACGACGCTGCTGCGGATGATCACCGGACAGGAGGAGCCCGACGCTGGGGCGCTGCGGCTCGGCGACACGGTCAAGCTGGCCTACGTCGACCAGTCCCGCGACGCGCTGGATCCCGAGAAGACGGTGTGGCAGGAGATCTCGGGCGGGGTCGACCAGATCAAGCTCGGCGAGCGCACCATCAACAGCCGGGCCTACACGGCCGGCTTCAACTTCAAGGGCACCGATCAGCAGGCCAAGGTGGCCAAGCTCTCCGGCGGCGAGCGCAACCGCCTGCACCTGGCCAAGCTGCTGCGCAGCGGCGGCAACCTGCTGCTGCTCGACGAGCCCACCAACGACCTCGACACCGACACCCTCCGCGCGCTCGAGGAGGCGCTGCTGTCGTTCGCCGGCTGTGCGGTGGTGGTGTCCCACGATCGCTGGTTCCTCGACCGCATCGCCACCCACGTCCTGGCCTTCGAGGGCGACTCGCAGGTGCGGTGGTTCGAGGGCAACTTCGAGGCCTACGAGAGCTTCCGCCGCGAGCAGCTCGGCGCCGAAGCCGAGCGGCCGCACCGGATCACCTACAAGAAGCTGGTGCGCACCTAGTCGTGGCGTCGCGCGCGGTCCTGATCACCGGCTGCTCCTCGGGGATCGGTCATGCCACCGCCGCCAAGCTGCTCGCCGACGGCTGGACGGTGTACGCGACCGCGCGCCGTCCTGAGGCGATCGCCGACCTCGCCGACCTCGGTGCCAAGACGCTGGCGCTCGATGTCACCGACGACGAGTCGATGAGCGCGGCGGTTGGCGCGGTGACCGAGGCCGAGGGCGCGGTCGGCGTGCTGATCAACAACGCCGGCTACAGCCAGTCCGGCGCGGTCGAGACCGTTCCGCTCGATCGGGTCCGCCGCCAGTTCGAGACCAACGTGTTCGGTCTGCTGCGCATGTGCCAGCTGGCGCTGCCGGGGATGCGCGACCAGGGCTGGGGCAAGGTCGTCAACCTGGGGTCGATGGGCGGGAGGCTCACCTTCCCCGGCGGCGGGATCTACCACTCCACCAAGTACGCCGTCGAGGCGATCAGCGACTCGCTTCGCTTCGAGGTGCGCGGGTTCGGCGTCGACGTGATCCTGATCGAGCCCGGGCTGATCGTGACCGGCTTCGGCGACGCCGCCGCGGGCTCGGTCTCGGACGCCTCGGGCGGCGCGCACGAGGCCGGCGCCGAGCCCGGCTCTGCCGGCGACGGTCCCTACGGCCACTTCAACCGCCATGTGGCCAAGCTGACCGCCGACGCCTACAAGGGGCCGATGGTCAAGCTCGGGGGCGGCCCGGAGAAGGTCGCCGACGTGATCGCCAAGGCGCTGGTCGCCAACCATCCCAAGGCCCGGTATCCGGTCACCGCCAGCGCGCACCTGATGATCAACCAGCGGCGTGTGACGCCGGACCGGGTGTGGGACCTGATGATGCGCGCGCAGTTTCCGACGCCCAAGCGCTGAGCTCTCAGATCAGCGCGGCTCCCGGGCCGGCCGTTACTCGCCGGGGTTGGTGGCAGCATCCCGGGTATGGATGCCGACTCCCTGTTCGGGTTGCCGCTGGATGAGTTCATACCCCAGCGGACCGCGCTGGCCAAGTCGCTGCGCGCCGAGGGCCGGCGCGACGAGGCAGCCGAGGTGGCGGCCGCCCGCAAGCCGTCGGTGGCCGCCTGGGCGGTCAATCAACTGGTGCGCACCCAGGCCGGCGCGGTCGCGGAGCTGTTCGACGCCGGCGACGCCCTGCGCGCCACGCAGGAGCAGGTGCTCGAGGGGCGCGGGGACGGCAGGACGCTGCGCGCCGCGGCCGAGCGAGAGCGAGTGGCGGTGCAGGAGCTGGTCAAAACGGCCCGCGGTCTGCTCACCTCCGAGGGCCATGGGCTGAGCGACGTGGTGGTGGCTCGGGTCGACGAAACGCTGCATGCGGCCGCGCTCGACGAGGACGCCCGCGAACAGGTCCGGGCCGGCTGCCTGCAGCGCGAGCTTCGCCACGTCGGGTTTGGCGCCGGCCTCGGCGCGAGCCCTACCGGGCCGGGGCCGGCCCCACCCAAACGGGCGACCAAGACCAACATCAAGACCAAGACCAAGACCAAGACCGACGCCAAGGCAAGCGCCGCACCGACCCCGCGCTCGGAGCCCGACCCCGGCGCCCGGGAGCGGCGCAAGCAGGAGCGCCGCGAACACGAGCGCGCCGAGCGCGAGCGCGCTGCCGCCGTCAGGGCCGCCCGCATCACCGAGTCCGAGACCCGGCGCGCCGCAGAGCGCGCCGAAA
>DASXZB010000115.1:0-37156 GCA_036502145.1 Solirubrobacteraceae bacterium | reverse complement strand
TCTCGACCGCAGACTTGATCGCAGCAACCGACTCAGGAGGAACCGACCATGCCTGCAGATCCCAAGGCTCTGGCCGCGACGTACTTCGCGGCCTGGCGGGCGAAGGACCCCGAGCTTCTGCGCTCCGCGCTCGCCGATGACGTGCAGTTCTTCGGGCCGCTGGCGGAGGTGAGCGGCGCGGAGGCCTACACCGAGTCGATCCAGGGGCTGTACGAGATCACCACCGATCTCGAGGTCCACAAGGTCCTGGCCGACGACAGCGACGCGCTGACCTGGTTTGACCTCCACACCTCGGTTGCGCCGCCGGTGCCGGTGGCGAACTGGTGCCACGCCAGGGACGGCAAGATCGCGGTGGTGCGGGTCGCCTTCGACCCCCGCGGGATGGTGCCGTAGCCGACTCAGGCCACGCGCGGGGCCAGCTGCTCGCCCAGCAACGCGACCATATCGAGGTCGTCGTGGACGAAGTGCTGGCACAGCACGCGGCTGACGCCGGCCCCGCGCAGCGCGATCAGCTGCTCGGTCGCCTGATCGACGGTGCCGACGATCCATGCCGGTGGGGGATCGCCGACGAAGTCGGCGTCGGTCCCCATCTTCTCGGCCCGGCGGCGGGCCCGCTCGCGAAGCTCGGCCTCGTCGCTGCCGACCAGGACGCCGGTCATGATCGAGAACGGGATCGGGTCTCGACCGGCCCGCTGACAGGCCTGGTCGATGCGCCCGCGCCGCTCGCGGACATCATCGAGGGTCGGAAACGGGGTGTTGTACTCGTCGGCGTAGCTCGCCGCCAGGGCGGCGCTGCGCGGCCCGGCGCTGCCGCCCATGATCAGCGGCGGGTGGGGCTGCTGGGCCGGCTTGGGGCGAGCGTCGAGATCGTCGAGGCGGTAGTGCTCGCCGCGGTGTGAGAACGGCTCCTGACCCCAGTTTCCCAGCACGATCTGGAGCTGTTCCTCGAGCACATCCATGCGGGTGCGAGTGGATGCGAACGGGAACCCGTAGGCGGCGTGCTCGCCCTCGTGCCAGCCGGCGCCTAGCCCCAGCTCCACGCGCCCGCCCGAAATCTGATCGGCCGTGGCGACCAGCTTGGCGAGCGTGGACGGGTGGCGGAACGTAGCCGGCGAGACCATCGTTCCGAGCCGCAGACTCGAGGTCACCGCCGCCAGCCCGCAGATCGTTCCCCAGGCGTCGAGTGCGACGCGTTCCGGGTCCTGGCCGTCGAGGTTCATGTAGTGATCGGAGCGAAACAGCGTCGCGATGCCGTGGCTCTCACAGGCCCGCGCCAGATCCAGCCACTGGGGCCACGACACATCCTCTTGTCCTTCGATCATCAAACACAGTTGCACCGCGGGGACCTCCCAAGCTCGCTCCGAGAAACTGCCGCTCCCGTATTACCCCGCGGCGGGCGTTAAAGACCGACGGGGCGCCACTTTCGTGACGCCCCGGCGGTTGAGGGAGGAGAGGGTGCTGCATTCGCCGGCGAGGTTATGAGGCCGGCGAACCTTTCCCGCTCTCGGCGCTCTCCTGGGCGCCGGGCGGGGGAAACTGGTCTACGCGACCGACCCGAGCCGGTCCGAGGCGTCGGAGACGAGCTTCTCGACGCGCGCGGTGAGCGTGCCGGACTGCTTCTCGACGTCCTTGCGGACCGTACCGAGCTCGCGCTCGATGCGCCGGCGGTTCTGCTTGACCGTGCGCTCGACGCGATTGCGGCGCTGGCGCAGCTCACGCTCGAACTTGGTCCGGGTGCGCCGGACCTGGCGCTCGAACCGGTTGCGGGCGGTGGCGCCACGGCGCTCGTACCGCTTGAGCTCGCGCTCCAGGGAGGCCCGGGTCCGGTACTTGGTGGCGAAGCCCTTGACCGTCGAGACCAGGTTCTCACGGGCCAGGATGCCCGCTCCAACCGGGACCAGCACGGCGCGCTCGGCCAACTGCTGGGCCTGCCCGACGCGAGTCTTGGGCTGCGTCGAGGTGGTACGCGAAGCGGCCCGGCGGGCCGTCGTCTTGTTGGTCGACGCGCCCTTGCGCGCCGTCGACCTAGCAGCCGACGCGGGCTTGCGCGTCGCAGTGCTCTTTCGTGTCGTGGGCGTCTGTCCGCCCGTGTTGCTGGTAGTAGCCATAACTTGTCTTACTCGCTCCCGTCGTGCTGAGGATGTTAGCTGGTTCGCTCGCGATTCATCGAACACATGTTTGTAAACCAGCGGCTCGGCCTGGTTACATTCCCGTAGACCAAATGAGCTCTCCCGCGACCCGGTATGCGCACAGCGGCGATGCCAGCATCGCCTACCAGACGCTGGGGGCGGGGCCCTGCGATCTGGTCGTGATCACCGGTCCGGCCTCGCATCTGGAGCTGATGTGGGAGGAGCCGCGGACGGCCCACACGTTCCGCCGCATGGCCGAGTTCGCGCGGCTGATCCTGCACGACCGGCGGGGCACCGGCCTCTCGGATGCGTCCAGCGAACCGCCCACGCTAGAGCAGCAGGTCGACGATCTGCGCGCCGTCCTGACGGCGGTCGGCGCCGAACGGGTGTCGATCATCGGCGGCAGCGATCTGGGGCTCTCGGCGCTGTTTGCCGCCACCTACCCCGAGCAGGTGAGCGCACTGGTGCTGTCCGGCGTGGCCGCCGACGGCGCGCACACGCTGGCCGGGCGCTCACGCCAGCAGCTGCTGGACTCGATCGAGGGCAACTGGGGAGACGGGGCGCTGATGTCGCTGTTCGCCCCCAGCCAGCAGGGAAATCACGAGTTCGAGGATTGGTGGGGCCGGATGCAGCGCTCGGCGGTCAGTCCCGGAATGGCCCGCAAGCTGATGGACATGACGTCGCGCACCAACCTGCGCGCCGTGCTGCCGACGATCCGGGTACCGACGCTGGTGCTCCACACGAGCGGTGACCGGGTGGTGCCCGTCGAGTTCGGCCGGGAGGTGGCGGAGCTGATCCCGGGTGCGCGGTTCATCGAGCGCGAGGGCGAGGACGCCTATGGCTGGATCGATACCCGCTGGCTGGCCGACGTCGAGGAGTTCCTGACCGGGCGGCGCTCGCCACCGCGAATCGATCGCGTCCTGGCCACGGTTCTGTTCACCGACATCGTCGGGTCTACCGAGCGGCTCTCCAAGCTCGGCGACGCGCAGTGGCGTGCGGAGCTGGAGAAGCACAACCGGCTGGTCCGCTCCGAGCTCTCACGCTGGCGCGGCCAGGAGGTCAAGACCTTCGGCGACGGGTTCCTCGCCACCTTCGACGGGCCCGCCCGGGCGGTCAGCTGCGCGGCCGAGATCGTGGACGAGGTTGAGTCGCTGGGGCTGCGCGTGCGCGTCGGCCTGCACACCGGCGAGTGCGAGCTGCGCGAGGACGACGTCGGCGGGATCGCGGTGCACATCGCCGCGCGGGTGATGGATGCCGCCGGGCCCGGCGAGGTGCTGGCCTCGAGCACGGTCAAGGACCTGGTGATCGGCTCGGGACTGCGGTTCGTGGACCGCGGACCCCACGTTCTCAGAGGGGTCGATGACGAGTGGCACCTCTACGCGCTTGAGCGCTGAGGCAGCGCGCCCTCCAGGCCAACCCGGCGCAGCCAGCGGCCCGGGTCACGCAGCTCGACCAGCGTCGGTAGCGCGGCCGGCTCGCTGAACACGTGGACCAGCGCCGCGGTGCCGGCGCGTTCGACGATCGTGTCGCAGAAGTGCTTTCCCTGCTCGTACTGGCGCAGCTTGAGCTCGAGGCCCAGCAACCGCGCAAACAGCCGCGACAGCCCGGACTGGGTCTTGCGGCGGCGGTCCAGGGCCGCTCGCAGCTTGGGCAGCGACGGCAGCAGATCCGGGGCCACGGCGTCCATCACGTGTTCGGCGTGTCCCTCGATCACCGCCATCACCGCCTGGACCCTGTCGAGTGTGTCGCGCTCCGCGCTGGTGGTGAAGACCGAGATCAGATCGCCCCGGCGAAGTGCTCCGCCGACCCGCCGGATCTCCGCGCCGGTGGGCAGCCGAAGCTTGCGGTCGGCGTCGATCCGCAGCTCGGCGCTCTTGAGCAGCTCCTGCACCAGGCCCGAGACGTGGCCGTGCAGCCAGCGAACGCCGGCGAACTGGACGGCATGGGTGACCTCGTGCAGCGCCACCCAGGTGACGAACTCCTCCTCCTGGGCCTCGAACATCCGCACCGCCTGGCCCAGGTTGGGCAACACGAACAGCAAGCGGGGTGGGCTGATGTCGACGCCCTCGTCGAGCAGCACCAGCTCGTACTGGCCCAGGACCCGCTGGGCGAGATAGCCGAGGACGACCGCCACCTCGGTCGTGACCAGGAAGCCCAGCGCGAGCTGCACCGCGGGGCGCAGCGGTCCCATTCCCTCGCCGGCCCGCTCCAGCACCGGGTCCAGCAGCTTGCGCATCGCCTTGATGTTGGTGGCGACCCACTCGTCACGCTCGATCCCCTCGGGGGGCGGCAGCGGCCTGGTGGGGGCAAGCCCGGTGTAGGCGGTCACGCGGCGCTCGGACTCGGCAGCCAACGCCGCCAGGTCGGCCTTGGGCGGGGTCGCGTCGCTGCGGCCGGCGACGTAGACGGCGATCTTCTGGGCCAGGATCCAGTCGATCACGCGGCGATCCGTCCCAGCGCTCGCAGCGCCTCCGGTGAGCGCGCCGCCACCAGGTGCGAGCTCGGGGTGGCGTCCAAAGGCGCTCCCAGGGCCGCCTCGCAGTCGGTGAAGCTGACCAGGCCCCCGGCCTCGCGAACGATCAGCTGACCGGCGGCGGCGTCGACGCCGCGGGAGCGCGCCAGGGTGACCATGCCGTCGAACCGCGTCGCCGCCACCATGCACAGCGACACGGCGATCGTCCCCAGCGCCCGCAGCCGATGCGCGCTGTCGACCAGCGGTCCGATCGAGTCGGCCACCCAGCGGGGATCGGCGGACTCGATCCCCAGCAGCTCGAGCTTGCCGTCGCGCGAGCGGCGCTCCTGCAGCGAGGGGTCCAGCCGGTCGCCGTTGAGCCAGGCGCCCTCCCCGCGGGAGGCCCACCACTGCTCGGAGGCGCCGAAGTCGTGCACGAAGGCAAACGCCACGTCGGCCATCGTCGCGCCGTCGGCGACCGCTATCGACAGCGCAAAGTGCGACGCGCCGCGCTTGGCGTTGAGGCTGCCGTCGATCGGATCGATGATCACCCGTACGGCGCGGTCGCCGTAGTCGACCACCCCACGTTCCTCCGACAGGGCACAGAACCGGTAGCCCTGGGCGCTGAGCGCATCGAGCTCGGCGAGCACCACCGCCTCGGCATCGCTGTCCAGGACCAGGGTCCGGTCCCCGCCGCTGCCGCGGGTCCCGGTCTCCTGCACGCGCCCGGCCGTCGTGGGGGTCTCCGCCAGCAGCTGCTTGAGTCCGGCCACAGCACGCCGACAGGTGCCGAGCCAGTCCGCTTGCAGTGCCGTGGGGGCCAGAGTCATCCCCGACCTATGCTGTCAGACGGTGAGTGAGGAGCGCGAACCTAGCCCGGCCAGCGAAGAATTCGACCTGCTCTCGCTGGGGGTTGGTGGCGCCGACATGCTCGACGGGCTGCTGGGATCTCAGCGCGACGCGGTGACCCACCAGGGCTCTGCGCTGCTGGTGCGGGGCGGCGCCGGAACCGGCAAGACGCGCGTCGTGCAGACCCGCTTTCGCTGGCTGGTGGCGCAGGGTACGGCGCCGGAACGGATCGCGGTGCTGGTGCCGAGCCGGGCCAGAGCAGCGGCGCTGGCGGCTTGCCTGGAGGTGGCGCTCGAGTTCGGCTACGAGGAGCTGTTCGTGCTCACCCCGGCCGAGCTGGCCGGACTGATCCTGCGCTCGGCGGGGGGCGCCATCGATCCGCTGGCCTCGGTGCTGACCGCCGGCGACCGGCTGGCCATGCTGGTGGAGCGGATCGACGAGCTCTCGCTGCAGCACCACGACTTCGGCGGGCGTCCGAACACGCTGCTGGGCGGCTTCGTGCGCAAGATCGACCGGCTCAAGGCCGAGCTGGTCGGCCCGGACGAGTACCTGAGCTGGGCGAGCTCGCTGGACGACACCGCGCAGGCGTCGCTGGAGCGGGAGTTCGCCGAGATCTACCGCACCCACGAGCGGATGCTGGCCGAGACCGGGGCTCGCGACGCCGGCAATCTGATCGTCGATGCCCTCTCGCTGACCCGCAAGCAGCCGGCGGTGGCCCAGCGCTTCGAGCACCTGCTGATCGATGACGCCCAGGAGCTCGATCTGGCCCCGGCGCAGCTGGCGCGGGAGATCGGGGCGCGTGGGATGACGGTGGCCGGAGACCCCGGCGCGGCGCTGAGGCGCTTCCGGGGCGCGGGGGCGGCCCGACTGCACAGCTTCCAGGTCTCCCAGACGCGGGTCATCGAGCTGGAGCACGGTGTGCGGTGCCCCGCGCGTGTCTGGCACGCCGCATCGGCAGCGCTCGGCGCCTGCGCGACGCCGCTCAGTCCCGCGGTGAGCCCCCAGTCCGGAGGCGGCGAGGTCGAGTTCTGGCGCTGCGCCAACCACCGCTCGCAGGCGCAGTCGGTGGCGGTCGACATCGAGCGCCTGCTGGCCCGCGACGGCGCCTCGCCGGGCCGGATCGCGGTGCTGGTGCCCGAGATCACGCAGGAGGGACAGGCGATCGGCGTGGCACTGGAGGAGCGTGCGATCACGCATCGCCTGGTCGGCGACGCCGCGTTCTTCCAGCGCGCCGAGATCCGCGATCTGCTGGCCTGGCTGCGACTGCTGGCCGATCCCACCGACGCCGGCGCTGTGGTGCGGGCTTTGGCTCGGCCGCCGATCGAGCTGCGCTCGGTCGACATCGCGCGCTGCACTCAGATCGCGCGACGTCGCAAGCTGGACATGGTCGCGGCCCTGGCGGCGGCCACCGAGTCGCCCCAGGTCCCGCCGGAGGCTCGCGAGCGGATCCATGTGTTTCTCAAGCTCTACCGGGCGGGCATGGCGGCGATCGACACCAGTCGTCCCGACCTCTACGTACATCGGCTGATCGACCGGCTGGGACTTCGCCGCCAGCAGCTGTTCGCCGCGCAGGCCGACGTGGTCGAGCGGCTGCGAGCGCTGGCCGACTTCGGCGAGCTGGCCGCGACCCATGTCCGCCGCGCGCCCCAGGCCACCGCGCGGGAATTCGCCCGTTCGGTCGCCGCCGTCGCCGACTTCGGCCTGCGAGAGCAGGAAGAGCCCGAGCTCGCGGACGCCGCTGCCGTGCAGGTGCTGACGCTCCAGGCCGCGGGCGGGTTCGAGGCAGATCACGTCTATGTGATCGGCCTGCACGCCGGGCTGGCGGCCCCGCCGGGGGAGCGGATCGCCGACGACCTGTTGCGCGAGGAGCTGCCCGTCGACGACGAGGACAATCGCCGCACCGTCCTGGCGCAGTCGCTCTATGTCGCCCTGAGCCGGGCCGCCGAGCGGCTGGTCCTCTCCTACCCGCGCGCCGACGATCGCGGCACCGCGCTGGCTCCGGCGCCGTTGCTGGAGGAGGTGCGCCGTGGCCTGGGGGCCGTCTGGAAGGAGCAGGAGGAGGGGTTGTTCGGGCCCGCCGAGGCGCTTCACTCCACCTACCGCCTGCTGCGCGACGAGCTGCTGGAGGGAACGATGCGGGCGGGCGGGCGCCTCGGCGAGCTGCGCTTCGACACCGATCTCGACGTCTCGCACGCGGTGGTCCGTTACCTGGAGCTGCTCAAGCTGGCGGCGCTGATCGCGCGGCCCCAGGGTCAGGGGGTGGCCGAGTCCCTGCGCGACGTCAATTCGCGGATCCTCCAGGCGGTGACCGCCGAGCAGCGGGAGATATTCGCCTCCTCGCCGCTGGACGATTACCTGCTGGACACCGAGCGCGACGCCCGGCGCCGGGCCCAGGCGATCGTGGCCCGCGACGAGCCCTCGCTCGAGCCGTTCATCCCGCGCCGGGGCGAAGGCGTGGTGCTGTCGGCCTCAGACATCGACACCTACCGGACGTGCCCACTGAAGTACAAGTTCGCGCGCGTGTTCCGGATCCCGCAGGAGCCCACGCTGCATCAGCGCTTCGGGATTCTCGTCCACCAGGTGCTGGAGCGCTTCCACGCGCGCGAGGCGGCGACGCTGCCCGAACTGCTGGGGCTGCTCGATGCCGGCTGGCGCCGCGGGGGGTTCGGCGACTCCGAGGAGGAGCGCCAGCTCCGGGGCAAGGCCAGCTCGGCGCTGACCCGCTACCACGAGCGCTTTCAGTCCGAGGAGGCCAAACCGCTGTGGTTCGAGCGTCAGTTCACGTTCAAGCTCGGCCGTCACCTGCTGCGCGGGCGCGTGGACCGCGTGGATCGGCTGCCCGGCGGCGAGTACGAGCTGATCGACTACAAGACCGGCCGCCCCAAGAGCGCCGACCAGCTGGCCGACGACGTCCAGCTGTCGCTGTACGCGGTGGGAGCGCGCGAGTCGTGGCGGCTCGAGGCATCGCGCCAGGCCTACTACTACCTGCTCGACGATCAGAAGGTGGCCGTGCCCAGCGGCGACGGCGACCGGGGCGACTGGGTCTGCGACGTGGCGGTGGAGGTGGCGGAGGGGATCCAGTCCCAGGGCTTTGAGCCCACGCCGTCGTTCGCGGCCTGCTCGGTGTGTGACTATCGCCTGGTGTGCCCGGCCGCCGAGCGTTGAGGCCGGTGGTGGGCTACGGGGCGGACCGGTGTTGCGCTACTGGGTGGACCGGTGTTGCGCTACTGGGTGGCGGGGCCGTCGCCGCCGCGCTGGCGCAGGAAGCGCTGCAGATCTCGGGCGATCGTCTCGCCGGACGGCAGTGAAGCGGGGGCGTCCTCGGCCTCGCTAGTGGCGGCCTGCTCGAGGCGCTCGACAAAGGCTTGCACGTCGGGGTCGCTCTGGACCGCGACGTTGACCTGGCGCTCGTAGTCGGCGGCTGCGGTCTCGAGCTCTGAGCCGTCGACGGCCACGCCGACCAGCCCTTCGAGCTTTCGCACCAGCGCCAGCGCCGCCTTGGGGTTCGGGGTGGCGGCGATGTAGTGCGGGACGGCCGCCCACAGGCTCGCCGACGGCAGACCGGCCTGTTGACAGGCGGCGTGGAGGATGCCCACGATCCCGGTCGGCCCCTCGTAGGACGACGGAGCCAGGCCCAGCCGCGCCACCAGCGCCGGGTCGGAGCTCAGGCCGGTCACGGACACCGGGCGGGTGTGAGGGACATCGGCCAACAGCGCCCCCAGCGTCACCACCAGCTGGGTCCCCACCGCCTCGGCCAGCTCGATCACCAGCTTGCTGAACGTGCGCCAGCGAAACGAGGGCTCCGCGCCGGCCAGCAGAATCAGGTCACGGGGGGCCCTGGGGACCCGGGCCTCGTAGAGCTCGACCGCCGGCCAGACGATCTCCCGGGCCTGTCCGTCGACCATCTTGACGCGCGGGCGGGTGGCCTGAAAGTCGTAGAACTCCTCGGGGTCGATCGTGGCGAATCGCCGGGCACCAAGTGCTGAGCCCACGAACTGGATCGCGCTCGAAGCGGCGTCCGAGGCATCGTTCCAGCCCTTGAAGGCGCAGATGAGCGCCGGGGCGCGGAGTCCGTCTGGACGATGCTCCCATTGCAACGGCTGCATCCGACTCACCGTACATCATGGGGCTCATGGCGCCGGGCGACACGACGATGGCCGCAGTCAGCGCGTTGCGCGCCGGCCAGGACGTCCACGGCGTGTTCGCGTGTACCCGCAAGGACCGGCTGATGACCCGCACCGGCTCTCCGTATCTGGCCCTGGAGCTGCGCGACAAGACCGGCGCCGTGCCCGCCCGGGCGTTTCAGAACGCCGACGCGCTGGCCGGCCGCTTCGAGCGCGGCGACCTGGTCCGGGTGGACGGTCGCGTGGAGCGCTTCCGCGACGAGCTGGTGCTGGAGGTGGCGCAGATCGTGCGGACCGAGGAGTCCGATCCGGAGCGGTTTCTGCCCGCCGCCTATCGGGACCTGGACGAGCTCGAGGGGTTCTTGGAGCACCTCGCTGGCGAGGTCTACGACCGTGCCTACCGGGGGCTGCTCGACCGTCTGCTGGCCGATCAGCGTCTGCGGGCCGCCTGGCGCCGTGCGCCGTGCACGGTGGCGGGCCATCACGCGTATCTGGGCGGACTGCTAGAGCACACCGTCGCTGTGGCGACGCTCGCCCACGAGACCTGCGCGCTTCACCCGCGCCTGAACTTCGATCTGCTGCTGACCGCCGCGATCACCCACGACCTGGGGCGCACCCGCGAGTTCACCTACGGGGCCGAGCTGGGGTTGACCGAGGAAGGACGCCTGCTCGGCCATCTGGTTCTGGGTGAGCGAATCCTGGCCGCGCATCTCGGCGGGCTCGACGAGCAACGCCAGCTGGCGCTGCTGCACTGCGTGCTCTGCCACCACGGTCCCGGCTCGGCGCCCAGCGGCCGGTTCGGCTCGGTCGAGGCGCTGGCTCTGTATCGGCTGAACGCGCTCGACGCGAGCGTGAAGGGAGCGGTCGAGCACGGCCTCGGCGGCTGATTTCGATCATCGAGTACATCTGCCGAAGCGTCCTCCCCGGCCAACCCGTCGCCTCACGCAAATTCCGATGCGGCGGACGTGCGGGGGCGATACCCTGGCCACGGCGAGCGAGGTCGCCACCAGTCCGCGGAGAGGGATGTTCCCACCTCGCAACAGGGTGCGGACCCCGAACGCCTGACGCCCTCTCCTGCCCGACGCGGACGCGGGCGAGCGGAGGTCGCCGTCATGCCCGAAGCACCACGCGAAGTCGATCACACGCTGTCGGCCGTTGAGCGGTTGGAGTACCACCGCAAGTCCGCAAAGGAGCTGCTCCGGGCCGCCCGCGCCGGGCAGGCCGACGCGGTCGACCGTCTGAGCGAGGCGCTCGGACGGTTGTCTGGCGAGCCCCGGCTCGCCGACGCGCAGCGCGCAATCGCGCGGGAGCACGGCCACGCTTCCTGGGCGGCATTCCGACGAGACATCGAGCGCCAAGCCGATGAGCCCGCGCGCACGGTGGCTCGCCTCGGCCCGGTAGCTCCCGTGGGCTTCGAAGACGACGCCAGGGAGCTGCTGCGCAACTTGGCCAGCGGTGACGAGTCGGCACGGCGTCGCCTGCGGGCGAACGTGCCTCGTCTGGCGGCCATGGACGATGCCGCGGTCTGCGAACGAGCGGCGATCGCCGACGCGCGATTGGTGATCGCCCGCGAGTACGGATTTCCGACCTGGCGTGCGCTCGTTGAGGGGCTGCGCAAGGAATCGGCGGCGTGGCAGCGGGCACGCCACCACCCACCGCCCGTGGCGGCGGCACTGGACGCGATCGGCGCCGGCGACGCAGCCTCGCTAAGGCGCCTGCTCGACGCAGAGCCCGATTTGGTCGAGGTCGAGGTGGGCGCCGGGGGCTCGCTGCTCGGCGAGGTCGCACAACCCGATGTGTTCGGGATCTCGCTCCGTCACGCGCTCGGCGTCGACCGGACGTGTGTCAACCTGCTGATTGAACGCGGCAGCGATCTCGACGGCCCGCTCAACCTCGCAGCCTGCTTTGACCGCGTTGAGCTCGTCGAGATGTTGCTCGCTGCCGGCGCTCGCGTGGACGCTCGCGGCATCCACGGCATCACGCCGCTGGAGACCGCGATCTACCACGGCTCACGCGCGTCCGTCGACCTGCTCGCCGCGATCGCGGTCGTACCGGACGCCCCTTGGGTCGCGGCCGGTGCTGGACGCATCGACCGGCTCGAACGGTTCCTTGACGGACACGGAGGATTGGTCGCCGAGGCCTACCTGGACCGACCAAACCCCGCCGACATCGGCTGGCTACACCGGCTGCCAGCACGTGACATCCCTCAGGAGGTGCTCGACGAGGCACTCGTGCACGCTGCCCAAAACGAACGGCCCGAAGCCGTGACCTGGCTACTCGACCACGGCGCTGACCCGAACGCCGGCCCATACCAAGGCTGCGGCGCGCTGCACCTCGCCGCCGCCTTCGGAGCCATCGAATCCGTTCGGCGCCTGGTCGCCGCCGGCGCGGACATGGACCGGACCAACGACTTCAATCGCGATAACGCCCTCGGATGGGCCGAGTACGTCCTGCAGTGTGAGCGGCCCGGCGACCCCGGCGTCGTCGCGGTCCGAGACCTCCTGCGCGGCCTCGGCTCGCACCCGGCCGTCTGGGGCGCCTGACGGACGTTCACAGCCGGGGGGCGTCTCACGGCCGCGCAGCCCCCGACGGAATCCGGCTCTCGGCTGCGACGAGGACCGCCAAGCGGCGCGTAGGATCCGCACTGGCGCGGCAGGGGCCTGGTGGCTCATCCGGTCTTCAAAACCGGCAGGGCGGGGCAGCCCCCCGCTTGGAAGGTTCGATTCCTTCGCCGCGTCGCTGCTGGAAACCTTCGAGTCGTCTGATCGGTGCGCGGAACCCCGCCGCCTGACAGTCTGTGCCCCGCGGATCAGCTCAGCGCCTCGACCTCGGCGTCGGTCAGTTCGAGTTCGGCAGCGGCGAGGTTCTCCCGCAGGTGCGTGAGCGAGAGCGTGCCCGGGATCGGAAGGGTTGTCGGCGAGCGGCGCAGCAGCCAAGCGAGCGCGACCTGCTCCGGCGATGCGCCGTGGCGGGTGGCGATCTCAGCGAGCGCCGGGGGACCGCCGCCGCGCAGCGGAAAGTAGGGAATGAACGGGATGCCCTCGCTCGCGCAGTAGTCGACGACCGCCTCGTGGCTTCGCTCGCTGAGGCTGTAGTGGTTCTGGACGGCAGCGATCGGCACGACCTGACGAGCCGCGCGGATCTGCTCGACGGTCACCTCCGAGATCCCGACGTTGCGGATCCTGCCTTGATCGCGGTACTCGGCGATCACACCGAGACTCTCCTCCAACGGAGTCTCCGGGTCGACGCGGTGAAGGTAGTAAAGAGGGATCGCCTCCGTCGCCAGTCGCCGAAGGCTCTCCTCGATCTGCGATCGAAGAACCTCCGGGCGCCCCTCGCCCGGGTTGTAGCCGCCCTTGGTCGCGACGACCACGCCCTCGGGAATGGGATTGAGCGCCGCACCGACGGTCTCCTCGCTCTTCCCGCCTCTATAGAGGTAGGCGGTGTCGATGTGGCCGACGCCGGCCTTTACCGCGTCGCGGATGAACGCGACGTTCTGGGGAGTGTTCTCGAGCCGGTTGGTGCCGAGACCGATCCTTCCCACCTCGACGTCACCGAGCTGCAGCATCTTGTTCAACGTCACCTCCCCACGACGAAATCTACGACCCGCTCCGATGGCTGGCCGGTCCGAAAACCGCCCTCGACCTCCGCGAGCCCCGCCGGGCCGCCGCGCCCGAGCATGTCCTGGCAGCTCGGCCAAGGCTCACGCGGGCGATCGACCGCGAGCTCGATCCAGTTGCCATCTGCAACAGGCAGATAGACCACCTCCTGGGTGCCGTCTTCGGGCATGCCCCGCACCTACCCGCGACTCGATCACCCAAAGCGCCGCACGGGGCAAGCTCCCCCCCAAAGCGAGCAGAGCAACGCGTAGTCGCAACGCCGTGGCGACGGGCGAGGTGCGCCTCTCGGTTCCAGTGCCTGCGATTTTTCCGCGGCTTGTCCTCAGCCCCCGAAACCGTTGGAGTAGGCGCCTGCCTCGATGTCTTCGACGAGGGTGGGGCCGGTCGGCTCCCACCTGAGCAGCTCGCGTGTGATCGCGCTCGAGGCGGGCATGTCGAGACCGATGAACTGGCCGATGAAGCCGAAGCGCGCGCCGGCGTCCTCGGGCGAGATCGCGGTCGCGGGGAGCTCGAAGCGGCGGCTGATCGCCTCGGCGATATCGCGCATCGCGACGCCCTCTTCGGCGACGGCGTGCAGCACCGAGCCCTCGGGGGCGTGCTCGATCCCGAGACGCACGAGGCGGGCGGCGTCACCGCGGTGGACGGCGGGCCAGCGGTTCTCCCCCTCTCCGACGTAGCCGGCGGCGCCGTGGCTGCGGTCGGCGTCGACGATCCGGGCGATGAACCCGTGGTCGCCGGCGCCGTGGACGGTCGGCGCGAACCGCACGCTCATCGACCGTACGCCGCGCTCGGCGAGCGCGAGCGCGGCCTGCTCGGAGGCGGCGCGCGGGCTCACCTCATCGTTGGGCTCGTCTCGCTCGGTGGCGACCTGACCCGGCTTTAGGCCGGCGACGCCCGAGGCGATGGCGAGCGGCCGGCCGCTGCCGGCGAGCACCTCGCCGAACACCCCGATCGCGCGGCGATCGGACGCGGCGGCGTCGTCGAAGCGGCCGCTCCAGGCGATGTCGTGGCGGAAAGCGAGGTGGATGACGCCGTCGGCCTGCTCGGCGCCCGACCGCAGGACATCGATGTCTTGGACGTCGCCGCGCAGGACCTCGGCGCCGGACGCGGCGACCTTGTCGGCGGCGGCGTCCGAGCGGGCCAGGCCGAGGACCTCGTGTCCCTGGGCGAGGAGCTCCGGGATGACGGCCGACCCAATCCAACCGGACGCGCCGGTGACGAATACGCGCATGATGAAAACCTCCTAGGGGCAGGTGCGCCGCCCACTGGTGTGCGGACGGCTGATGTCAGTGGGTGTCATCAGCTTAGCACGGTGATGTCAGCGGCTGTCATTGGCGATGGATCGGTGCGTCATGGGTCGATGGCAGCCAGACGCGGCCGGCCGGCTGCAGCAGGCCGCGTTCGAGCCCTACGCCGAACGCGGTTACGAGCAGACGACGGTCGCCGAGATCGCAGAGCGCGCCGGGCTCACCGAGCGCACGTTCTTCCGCCACTTCGCCGACAAGCGCGAGGTGCTATTCCGCGGATCCGGTGAACTGCAGAAGCTGATTGTCGATGCGGTCGACGCCGCCCCGTCATCGGCAACGCCGATGGAGACGACAACGCTTGGCCTCGCGGCAGCCGGCGCGATCTTCGACGCGCGCCGCCGCCGATACTCGCGGCAGCGCCAATCGGTGATCGACGCGACCCCCGAGCTCCAAGAGCGCGAGCTCGTCAAGCTCGCCTCGCTCGCGGCCTCGCTCGCCGACGCTCTGCGGCGGCGAGGCGTCCACGATCCGGCCGCCGGGCTCACCGCCGAAATGGGCATCGCCGGGTTTCGAGTCGCGTTCGAGCACTGGATCCCGACGACTCAGACCAGGACTTCGCACAGTTCGTGCACGAGGGAATCGCCGAGCTGCGGACAGTGGCCGCGGGCTGAACGTGGCACGAACGCGTCGGCGCTCGTCGATTTCCGTCTGGACCGCGGCGCCGGTCAATCAGGCCCATCCGGGGCTGAACGTCAACGACGTCGTCACCGCTGCGGGCCGGCAAGTGCTCAACGCGCTGAACGTCGAGTGCACGGTCCATCTCGGCGACACGATTCAGGAGCTCGGCGTCGATCCCCGGACTTTCTTCAAGGCTCCATTGCCGGCGGCGTGGACGGCGCGCTTTGCCCAGAACACGGCCGGTCAGCAGCCAACTGTCGCGCCGGTTCTGACGATGCAGGGAACCTCCGACACGGTCGTCAACCCCAACGGAACGACGCAGTACATCCAGCGGGCGTGCAGGTTCCACCAGCCGGTGCAATATTCGATCTATCCAGGTGTGAACCACCAGGTGATTCCCTTTGCGGCGCAGAAGCAGTACGTCCGCTGGATCGCTGCGCGCTTCTCACGCCAGCGGGCGCCGTCTAACTGCCCGTCGTAGCACGAGCGCGGCGCCGGTCGGCAGAAACCCCGCTCCTACGTGCCTGCGCTCACGCCGCGCACCGCCTCAGATGGTCACTCGTTGAGGTTCTCGACGATCTCGTTGGCCTGCGACCACTGGTCCGGTGGGACGACGACGTAGATGTCGCCGCGCCCGAAGCGATCGAGCGGGTGATCGGCGACGCAGTAGGCGTCGACACCCAGGTGGCGGAGCTGGTCGCGCCAGGCGACGGCGGTGCGCTGGTCCTCGAACGTGCTGATCGTCTCCCACCCCTCGAGGCGAGGGTCGCCGATCGTGATCGGCTGTTCCTTGGTCGTCCGGGCCGGCCTCAAGCGGGGGATCCGCACACGAAGAGGGTACGCCCTGCCTACACTCTCAGGGTGACACTCGATCGTGGATGGGGGCTGGTGCCTTCTGGAGGCGTGGAACGGGATGCCCGTGCGGCTCCGGCACATGAGGAGCTCCGGCGCTCGGTTGGCTCCACTCTCGTCGCTGTCGGGACGTTGGCCTGCGAGCGGTGCGATGCCCCGGTCGCGATCGGGGACGCAAAGCTTTCGCCCGGCGACGAGCTGACCTGCCCGTACTGCCGGCACCGGGCGCCGGCACGCGATTTTCTCTCGCTCGTACCGCCGACACGACCGACCCGGGTAGTAGTCAGGGTGAGCCGGCGGCGCTCTCGGATCGCCGGCTGACCGCGGCTCGAGCGCTCACCTCAGAGCCTCCAACGACCTGCCACGTGCCCGGGGGTTGCCTACCTCAGTCGGCGACCCCGAGCCCCCAGCCGCCGTCGATCACGATCTCCTGTCCGGTGATGTAGTCCGAGGCCGGCGACGCCAGAAACAGGGCAAGCGCTTTGATGTCGTCAGGTCGACCGACGCGATGCATGGGAATGTCCTTGGCGATCGCCGCCTGCACATCGGGGTTGTGAGCGTGGCCGCCGCCGATGTTGGTGACGAAGAACCCTGGCGCGATGGCGTTGACGGTGATGCCGTGGGCGGCCAGCTCGAGCGCGATCGAGTGCATGAGATGCCTGGCGCCGGCCTTCGCCGCCATGTAGGCGGAGCCGATCGCCGGCTCGACCTTGGTCGCGGCGAGCGATGTCGTCACGATGATCCTCCCGAACCCGCGCGGGCGCATGTGGCGAGCGGCGGCACGCGCCGTGGCGAAGATCCCGCTGAGGTTGATGTCGATCACGCGGTTCCAGCGCTGGTCGCTGTAGCGCTCGAGCGCGCCCTCCTGTACTCGCGGGCGCTCGCCGCCGGCCCAGGCACCGACGAACCCGACGCCGGGATCGATACCGGCGTTGGCGAACGCGACGTCGAGCCGGCCGTACAGCTGCGCCGCCTCGTCGATCACACCATCCAGGCCGGCGTGATCGGTCACATCGGCGATCGCGCTCCGCACATCGAGCCCGTCGCCCTGTAGCCGCGAGGCCTGCGCGGCGACCGCGTCGCCATCAACGTCGATCAGCGTGACCCGTGCGCCGTGCGCTGCCAGCACCTCTCCGTATGCCAGCCCCAGCCCACTGGCACCGCCGGTCACGATCACGCCGAACCCGGCTACGTCGAATCGCGAGCAAACATTCACACCGACCGCTCCTGGATCTCGTTGGCCGGGCGAGCCTATCGCGGCGCAAACCGCTAGAGCATGCGGCCTCGATCACCCCTGTCAAGGTGCCAGCTGCCACTGGATGGGGCCAAGGCCGGGGAAGTGCAGCGCGACCGCAGCGGCCCCGGTGAGGTCCCATTCCCGCCCGGCGATGTATGGACCGCGATCGATCACGGGGACGCGGATGGCGCGGTTGCCGTAGCGAAAGACGACCTCGGTTCCGCACGGCAACGTCTTGTTGGCGACGCCGAGAGTCCCGGGGTGCAGGACCCCGCCGCAGGCGATCCCCTGTCCATAGTCGTCATAGAAGGAGGCAATGCTCACCTGGTACGGACCTGGAGGGATCTCCGAGGGCGAGAGAAGCGCAGACGAGACGTCGACCCGGTCGAGGTGGTAGCGAGCGGTGGCGGCCTTGAGGCGCAGGACGGCGGCTCGCACCTGCGCGTTGGTCGGAGCCCCCTTGGCCGGCGCGCGGGTGATGCTCGCCGGCGCGCTGAGACTTGGCGTCGGTGACGAACGGGTAGCCGGGTCGCGCGATGGACTGGTCCGGGTGACGGGTGCTTGCCCGGCGGCCGGCTCTACCACCTGCGGCTTGGACCGGGGGATAGTCGCCGAAACTGACTTCGAGGCCGTTGTCGTCGTGTCCGTGGTCCCGGAATGGCCCGCCGATCCGTTCGTGCCGCAGCCGGCAAGCGCGATGACCGCCGTGAGTGTCGCCAGGGGCGCTCGGATCGGGCGACTGTAACCAACGTCCAGGTCCACGAGCGCAGATCGCATCGAGGTTCATTGCGCCGCATCCACTGCCGCGGGTTCAATCGGGCCACGGGTGGCGATACGATGCCGTCGTCATCGCCAGGTACTGCAGGCGCCAGCCTGGCGGGTCGACTGGGTGCGTTGTCTAGAAATGGGGCCGGTAAGGACGCCAGAGAATGTTCATTGGGTCGGTCACGCTGGATCTGGGGCTTGGATACCTGATCGTCCTGCCCTTCTGGATCGCCTTGATCGGGGTGTTGCTGGGCCGCGTACTCGGCGTGCACATCGGCCGCTGGCGGATCTTCGGGGCGGCGATAGTTGGATGGCTCGCCGGTCTGATCGCGGGAGCCTTTGCGCTGGGGCCCGATCACGACTCGCCGTGGCTGATCGTGCCGCTGTCGGTGTTCTTCGGCGTGCTGGCGGCACTGCCGGTGGCGATCGTCCTGGACATCGTCACTCGCCAGTCCACCCGGCCGGGCCGGCCGCGACGCTCGGTGCGCCACCCGGTGCGGGCGGTGCGATCGGTCGTCGCGCCGCTGGGTCGCTTCCGGGAGCTGGCCGCCAACGCCCGCCAGGAGAACCTGCTCCACGTTCGCTACCGGTCGCCGGCGGCGTTGGCCTCACCTGACCTGGCACGTCGTCTGCGGGTCGTGATCGAAAGATCGGGCGGGATGTTCGTCAAGTTCGGTCAGATCGCGGCCACGCGCAGCGATCTGCTGCCGGAGACGCTGACCGCCGAGCTCTCCAACCTGCACTCGAACGTGGTCCGCGTCCCGGCCGCGGACGTGGAGGGGGTCGTGGAGGCGGAGCTCGGCGAGCCGTCCACGAAGGCGTTTGCCTCCTTCGACCTCGAGCCACTGGCCGCCGCGTCGATCGGACAGGCCCATCGCGCGACGCTTCATGACGGGCGTTCGGTGGTCGTCAAGGTGCAGCGACCGGGTATCGACGAGATCGTTCATCGCGACTCCACCGTCCTGTCGTTTGTCGCGCGCGAGCTCGATCGACACGTCGAAGCGGCCCGCCGCGTCGGCGTGCGAGCCCTCGCCAACGAGCTGGTCACCAGCATCGAGGCGGAGCTGGACTACAGCCGCGAGGTCAAAGCCGGCGAGAAGCTGCGCGAGAACCGCGGACACGACCCAGGGGTCCAGATTCCCATCGTCCACCCGACGCTTTCGAGCGAGCGGTTGCTGGTGATGAACGAGGTGGTCGGCCGTTCGATCTCTGATGTCGAGGCGGTTGACGCGGTCCCGGTTGCGCGTCCTGAGCTCGCCCGGCGACTGCTCGGTTCGTTCCTCGGTCAGATCCTCGGAGACGGCTACTACCACGCCGACCCGCATCCCGGCAACGTCATGATCGACGCCGACGGCGAGCTGTGGTTGCTGGACTTCGGCGCCGTGGGACGGATCGATCCGGTGACGCTCGAGTCTCTGCAGGGTTTCGCGGCCGGTTTCGCGTTGCGCGAGCCCTCGATCATCGCCCGCTCGATACGCCACCTGGTGGGCGACGACCAGATCGACCTGCGCCACCTGGAGCGTGACCTGGCCGGCCTGATCGGCGAAGTCGAAGGCGGTGGATTCGGGCCGGAGGTGATGGCCGGCGTCGTGGAGGTCATGGAGAATCACGGCCTGCGTCCTCCGAGCTCGATGCTGCTGCTCTCGCGCACGCTGGTCACCCTGGAGGGAACGCTGAAGACCCTCGATCCGGGATTCGAGCTCTCGCTGGAGGCTGAGCGGCTGGTCGCCAGCGATGGCTACGGCGACTTGGGCGAGCCTGAGGAAATTGTTCGCAAAGAGCTCGTGCGCGCGCTTCCGGCGCTTCGGACGCTTCCCGAGCATGCCGAGGCGCTGGCGACTCAGTTGCGCGCGGGCCGGCTGACGGTGCGGACCGAGCGATATGCCGGGGCCGACCGCGAGGTGGTCGAGGGCTGGCTGAACCGAGTCCTGGTGGCGGTGGCGAGCGCAGCCGGCGCGATCGCTTCAGGCGGGATTCTGGTGGCGGGGTCGCTGGCGCGTATCAAGGGCGTCCAGGACGCGCTCTGGATCCTGGGGTTTGCCGGCCTCACCGGCGCTCTGATCCTGCTCACCCGCACCATCGCCCAATCTCTGCATGAACGGTCCGACTATCGCTGACCCCGCTGCGGCGGTCTGCGGACCGGAGGTCTCATACCGTCCGCGCTGCCTGGTGTGCGATGTCTCCGTGAACCGCTCCACACACGGTCGGTGTCCGGCGTCAGCCGCGCTCAGCCGGTTGCGGGTCCCGCCGATTTCCCGGGGCGCTCGCCGCCGCCGCCGGCACGCAACTGCCGACGCTGACGGCTCCGGTGCAATGCCGGGACGGCGAACAGCTGGAACGCGATCCCCACGAAGACAACGATCGCGAACACACCTCCCCACCACAAGGGCAACAAATTCCGCTCGGCCTGCCGGTAGGCAATCGCCAGGGAAGCGACACTTGGGGCGAAGAGGATCAGCGCGGGTGCGAACGCGGAGGCCATGCGCATGCGGCCAGATTTACCCGCTCCGCCGGGCGCTTACCGAGACTGTCGCACCTCAGGCGATGGGGCAGCGTCCACGGCTGGCCCGCGGACTCAGGCGTCGCGGATGATCCGCAGGATCACAGCGCGGGAGGTGCGGTCCGCCGCGTCGAGGATCACGGCCAGCTGGGGCTCGCTGAGAGCCTCGGCGGCATCGATCTCCACGACCAGGGGCTCGACCCCCGTCCCGGCCTTGCCGATCACCCGCCGCAGCGTGTCGGCCTCGCGCTCGAGCCCTTCCGGTCCCGGGAGCGACAGGACGATCTGTCCCGCCGCCGGCGGTTCGAGAACCCCCCGGTCATCGGCGGGGCCGCGGTCCACGACCACGTCTCCGGTACTGACGCTCGACAGCGGCTCGGCGTTCAGCTGACGGTCGACGGCGCCGCCGTTCGGCACCTGGACGATGAGCCTGGGCTCAGCCATCGGCGAAAGGTAGCGTCAACGCGCCGGCGGTGGAACCCAACCTGCCCGAGGCGGGGTGGCCGGGTATCGGACCGCGGTCTTCGTCCCGCGCTACCCGACGGTCTCGCCGATCGCCTCGGCGAATTCGTCGACGTCCGCTTCGGTCGTGTCCCAGGAGCACATCCAGCGCACCTCGTTTCGGCGCTCGTCCCAGACATAGAAAGCAAAGCGCTCCTGCAGGGCGGCGGTCGCCTCCTGCGGAAGGGTGGCGAACACGACGTTGGTCTGGACCGGGTGGGTGACGCTCAGGCCGCCCACCCGCTCGACGGCCGCCGCCAGCCGGGCGGCCATGGCGTTGGCGCGGCGCGCGTTGCGCAGCCACAACCGGTCGGTGAGCAGGGCGTCGAACTGGGCGGCCAGAAACCGCATCTTGGACGCCAGCTGCAGCGACTGCTTGCGGAGGTACTCGAAGCCATCGGCGAGGCCGGGGGCCAGGAACACGACCGCCTCGGCCGCGAGCAGGCCGTTCTTGGTGCCGCCGAAGGACAGGATGTCCACGCTGCAGTCGCCGACGAGCTCCCGCAGAGAGAGATCCAGCGCCGCCGCGGCGTTGGCCAGGCGGGCTCCGTCGACGTGCAGCAGCAGACCGTGGGCATGCGCATGGTCGGCGAGCGCCCGGGTCTCGTCCGGCGTGTAGACGGTCCCGAGCTCGGTGCACTGCGAGATCGACACCACTCGCGGCTGCACGCTGTGCTCGTCGCCGATCCGCGAGATGCGGCGGTCCGCCAGCTCCGGCAACAGCTTGCCGTGCTCGGTGGGCACCGTGAGCAGCTTGACGCCGGCGATCGCCTCAGGGGCGCCGCACTCGTCGACGTTGAGGTGCGAGGTCTCGGCACAGATCACGGCCTCCCAGCGCCGGCAGACGGCGCGCAGCGAGAGGACGTTGGCGGCCGTGCCGTTGAAGACGAAGAACGCGCCGGCCGCGGGGCCGAACAGCTCGCCGACGCGACGCTGCACGGCCTGGCTGTAGGCGTCGTGCCCGTAGCCGAACACGTGCCCGGCGCCGGCTGCGGCAAGGGCCTGGAGCACCTCGGGGTGGAGCCCGGCCGAGTTGTCTGACGCAAAGCCACGGGCGCCCGCCTCGATCACGAGGGCGAGCTTAGCCCGCCGGCGCCGGCGCTGGCGACCGGGCGCCGGCCGCGGGCCGGCACAGCAGCGAGGCCAGCACATCGCGGAACGCCTGGCTCGAGGCGTCCGCCGCGTCGACGGCGCGCCAGCCGACGACGCCGTCGGGACGCACCACCACGGCGCCGGCCGGCGAGATGCCGTACGCCTCGGGCAGGCCGTCGCCGGAGTCGACCAGCTCGTCGCCGCCGAGCCGGTAGACCCGCAGCGGCACCCGGGTCTCGGCGGCGGCGGCCGCGAGCGCCGCGGTTTGCCAGGCCCTGCCGTCGGGACCCGCGATGCAGACGAAGCCGCGACCGAACAGGTCGAGGGTCGAGATCCGCTTGCCGGCTCGGTGCAGGAAGACGTGCGGCGCCCGCGAGCCGGGCCGCCCCCTGGAATCCCGCGGGTGCTCATGGGGTGGATGCGGGCCGGCTTCGAGGACCACCGCCGGAGAGTTGTAGCGACAGCCGATCTCCATCGAGAAGTCGTCGACCAGGGGCTGCATCCCCTCGGTGCCCAGATACGGAGCGACCCGGGTCACGTAGCGCGTGTACGCCTGCTCGACGGTCAGCTCGCCCACCGGCCGCCGCTCGGAGTCGTAGGTCTCAAGCAGCGCGGGGTCGCCGGCTCCGGTCAACACGAGCGCGAGTTTCCAGGCCAGGTTGTAGGCGTCCTGCACGCCGGTGTTGCCTCCGTAGCCGCCATTGGGTGGGACCACATGGGCGGCGTCGCCGGCCAGGAACACGCGCCCGTCCTGGTAGCGCTCGGCGGAGTCGGCCATCGCTCGCCACCTGGCGATGTCCTCGATCACCACCGGGATATCGGGCACGCCGATGGCGGCACGCAGCAGCTCGAGCGCCCGGTCCTCGGTGATCGACTCCGCGACGTTGGCCCACGGCGCCTCCGGATAGGCGCTGACGATCTCAGGCCGCGCGGTGTCGCCCACCAGATTGATCACCAGAAAGCCGCGGTTGCCCTTGCGGTCGAGCCGAAAGAAGCCGCGCAGCGCCGGATTGGTGACGTAGTTGACGCCCTGATTGCGACCCGCGAGCAGTGGCTCGAGGTCCCATTCGGATCGGAAGTAGATGGTGATCGAGTTCGACAGCAGGCCGTGACCGCGCAGGGCGATGCCGAGTCGCTCGCGCGTCTGACTGCGGTTGCCATCGGCGGCGACGACGTAGCGCGATCGCACGGTTCGCTGGGCTCCGCTCTCCAGGTCGCGCACCACCGAGGTGACACCGTCAGCGTCCTGCTCGAGCGAGACGCACTCGGTCCGGTACCGCAGCTGCGCGCCCAGTTCCTCGGCGCGAGATCGCAGGATCGGCTCCAGCGCATCCTGGTTGATGAACAGCCGTACGGTCGGGCTGAACTCCTCGACCCCGGCGTTGAGGTTGGGGAAATAGGTGGCTATCTCGCGTCCGGCCAACGACTCCACGTTGTTGATGCCGCCATCGGGGTGGTACTGCTCCTCCGATTTGCGCCGGACCGCGTCCTCCAGCCCCGCCGCCCGCAGGATCTCCACCGTGCGCAGATGGAAATGGCCGGCGCGGGGGTGGATCGCGGTGCCGGTATGGCGCTCCACCGTCAGCGAGTCGATCCCGTGCAGGCCGAGCAGGACGGCGGTGGTGAGCCCGACCAGGCTCCCCCCGATGATCAGGACGCTGGCCTGCTCATCGCCCGGGGTCGCGCGCGATCCATCCATGCCGCAGCAGCCTAACCCGGATGGGCGGAGTAAGAAACCAACCGGACGGCGCCGCTAAGAGTGGATAACGTCGACCATTGGAGATTGAGATGAGCGCTCAGACCTTCGTCATCGTCGGCGCCAGCCTGACGGGAGCCAAGGCAGCCGAGGAGCTCCGCGAGCAGGGGTTCGACGGGCGGGTCGTGCTGCTCGGCGCCGAGCCGGAGCGGCCCTACGAACGGCCCCCGCTGACCAAGGACTACCTGCGCGGGGAGTCGGCGCGCGACAAGGCCTACGTGCACGACGAGGGGTTCTACGCCGACCAGCAGATCGAGCTCGAGACCGAGGCGACGGTCACGGCCATCGACCCTGGCCAGTCACGGGTGACGCTGGCCGACGGGCGCGAGCTCGGCTTCGATCGGCTGCTGCTCGCGACCGGCGCGCAGCCGCGGCGGATCCCGGTACCCGGCGCCGATCTCGACGGAGTCCATTACCTGCGCACGCTTGCCGACTGCGACCTGCTGCGCCAGCGGCTCGATGCCGGTGGCAGCGCAGCCGTGGTGGGAGCCGGCTGGATCGGCAGCGAGGTCGCCGCTTCGGCGCGCCAGCGCGGGCTGCGGGTGACGATCATCGATCCGCTGGCGCTCCCCAACGAGCGCATCTTCGGGTCCGAGATCGGATCGTTCTATCGCGACGTCCACGCTGGGCACGGGGTCGAGCTGCTGCTCGGTGACGGGGTCGACTCCTTCGAAGGCGACAAGAACGTGACCCGGGTACGCACGGCCAGCGGCGTCGGCGTCGAATGCGACTTCGCGGTGGTCGGCATCGGGGTCGAGCCGCGTGCTGACCTAGCCCGGCAGGCCGGGCTCGATGTCGACGATGGCGTGCTGGTCGACGAGCGGCTGCAGACCTCGGCGCCCGGCGTGTTCGCCGCCGGCGATGTGGCGCGGTCCTGGAATCCGTTCTTCGGCGAGCGAATCCGTGTCGAGCACTGGGCAAACGCCCTCAACCAGGGGCCGGCGGCGGCGCGGGCGATGCTCGGCCAACCGGTCAGCTATGACCGGATCCCGTACTTCTACTCAGATCAATACGACGTGGGGATGGAGTACTCGGGTTACGCGCCGCAGTGGGACGAGGTGGTCTTCCGCGGAGATCCGGCGGACGGCGAATTCATCGCCTTCTGGCTGCGCGGCGGGCGTGTGGTGGGCGGCATGAACGTGAACGTCTGGGACGTCAACGAGCACGTCCAAGCGCTGATCCGCTCCCGGCAGGAGGTCGACGTGGCAACGCTGCGCGACGCGGACGTTCCGCTTGACTCGCTGGTGCAGCCGCCCGGCAGCTGAGCGGTGCTCGCCCGGGGCGGGGAGCGCTAAGCCGGCAGCTGAGCGGTGCTCGCCTGGGGCGGGGAGCGCTAAGCCGGAGCGGCGACGGCATCCGCCGCGGCGGCCTGACGTCCGCGCCATTTGGCCTCATAGAGGGCGGCGTCGGCGCGGACCATGAACTCGTCCGCGAGCTCCCGGCGATCCCAGGTCGCCACGCCGACCGAGCAGGTGTAGGGGCTCGGCATCCGCGCGCGCAGGCGATCGACGATCGTCGCGACCTCGGCTGCGGTGCAGGCCGGCATCAGGACTGCGAACTCGTCGCCGCCGACTCGGGCCAGGATGTCGTCCGGGCGCATCGCCCCCTCCCAGTTGCGAGCCACCGCGACCAGCAGCGAGTCTCCTCCGGGATGGCCGCGGAGGTCGTTGACGGACTTGAAGCTGTCGATGTCGACCAGCGCGACGCTCACCGGCTCCGAGGTCCGCTGTGCCCGGGCCAGGCCGCGGGCCAGCTCGGTCTCCCACGCCCGGCGGTTGGCGAGGCCGGTCAGCGCGTCGGTGTGGGCCAGCTCTTCGAGTCGATCGAGAAGGTGGTTGCGCTCCCGCTCCTGGCCGCGCACGTAGGCCGCCAGGGCCTGGATGGTCGCCCCGACGATCGCCGAAACGGAGAGGAACAGGATCGACGCCCGCCAGGCACTGGGCGGATATCGGGGTCCGCCGACCACGATCAGCGGAACGATGAGCACCAGCGTCATCGCGCCCAGCAGGAAGCCGAGCTGGCGCGGGCTGCCATAGAGTCCGAGCCAGAACACCGGCAGCAGCATCATCGGGGCCACGCCGGAGGGGCCGCCGGCGGCGCGCAGCAATACGACCACGCCGAGGTACGCGAACGCCGGCACACACGGCGCCCAGTGCGGTAGTCGCTCCCAGGGCGCTCGGAAGGCCACAATGGCAATCAAGAGTGTCAAGGTTGCGGCGGCGATCAGAGGTCCGGCGCGCCAGCCATGGCCCGGCAACCACAACAACAGGAAGGGCAAGAGCGCAGCGATGAATGACGGCAACAGAATCCGCCGGCATCCCTCGGCCAGAGACTGCCCTTCTCTCATATCCGAGATATCGGCAGAAACCGTGCCGGACCGTAGCTCGGGTGGACCGGGCTTCGGTCCGGTGTCGGTGGGGAGTCCGTCTCGAATGAGCTGGTTGGTGAAGCGTCCCGACATGGTGGTCCACGTACATGAGCCGTTGAACGCCGAGCCGCCGCGCGCGGCCCTGGCCGGTTCCGGTCTGACGCCGCTCGACGCGTTCTATGTCCGCGGGCACGGCCGCGTGCCGGAGACCTCCGGGCGCCTCTGGCGTTTGGGGATCGACGGCCTGGTTGACCGCACCCTGTCCCTGAGCCTCGAGGAGCTGCGCGACGGCCGCCTGGCGGAGATGGCCGTCGTGGCCACGCTGCAATGCGCGGGTAACCGGCGCCGTGGCCTGATCGAGGTCCGCGAGATCCCGGGCGAGGCGCCGTGGGGGCCGGGGGCCACCGGCACCGCGCGGTGGGGCGGGGTTCGCCTGGCCGACGTGCTGACGATGGCCGGGATGGGCTCGGAGGCTCGCCACGTCGCGTTCGTCGGCGCCGACCGATCCGAAGAGGCCGATCCTCCGCAGCTCTACGGAGCGTCGATCCCGCTGGCCAAAGCGCTCTCGCCCGAGGTGCTGCTGGCTTACGAGATGAACGGCGAGCCGCTGGCCGAAGTCCACGGCGCCCCGTTGCGCGTGGTCGTTCCGGGGTACATCGGGGCCCGCAGTGTCAAGTGGCTGCGGCGCATCCAAGTGCGTGCCGAGCCATGGGACGGCTTCTTTCAGTCGACCGCCTACCGGCTCCTGGCACCAGAGCAGCGGCCGGGTCCTGGGCGGGGGATGGCGCTGGGTGAGATCGCCCTGAACGCCGACTTCCTCGCTCCCGACGATCGCGCCACGATCGGCGCCGGTGCCATACCGGTGTCCGGCTATGCCTTTGCCGGCGGCCAGCGCGAGGTGCGCCGGGTCGACCTCTCCTACGACGGTGGCCGAACCTGGACTCAGGCCGAGCTCCTCGAGGATCAGGGACGCTGGGCATGGCGGCTGTGGCGGGCGGATCTCGAGCTGGCGGCCGGCGAGCACGAGATCATCGCCAGAGCCTGGGACGACGCAGCCAACACCCAGCCGGAGCGAGCCGAGACGGTGTGGAACCCCAAGGGCTACGTCAACAATTCCTGGGCACGCATCACACTCAACGTCGTAGCCTCCCGAATGCCCCGCGCTGACTCCCGATGATCTTCCGCCAGATCACCCACGACGACCTCGGCTGTGCGTCCTACCTGATCGGTGACGACACCGCGGGCGTGGCTGCGGTCGTAGACCCGAAGTTCGAGATCGATGAGTACCTGCGGTTGGCCCGTTACATGGGTGTCTCGATCGAGCACGTGCTCGAAACCCACAACCACGCCGACCACGTCTCGGGCCACGGACGCCTGGCGGCGGCGACCGGCGCGGTCATCCACATCCATCGCAGCGCCGGGGCCAGCTATGACCACGAGCCGTTCGACGACGGGTGGGAGCTCGAGCTGGGGACGCTCAGAATTCGCGCGATGCACACCCCGGGCCACCGTCCCGAGCACACGGCGTTCGCGCTGATCGCACGCGACCGCGGGGAGGAGCCATGGGCGCTGCTCACCGGCGATTCGCTGTTCATCAACGATGTGGCGCGTCCCGACCTGGCGGTTGACAAGCACGAGGGCGCGCACACGATCTTTCGTTCGCTGCACGAGCGGGTGCTGTCCCTGCCCGCCGAGACGGAGGTCTGGCCGGGCCACCTGGGGGGGTCACTGTGCGGCGGGCCGGGGATGGACATGAAGATCTCCTCCACGCTGGCCTTCGAGCTGGCCCACAACGAGTTGCTGGCCGAGGACGACGAGGAGCGCTTCGTGGCCCGAGCGCTGTACGGCCTCGGCCCCCAGCCGCCCAACTTCAATGCGATCGTGGCGCTCAACAAGAGTGAGCAGGTCACCGAGGACGTGGGGATCTCGCCGCTGACCCCGCGCCAGGTCGAGCAGCGGCGCTCACGCGGCGCGGTGGTGATCGATGTGCGGACCGACCTGCAGTTCGACGACGCGCACATCCCCGAGGCCATCTGCATCCCTGCCGTGCAGGCCGGGTTCGGAACGCGGCTGGCCTGGCTGGCGGCGCGCGACCGCGAGATCGTCCTCGTCGGGCGCGATGACGAGGACGCCCGCCGGGCCTCGAAGCTGGCCCTGGCGGTGGGGATCCGCAAGCTCGGGGGCCATCTGGCGGGCGGGATGACCGAGTGGCGTCGCGAGCAGCGGCCGGTACAGCGGATCGAGCGCCTGGACATTGAGGAGCTTGCGGGTCGCGCCGCGGCTGACCCTGCGGTGCAGATCCTGGATGTCCGGGAGCGAGCCGAGCACGACGCCGGCTTCATCCCCGGGTCGGCGTTCCAGCCCTGGCACGACATCGATGCGCTCCCGGACGGTCTCGACGCCGCGCGGCCGATCGCGGTGCTCTGCGCCTCGGGCCAGCGGGCCGCGGTGGCCGCCAGCCTGGTGCAGCGCCACGGCGCCGGTCACGTGATCCACGTGGTCAACGGCGGCGTGCCCAAGTGGGGTCGGCTCGGTCATCCGCTCCGGTCGGCGGACGCTGGCGCCGGCTGATCGGCGGACGCTGGCGCCTGCTGATCTGCCGCCGCTGGCGCCGGCTGAATACGAGATCTCAACCGGTTGCGCCGGGTTCGGCGGCCTCGACGGCCTGCGCGAACGGTTGCAGGTCCCACCCCTCCGGCGATCCGACGGCGTCGCGCATCTGCTCCCAGCCCTCGCCGTGGCGGTCCAGGTTGCGGTGCTCGAGCTCGACCCGCGTTCGGTCGGGGGTTTCGGCGGTGAAGCGGACCTCGACCTCGCTGGTCTTGTCCAGGTCGGTCTCGAGCTGCCAGCGGGTGTTGATGTCCCAACTGATCACCAGTCGGGTGGGTGGTTCGTAGGCCAGTACCCGGGCCCACCGGCATTCACTGCCGTCAACCCCTCGGTCATACACGTGGCCGCCCACGCGGGGCTCGAAGACCATCTCGGCGAGCTCGCCCTGAAGCAGGTGGTGCTCCGGCGGCCACCAGGTCCCGATCCCGTCGGTGAACATCGAGAATGCGTGCGTGATGGGTGCCCGCACTGTGATCGCGGTCTTTACGGAAGTGGCGGCGACTTGGGTGCTCATGAGGCCTCCTGTTCGGTTTGCTCGGCAGCGGCCTTGAAGGCCGCTAGTGATCGGTTCCAGAATCGGTCAAGGTAGGCACGCAGGGCGCCGACTCCGTCCGGGTCCAGCTGGTAGATGCGGCGGTTGCCCGCCGGTCGGTCGGTGACCAGCCCGGCGTCCTTGAGCACCTTGAGATGCTGGGAGACGGCGGGCCGGCTGACCGGCAGCTCGTGCGCCAGTTCTCCGACCGCGCGGGGATGGTCGGCCAGCCGCTCGAAGATCGAGCGGCGGGTGGGATCGGCGAGCGCGGTCAGCCCATTGACTTGGTAAGCAGTCACTTACGGTAAGCGTACGCTAACGCTCGACCCAGGTCAAGGGCGGACCTCGGCCTCGGCCCGGCTAGGACGCGACGCCGGGCCTCGGCTCCGGCCCGGCTAGGACGCGACGCCAGACCTCGGTTGCGGCCCGGCTAGGACGAGACGTGCCGTCCGTAGGTCGAGAACAGGCGTCGTTGCCCTTGCCAGGCGGTGGCCGGCGTGGTCAAATCGACGGACACACCGGCGCAACCTGAGATTTACCGGTAGGCAATCCGGGGGCAAAGCGCCGCGACACCTAAATCGAGGGCAGGAGGGGCGCAATGGACCGTGACGCCGACCGAGGCAACGTAGCCACCACGGACGACGTAGCCCGCTACTTCAAGCGGCGCACCGAAAAGCTCGAGATCGTGCACACCACGCGCACGCCGAGCGGCCAGCTGCTGGACTGGATTCCGATCGAGTCCCAGCGGCCCGGTGGGGAGCTGGCCAGCCCGCCACCGCCCGGCTCTGTACAGCCGCTGGTGTCGGCGTCGTACGAGCTGCCGGCCGGAGTCACCGGCCAGGCACGCCCGGTCACCTTCGAGCTCGAAGATCCCGCCGCCGAGCGCGGGCCGGAGGGAACCGTTCCCGTCGTGCGCAAGGAGTTCACCGATGGGCCGGTGACCAGTTCGCTGCGGACGTACCTGGCCAAGTACCCCAAGCGGGCACAACGAGCGGACGCCGAGATACCGGTTGGGGCCGACCCCAATCCGGTGGGGTTCTTCCACGCCACCAGCGGTCAGACGATCACCTGCTTCGGCGCCCAGACGGTCCTGAACGTGTGGGCGCCGGCGCTTCAGAACGCCAACGATCACTCGATCATGCAGCTCGGGCTTCAGAACTACGACTTGCCCCAGCTTCAGTCACTGGAGGCCGGCTGGGAGGTCTCCAACGAGCAGTATGGAGACGGCGGCCCGCACCTGTTCATCTACTACACCACCAACGGCTACACCAAGGACGACGACAACGTCGGCGGCTACAACCAGGACGTGGACGGCTGGGTGCAAGTCGACAACACCATCTATCCGGCCTCTCTGCTGTCACCGGCGAGTACCGGCGGTGGCGGCCAGCAGGTGATCACCATCAAGTACCAGCTGTTCAACGCCAACTGGTGGTTCCAGGTCCAGGACAAGTGGATCGGCTACTACCCCGCGTCGCTGTTCATGGGAAATCAGAGCGTGTTCAGCACCCTCGGCGATCATGCCTCGTGGGCCGCGTTCTGGGGCGAGGTCTATACGTCCGATCCCGACCAGAACGCGACTACCACGCAGATGGGAAGCGGGACGTTCGGCGAGGCCGGCTTCAATCAGGCCTGTTACCAGAGCAACCTCCAGGTGCAGACCGACCGGGCCGGCGCCATGGCGAACCACAACGGATCGCCCTCGGCCGAGAACTCGGCTTACTACGACATCGTTCCGACGATGAACAGCGGGACCTCGTGGGGAAGCTACTTCTACGCCGGTGGTCCCGGGATCCGCGGTCCCGTGGGCGTCGATCGGCGGCATCGTCCCGGCCGCGGCGCGGCTGGCGGCGGTCGGCCGCAACGCGAACCAGCTTGACGTGTTCGTGTGCGGCAACGACGAGGTGGTGTATACGCGCTGGTGGAATCCGCGCGCGCCGTGGCCGGGCGCCAGCGGGCGCTGACGCCGGCGGTCAACGCTCCGGCGATCCCCAAGCGGGCGACCGTGTCCGCGACCGCTTCCGGCGTACGCACAGGTACCGTGCGTGCGATGCCCGACAGCAGTCTCGCCTCGGCCGCCGGCGCAACCACGGTCGACCGCGGCCGCGACGCCGACTCCCGCCAGGGCCGGCCGGCCGGCTCGGCCAGGGCGCTGCTGACCGGCGACCGCATCCTGCTGGGGATCGTCCTGGCGGCGGCCGCTCTGCGATTCGCGACGCTCGGAACCCAGAGCCTGTGGGCGGACGAGGGGTTCACCGCCAAGATCGCCGGTCACGCGCTGGGGACGGCGGCCTCACAGGTCCCCAAGACCGAATCGACGCCGCCGCTGTACTACGCCCTGGCCTGGATCTGGGCGCACCTGTTCGGATCCTCTGCCTACGCGCTGCGCTCGCTGTCGGCGCTGCTGGGCTGCATCACCGTGGTGGCGGTCTACTGGGCCGGTGTGGTCATCGGCAGCCGCAAGGTGGCGCTGGCCGCAGCCGCTTTGACCGCGGTCAGCCCGATCATGGTCTGGTACTCGCAGGAGGCCAGGGCCTATGCGCTGTTCGTACTGCTGAGCACGCTGGCGCTCGGCTTCTTCGTGCGCGCACTGCGCCAGTACCGGCGAGCCTGGATCGTCGGCTGGGCGGCGTGCTCGGCGGCGGCGCTGGCCACGCACTACTTCGCGATCTTCCCGCTGGTGGTGGAGGCCGCCTGGCTGCTGCTACGGGTGCGCCACCGGCGCGAGCTGCTCACCGTCCTGGCTCTGCCGGCCGTGGTGGGCGCCGCGCTGCTCCCGCTGGTGATCTATCAGCACGCCCACGTACCCCGGCCGTGGACGTCCAGCTTCACGGTCGCCGATCAGGCCAAGGCCGTCGCGCAGTCGTTCTTGGTCGGCATCACCTGGACCTCGATCATTCACCGCGTCGGAGTGGCGGTCCTGGCCGTCCTGGCCGCTGCGGCGGTGGTCGCGCTGGCGCGCAGCGGCAACCGCCAGGAGCGGCGCTCCGGAGCCCAGCTGGCCGGGCTGGTGGTCGTGACGGTGGGCCTGCCGGTGGTCATCTCGCTGATCGGGACCAACTACCTGGCGCCGCGCAACGTCCTCTACGCCTGGCCGGTGCTCGCGGTGCTCGTCGCCCTGGGCGCCTGCCGCCAGGCCGCGGGGCGGATATCGGCCGGAGCGCTGCTTGCAGGCCTGATCATCTCACTGGCGATCGTGATCGCCGTCGACGCCACTCCTCGCCTCCAGCGCGCCGATTGGAGCGCCCTGCTGGCCCCGCTGCGGTCGGGTACGCAGGGCCGCGCCGTGGTGCTGGTGGACGGGTTCGACAACAGCCCCGTCGTCGAGTACTACCTGCCCGCCCTGCGCAAGGCCGCCGGACCCACACCGGTGCACGAGGTGGACGTGATCACCACTTCCCAGCAGGTGCCCAGCGCCGCGGCGGCGCTGCCCGTGAGCGGACTTACGCCGGCGGGCACGGAGGTCCGCGGCGGCATTGCGGTATCCCGGTTCGTGGCCCCGGCTTCAGTGGCGATGCCATCGTCGCCGCCGCCGGGCTCGCCGGCGGCGTTCCTGGTGGCGCCGCGCTGAGCGGGTGTAATCAGGAGCACCTTGCAATTGGGTGAACCCGGGAATAACGTCCGGGTGCGCCCGTTCCGGGAGAGACCGAGGGAGGCCGATGCAGTTCCAGCTGCCCGAGATCGATTGACCATGCCGGCTTTCTGGAGTGCTCTGGACGGGACCCAGCGCCGCACCCTGTTGATGATGGTGGCGGTTGTGGGCGGGCTTCACGTGGTGGGGTTCGTGATCCTGATCGCGGTCGTGAGCTCCGCTCATCACCACATCGCAGCCACCGGAGCGTTCACCATCGGGGTCGGCGTGACCGCCTACACGCTCGGCATGCGCCACGCGTTCGACGCCGATCACATATCGGCGATCGACAACACCACACGCAAGCTGATGGCAGAAGGCAAGCGGCCGCTGAGCGTTGGCTTCTGGTTCTCGCTCGGCCATTCCACGATCGTGTTCGCGCTCGCGTTGCTGCTGGCGATCGGCATCAAGTCGGTCTCGGGCTCGGTCAGGAACGGCGGCTCGCAGCTGCACCAGGTCACGGGCTGGATCGGCACCCTGGTCTCAGGCAGCTTCCTGTACGTGATCGCGGCGATCAACCTGGCGATCATGTGGGGGATCATCAAGGTCTTTCGCGAGCTGCGCCGGGGGCACTACGACGAGCAGGCGCTGGAGCAGCAGCTCGACAGCCGCGGCCTGATGAACCGCTTCCTGGGCCGGCTGACCAAGTCGGTGCACAGTCCGGGGCAGATGTATCCGATCGGGGTGCTGTTCGGCCTCGGCTTCGACACCGCGACCGAGGTCGCGCTGCTGGTCCTGGCGGGCGGCGCCGCGGGAGCCGGGCTGCCGTGGTACGCGATCCTGTGCCTGCCGGTCCTGTTCGCTGCCGGCATGTCCCTGCTGGACTCGATCGACGGTTCGTTCATGAACTTCGCCTACGGCTGGGCGTTCTCGAAGCCGGTGCGCAAGGTCTTCTACAACCTGACGATCACCGGCCTGTCGGTCGCGGTGGCGCTGGTGGTGGGGACGATCGAGCTCGGCGGGTTGCTCGCCCAGCATCTCAACCTTTCGGGTTCGTTCTGGAGCTGGCTCGAGAACATCGATCTGAACGCGCTGGGCTTCGTGATCGTCGGGATGTTCGTCGCCACCTGGGCGATCGCCCTCGCAGTCTGGCGGTTTGCGCGGATCGAGGAGCGGTGGACCGCGCATCTCGAAGACGCCGAAGTCAGCGGCTGAGTGGTCCGGCACAATCGGCCTCGACGATGACCCACGCTCCCGACGTGCCGAAGCTGATCGTCAACGAGCCCGGGGAGGCGATCCGGGCGCTGCGGGCCTCCGGCCTCAGGCTCTCCACGGCCCGCCGGCTGCTGATCGAGGCGCTGTTCGCCGCCGACGGACCGGTGTCGGCCCAGCACCTGATCCAGACCCTGTCTCTGGAGGAGTCCTCGGTGTATCGCAACCTCGAGGTGCTGGAGCGCCACGGCCTGACGCGCCATGTCCACCTCGGTCACGGCCCCGGGCTGTACGCCCTGGTGGGCCGCGACGAGGGCGAATACCTCTACTGCGAGCACTGCGGCAAGGTGACGCAGCTCAGCCCCGAGCAGCTGGATCCGGTGCGCGACCACATCCAAGAGCACTTCGGCCACACCGCCCGCTTCACCCACTTCGCGATCGTGGGCCTGTGTGAGGGGTGCGCTCCCGAGGGTCCGACCGGATCGAGATAATCCTCGGCGGACCGACCCGCCGACACAGGGAGTCACGATGCAGCAATCCCCGTCCATATCGGTGCGCCCCCGGCTCGCCGGTGCGATCGCCCTGATCGCGGCGGCCGCCGCGGTGCTCGCGCTGCTGGCCGCTACCAGCTCCACGGCCGTCGCGGCCGGAAATCCCGCCTGTCAGACCCGCGGACTGGTGGTCTGGTTGGACACCAACGGCAACGGCACCGCCGGCAGCATCTTCTACACGCTGAACTTCACCAACCAGTCAGGCCACAAGTGCACGCTGCGCGGCTATCCGGGAGTTTCGGCGATCAACCTGAAGGGGGGCCGGGTCGGGAAGCCGGCGTCCCGCGACAACGCCACCAAGGTCAAGACGATCACGCTGCGCAACAACGCCACCGCGACCAGCGTGCTGCGAATCGTCGACAACGGAGCGATCTCGAACTGCGGTCGCGTCAACGCCGCCGGTCTGCGCGTCTTCCCGCCCAACCAGAGGGCGTCCAAGACGGTGCCGTTTCCGTTCGGAGCCTGCTCGCGCACGTCGGTGTTGTCCGTGCGGGCGATCAAATAGATCCTCAGATCGAGCGCCCGCCTCCCCCGCGTGGCGGGCGCCCAAGCCCCGTGAGCTCCGGTCCTGACGCCGAGCTGGTGATCGCACAGGCGCGCGAGATCTGTGCCGTGCCCGCGCCGACCTCGGCCGAGGCGCAGCGAGCCGAGCTCGTCGCCGGGATGTTCCAGGCGGCCGGGATGTCGCCGCGGCGCGACTCGGTCGGCAATGTGATCTGCGAGACCGGCGGCGACGGCGAGCGGATCGTGTTCGCGGCTCACCTCGACACGGTCTTCGCCGCCGGGACCCCGATCCGGTTCGAGGCCGCCGACGGCCGGCTGGCGGCCCCGGGGCTGGGCGACAACTCGGTCGGAGTGGCGGCGCTGCTGGCGCTGGCGCGCCATTTCGCCGACCGTCGGCCGGTGACGCCGCTGGCGCTGGTGGCCACTGTCGGCGAGGAGGGACTCGGAGATCTCCGGGGGGCCAAGGCGCTGCTGGCGGAGATGCCGTGCCGTGCCTTCGTCGCCGTGGAGGGCCAGGCGCTGAACAGCATCACGGTCACCGCCGTGGGCTCGATCCGGCTGCGGGTGAGCGTGGCCGGCCCGGGCGGCCATCCCTGGGGAGATCGCGGCACTCCCAGCGCCGTCCACTGGCTGGTTCAGGCGCTGGACCGGGTGCTCGAGTCGGTGCGCGATTCGACCGCATCGCTCAACGTGGGAGTGATCGGTGGCGGCACGGTCATCAACGCCATCGCCGGCGAGGCCCACGCCGAGCTCGACCTCCGCTGTGTAGACGACCGAGAGCTACAGCTCGCCGCCGAGCGGGTACGGGACGCGCTGGAGCCGCGGGGCTCGGAGCTGAAGGTCACCGTCGAAGCGCTCGGCCATCGGCCGGGAGGCGGGATCGCCGACGATCACCCGCTGCTGCTGGCCGCCCGCGCCGCCCGGGAGGCTGCCGGCCTGGCTCCGGCCACGGAGAACGCCTCCTCGGCTGACGCCAACGCGGCCCACGGCCGCGGCATCCCGGCGCTCACGGTGGGGGTCACCACCGGCGGCAACGCGCACCGCCTCGACGAGTACATCGACACCGAGCCGGTGGCCGGCGGGCTGACCGCGCTGACCGCCCTGGCCGACGAGCTCACGGGACGTGCAGCGGCTCGCTGACCGCCTCGGCCCCTCGGCTCACGCGCCGCGCAACAGCTCGCTGAGGTCGGCGCGCTCGAAGATCGCGGCCGTCGCCAGCGCCGATGGCTCGCCGGCCCGCGGATCGGCGCCGCCGGCCACGAGCACCCGTATCACCTCGGCCTCGCCCTTGAAAACCGCCCCGGCCAGCGGGGTCTGCCCCCGGTCGTTGGACCGGTCGGGATCGGCGCCGCGCTGGAGCAGCGCCGCCACAGTCTCCGCGTGGCCGTGGTAGGCGGCGAGCATCACCAGGCTGTCGCCGCGATGGTTGGCCAGGTCCGGCGCCACGCCGGCATCGATGTAGGCGGCGAGCCGCTCGGTCGCCCCAGCACGGGCCAGCCCGAACAGCATGCTGGCGAACTCGACCAGCTCGGGATCGGCTTCGTCGCCCATGCCGGCGATCAGTCTGGCACGGCGGGGCCCGGCGACGGGCCGCTCGCGGGCGGTTCCGCCGCCGGCGCCGTCGGCCGCCTAGGAAGGCTGCGGGACGATCCGGATGTACGGCTTGGGCGACTCCCAGCCGTCGGGATAGATCTCCTTGGCCTGGTCGTTGGAGACCGAGCCGGAGATGATCACGTCGTCGCCCTGCTGCCAGTTGACAGGCGTGGCCACCTTGTGGTCAGCGGTCAGCTGCAGCGAGTCGATCACCCGCAGGACCTCGTCGAAGTTGCGCCCGGTGGTCATGGGGTAGACGAGGATCAGCTTGATCTTCTTGTCGGGCCCGATCACGAACACGTTGCGGACCGTCTGGTTGTCAGCCGGCGTCCGCGCCGCCGGATCCCCATTCACATCCGCTGGCAGCATCCCGTACAGCTGCGAGACGTTGAAGTCCGAATCACCGATGATCGGAT
>DASXZB010000114.1:0-65497 GCA_036502145.1 Solirubrobacteraceae bacterium | reverse complement strand
AACTCCGCCGCGCCAGGTTCTCCAGTCATCATCACCGCCCACCAACATACGCGCCCGCCAAGCCTCGGTCCCCTAGTAGGACACTTTCACCGGCGCGAGGACAGCCGAGCCTGACAACGAGTCGCCCGCACGACAGCTGCTTCGTCGCCGGACCGGCCACGGTGGAGCGGCTTCCGCTTCGCAAGCTGGCCGGCGCGAAGCGGCAGCGCGTAGCGGGTTCAGATAGCCCGAGGGTGCGGCCGGTGTTTCGCCCAAGCGGGTGCCACGAACCACAGTGGGACTGGCATCGGTCGCTACGGCGATGGTCCGGATGGTCTGGGGATGTCACGCCTGCCGGGGTGCCCGGACTACTGGTCAGGCTCAATGGGCTCGCCGCGGCGTTCCTGCAGCCATTCGGCAAACACGAATTCCACGCTCTCGACGAGCGCGAACACCAGCGACGCTCCGAACGCCGCGCCAAACCACGCCCACGCGCCACTGAGCACCTCGGCAATCCCGCGGGCCGCGGCGATCGCGAGCACGATCGAAATGAACGCAAGTGCAGTGCCGAGCAGGACCACTTCATTCGAGCCCTTCTTCAGGGGAGATCGGAATCCACCGCTGGCCAGCCCCTCTAAGCCGCCAAATGCGACGACCGCTCCGAGGCCGAAGACGATCAGGTCGCCAAATCGCGGGGTTCCGCGACCGAGCTCAACGGCGCCGAAGCTCGCCGTGATCGTCACCGAATACCCAAAGGCGGTGGCGTTTCCGCCCAACGACTCGCCCAGACCGTAGACCAATCGCTCGCGCGCGCCGCGCGGTCGCGGCGCCCGACTCACGCCTGGCGCGTCGTTGTTGGCCATCGCACAACGATTCAACGCACGCCATCAAACTCCCCCGTAGGCTCCCAGCGACTAATCGCGAACTGCCCAACCTGTTCGCTCCCCGGTGAGCGATCGGAGCGTATCGGGGAGGGCCGATCACCGGCAGCTGCTGCCCCCATTTCTCCTCGAAGCTCTCGAGCGCGGTCAGCGCGTGGTCGGGGTCGATGGCGGTGTAGATCGGCTTGAGGTCCTTCACGACGGCGTCGTATAGCCGGCGCGGCACGTATTTCAGTGACTGGCGGATGAGGTGCACGATGCAGGTCTGCACCGCGGCGCAGCCCCGGGAAGGCCGCGGTCAGGTAGAGCGCCGCGTCCTGTTCGCTCGCCGCTGCTCGAACCAACGCGTGAACTTCCTCGGGGGAAAACACGTCGATGTCGCCGCCGTGGGCCAGCGGAGGCTTCTCGACCTCGGTGACGGGATTCACCGGAAGACCCCAGACCTTCTCCGCGCGGCGGAAGATGCCGTGAAGCAGCCCGAAGGACTTGCGGCGGGAGCTCGCGGAGCCGCCCGCTGAAGCCAGCCAGTGCTCGATCATCTGTGTGGTGATGGACTCGATCGCCATCTCGCCAAACGCTGGAAGCAGTTGCGACCGGACGATCACTCGGTACCCGCCCACGGTCGACGGTTTTCGCCCGCGGTCGTGCTCGATATATCTCAGCCATTCCGCCGCGGCGTCCGCGAAGGTGGCGCCCGTCTTGACCTGCCCGGCCAAGGTTCCTTGACGAGCCTGCTCGAGGACGGAACGAAGCCAATCCTCGGCCAGCCGCTTGGTCAGGTAGCCGGCTGCTGGCCGCCCCCGCGCCGTCCACGCCGGTCCGATCCTCTTCTGGACCTGGCGGCCGTCAGGCAGCCGGTATTTGGCGTACCAGACCGGACCGCGCTTGCGCTCGACGCGGAAGACGTGACCCGACGGGGGCTGCGGCGCAACTGCCATTCCCGCACGTACCCGACCTCCGGGACATATTCGGGACATATCCGGGGGCGCGCGTCAATCGCGGCGGCGATCAAATCTGGCGATTTAGCAGGCAGTTCTTCAGAGCCCGCCGCCGGACTTGAACCGGCAACCCCTTCATTACAAGTGAAGTGCTCTACCAATTGAGCTAGGCGGGCGCGACACTCAGTCTGGCATCCGAACCATCAGAAGACGGCGACGCATGGAGCTGGGCAGCGGATATAGCGCAACCCCGTTGCGCAGGTCAGGCGGCGGCTGGGACTCAGGGGCCCTGCTGGACCGAAACCGCGTGCTCGAGCGAGCCGTGACCGTTGCTCGAGTAGTCGGTCTGGGGCTCAGGCGGAGCCGGCTCGGGCTCGGCGTTGACGCGGCGCTCGAGCTCGCCTAGCACCAGGCCGAACAGCAGATGGCGCCAGGTCGACTGCAGGAACGCGTGTCGGTTTCCGCTCAACTCCGGGAGGGTCTCGCGGGACGGGTGGAAACGGTCGCTGACGGCGCCAAGCGGCCACAGCGCGAGGTGCTGGGTGAGCGCCGCCACCGGGCCGCGCAGCACCGGCGGGATCGGCATCGCGCGGGCCACGTTGGCGTAGATGGCGCCGAACGCGGCGCCGTTGACCATGTGGATCGCGAACCCGACCGGATACCAGCCATCGCCTTGGGTCACGCCCTTGCCCAGCAGCTCGACGTCGTCGTAGCGGCTGGCGAAGACGAGCTTGTCCAGCGGCTGTTGCAGGCCCCAGACCGCCGCGGCGATCCCGCCGCACACGGCCCCCCTCAGGGTGCGAGTTCGGTCCAGGCCCGGGCTCATGTCCCGGAACTGTAACGGGCGGGGCCGATACGGGTACGCCATTGTGCGATGGATCACGACTGGCTGCACCGCCGGGCAAGGGAGCAGGGAGCCAACCCGATCGTCTACGCGATCGTCCGGGGACTGTGCCAGCCGTTCTTTCACATCTACTTCCGGATGAGCCGGATCGGCCGCGAGCACATCCCGCGCAGCGGCCCGGTGATCGTCGCCGCCAACCACCGCAGCTTTCTCGATCCGTTCGTGATCGCGTGCATGGCGCGCCGCCCGATGTACTACGTGACCAAGAAGGAGGCGTTCGCCAATCGGCTGGTGGCCTGGCTACTCAACGCGCTGGGGGCCTTCCCGGTCGACCGCGGCGCCAGCGACGCCGAGTCGATCGCGACCGCCAAGGCGATCCTCGCACGCGGCGACATCGTCTTGATCTTCCCGGAGGGGACACGGACCCGGCCCGGCTCGCTGGGCAAGCCCAAGCGGGGCGTGGGACGGCTGGCGCTGGAGACCGGCGCCCCCGTGGTCCCCGTCGCGGTGATCGGCACCGAAGCGGTCCGCCGCGGCTGGCGGATCCGCCCCCACAAGGTGCGCATCCGGGCCGGGCGGCCGCTGCACTTCCCCCAGGTCCAAGAGCCCTCCAGAGCGCTCGCGGGCGCGGTCACCGACCGCATCTGGCCATGCGTGATGCTGCAGTGGGAGTGGCTCGGCGGCATGCCGCCGGTCCGCCGCGTCGCGGTCGTGGGCGCCGGCATGTGGGGCACCAGCCTGGCGGTCTGTTTCGCGCGCGCGGGGATGGAGGTGGACCTCGGCTGCCGCACGCACGAGCAGGCACAGGCGGTCCAGAGCTCACGGGAGAACGCCCGCTACCTGCCCGGCGTGGAGCTGCCCGAGGCGATCAACGTCCTGCGGGCCGCCGACCTCAGCCTGGAGGGCAACGACATCGTCTGCCTGGCGGTTCCGGCCAAGGCGCTGCCGGGCGTGCTGGCGGCGTACGGCGAGCACATCTCGCGCCGGGTTGGCGTGCTGGTCGTCTCCAAGGGGATCGTTCCGCCGCTGGGGACGCTCCCCTCGGCGTTCGCCGCCGAGCGCTCGAAGGCGCGTGCGGTCGCCGTGCTGGGCGGTCCGGCGCACGCCGCCGAGGCGCTCGAGCACGGTGCCTCGGTCGTGCTGGCCTCGCTCGACAAGGGATTCGCCCGGCAGCTGGCCGACGCGCTGACCGCGGCTGGGCTCGACGTCTGTACCACCACCGACGTCACCGGGGTCGAGCTGGCCGGCGCCGCATCGAACGCCGCCGCACTGGCGGCCGCGGCGGCCGCCTCGGTCGGACCGAGCATCGCCGGCGCCGCGGCGGGCAAGGTGTTCGCCGAGATCGACGCGCTGGCCCGGGCCCGCGGCGGCCGGCCGGAGACGTTCGCGGGGCTGGCCGGAGCCGGCGACCTCGTGGCCACGGTGGTGTCCAGCGGCTCGCGCAACCGCCGTGCCGGGGAGCTGCTGGCCGAGGGCGTCCCGGCCGAGGAGATCTCCTCGGCCCTGGGTCAGGTAGCCGAAGCGGTCGACTCCGTGCCGCTGCTGGCCAATGTGGCGCGTGACGCCAGGCTGCCCACACCGGCGCTCGACAGCCTGGCCGCGCTGGTGCAGGGACGGATCGAGCCCGAACGCTGGGCGGAGACGGTGGCCGAGCCGTCGCGAAGCAGCCGACCACGGCCGTCCCGCGCAGCGTGAGCGGAGGTAGGCTGCGCGTGCGGTGCCCGACGAGCTGCCCAGCAACAAGGCGGACCTCGACGCCCGGTTCACGGAGCTGTATCGGACGCACCTGCGCGACGTCTACTCGTACAGCTACTACCGGGTCGGCAACCATCACGACGCCGAGGACCTCACCGAGCAGACGTTCCTGCAGGCCTACCGGCACTTCGAGCGCGCGCTGCGCGAGTCAAACGGTCGCCCGCTGCGCCCGTGGCTCATCCGGATCGCCCACAACCTGGCCGCCAACTTCTACCGCGACCGCTCGCGCAAGCCGGAATCGGCGATCGAGGATGCGGGCTTGATCTCCGCACCTCACACCACCGAATCGCTGGTGGAGGGCCGCGAGGAGCTGAAGTCGATCCTCGAGGGCGTCTCACAGCTGCCCGACGATCGCCGTGAGGCGCTGATCATGCGCTTCGCGCTGGGAATGGACAACCGCGAGATCGCCCGTGCCCTGGGCCGCACCGACGGCGCCACCAAGGTCCTGCTGCACCGGGCCATCCGGCAGCTGGAGACGATGGTCGCCGACGGCGCCGGGGCAGGCGAGGAGGCGAGGTGAGCACCGGCGTGACCGATTTCGAAGCGCTGCTGCGCGAAGCGCTGGCTCCGATCGAACCGCCCGACGATCTGGCCGCCAGGATGGAGACTGCGCTGGTCAGCCTGACCGAGATGGCGCAGGAGGAGCTCGAGGCATGGGAGCTCTCGACGATGCGCGATCCGCGCAACTGGGTCCGCCCGGCAGCGGCGGTTGTGATCGGGGCCAGCGCCGGCACCGCGCTGGTGGTGGTCCGGGTCCGCTCGCGCCACCGCACGCGCAAGCAGCAATCTTCCGGCCTGCTGGACCTGGCCGGGAGAACATTCCAGGATTTCGCCCACGAGGCGCGCCGGGTACTGCCTGAGCGGCGCTGAACGGCCCACTGCGCAGTAGCCGGTTTCGCCGCTGATACCGTCAGCCACCCATGGCGGTCTGCTATCGGCATCCCTCGCGCGAAACCGGAGTCTCGTGCTCCTCCTGTGGGCGGCCGATCTGCCCGGACTGCATGACGCCGACCCCGGTCGGGATGCGCTGCCCGGAATGCGCCCGCGAACGGACCAAGGTCAAGACGATCCGCAATGCGCCGTCGGGTCCGGTGGTCACCCAGGCCCTGATCGCGCTCAACGCGATCGTGTTCATCGCCGAGACCGCGACCGGCGCGCCGCTGGGGGGAGGCGGGGGCGGGACGGTCTTCAACCACTTCGCCCTGGCTGGGCCGTTCATCACCGATCTGCACCAGTACTACCGCCTGCTGACCGCGGGCTTCCTGCACGACGGGATCCTGCACATCCTGTTCAACATGGTGTTCCTGTACTTCATGGGCCCGATGCTCGAGCCCGCGATCGGACGGCTGAACTTCGCGCTGGTGTACTTCGTCTCGCTGCTGGCGGGATCTTTCGGCGCGCTGCTGTTCCAGCCGGACATTCCGACGGTGGGAGCGTCGGGAGCCTGCTTCGGGATCCTGGGGGCGCTGATCGTGGTCGCCTACTATCGCGGCATCCCGATCTGGCAGAGCGGCCTGGGCCTGACGCTGGTGATCAACATCGTCTTCTCGCTGAGCGTCCAGGGGATCTCGATCGGGGCCCACCTCGGCGGCACGGTCGGCGGTGCCATCTGCGGCTGGCTGATCATCGAGCTCGACGAGCGCCGGCGGATGAAGGCGGCGGCGATCGCAGGATGCCTGCTGGTGGGGGTGGCCAGCGTGGCGGCGGCGATCGCCGTGGCCGGGAGCACCGGCCTGACCCCGAACGGAATCGGCTTCGGCTAGACCCCGCGGCGGGCCCGGACCGCCTCATACAGGGCCTGGATCCGCTCCAGGTGCGCGGCTGCGGCGAACCGGCTGCGGACATCGCGGGCGGCGGCCGCTCCCAGTCGCTCGCGGGCGGGCGCGTCGTCGAGCAGCTCAGCGGCGACCCGGGCCAACGCCGCCGGATCGCGCGGCGCCACCAGACGGCCGGTGACGCCGTCGTGGAGGATCTCCGGCAGGCCGCCGTGGGCACTGGCCACCACCGCGCAGCCGGCCGCGGCAGCCTCGATGGCGGCGCCCGGGAGCGGGTCGGGCTCGGTCGAGGGCACCGCGACGAGGTCGGCCGCCCCGTAGACGGTGTCGACGTCGGCCCGGAAGCCCACCAGGCGAACCCGATCCTCGACGCCGAGCTCGCGCGCCAGCTCGCTCACGCGCCGCTGGCGGTCCTCGGCGCCGGGCCAGGCGCGCCCGGCGATCAGTCCCACCGCTCTGCGGTCACGCAGCGCGGGCTCGGCAATCGCCCGGACCAGCACGTCCTGGCCCTTCCAGTCCGAGATCCGGCCCAGCACCGCGATCACCGGAGCGTCTGGGTCGAGTCCCAGCGCCCGGCGCGCCGCCGACCGCGGAGCGCGCCTGGCGTCCGTCGCCAGCCCGTCTAAAACCACGACCGCGCGCCGCGTTGGGCCGAACTGAGCGGCGGCGGCCCGCGAGACGCAGGGCAGCGCGCTGGCGGTCAGCAGCACACGGCGATACACCGGCCAGGCGGCCGCGAACCGCGAGTAGATCTCGCGCACGTGCCACAGATGTGGCACCCCGGCCAGCCTGGCGGCAGCGGCGCCGCCGAGCACGACCGAGGTGTTGGAGTGCACCAAGGCGATTCGCCGGCGGCCGATCAGGCGCGCCAGGGCGGCCCCGTCGCGGGCCAGCGCCGGCGCCAACCGGGCCAGGCCACGGCTGTTCAGGAACTCGCGTCGCAGCACGCTCAGCGGTCTGATCAGAACCTCGACGCCGGCGGCGCGCAACACCTCGGCCAGCTCCCCCGCCGACGGGAGGACCACGATCGGCTCGTAGCGGCGGCGGTCGAGCCCGGTGGCCAGGAGCTCGAGCTGACGGTCGGCGCCGTAGCGCCCGCTCGAGGAGTGCAGGAGCAGTGCGGCGGAGGCGCTCAGAGCTCCACCGTCAGCGCCCGCGCGGACGAGACCGGGTTCGGTGGGATCAGCTCCGGGTGCAGAATGTGAGCCAGCAGCTCGAGCCCATCGACGATCCGCGGCCCGGGCCGCGAGAAGTAGGCCGAGGCATCGACCGCGACCACCTCTCCGGCGCCGAGCGCCGCCAGCTCGTCGCGGTGCATCTCAGCCTCGCGGTGGGCGATCTCGACGTCGTAGCCGCAGGGCATGACGACGACCAGATCGGGCTGGACGGCCGCCACTTCCTCCCAGGTCCGCTGCTCGGAGTTCTCGCCCGGGAAGCCGAGGACGTCCTCGCCACCGGCGAATTCGATCAGCTGCGGGGTCCAGTGGCCGGCCGCGAACGGGGGATCGAGCCACTCGAGCGCCACCACACGCGGTCGCCTGGCCCCACGGACCGCCAGACGTACGCGATCGATCCGGGCCGCGGACTCGCGGATCAGCTCCGCCGCCGCGTCCTTGCTGTCCGTCGCCTGGGCGATGGTCCGCGCGTCACCCAGCACCTCGCCGACGGTGTGCGGATCCAGCGAGATCACCATCGGCTGGGTGTCGATCTCCTCGGCGATCGCGCGGACGTCGTCATAGGACACCGCGCACACCGAGCACAGCGCCTGGGTGACGATCAAGTCAGGCTCCAGCTCGCGCAGCGCCTCGGCGTCGAGCTCGTAGATCGACTGGCCGGCCAGCGTGCGCTCCTTCACGGCGGCGTCGATCTCGGCCGCGCTCAGCCCCGAGGGGAGCACGTCACGGGTGATCTTGGGCAGCTCGCGCGCCTCGGCCGGGTAGTCGCATTCGTGCGTGACCGCGACGACCTCCGGGCCCAGGTCGAGCGCGAACAGCAGCTCGGTCGCCGATGGGACCAGGCTCACGATCCTCATGGTGCGTGTTTGCGCCTGGTGACGCCGTGGGAAGCTGGGTTGGGGAACATCCGACAGGAGACGATATGGCAGAGCTGCTTAACGACGACGAGATCGGCTCAAGGCTACGACGCCTGTCGTGGGAGCGCGAGGGTGACGAGATCGTCCGCGAGTGGCGTTTTGAGGACTTCGGCGAGGCGATCGCGTTCGTCAACCGCGTCGCCGCGACGGCCGAGGAGGCCAACTACCATCCCGACATCTTCATCCACGGATGGAACAAGGTGAAGCTATCGCTCACCAACCATTCGGCCGGCGGCCTCACCGAGACCGACCTCTCGATGGCCGGCCTTTTTGACGAGCTGGAGTGAGCAGCCGGGGCGCGCGGGGCGATTTTGCGCACTGCACCGGGACCGGCAGGCCCTGCTGCTACCGTTCGGCGGGTCGCTGAATGAACGACGACGACCCATCTCGAAGTAACAGCTCGCGGACCAGGGGGACTCGCATCGGAGCGGTGGGTGGGACCGCCCGGAACCGCCCGTGACTGCGCTGTTCATCATCCTGACCGGGCTGCTGGTCCTGGTCAACGCGTTCTTCGTGATCGCCGAGTACTCGCTGGTGCGCTCGCGCCGGGCCCGGCTGCAGGCGATGGCCGACGAGGGCAAGCGTGGCGCCAGGCTGGCGCTCTCCGAGATGGAGCAGATCGGCGACTACATCTCCGCCTGCCAGGTCGGGATCACAATGGCCTCGATCGGGATCGGCGCGCTGGGCGAGCCCGCGATCGCCCACGTGTTCGAGCCGCTCCTGGGGGGCGCCCTCGGCCACACGGCGGCGGTGGCGGTGTCGGTGGTGATTTCCTACCTGCTGATCACGATCGCGCAGAGCATCGTCGGAGAAATCGCGCCCAAGCTCTACACGATCCAGCACGCCGAGGACCTGGCCCGCCGGGTGGCCAGGCCGCTGCGGTTCTTCCGGATCCTGTTTCACCCCTTCATCCTGGTTCTGAACTCGGCCTCGAACTCGCTGCTTCGGATGACCGGCACCGATCCGGACGCCGAGCCTGAGGGCGGCACTCCGGACGAGCTCAAGCGGATCATCGCCGACTCGCGCACCGGCGGGAGCCTCGACGTGGGGGAGGCCAACATGCTCACCGGCGTCTTTCACCTGCACGAGCAGGAGGCGCGCCAGGTGATGACACCAATCCCGGCCGTGGTCACGGTCGATCTATCTCAGACCGTCCAGGACGCCCTGCGGCTGTGCGTCTCCACCGGCCACTCCCGGCTGGTGGTCACCGAGGACGAAAACCAGGACCGCGTCAAGGGGATCGTCCACGTAAACCAGCTGGTCAAGCTGATGATGTCCGACGGCTACGAGGCGCACTTCGCCAGGCTGGTCCGAGCCGCCCCGATCGTCCCCGAGACCAAGCCGCTCGACGATCTGCTGGCCGATCTGCAGCGCGAGCGCACCGAGCTGGCGATCGTGATCGACGAATACGGCCGTACGGCCGGGATCGTCACGATCGAGGACATCATCGAGGAGGTGGTGGGCGAGATCTCCGACGAGACCGATCCCGCCGGCGGCGCGATCAGACGGCTGGCCAACGGCGATTGGTTCGTCCGCGGCCACGTGGCAGTCACTGATCTGGAGGATCACGGGCTGCACCTGCCGGTCGACACCGATGCCTACAACTCGGTCGGCGGATTCGTGTTCGCCGAGCTGGGGCGGCTCCCCAAGCGGGGCGATCAGGTCTCGGCCGATGGCTACTCGATCCGCGTGGAGTCGGTGCGCGAGAACCGGATCGAAGCGGTTCGGATCCGGCGCCGCAAGGCGCCGGCCGAGCCCCAGCCGGAGCCCGAGCCGGCCTAGCGGGCCCCGGCCCCGGGGCGCGGATTAAGAAGCCTCGCACGGGCTCGCATCATTCGTTACATTTCACGCTACGCGCACGCCGGTGGCTCAGGATCGCCGCATCCCAGACCACCCGGCGGTTGAGAGGAGAGATGAAGCCGGCCCTCCGAGGGGGCCGGCTTCACTACCCAAACGGCCGATAGCAGGCCATCGGGACAAAAAGAAACCGGCCCGCTGGGGACGGGCCGGTCTCGTGCTTCTGGGGAGGAGGTGCTGCTATGAGGTACGTCGCGAGCAGAATGTTGCTCGCTGCAGATGAATGATCCTTAAATAGTTAGTCGTAGGTGTAGAAGCCCCGCCTGGACTTGCGTCCCAGCGCGCCTTCTTGCACCAGTTCGTCCAGCCGCGCCGGGATCTGGGCGCCGATCGTCTCGCCGATCGCCTTGGCGACGTCGAGCCCCACGAAGTCCAGCAGCGCGATCGGGCCCATCGGCACCCCCGCGCCGAGGGTCATGCAGCGATCGAGGTCGGCCGGATCCAGCCCGGTCTGACCGAGCAGCTCGACGGCGTCGAACAGGTACGGAAACAGCAGCCGGTTGACGACGAATCCGGGAGTGTCGGGAACCTCTACCGGGGTCTTGCCCAGCGCCTCGCAGAGGGCGTGGGTGCGGGTGCGGACATCCTGCGCGGCCTCGGCCGGGAAGACCACCTCGACCAGCTCCATCCGCGGCACCGGATTGAACACGTGCAGCCCGACGAAGCGCTCCGCGCGGCCGGTGGCGGCAGCCAGCGTGGCGATCGACAGCGACGAGGTGGTGGAGGCCAGCACGGCGTCGGGCGCCGCGACGCTGGCCAGGTCCGACAACAGCGTCGCCTTGTGCTCGGGGTGCTCGACCACGGCCTCGACCAGGAACGTGGCCTCGCCAAGCTGATCGAACTCGGTGACGATCGACACCCGGTCCTCGTAGCCCGCCAGCTCCGGGATCTTGGCGCAGTGCTTGGCCACCGTCGAGTTGGCGCGGTCGGCCGACTCATCCGACCGTGCCCAGAGGAGAACCTCTCCGTGCTGAGCGGCGGTGGCAGCGAGGCCGCACGCGATCGTGCCGGCGCCCGCGATGGCGAGTGTTTCGTGCAAGAGTTCTCCTGGATCCGGTTGACGCCGGGGGACCGTCCGGGGTCCCTGGTCGTCCCGTAACAGTACGTGACCGTTCATTTGGACGTTTTGTGGAGCGAGCCGGGCCCGCTGGCCGGCGGGCTACCCCTCCTGGTCGGTGGGACGGATCATCACCTCGTTGATCGACATCCGCCACGGGCGGGTGACGATGTAGGCGATCGTCTCGGCGATATCGGTGGCCTGCAGCAGCTCGACGCCGGCAAAGCGCCCTTGTATCTGCTCCTGGATATGGGGCCGGTTGTGACCTTGCAGCTCGGTCTGGACTGCCCCGGGCTCCACCAGCGAGACACGGACGTGGCGGGCGGTCACCTCCTGGCGCAGCGCCTCGCTGAACGCCCCGACGCCGTGCTTGGTCAGGTTGTAGACGGCACTGCCGTTGCGGGGCACCCGGCCGGCCACCGAGCTGAGGTTGACCATGTCGGCGACCCGGCGTGGCTCACCCTCGGCGGCCCTCAGCAGATGGGGGAGCGCGGCGTGGGCGCAGTACAACAGGCCCTGCACGTTGATCGCGAGCATCCGCTCCCACTCCTCCAGCGGAGCGCCGACGGTGGGGCCGAGCAGCATCATCCCGGCGTTGTTGACCAGCGTGTCGAGCCGCCCAAGCTCGTCGACGGTGCGCTGGACCGCGCCCTGGGCCTGCTCCTGGGAGGTTACGTCGGCTTCGATCACCAGCGCCTTGCCGCCCCCGTCGGAGATCCGCGACGCCAGCGCCTGCAATCGATCGCCGCGCCGGGCGGCGATGGCTACCGCGGCGCCGTGGCTGGCCAGCTCCAGCGCGGTGGCCTCACCGATCCCGCTGGAGGCGCCGGTGACCAGAGCGACGGTTTCATTGAGTTGGTTCGATGTCATAGCGCTGAATCTAGCCAGCGTGCTCTGCTAGAAACGACCGGCATGGCCTCAGCCACCGACATCGTCCGGGCCGCTCGGCTGCGCAGCCACGGCGAGCCGTTGGCCATCGAGGAGGTTTCATTACCCGAGCCGGCGGAGGGCGAGGTGCGCGTGGACCTGGACTTCGGCGGCGTGAACCCGATCGATCGGTATACCGCCGAGGGGCGGGTGAGCCCCGACGGACCGCTGCCGAGGACGCTCGGGGGCGAGGCATCGGGGACCTGCGGCGGGCGCCCGGTGCTGGTGGCCGGCGAGGGTCTGGGCGCGGCGCGCGACGGCGTCTGGGCGCAGGCCGCCAACGTCCCGGCCGGCGCGGTCGTGGAGCTTCCCGAAGGCATGGCGCCGCGCGCAGCGGCCGCGATGGGGATCGCCGGGCTCACCGCGCACAACTGCGCCCGCGGGATCGCCAAGGTGACGAGCGAGGACCGCGTGCTGGTGCTCGGGGCCTCGGGCGGCGTGGGCAGCATGCTCGTCTCGCTGGCGGCCAGTGCCGGAGCGATGGTCTGGGGCCAGACGGGATCCAAGGACAAGGCCGACCACATCGCCGAGCACGGCGCCTCCCGGGTCCTGGTGAGCGGCTCGGAGGGCCTGGCCGCCGCGTTGTCGGAGTTCGAGCCCACGGTGGTGTTCGACCCGCTCGGCGACGGTTTCGTGGCCCCCGCGATCGAGGCGATAGCGGTCCGCGGTCGGCTGGTCTCATTGGGCGTCTCGGCGGGGGCCGAGGTGACCTTCAACATGCAGATGCTGTATCGCAAGATGGTGTCGGTGCTCGGCTACGGAGGGACGCAGCTCACCTCCGAGGAGCGCCGTAGCGGCCTGCAGGAGGCGCTCGGGACGCTCGAGCGGGGGGAGCTGAAGGTCCGGATCGACGAGGTGCTGGCGCTGGACCGCGTCAACGAGGCGCTGAGCAGGTTTGCCGAGCGCCGCGTCCAGGGGAACCTGCTCCTCGATCTCAGCTAGAAGGCGAGTCTCCGGGTCAGCCGGCGGCCCAGCGAAAGCCGACCGCATCCGGTGCCGCCTCGAGGGGGCTGGACGGCAGGCCGGGGCCGGGCTCGTTTTCGTGAAAGCCGACCGGCGCGAGGTCGTTGGGCGTGTCGGCGTGAAACAGCGACGCCAGGTACTGGGCCTGGCCACGACCCGGACCGAGCTCGAACTGGCCTCCGCCGTAGGCGCCGATGCCGTGCGCAGCGCAGTAGTCGTAGGTGTCGCAGAGGCGCTTGAGCCCGCCGATCCGCGACGGCTTGAGGTTGACCATCCGGGGCGGGAAGGGGAGGGCCTCGATGTCGGCGATCGAGTGGATAAGGGCGTCCCAGGTGATTCGATCGTGGACTTCGGCGAGGACCGCCGCGGTCTCCTCGGTGACGACGTCGGGATCCTCCAGCCAGGCGCCGGGGAACGCCTCCACCACGCGCCGGTAGAGGACCGGATCCGGGGCCTGATCGACGACCGTGCCGCGATACAGCGCCTTGAAGTCGACGGAGTCCACCGCGCCGGTCCGCACCAGCGCCTCGATCAGCTCCGGGGTCCAGGAGCTGGTGGCGTCGAGCTTGAAGCGCAGCGTGGGGTAGCGCTGCAGGCGGCTGCGCAACGGGTCCAGCGTCGCCGGCTCGCCGAGTCGCAGGGAGACCACGAACGTCAGCGGCTTGGGCTCGCGACCGAGCGCCGCGTGAAGCGGCTGCCGGGCCTGGCGGAGCGCCAGATCGAGCGCCGCGCTGTGGAATGTCCAGCGGCGATACAGCCGCGAGACGTCGCGCTGCGGGGCAACCGGAAACAGGTCCAGCCCGTCGATCAGCTCGCAGAACTCCGCCAGCGTGTAGTCGCCCGCGAGCGGCAACACGGGGCCGGCCTCCTGAAGGGCAACGTGGTCGGGAGCGTCGTAGACGACGTCCTCGCCGACCCCCTCGGCGCCGGCGCCGCGCAGGCGCACCACCGTCGATAGCCGCTCGAAGCCGCTCGAGATATCGGCCCGCAATCCCTCCAGCTCGTAGCCATCGACCCGCAGCGGCAGGCCGGCCAGCAGCTCAAACGTGCTCATCGCCTGCCCGCCCGGCCTCCAACCGCGTGACAAGCTCCTCCAGTCGAAGCTCCTCGAGGCCCTTGCTGACGGCCTCCAGCTCGGCGGCACAGTACTCGACCAGCTCCCGGCCCTCGCGGACCAGCTCGAGCGTCTCCCGCAGCCCGGCCTCGCCGGAGTCCAGCCGGCGGATGATCTCCTCCACCCGCCCGACCGCGGATTCGTAGGTGCGCTGCGGCTCGACGCTCATCGATCCTCCTCGGTCACCCGAGCGCCTACCGAGCCGTCCCGGAAGCGCAGCGACACGGCCCCGGCGTCGCGGGCGGCAGCCGCCGAGGCCAGAGGGGCTCCGCCGCGGTCTGAGACCAGGGCGTAGCCACGGGCCAGGGTCCGCTCCGGGTCGTGGGCGGCGAGCGCCAAGGAGAGCCGCTCCAGCTCGCGGGCGTGGCGGGCCCGCTCGGATCCCTCCGCGCGCTCGGCGGTCCGCCGAAGCACCAGCGCGTGCACGCCGGCCAGCGTGTGCCCCCGCTCGGTTCGTCGCCGTGCGGAAGCGCGCAGCTCGCGCAGCAGCTGATGCAGGCGGTGGCGGTGGCGGGCGATCTGCTGATCGGGGGCCCGCGAGAGGTGGGCCAGCGTGCGGGCCCGGACGACGATGGCCCGGCGGCCGTGGTCGCGCAGCCGGTGGGCGGCAACGGACAGCGCAGCTCGGGCCGCCCGGCAGTCGACCGGGACGGCGGCCTCGGCCGCATGCGTCGGGGTGGAGCAGGAGACCGCGGCGACATCGTCGATCAGCGTGCGGTCGGTGTGGTGGCCGACCGACGCGATTACCGGCACCCGCAGCAGCGCGACGGTACGGCACAGCCCCTCGTCGCAGAACGCGAACAGGTCGGCCAGGGAACCGCCACCGCGGGCGACGATCACCACCTCCACCTCACGGATCGCCGCCAGCTCGCGGAGGGCGGCGGCGATCCGTGGCGCCGCGTGCCGGTCCTGGACGGGGGCGTGGGCCCACACCAGGCGCCCGCTCCAGCCGCGCCGCTTCAGACCCGCCAGGAGGTCGTCGCGGGCCTTGCCGCGCTCGCCGGTGACGATGCCGATCGTCTTCGGCAGCGGCGCCCGGGCAAGCCGCTTCTGCGGCTCGAACAGCCCTTCGCCGTGCAAGCGGCGGCGCAGCCGCTCCAGCGCCACCAGCAGGTCGCCCTCGCCGGCCAGGCGCAGCTCGGAGACGGCAAAGCTGAACGACGGGGAGGAGGCCGAGCTGCCGGCGTAGTAGTCACAGCCACCGCCGACCACGATCCGCATCCCGTCGGCGAGCCGGACCCCGTGCGCGTCGAAGTCGGTGCGCCACATCGAGCACGGCAGCGCGCCGTAGCCGTCGCGCAGCTCGAAGTAGACGCGCGCGCGGGCCGCCGTAAAGCCCCACACCTCGCCGACGAGCTGCACCCGCGCGAACTCCTGCAGGCGGCGCTTGAGCTGGGCGGCGTAGGCGCCGACCGGGTAGGGGCCCGGAAACCGGCTGTCGGGAATGCCCTCGGTGGCGGCGGCCAGATCCTGCTGCATCCAGGGCAGGCTACAAGGGGGTCAGGCGAGTGCCTGGCGCAGGTCCGAGACCAGGTCGCCGGGGTCCTCGACGCCGCAGCTCAGCCGGACCAGGTCGGCGGGCACCGCGGCCGTCGAGTCCTCGACCGACTGGTGGGTCATGACCTGCGGCACCTCGATCAGCGACTCGACCCCGCCCAGCGACTCGGCCAGCGTGAACAGGCGGGTCGCCGCCGCGATCGAGGCCGCGCGCGGGTGGCGGAAGCTGACCATGCCGCTGAACCCGGGCCAGCGGACGTCCGCCACCTCGGGCGTCGCGCGCAGCAGCTCCACGACCGCGGCGGCGCTGCGGGCGTGGGCGGCCATCCGCAGATGCAGCGTGCGCAGGCCGCGATGCACGAGGAAGCAGTCAAACGGTCCGGGCACGGCGCCGACCGCGTTCTGGACGAACCGCAGCCGCTCGTAGAGCTCCGGATCGCGGACCACCACGACGCCGCCGACCACGTCGGAGTGGCCGCCGAGGTACTTGGTCGTGGAGTGCACGACGAGATCGGCTCCGAGCTCCAGCGGCCGCTGGTTGGCGGGGGTCGCGAACGTGTTGTCCACGGCCACCAGTGCCCCGGCGCGCTGGGCCACCACGGCTTCGATGTCGACGACGTTGAGCAGCGGGTTGGTGGGACTCTCCACCCAGATCAGCCGCGAGTAGTCACGCAGCGCATCGTCCAGGGCCGCGAGGTCCGTCTGGTCCACGAGCTCGTACTGAAGGCCCCAGCGGGTCAGCACCTTGTCGACCAGGCGGTAGGTACCTCCGTAGAGGTCGGCTCCGAGCACCACGTGCGAACCGGCCTCGCAGATCACCGTGATCAGGGCGTGCGCCGCGGCGAGACCCGAGGCGAAGGTCACGGCCAGGCCGCCCTCGAGCTCGCCCAGGGCCTGCTCCAGCGCCGCCCGGGTGGGGTTGGCCGAGCGGGCATAGTCGTAGTCGGCGACGAATTCACCCGGCCGGGGCTGGGCGTAGGTCGAGGTCTGATGGATGGCGGGGATGACCGAGCCGAACGAGGGGTCGGGCGTCAGCCCGGCGTGCACTGCCCTGGTCCCAAACCCATCGCGCTCGGGCTCCGAGCCGTGCCTGGCACCACCGCCGCCGGGCTGCGGGCCGCTCCTGGCACCACCGCCGTCAGGCTGCGGACCGCTCCTGGCACCACCGGTCCCGGTCACGAAGCCAGCGCTTCCAGGAGGTCGGTCCGGGTGACCAGGCCGGCGGCCCGCCCCTGGTCGGTGACCACCAGCGCCTGCTGTTCGCCCACCAGCAGCTCGACGGCCTCACGTACCGGATCCTCACTGGACACCGCGGCGAACGGCGGCTCCATCACCTCGACCACCTCGGCGTCGAGCAGCGAGGGGTCCCCGGCGGCGCGCCGAAGCAGCCCGCGCTCGCCGACCGCGCCGACCATCGTGGTGGGGTCGTGGGCGCTGACCACCGGCAGCTGGGAGACGCGATGCTCGTGCAGCAGCGCCACCGCGTCGCGAACCCGGTAGTGGGGCTCGACCGTGACCAGCGACGGGATCTCGCCGGCTTCGCGCTTGCGCCGCAGCACATCGCCGACGGTGAGGTCGGCGCCGCGCTCGAGAAAGCCGTACTGGCGCATCCAGCTGTCGGAGTAGACCTTGGACAAGTAGGAGCGACCGCCGTCGGGGATGATCACCACGATCAGGGCCTGCGGATCCTGCACTCCGGCGGCGACCTCGAGTGCGGCGTGGAGCGCCAGGCCGCCCGAGCCGCCGGCCAGGATCCCCTCGGCGCGGGCCAGACGGCGGGTGGTCAGGAAGGCGTCACGGTCCGACACCATCACCCAGCGATCGATCACCGAGGGGTCAAAGGTGCCCGGCCAGAAGTCCTCCCCGACGCCCTCGACCAGGTAGGGCCGGACGTTTTCCTCACCGCCGGAGTAGATCGACCCCTCCGGGTCGGCGCCGATGATCTCGATCCCGGGCTTGCGCTCACGCAGGTACCGGGCGATTCCGGTCACCGTCCCGCCGGTCCCGACGCCGGCGACGAGATGTGTGATCCGCTCTCCGAGCTGCTGCCACAGCTCGGGCCCGGTCGACTCGTAGTGGGCCTGCGGGTTGGCCGGGTTGAAGTACTGGTTGGGCTGAAAGGCCCCCGGGATCTCCTCGGTCAGCCGGTCGGCGACGCGGTAGTAGGACTGGGGCGAGTCGGGCGCGACGTCGGTCGGCGCCACCACCACCTCGGCGCCGTAGGCCCGCAGCAGGTCGATCTTCTCCCGCGACATCTTGTCGGGCATCACCGCGATCACCCGGTAGCCCTTCAGCCGCGCCGCGATCGCCAGTCCGGTACCGGTGTTGCCGGAGGTGGGCTCGACGATCGTCCCGCCGGGACGGAGCTTGCCGTCGCGCTCGGCGGCGTCAATCAGCGCGACGGCGACCCGGTCCTTGATCGAGCCGCCCGGGTTGAAGACCTCGAGCTTGGCGACCACCTGGGGGACCAGCCCGGCGGCGATGCGCGACAGCCTGACCAGCGGGGTGTCGCCGATCGTGTCGAGGATCGAGTCCTTGAGCTCGGCGTGACCGGCGGGGGGCACGAAGGCAGTCTCGCAAATGGCGCCACCGCCGGGGTGGCGCCGCCGCCTATTCGGGGACCACCGGATCCGGTTGGTATTTCGCGTCGTCTGCGAGCACCGCGGGATCGGCGGTCTCGAACCACCGGCGATGGAAGAACTGCGGGAAGAACGGCCACGCGGCGAGCATCAGGATGACGCCCACGATCAGGCCGCCGATGCCCACGAAGATCGGCGTCTCGATGCCGATGAACGGCTTGGAGTAGTTGTTACCGGCCGTGTTGTAGTAGGTGTAGGCCTTGATCGCGACATAGCCCATCATGATCCCGCCGATCACCGGGATCAGGCCGGCCAGGAAGAAGTTGCGCACGCTCTTGAACAGCTCGCGGCGGTAGTAGACCGCGCAGGCCAGTCCGGTGAAGCCGTAGTAGAAGCAGACGGCGAACCCGAGCGCCGAGATGGTGTCGCCGAGCACGTCCTGGTTGGGGTTGAAGGCCAGCAGGGCGATGGTCCACAGGATCGAGAGGCCGCCCATCAATAGTGTCGAGAAGGTGGGGGTCATGAACCGGGGGTGAACCCGGCCAAACGCCTCGGGAATTGCCTTCCAGCGCGCCATCGACAGCGTGGTGCGCGCGGTGGGGAGGATCGTGGTCTGGGTCGAGGCCGAGGCCGAGGTCAGCACGGAGATGATCAGCAGCTTGTCGAGGGGCGAGCCGAACACGTTGCCGCCCAGCGCGTTGAGGACGTCGGCCGAGTTGCCGGACAAGAAGGCGGGGCCATGGTAGGCCTGGGCGGCAGAGCTGACCGCGACGTAGATCAGCAGCAGGATCAGAGTCGAGACCACCGCGGCCTTGCCCGGTCCCCGATTGCGGTCGCGCGACTCCTCGTTGACGGCGACGCCGGAGTCCCACCCCCAGTAGATGAAGATCCCCAGCAGGACGCCGTCGATCAGCGCCCCCCAGCCCAGGTCGAACGGATTGAACCACGACGCCGACACGTGGATCGAGTGGGCCGGGCTGTTGGCGTACACCTTGATCAGGGCGACCACTACGAACAGCGCCAGGGTGAAGATCTCGAGGCTCAAAAGCAACGTCTGGATCCGCGCCGACAGCTCGATGCCGCGGTAGCAGATCCAGGTCATCACCGCGATCCACACCACCGAGCCGACGATCAGCCAGAAGTTCGAGGGGTTGGCATGCGAGTCGAACAGCAGGAATGTGTAGTTGCTGGCGATCACGGACAGCGAGGCCATCACGATGATGTCGGCGAGGAAGATCGCCCAGCCGTTGATCCAGCCGAGCTGGGGCCCGAACCCGCGCGTCACCCAGGCGAACGTGGTCCCGGCGTCGGGATCGGCGAGGTTGAAGAAGCGATAGCCGACGGAGACGAACAGGATCGGGATGAAGGAGACGATCAGGACGGCCGGGGCGTGCACGCCGACGCCGCCGACGGCGACGATGAAGCCGAGCGTGGCGGCAAGGCTGTACGCGGGAGCCGTCGAGGCGATCGCGATGACGAGATTCGAGGCGTAGCCGAGGGCGTCGGCCTTGAGTCCCTTTTTGCCGGGGGCGAAGTCCTCCGCCTCGACGGCCGTCTGCACGGGAGGCGCTGAAGTCTCCAAGGTTGGGGAAACCTAATCAGCTTGCGCGTCCCGCGCAAGGTGGAAGTGCACGACCCGTTACGGCGCGCTTGTACTTCTTGTACAGCTGATCGCCGATATGGTGAACCGGGCCATGCCCACGGAAGCCCAGGTCAGCGTCGCCGTGCTGGGCGCCGCCGGCACGATTGCGCCGGCAATCGTGCACGACCTGGCTCAGTCAGATGAGGTCCGGGAAATGGCGCTGCTCGACCTCGATGGCGACCGAGCCGCCGCCGTCGCCGCCGAGCACGGAGGCGGCAAGGCCGGCGCCGAGACGGTCGACGCCCGGGCGCCCGGCGAGCTGGCGGCCAAGCTGCAAGGGGCGGACGTGCTCGTAAACACGGCCTCCTACCGGATCAACCTCGACGCGATGCAGGCCTGCCTGGGCGCCGGCTGTCACTACGTGGACCTCGGCGGCCTGTACTGGATGACCGCCAGCCAGCGCGAGCTGGGGTCCGAGTTCGAACGGGCCGGGCTGCTGGCGCTGCTCGGCATCGGCTCGAGCCCCGGGAAGACCAACCTGATGGCCCGGCGCGCGCTCTCCGAGCTCGGCGACTCCGGTGAGGGGATCGAGTCGATCGAGGTCGCCGCGGCCGGCCGTGATCCCGTCACGGCGAGCGACGGCCGCCTGCGTCCACCGTACGCGATCCAGACCCTGCTCGACGAGCTGACGCTGCCCCCGGTGGTGATCCGCGACGGCGAGCCGACCGAGATCGAGCCGCTCACCGACGGCGGTGTGATCGACTACGGGCCGCCGATCGGCGAGGCCCCGGCGATCTACACGCTGCACTCCGAGCTGGCGACGTTCGGGGATAGCTTCCGCTGCCGTGAGGCGAGCTTTCGGCTGTCGCTGGCCGCGCCGCTGCTGGAGCGGTTGAAGTCGCTGGTGGACGCCTCCGAGGAGGAGGTGGCGCAGGCCGCGAGCGAGGCGGCGCCCGCCTCGGCCGAGACCGTCTCGGTTCACCTGGTCACCGTGCGCACGGCCACCGGCCGAACCGTCGCCGTGCGGGCCCGGACCGATCCGCACTTCGGGATCGGCGGGTCGATCGTCTCCACCGCCGCCCCGGCGGCGGCCACGGTGCGGTTGCTGGCGCGCCGCTCGATCACCGCTACCGGCGCGCTGCCGCCGGAGAGCTGCATCGAGCCGGACGAGATGTTCGCCGAGCTCGAGGCGCGCGGCTGCAGCTTCAGCGTCAGCGGCTAGACGCCCTCGCGCCGGTATCCCACCAGCAGGACGGTGTCGTAGGGCATCTCGATCCGCCGCCGGTCGCGGGTCTCCGGGTGAGCGTCGAGCACTTCGCCCACCCGCCGCAGCACCTCCTCGTGCTGGGAGCGCTCCAGAGCCGCGATGTAGCTGGTGGATACGACCCGGGCCAGCACCGTATCGCGGTCGCCCGCGACCGGGTTGGCGTACCTGGTCTCGATAAACGCGGTGAACCGGCCGCTTGACTCGAGCTCGCGCTGCCAGCTGCTGTGCGCCTGACGCGGGGCGTCGCCGGCGTGCTCGTGGACTATTTCCTGCATCTCCGCGACCCACGGCACCGACTCGTCCCACGAGTTCCAGATCACCGCCAGACCGCGGCCGGGCCGCAGCACACGGTGGATCTCGGCCGCCGCCGCGGTCGCTTCGAACCAGTGGAAGGCCTGAGCCACAACGACCGCGTCGACGGCGGCGTCGGAGACCGGAATCCGCTCTGCGGTGCCATCGAGAACGTCGACCCCGGGCGTGGTGCGGGCCAGCTGATCGCGCATTCCGGCCACCGGCTCGACGGCCAGCAAGCGCGCTCCCGAGCCGGTCAGCACGCGCGTCAGCTTGCCGGTTCCGGCGGCGAGGTCGAGCACCACGCGGCCGGGGCCGATGTCGAGCCCTCGGACCATCGTGGCCACCGCCTCCACGGGGTATCCCGGCCGGCCGCGCTCGTAGTCGGCGCCGGCCCGGCCGAACCCCACCGCCGCCTGGTCGTGGACGGGACTCAACCGACCGCCTGGCCCAGCTCCTGCTCGCGCAACCACGCCACGGTGTCGGCGAGACCCCGGTCCAGGTCGATCTGCGCCTCCCAGCCGAGGCGCTCGCGCGCCTTCTCCACCGATGGCCAGCGGCGCTGCACATCGACCTCGAAGGTGGGCAGATGCGAAAGCGTCAGCTCCGCGGGATCCTCGCCGCAGGCCTCCCAGATCAGGCCGGCGAGCTCGGCGATGGTGATCTCGCGGGTCGCCGAGATGTTGAAGTCCTCGTTCTCGCCCGCCGGGGAGGACATGGCAGTCACGATCCCTTCGGCGATGTCATCGACGTGGGTCAGGGTGCGCGTCTGGTCGCCGGTCCCGAAGATCTCCAGTGGGCGCTGGCCCGCCAGCACCTTGGCGATCAGGTCGGGGACAGCGTGGGCGATGCCGGGCTCGTCGGGATCGGGCCGCTCGCCGGGCCCGTAGGCGTTGAACGGGCGGCAGATCGTGTAGGCCAGCCCGTGCTGATCGTGGGCGGCGCGGGTGCAGACCTCGCCGGCCAGCTTCGAGAAGCCGTACGCCGAGCGCGGAGAGGGACAGGTATCCAGGTCGGCTTCGGCGGTCGGGAAGTGAGTGGCGCGCTCGAACACCATCGAGGAGGAGACGTACGTGAAGCGCTCAACGCGATGATCGATCGCGGCGTGGACGATCGCGCCGGTGAGCGCGTTGTTGACCTCGGTGAGTGTGAACGGCAGCTTGTGGAAGTTCGCGATCCCGCCGACGATCGCGGCCAGGTGGATCACGTGGCTACAACCCTCCAGCGCCGCCCGGGCCACCTCCAGCTCGCGGAGGTCCCCGAGGTGCATCTCGCAGCCCTCCCGCATCCAGGCGGGGGGCTGGCGGTGATCGGATATCCGGATCTCCCACTCGGGATCGCGCAGCAGGCGGCGCACCACAGCGGAGCCGATCGTGCCGGCGCCGCCCGTGACCAGCACGCGGCCCATCGCTTAGCCGCTGGCGTCGGTGGAGGCGCCCAGCAGCGCCGGCGCCTCGGCGGAATAGACGAACACCTGCGAGGTGCCGAGGCTGTTCCAGGGATCGACCAGGAGGCAGTCCTCGGCGGCCACGGCGCGGATCTGACGCAGGGTTCCCGAGTCGCTGAACTGCGAGTGGTTGGTGGCCACGATCACCACGTCGGCGTCGCGAACTGCGTCCTCGAGCGGCTGGGTGGGCGTGGGGGCGTGAGGATCGCAGACCGCCACGTCGGCGAGCTCGCGCTCGAGCAGGCGGATCAGCTTGGGCGAGAGCGAATCGCGCTCGTCGTCGGTGTCGCGCTTGAAGGTCAGTCCCAGCACCGCGACCTTGCGCGAGGTGAGATTCCCCATCCGGCGCTTGATGCCCTCGACCAAGAACAGCGGCACCCCCTCGTTCACGCGCGAGACCGCCAGCAGCATGCCCGGGGCGTGTGAGCGCTCCTCGGAGAACGCGAAGTCCTTGCGCAGGCAGGTTCCGGCGGTCATTCCCGGCATCGCGATCCCGCCCCGGGGGTAATCGCGGTTGATCAGGTCGATCACCTCGAACACGTTGGCGCCGTACATCTCGCAGTCCATCATCAGCAGGTTGGGAAGCGCAAACGTGGCGTAGCGCAGGATGTTGGTCCAGATCTTGGCCAGCTCGGCCTGGACCGGCGTGGTCCGGACGATGGGCGCGCCGAACACCGCAAACAGGCTTGCGGCGCGCTCGGTCGAGGTGTCACAGACGCCGCCGATGATGCACGGCAGCGTGGTGATCTCCTCCAAGAAGCGCCCGGCGGCGATCCGCTCGGGGGCGTGGGCGACGAACACCTCCTCGCCGACCCTCAGGTCGCGCCGCTTCTCGATGTAGCCGGCGACGAACTCGGTGGTGCCGGGCGCGATCGTCGAGCGCAGGATCAGGGAGTGGCCGGGACGCAGCAGCGGCAGCAGATCGTCGACCGCGGCGCGCACTTGGCGCAGGTCGCTCTCGACGTGCGAGAAGGACGGGGTGCCGATCGTGATCACGATGTCGTCGGCCTGTGCGGCATCGGCGGCTCGGTCGGTGAGCTCGAGCCGCCCGCTGGAGCGGACCCGGTCCAGAAGCGCTTGGGTGCCGGCCTCCCGGAACGGCATCTGACCCGAGCGCAGCGACTGCAGCACGGTCGGGTCGTGATCGACGCCGAGCACGCGCAGCCCGTGGTCGGCGAACGAGAGGGCGAGCGGAAGCCCCACCCGTCCCAGACCGATCACCGATATGTAGCGCTCATCGTTCACAGCTCAGGATGTAAACGTAATCACCGTTGAGACGTTGTCGGGTTTCGCCGCCCGGTTGCCCGATCCGCCCCCTGCAAGCTTCAATGCGAATCGCGCGAGTCCCGTCCCAGGCTGGGCAGCGGGGTCAGCCCGGACTCGGCGGTGTGCCCGCGTACCTCGCCGACGAAGGCGATCTTGTCCAGCCGGGCGATCTCGCGCTCGCCCTCGATCCGGGCCGGGTGATCCTCGGGCAGCCCTCGGATCAGCTTGCGGATGCGCTCGCGCAGCTGGAGTGCGAAATGTGGCGTGGAGGCGCCCATCAGCTGGCGGACGTCCTCGACGGTGACCGTGTGCTCGGCTTTGAGACGGTCTGGATGCTCGGCCTGGCTCACTTGTTGTTAGAGGTCTGCGGTACCGCTTCCAGGAGACTGTCCATCTCGGCCTGGACCGAAACCGCGATCGCGCTCTGATCGCCGATCACCCAGCCGTGGTTGTAGACCGCGGCGGTGGGGCCCTCCTGGGTGTAGCCGGGGGTGGCGTAGTTGAGAAAGAAGTTCAGCACCGGCTTGGAGAGCGTAGACGGGTTGTCGACCAGCAGCGCGGGACCATAGTCGCCGCTGCCTGACAGGGGCGCCGCGGCGGCGGCGTCCAGGGTCCGCTTGGAGCTGATGAGCACGTAGCCGTGACCGGGGCTGCGGATCGCCCAGCCGAAGCTGCCCGGCACATGCGCGCAGGGCTGCGCGTACGCGCACGCGGGATCCCGATACTCGGCGAAGGCCACCGAGTTGGCGGCCGGATCCTTGGCGCCGACGCGCTTGACCGGCCCGTAGCGCTTGAGCTGCCCCATGATCTTGTTGGAGATAACGCTGGCCGGCCCGAGCACGTAGATGTGCGGGCTCTGGTGAGCCAGGAGCGCCTGGCGGGTGGGGCTGGGAATCCCGGAGCCGTTGACGAACAGGATCGGGTTGCCGCTCTCGGCCGCCCAGCCGGCTGCCGGCATCGCGTATGCCGGATCGGTGCCCGAGGCGATCACGACGTCGGGGCTGGTCTTTCCCTGGGCGGCGCTGACGAACCGGTCGATCCCGGCCGCGAGCACGTAGGGGTCGGTGCCCTTGATTGACGCCGAATGCAGGCCGCTGGACTGCGGAACGTCGCCGACGCGGATCAGCTGGGCGCCTCCGACCGCGCCGGACCCGCTGGGGGCGAGCGCCGTCAGCGCGTCCGAGGTGGCCGATGGCAGCGAGCCCTTGCCCGACAGCAGCAGCGGGGCGTGGATGGGGGGAGCCATCAGCACCGAGGCGGCGATGGCGGCCTGCCAGGTGTCGGTTGGGGCCAGCGTAACCGCGCCGGGATGGGTGCCGGGAGCCGCCGACGGGTAGACGGCCAGCGCCACGGCGGCGGCGTCGGCGGCGGGGTCGGCGCCGGCGACCCGGGTGGTGTTCTTGGTCGCCACCGCGGGGAAGCCGAGCTTGCGCGCCGCCTGGGATGTCTTGGACGGGATCCCGACGGTGACCGTGGCGGCGGGGGAGCCCTTCAGCAGCGTGGTGCCACCGCCGCAGCCGGCCAGCAGCAGGGCGGCGCCGAGGGCGCACAGAACCGGGCGGGAGCGCATCGGGGCGGACGTTAGCGCCCGCCTGGCCCGGCGGCGCCAGACCACCGTTCCCTGGCCGCCCGGTGGTCGGACGACGTTATGACTCCCACGGCCGAGCGAATCGCTATATTGCGCGACGCCTAATCCGCGGGCTCAAGAAATCCGCGGAGCGGGGGACCCAAATAACGACGTCCCCTTGGGGCTAATCCCGCGGTGGATCCGCGGGAGGCGCAGGCTCTTTCAGCGCCAGCCCGACAGCTAACCCCGCCGGCCTACGAAAGAGGAAAAACACTTGCGTCTAATCCGTTATGTGCTCCCTGCTGTAGTGCTGTCCGCACTGGCCGTTCCGTCCCTGGCCGGCGCCGACGGCGTGCCCACCACGACTTCGCCCTCCCCGACCCCGATCGGCAACGGCGGCAGCGGCGGAACCGGCATCGGCGCCCCGCCGTCGGCGCCGAGCACCCCCGCGCAGCCGACCGTCCCCGGTGCCAAGGCCAAGGTCATCAAGGGCGTGGCGTACGCGCCGTCGTTCGCCCCGATGCAGGTCAAGAAGGCGATCTGGGCCGGCAACCAGATCCGCCGCAAGCCGTACGTCGACGGCGGCGGCCACGGCGTCTGGAAGGACTTCGGCTACGACTGCTCCGGTTCGGTCTCCTACGTGCTCCACGCCGCCGGGCTCCTCAAGACCTCGATGGACTCAAGCGAGTTCGAGAGCTGGGGCAAGCGCGGCAACGGGCAGTGGATCACCGTCTACACCAACCCCGCCCACGCCTTCGTTCAGATCGCGGGGATCCGCTTTGACACCTCGGCCGAGGACGACCCCCGTCCGCCGCCCGGCAGCGGTCCCCGCTGGCGGCCGGTGATGCACAGGGCCCCGGGCTTTCAATCACGCCACCCGGCGAGCCTCTGAAGCGGCGCGCCCGGCAAATGTCTCACGAGCGCGGGTCGCACCTCAGCTACTCCTCCGCGGCGCGCCGGGACATCATCTCGGCGCGCTCGGCGAGGCGGTTGGCCCGGCGCATCTCGGCCTCGCGCATCCGGCGGTGCTCCTGAGGGGTCTCCGGCTCCGGTGACGGCACCGGGGCCGGCCTGCCCTCGGCGTCCAGGGCCACCATCGTGAGGTAGGCGGTGTTGGTGTGCCGTGACTCCCCGGTCAGCGGGTTCTCGGCCGAGATTCGCACGCCGACCTCCATGGAGGTGTGCCAGGCGGCGTTGACGGTCGCCTGGCAGCTGACCAGCTCACCGACGTAGATCGGCACCAGGAAGTCCATCCGGTCCATTCCCACGGTGACCACGCGCTGGCGCGCGTACTTGATCGCGGCCAGCGCCGCCGCCTCGTCGGCGAGCTTCATGATCGTTCCACCATGGATGTTCCCGGCGCTGTTGGCGTCGGTGACACCCATCCAGCGTGAGAGCACCGCCGACGATTCCGATACCGGCTTGCGGTCCATCGTCCGGATCCTAAGCGGCGGTGTCGAGCCAGGTCGCCGCGCTCGATAGGCTCCAGTCAGGAGAAAGCCAGTCAGCCACGCCCAAGGAGGATGCGATGCCGGGCCTTTCCGGGCGCATGTCGACAGTCGTCAAAGCCAAAATTTCGAAGCTGCTGGATCGCGCCGAAGATCCCGGTGAGACCCTCGAGTACAGCTACCAGAAGCAGATCGAGCTGCTCCAGAACGTCAAGAAGGGAATCGCTGACGTCGTCACGTCGAAGAAGCGCCTTCAGCTACAGGAGGAGAAGCTCCAGCAGCAGGTCGTAAAGCTCGACACGCAGGCCCGTCAGGCCCTGGCGGCGGGCAACGAGGACCTCGCCCGCGTGGCGCTCGAGCGCAAGAACGTCGCCCAGACCGAGCTGCAGTCGCTGGACTCGCAGGTCGCTCAGCTGGAGCAGCAGCAGGAGCAGATGACCGCCTCCGAGCAGAAGCTGCGAACCAAGATCGAGCAGTTCCGCTCCAAGAAGGAGGTCGTCAAGGCCCAGTACTCGGCCGCCGAGGCGCAGGTGCGGATCTCCGAAGCGGCGACCGGAGTCGGCGAGGAGATGGCGGATGTCGGCCTGGCGATGCAGCGAGCGCTGGACAAGACCGAGAACATGAAGGCGCGCGCCGATGCCGTCCAGGAGCTCGAGGCGGCGGGCACGTTCGAGGATCTGACCGCCCTCGGATCGGGCGACGACGACATCGACCGCCAGCTCAAGGAGCTCTCGAGCACCAGCGAAGTGGACTCCGATCTCGAGAAGATGAAGGCCGAGCTGGGTGTCGGCAGTTCCTCCAAGGGCGAGCTGGGCTCAGGCAGCGGCGGCGCAGCTCCGGCCACGGAGACGGGTGGCAGCGCTCCTTCGCAGGAGCCGGCCCCGTGATCGTCCGCATCTCCTCGGAGGGCCAGTACGAGCTCGGAGACGACGACATCTCCGGGCTCAACGAGCTCGACAACCGGGCGGTGGACGCCTGCCGGGCCGCTGACGAGGCGAGCTTCCGGGAGGTGTTCGACCAGCTGCTGGACTACGTGCGCAGCAAGGGAACCCCGGTCGCCGATGACGAGCTGGTCGGCTCGGACATCATCTTGCCGCCGCCCGATGTGTCGCTGGAGGAGGCCCAGTCGGAGTTCCAGGGCGAGGGCCTGATCCCGGGGTAGCGGTCGCGCAGACGGGTCAGGCAGCGAGGGCCGTGTCCGCGGCTCGGCGCGGCAACCATCGCGTGGCGTCGGGGTGCCCCGGCACGGGCCGAGCGGCGGCTCCTTCGTGAGTGGGGGTCCGAGGTGACAAGTGCACGGCGGCGATGCGCCCTCCGTGCGCGTCATCGACGCCCGGGCCCGACAGCCGCGCCTGTCCAGCCAGCCATCGGCTGGGACCGTCGAGGGAGCCGATCGGGTCCGGAGTGGCCACGGCGGCGGCTGCGATGCCCACGGCAGCCGGCTTGACGGGCGCCGCCGCTGCCGGTGCCGCAGGCGCCGGAACGGCCGCGACCGAAGGCGCCCGGGCGGGCGAAGCCACCTTGGCCGGACCCACCACCGCGGGCAGCCGAGCAGACCAGATGAAGCGCGGGTTGGTGCGGTAGAACCGGGCAGCGCCGGCCACGTGCTGGCGGGCGGCCAAGCCCAGGAGGTTCTTGCGGCTGGCGGCCACGTGCTTGTGCTCGACGCGGACGGTGCGATCAAGGCGGGTCTTCCACCCTGCCTGACGCAAGCGCCAGCACAGATCGACATCCTCGAAGTACAGGGGGTAGCTCTCGTCGAGGCCGCCGATCGCCTCCCAGGCGGCCCGGCGCGCCACGAAGCAGGCGCCGACCACCCAGGGCACGTCGCCACCGGAGTCGATCTCCCCGCGGCGGCGGTCGATGCCGCCGCGCCGCATCACCAGATCGAGGGGGGTCGGGATCCGCCGCGCGGAGTCCTGGAGCTGCCCGTCCGGCAGGACCAGAGCGGGCGCCACCAGCCCCACGTCGTCCTCGTCGAAGTGAGTCTCCAGCGCCGGCAGCTGGTGCTCGTCGCGGAAGGCGATGTCAGGGTTGAGGACCGCGAACCGCGAGCCGGTGGTGTGGCTTACGGCGAGGTTGACACACCGCGCGTACCCCTGGCGCGGGCTCACCTGGATCACCTCGGCTCCGGCGCTGCGTGCCACCTCTGCCGAGCCGTCGCTCGACATGTTGTCGACCACGATCAGCCGGTCGAACGAGCGCCGCAGCGGCTCGCAGGCCAGCAGCTTCTCCAGGTCCTCTCGACTGTCAGCCGCGACGGTTACCGCATCCACATCCACTCACCAGGCGTTCCAGCGCGCCGCCGCCGGATCGGTCGATCGACTCCCGCCGCCCGGCAGCGCGCTCGGCCACAGCGGGCGTAGATGCGCCGCCGCGGTCCGGTCTATGGCGGGAGCGGTCTCAGGGATTTGCAGTGGCCGCGGTTGATACAGCCACGCGACGAGCATTACGCCGGTTACCCAGCCGTACTGCTGAAAGACCAGCGGCTGCGTCATGGCCTCGATCACGAAGGCGATCAGCGCCGCCAGCAGCGCCCAGCCGACCAGCGCGTCGTCCTCGTCGCGGGCGGCGGCGACGCCTCGCCAGCCCAGCACGGCCAGGACGCCGATCAGACCGAGCAGGCCGATGAGCCCGAACAGCCCGGTCTCATACCACGCGGCCAGCGGCAGGCCGTGGATCTGGTACGGGACGCTGTAGGCGTGGGAGATGATCGTGACGTCGGAGTCATTGACGTCCAAGCCGGTGCCCACAACCGGATCGCGCTTGATTCGCGGCCACGCCTGCTCCGCGACCGAGATCCGGTCCTGACCGCTGCCGTTGTTGCCCGCCGAGGCGGGGCTGGTCACCTGGGTCACGCGCTGGATCGGAGAGCTGATACGGGTGCCGGCGGCGACGACCACGGCAAGTGCGCATACAGCCGTGGCCAGCACCGCGATGCGCGCCGAAGCACGGACCAGAGGCGAGCTGAGCCAGATCAGCAGGGCTCCGGCCGCGGCGGCCATGCCGGCCACCGACCCGGACAGGACAAGTCCAGTGCCCACCAGCGCCACGATGGCCCACCACAGCGCCTGCCGTGAAGGCGAGCGTCCGGCGGTCTTGTCGGTGGCGATGAACAGCGCCGGCACCAGCGCGATGCTTGTCACCCCGCCGAGGTCGTTGGGGTTCTCAGTCAGTCCGGTCATGCGATTCCCCTGACGCACCGGTCCCAGGACGTGGAGCCCGACCAGCTGTGCGAGTGCGTCGAGCCCGTCGAGGGCGGCCGACAGCGACCACAGGCCGATGGCCGCGACCAGCTGACCGCGAGAGCGCAGGACCATCGCGCCCACGCACGGCCATAGAAGCAGTACGTACAGGGCGTGCATCACCTGGTAGGCAGACCCCCCCGGTGACTGGGCATCGAACGAGCTCAGCGCGCCGCCGAGCACGAAGATGCCGACCGCAACCGCGATCGGGCTGGGAACGCCGGTGAACCCTTCCCCACGCAGTCCGGCGAGGACACATAGCGCCAGGGCGCCGAAGAAGAGAAATTCCGAGACCGTCAGCCCGGCGGCGAACCGCAGCGCCGACTGGCCGAGGGTCAGGGTGCCGAGGTAGAAGACGAGCCGGGCCAGGCGAAGCTCAGCCCGCTCGGGGGGCGCGTCCGGGTCCGAGCCGGTAGAGCCGGTCTGGTCCTTTCGTCGAGCCCACGGCAGAGCGGCCCGGATCCACAGCACCATCAAGACAACCAGCCCGACTACGCCGAGGCATACGGTCACCAGGGGGGACAGCAGTCCGGCGGCGAGCCCGGCGAGAGCCGCCACCACAATCAGGACGACAGGGCTGATCAGCGACGACAGCCGACGGCTGATCACGCTCGTCGCGCTGCGGGCGCCTTGCGTCGCCACGTCGACTCAGCTTGCGTAGTCGTAGTAGCCGTAGTCGGTTTCCGGCGAGCGCCGAGTGCCGGTGACGACCAGGCCGGTCGGCCGCTCGGGCAGGCGCTTGAGCGCAGCGCGGCCAGCTCCGGCCTGCTGGCGGGTGGTGCTGAACACGCGCACACACAGGACGGCGGCGTCGACCTGCGGCAGCAACTCGAGCGTGTCGACCACCGACAGCAGCGGGGCCGTGTCGAGAACGACGAGGTCATAGACCTCGGGGGCCTGGCGCAGGAGCTCGGCGAAAGCTTCCGAGCGGAGGATCTCGACCGGGTGCTGGGTGGACGAGCCGGCGGTGATGCAGACGAGCTCATGCTGGTGAAGGCCGTTGTCCGCGGCGGATTCAGGCGACGAATGGTGCTCGTTCCCGCTGGCGTGGCCGTTGCCATTGCCGTTGCCGTTGCCGTTGACAGTGGCGCCCCGCGCCCCGTTGGCTACGGACTCGCCGAACCTGATCACCTGCAGGATGTCGGAGGGCTCGGCGTGACCAAGGACGTAGTCCGACAGCCCGGGCGACTTCTCGATCTTGAGCCGCTCGGCCAGCACCGGCCGGCGCAGGTCACACTCGATCAGCAGGGTGCGCTTGCCGGCGGCAGCGCTGGTAAAGGCCAGGAACGCGGCCACCGTCGACTTACCCTCCTCAGACAGCGAGCTGGTGACCGCCACCGTCCGGTGAGCCGCGTTCGGCTCCAGGAAGTCGAGGTTGCGGCGAAGGATGCGAAACAGCTCCCAATCGACGGGCGCCGGGCCCCCGTTGCCGTTGAGGCGTGGGCTCTGGCCGAGGGCCTCGGTGCGCACGTGTCCCAGCATCGGCATGGCGAAGTGCCCCTCCACGTCCCCGACGGTCCGCAGCCGGCGGTCGAATGAGTCTCTGACGTAGACCGCCAGCAGTCCGAGCACGACCCCGAGCAGGGTGGCAAGGAGCGCGTCGCGCACCAGGCGCGGTGAGCTGGGTGCGGTCGGAAGCGGCGCGGGCTCGACGACCTGGGCTGCCGTGGCGATGGAGCTCAGCACCTGTAGGTGGGAGAGCTGGTCGCCGTTGATCAGCGCCGCGGCGGCGGCGCGATTGTGGGAGCGCCTGCGCACCTGCTTGACCGCAGAGCTGTAGGCCTGCGCGTATGAGCTGCGCACCTGGCGATTGGTCGCCTCGGCGCCGTGCAGCGCGAACGCGTTGGCCAGCCGCTGGGCCTGCTTGGCGCTGGCGGCGGTGGCCGTTACATCCACGAGGTTCGAGCTTGGCTGAACCGAGGCCGAGACGGTGGCGGTCAGGTCGTCGACGGACAGTGGGGAATGAAGCTGATGCTTTACCCGCGCGGCCACACCGGGCTGGATGATCGTCTGCGCGCCGGCGGACGCCAGCTGATCGGCGGTCTGGGTGGGGGTGGCAGCCAGACCGACGAGACCGAGCGCGTAGGTCTCGTCCTGATACTGGACCGAGGCCGTCGCCTGGTAGACCGGCTTCTTGGTGGCCGAGTATGCGACCGATGCGGCGACAGCCACCGCGACGATGGCCAGCAACAGCCAGCGGTGAGCCGCGACCGGACGCAGAAGATCACGAAGTGTCGGCTGGTTCGTCGACCGATTCATGGGCGCAGTACCTCGGACCGATCAGAGGGTTGAGGGCGATCCTCAGTTATGAGCGAAGAACGATTCTCTGTTTTTCGGATTATTACCGGCAATCGGCCGGTGCGTCAGTAATCAGAAGAACTGTGTATCACGTCCGGAACGACGGTGCGTCAGTATGAGGCCGCCGATGCCGCGGATCCTGTTCGTCAACTCAAACACCCAGGACTACCTTGCCGATGGGGTGTTCCACGGCCTGCGCTCGCTGCTCGGTGCGGATGCGATCGACTTCCCGCAAGCGGATTATCTGTACGAGACTTTCCCGGCCGACGAGCGGGACCGGCTCTGGGGCCGCGGCTTCACCCTCTATGGCCGCCTACCCGACATTCCGGTGCCCAGACACCACGCGCTGTGGCGGGCCATCGATGGGGAGTTCGATCTGGTGGTGTTCGGAGACATCTGGCGCTCGTTCGGTCTGTGGACCGAATGGGGGGTGCGACTGGAGGCGGCCGGCGTGCCGATGGCGGTGCTCGACGGACACGATGCATTCAAGCCGTATCCGTACTCGTGGTTCTGGTGGCGTGTGCCGAGATGGTGGCTGTTGCCGCGAGCCCACACCCGCGCCGCCTACTTCAAGCGCGAGATCACCCCTCGGACGCGCTGGTTCGCCTCCTATCTCCTGTTGCCGCCCCGCCTGGGGCGTACCCTCGACATGCGTCCGATCTCGCTGTCGATTCCAGCTGACAAGGTGCTGGCGGCGCCGCCGGCAAAGGACAAGGACTTTCCCGTGCACGTCGTCGACGCCGAGGTAGCGTCAGGCGTGGGCGCCGGGACGGGCCACGCGTTCGCCACCGAGAGCGACTACTACGCCGACCTGCAGCGCTCCCGGTTCGGCATCACCGCCAAGCGCGCCGGCTGGGACGCGCTGCGCCACTACGAGATCGCCGCCAACGGCGCGGTGCCGTGCTTCCGTGAGCTGGACCGCAAGCCACCGATGTGCGCTCCGTTCGGGCTCAACGCCACGAACTGCATCTGTTACCGGGACGCCGGGGACCTGTTGCACCAGGTCGCCGCCCTCGACGATGCTCGATACGCCCAGTTGCAGGCCAACGCCCTGGAGTGGGCGCGGGCCAACACGACGGTGGTCCGAGCCCGCTATCTCTTGGCCGCATGCGGGGTCGCGTCGTAGGCCTCAGCCGGCGTTTCCGGCGCGCGGTCAGTGCGCTTGTCGTGGTGCTCGCGGTCGCCGTCGGCACGGTGGTGGCCCTGGGCCAAGGGCCGGGACGCCAGCTTGAGTACGGATTCAACGACGAGGCGGGCTGGCAGAGCTATCGATTGCAGTCTGAGCTCGGCGCTCCGGTCCGGCGAATCCTGGTCGGCTGGAACCAGGTCCAGCCGACCGACGGCACATGGCGTTGGGCACAGATCGACGTCATCTACGCAGCGCTGCTCAAGGCCCATCTGCGCCCCCTGCTCGTGGCGCTGGCGCCTCCCTGCTGGTCGCATCCGGTCGAGGCGTGCGGCGGCGCGAACCTTGGCGTGACGCCGCAGGATGTGGCCTATGACCGCGCCTGGTCGGAGTTCATCCGCCGGCTTACGGCTCGCTACCCAGCTGCGGTTGGCATCGAGATCTGGAATGAGGAGAATCTGGCCGCGGGCTTCTTGCCGAGGCCCGACCCGGTCCGGTATACCCAACTGCTCGAGGAGGCCTACCGGGCCGTCAAGAGCGTCCGCCCAACCATGCCGGTGATCTCCGGGGGTCTGTTCGTCAGCGCGGTCAGCGGCCCCTCTGGAATCGGCGACGCGCAATTTCTGCAAGGCATGTATGCGGCCGGCGCCAAGGGTTTCATGGATGGGATCGGGATCCACCTGTACCCGGTGGCGGGTAGCGCTGAGGCGCAGGCGGAGGAGGTAGAGGATGCGCTCGGTGCGCTGCGTGCCGTGCGGGACGCAGCCGGTGACGAGTCAACGCCCATCTGGGTCACTGAGGTCGGCGTCTCGACTCAGATGACCAGCGGACGCCGGCAGGCCGGTGATCTGATCACGATCGTGAAGCGCTTGCGGCGCGACGACGATATCCGCGCGGTGATCGTCCACCGCCTGGTGGACCTCCCGGAGGCTGCCGCTGATCCCCCTGGCGTCTCGCAGTCCGGCTATGGCGTGTTCCAGGCTGACCACGCACCCAAGCCCGCGGCCTGCGCGCTCAGCCTCCTGTGGCACGGCACCCTGCGCTGCTGACCCGGACCGTGCCCCACGAGCGACGCCGGCCACGCCCATCGTTCAAATGGCCACCGCCTGAGCTGCCGGTCGCCTAAAGGGGGGAGAGGGTCGATGCACCGGATTGGTGTCGGCAGCCCTCGCATTCCAGCGCTTGAAGCGTGCCCGCCGGCGGGCGCTCTTGAGCTGCGTCCTGGTGATGGCTTCGGTGCTCGTCGTCGGTGCCGCGTCGGCAAACGCCGATCCGCCGGTGAAGCACACCAGCTCGGCGCGCCAGCAGAAGACTGCAAGCGCCAAGCGCGGCCACGAAGCCAGCCGGCCGCCGGCCACCCGGCGACACAAGGCCAGCCGGCCACAGAAGACCACCCGGCGACAGAAGGCCAGCCGGCGCCACAAGGCCAGCCGGCGACACAAGACAACGCGACGGCACAAGGCCCCCAGGCCGCCCGGATCGACGCCCGCCACCCGGACGGTTCCGCCTGGCGCCGTGCCACCGGCCGCGCCTCCCGCGGGTCCACCCGCGGCCCCCGCCTCAGCGTCGCCGGTCGTCTCATCCGGACCGGTGGCCGAGGCTGCCCACCCCCTCCTGGTCGGCTTCAACGAGACCGCCGGCCCGGACAGCTATCCGCTGCAGGCGGAGCTCGGAGTGCCGGTCAGGCGGATGCTGGTGGGCTGGAACCAGGTCCAGCCGAGCTCGGGTACCTGGGACTGGTCGCAGAGCGACACCGAGTACGCGGACCTGCTGGCCGCCGGCCTGCGCCCTCTGCTCGTTGCTCTGGCGCCTCCGTGCTGGACGCATCCGAGTGACCCGTGTGACAGCAAGGACCTCGGCGTCACGCCACAGGATCCGGGCTATGACGGCGCCTGGTCGGAGTTCGTTGGCCGGCTCGCGGCTCGCTACCCCGCGGCGGTGGGGATCGAGATCTGGAACGAGGAGAACCTCGCCCAGGGCTTTCTGCCGAGCCCCAACCCCGCGCGGTATGCGCAGCTTCTGCGCCAGGCCTACGTCGCGGTCAAGAGCGTGGATCCGAGCATCCCGGTGATCGCCGGCGGCTTATTTGTCAGCCCCGTCAGCGGCCCGGGCGGAATCGGAGACGCTCAGTTTCTGCAGGGCCTGTACGCGGCCGGCGCCAAGGGCTTCATGGATGGCATCGGGATCCACATCTATCCGGCCGCCGGGACGGCCGGCGGCGACGCGAACGAGATGGAGAACGAGCTCGACGCGGTGCGTGCGATCCGCGACGCCGCCGGCGACACGGCCACGCCGATCTGGATCACGGAGTTGGGCGTCCCGACGACGGACGTAACCGCTAACGAGCAGGCGGAGGATCTCGTCGCGCTCCTGCAGGGAGCCGCCCTCGATGCCGATGTCCCGGTGGTGATCCTTCACCGCCTGATCGACCCCCCGGTGGCGAGCGCGGGCTCACAGGCCTACGGGGGTGACGAGCCCGGCTACGGGGTGTTCGGCTCAGACCGGGCGCCGAAGCCGGCGGCCTGCGCGATCAGCGCTCTGCTGCACGGGACCCTCGGCTGCTGAGCATGGCTACGACGTAGATTCTCCCTGCCAACAGCCGGGGGTGAAGCTCGGCGGCGCGGCGGGACGGTGCAGTGGGCGGCGCCGAGCCGGCGAGCCGGCGCAGGCCGGGGACGTAGTGCGCGAAGCCGTGTTCGTCGTAACCGCCCCGGGCCACCACCTCGAATCCACATCGCTGGACCATGTTGGTCAACGACCGGATCGTGAAGAACCGGAGGTGGGCATCCCGCCACGGCTCGGTCGCGGAGAGATGGTCGCCGCGCGGGTTCCAGCGGCCCAGCAGGCCGTCCACGCGGCTGCGCCAATGGGCGACGTTGGGCACGGTCAGGATCACGCGTCCGCCCGGCCGGAGCACTCGCCCGATCTCGACCATTGCCCGCTGAGGCTCGAACAGATGCTCGAGCACCTCCACGCAGACCGCTACGTCGAAGGAGCCTTCCTCGAAGGGCAAAGCGGCTGCGTCTTGCACACAGCGCACGTCAAGTCCACGATCGCGCGCCATCTCGACCGCCGCTTCGGACACGTCGACGCCCACGTAGCTCGCGGCCCACTCGTTGAGCCAGATGCCGCTGGTGCCCCCGTCGCCGCACCCGACGTCGAGGCACCGGTCGTGGTCGGAGATGTGGCGGTGAAACAGCTCGAGCAGCTTCAACGGCGGGCGGGTCTCCCAGCCCTCGGAGCGCCAGTACCTGTCGTAGTAATCCCAAGCGGGTAAGTTGGTCGTGGGCATCATCCGCTAGGTACGGCGGAACGCGACCATCACGTCGGCCAGGCCGCGGTACTTGTTGTCCTCACCGATCGGCACGTGCGAGAAGCCCTCGGATGTGAGGGTAGAGATCACGGCGTCGCAGTCGATCCGGTCGGCGTGCAGCTCCACGACCAGGCAGTCGACTCGCGCCAGCCAGCCCAGGTCGCCCTCGAACAGCTCCTGCTCGGCTCCCTCGACGTCGATTTTGACGAGATCGATTCGCTCTTGGGCGGGGAAGCGGTCCACCAGCGACTGGGGCGTCACCAGGTCCACCTCAATGCCCTCGTCTTCGATCCGCCCCAGGGTCGAATTGGAGTTCAGGCCGAAGCGAGCCGTGCCGGCACGGGGACCGATCGCCGCTTGCACGACCTCCGCGGTGATCCGGTTGCGCTCCAGGTTGAGCCGGGCCAGCTCTGCGTTGTCGGGAGCAGGCTCCACCGCGACCACCCTCGAGCCGCCATATCGGCCGATCAGCCAGACGCTGGCGACGCCGATGTTGGCACCGACATCGATGATGTTGCGCGGCCGGATCTCGAACGGGAGGCGATATGCCTCGCTCATCCAAACCTCGCCGATCGCACGAACGTCACCACGGTTCAGGCGATAGGTCAGCTCGGTACCGTCCTTGAACCTGACGCGGTGATGCTGGGCACGGTCGCCGATGCGAACGACGCGTTGCGCGCGGTACCCCAGGGCGTCCAGCGCGAGTCGCATGAACGAGTGGCGATCCGCGGCGAGCCTCCAGCTCCCGGTCAGTTCGATGCGCAGGCCCTCCGCTGTCATCGCCAACCGTTCCCGGGTTGGCAGCCGGGCTGGGCTCGCGCGGCCGTCCGCCGATTCGGTCACTGCGGTCGGCATCTGGTCACCTAGATTCGCGCCAGGCGGCGCGCGACCCGGGTCGTGAACGGCCGCAGAGTGCGGCGCAGCGGCGACCCGGCGATTCGTGTCTGGAGCTGGGAGCGAGTTCGGCCGTCGACGAACTCCAGCGTTTCAAGCTGCAGGAACCGCTTGTCGAACTGGGCCAGGAAGGCAACCGCGCGCTCGCGTAGCCGGGAGACCGGAACGGTGGCCGGAGTGGCAAAGAACCCGAGGTTGACACGTGCCTGTTCGCCTGGGAAGGCGTAGCCGAACGCGACGTAGGAGGCAAAGCCCGCGTCGGCGAGCAACCGTTGCAGCTCCTCCACGTCGAACAGCGACTTGTGCAGCTGTTCGAAGTAGTAGTCGACGTTCTCGGGGTCGCCATGCGTATAGCGGTAGACGTTGTAGAGGTCGAACGTTGGCCCTATGACTCCCGGCGAGCGACTCAGATAGTGCTCGGCGACGGCACGGAAGTCGGGCAGCCCGAGGTAGCAGACAAAGCCGTGGTCAGCGAGCAGCCGTCGAGCGGCGAGCAGGTGAGGGACGCGCGCGTCTCGCAGCAGGTGCTCGAAAAAGGCATGGCTGAAGAAGCCCTCGACCGGCGGCGGAAGCTCGAGCTCATTGAGATCGCAGATGACATCGGTGGCTGCCGTCGGGCGCACATCGACGTTGACGTAGCCGTCGAGATGCGTCTCACCACAGCCCAGGTGATAGAGGGTGCGCTCGTTGCTCATCCTTGCGGTTCGTGCGAGGCGTTCCGGCGAAACCCTAGCCTATGGCCGATGAGGCTCAGCGCGTGAAGGTGCTCTCGGTTCTGGTCGGGACCGCCGCGAGGACCGGCGGCCCCCCGGCATTTGTCGGCCAGAGCCGGCTCGAGCTCGAGCGAGGGGGCGATGAGATGGTGGTCCTCTCGACGGACCTTGCGCTCGCGCCCACCGGCTGGGCTCAGTCGCGTCAGCGCCGCATCGTCTATGACGAGCGGCATGCCAGCCTCCAGGATGGCAGCGTGCGCGTGTTCGCCGCGCGCTTTCCGCGTCGTCTCGCGTTCTCGCCGGAGCTGTATCGCGCTGCCTGCCAGCTCGCCAGCACCAGCGACGTGGTCCATCTGCACAACCTCTGGCAGTTCCCGCAGTACGCCGGCTATCGGGCGGCGCGCCGGGCGGGGGCTCCTTACATCGTCTCGCCCCACGGCGCGCTTGATCCCTACCTCCGGCGTCACGGACGCGGGCGCAAGTGGCTCTCGACGCTGCTCTACCAAGAGCGGCTGCTGCGGGATGCGGCGCTGATTCACGTCACCACTGGCGCCGAGGCGGAGCTGATCGCCGACGTGGTTCCGGGCGTTCCGCGGGTCGTCGTTCCCTGCGGCATCTACGTGCGAGAGTTTCGCGATCTGCCGCCGCGGCAGGAGTTTCGCCGGCGGTATCTGGACGGCTATGACGGCCCGGTGATCCTGTTCCTGGGTCGGATCACGTACAAGAAGGGGCTGGACCGACTGGTGCGCGCCTTCGCCCACGCTCGCCACCAAGGCGAGTGCCGGCTGGTGGTGGTGGGCCCCGACGACGAGGGCCTGCGCCGTGGTCTCGAGCGGCTCGCGGTCGAGCTCGGGGTCGCCCGGGACATAGATTTCCTGGGCCCGCTGTTCGGCGAGGATCGGCGCGCGGCGCTGGCGAGCGCCGACATCTGGGCGCTCAGCTCCTACACCGAGAACTTCGGGATCGCAGTGATCGAGGCGATGGCGGCCGGGTGCACGGTGTGCATCTCGCCCGAGGTGAACGTGGCACCCGACATCGCCGCGGCCGAGGCGGGCGTGGTGGCCGAGCTCGAGCCGCAGGCCTTCGGGGAGGCGCTGGCCCGGCTGCTCGCCGACGATACCCGCCGCCGGCAGCTCGGCAGCGCAGCCCGCCGGTTTGCCGATGGCTACGACTGGAGCGCGGTCAGGCCGCGGCTGCTTGACATGTACCGCCGTGCTGTCGCGTAGCCCGACGCAAGAGTCTGGGCCCCCGGCTTCGACGGCAGCGCCGAACCAGAGGCGTCGCCATCAGGACGAGGCAGACGCGGCGGCCTCAAGCGCGGGAGCCGCTCGAGCGGCGACGTGATCCCAGGTCAAGCAGCGCACGACATGACTGCGCCCCGCAGCACCGAGGGCGGAGGCGAGCTCGTGGTCGACCAACAGCGCCAGCAGGGAGTCGGCCAGCGCACGGACATCGCCGGGTGCGACCAACATCCCGGCGCGGCCGTGATCGAGGATCTCGGGGATCGACTGCACCGTCGTCCCGATGCAGGGGACGCCGTGCGCCATCGCCTCGGCGAACACGAAGCCGTACGGCTCATAACGCGAGGGCATGCAGAATGCGCGCGTACGCCGGTAGAGCTCGGTCATGCGCTCACGGCTGCGGATCATGCCGTGCGAGGTGACGCCGGGCTGCTCGAATTGCCGTCGCACCCCCACCAGGTGCAGGGTCGCTGCTGGCAGCTCGGCGCGGACAAGCGCGAAGGCGTGGAGCAGGCAATCGCCTCCCTTGCGCTCGAAGTCGCGACCCACGAACATGATTGTCGGCTCCGAGGTCAGCGGGCAGGCGCCAGGTAGGGCGTTGAACATCAAGCCGCCCCCCACCACCGTGATCCGTCTCGGATCGACACCGTAGTCGACGGTCAGGGAGTCCCGTGCCGGAGTGCCCATCACCAGGACATGTGCCGCAGCGCCGTACATGTGCCGCTCCAGCCGCAGGACCGACGAACGCTCGGCGCGTGTGAGCGGCATCCACCGCGGCCAGCCCCTCTCGGCCATCAATCGCGTCTGGTCGACGTACAAGGCGTAGGGGCGCGGTTGGCCGGTCACCCATCCGTGAACCTGCAGCGCGATGTCGTAGTCGCGCTTCCGCGCCCGCACTCCGCGTTTCAGCGTCCGCGACAACATCCTGTGTGACATCAGGCTCGTGTGAAACCGGGCCCGCCATGCGGCCCGGCCGGGACGGAAGGTGGCGCCGGCAAGGGCGAGCTTGGCCACACTCCGCGGCGCGAAGTCGACCACCCCTACCACGGTCAGCCGGCGATCGAGTGCGGCCAGGAGACGGAGGGTCACGCCAGAGAGCGCAGTGCCCGGATCGCCTTCGACGAGGGCCAGAACCCGCGTTGCGCTCCGCGGTTGCCCTGAGGTCAGGGCCTTCCCTCCGCCTTGCTCGCGCTGACCACGTAATGGGTCGCCAGACGGTGCCAGCCGCGAGCGATCGCCAGGTCCTCGTAGCGCAGATAGAGGTTCAGCAGGGGCCCAAGCGGCTTGAAGTAGTCCGCGCCTCGCCACAGCGGGATCACCTCCAGGTCGTCCCAGCTGCCGAAGACACGGCGCAACCCGCCGTAGTCACAGTGGTCGTAGAGCGCGGGGAACACGGTGTCGAGATCCCGGTGGCGCAGCCGGGCGACGAGCCGCAGGGCCAGTTCGGTCGGCAGGATCCGGTTGACGATGGCAAAGGCGGCATAGCGTCCCGACAGGCACGCCACCAGGGTCCCGCCCGGGCGGAGGTAGTCCCGGAAGTTGTCGGCCGCGCGCGGGAGGTGTGGAACATGCTCGAGAACCTGCCAGGAGACGATCAGGTCAAAGCGCCCGACCAGCTCTGAGACCCGCTGCTGGGCGGGAGCGGTGATCGTCTCGTCATAGGAGCCCGGCGATGCCAGCGCCAGCTCTGAAGCCGACACGTCCAATCCGGCGTAATGGATCCCCGCCGGACGGTCCTGGGGCGGGATCGTCGGGCGGCGACCGGCGCCGACATCGAGGACCGCAGTCGCTCGCTCCAGGCCAGCGTCAACGCGCTCCCAGAATTCGCTGCCCCAGTACCGGGCGTAGCGGGCGCGACGATGCAGCGCGGCTGGTGCGTCACTGGACACCGTCGGCACGGGCTCAGCGTATCGTGCCCGGCGATGAGCACCGACCTCCCAGTCAACAGCGGTTCGCGCCTCGGCCGCCTTCCCCGCCCGCTGCGCCGGCCTGCAGCCAGGGTCGTGAGCAAGATCGGATGGCGGCCGCGGCCCCGCTACGCGTACGAGGCCGATGGGATGGCCACGGTCCATTTCAGCCCGTTCATCGAGGATGCCGAGTTCACCGCTCGCTACGACGAGATGGCATCGGATTGGTTCGTCGGCTACCGCGCCGATGTCCGCTGGCGGATGTGGCTGCTGACGCGGTTGGCCGGGCAATGCTCCCGATTGCCAGGCAACTTCGCGGAGTTCGGCGTCTACCGGGGAGGGTGTGCGTTCATGGTGCTCGCGACAGTGGGGCTGGCGGCGGACCGCAAGCTCTACCTGTTTGACACCTTCGCCGGAATCCCGGACGCGCATCTTGGGGACCGCGAGCGGTCCCTTGACCTCGCCGGCCGGCACGGTGACACCTCGGTCGAGTACGTGGAGTGGCGCCTGGCGCGCTGGCGCGAGCAGATCCAGATCTGCGCCGGGGACGTGTTCGAGACGTTGCCGCTCGCCGACACTGGTCCATTGGCGTTCGCTCACGTCGACCTGAACTCGGCGGCTCCCACGCGACGGGTGCTCGAGTACGCCTACCAACGCCTGGTGAGCGGCGCGATCGTCGTGTTCGACGACTACGGCTACGGCTGGGACGACTGCGCTGATGAGCGGGCGGCGATCGACGACTTCTTCGGCGACATGCGGGAGTCCGTGGTGGCGCTGCCAACCGGCCAGGGCCTTGTGATCAAGCAGTGAGCGCAGAGCCGCCCCACGTCGCGAGCGTGGTGCTCAATTGGAACCGGCGCGACGAGACGCTCGCCTGTCTGGATTCCATCCTCGCCTCCGGCTGGCCGCGGCTGACTGCGATCGTCGTCGACAATGCCTCCGAGCAGGAGATCGAGGGTCATCTCGCCGACCGCTTCCCAGGTGCCCGCTTCGTCCGCAACGAGACGAACCGCGGCTTCGCCGGCGGAATGAACCGTGGCGTGATGGAGGCGCTCAACCTCGGCGTCGCCTACGTGCTGCTGCTCAACAACGACACCCACGTGGCCCCGGGAATGGTTCGCGCGCTGGTGGAGGCGGCGGAGGCTCATTCCGACGCCGGCATCGTTTGCCCGCTGGTGCTCTACCGGGACAAGCCCGACGTGATCCTCAGCGCCGGACTGCGGTGCGACCTGCGACGCGGCTATCAGGGACCCGCGCTGGGGATGGGCGAGACCGATCGCGGTCAGTTCGCCGGAGTGCGCAGCGTTGACGCTCCCTCCGGTGCGGCGATGCTCGTCCCGGCCGGCGCGGTGCGGGAGGTGGGCCTGCTCGACGAGGAGCTGTTCCTCTATGGCGAGGACGTCGATTGGGCCCAGCGCATGCAGGCCGTGGGCCGCCGCGTGTACGTGGTCGGCGAGGCGCGTCTATGGCACGGCCTGTCGGCATCGAGCGGGGGAGCGTTCTCGCCCCTGAGCGCGTACTTTCAGACGCGCAACTCGTTTGTCGTCTGCGCCCGGTATGCACCGCTGCGCGGACCGCGCCGATTCGTGCGCGGTGCCGACATCGTGCTGGCGAACCTCATCCACACCAGGCGAGCCAGCCGCCCGTTCGTCAACGTCCGCGCGGTGCTCGCAGGCTGGGCAGATCACCGGCGCGGGAGAACCGGACCGGGACCGGAATGGATGCACTCCACCCCGGACCAGCTCAGGTATCGCGCAGCGCGCACACCAGGATGTGAGTCGCGCTGAAGAGCGGGTGAAACCAGCCCGCACGAGCGGGAACCGTCGGGACCAGGAAGATCCGGTCGGCCCACGACTGGAGCGCCGGCAGGGAGTCGTAGACACTGTAGGAGTAGGCGACTCCACCGTCTCCCTCGCTGAGCACGTATCCGCGGCCACGGGTTCGCAGCTTGCAGACCACCGGCCACAGCCCAAGGCGATAGATCGCGTACTTGGCGGCGCGCGCCAGCGGGCGGCCCCTGGCGAACCGGTTCTCGTCGGACAGGAGCACCGCCCGGCGGGCCACGCGCGTCATCTCCTCCACGATCACGTTCGGATCCGCGACGTGGTGCAGGATCCCAAGCTCGCACACTGCGTCGAGACTCGCGTCGGGGAACGGGAGCTCCTGGCCCCGACCGACCACGATCGATCCCGGCGGGATGCCGACCGAGCGCTCCGCGTAGTCGATCATCGCCTGCACCGGCTCGACCCCCACCACGTCGAGTTGCGAATGATGATCGACCAGGTGCTTCACGCCGCGTCCGGTCCCGGCCCCGACATCGAGAACGCTCCGGTATCCGAAGCCGTCGATGAGTGCCGAGATGATCGTCAGCGCCCGGTAGTGCTCGTCGTCGGGCCGTACGAAATCGGCGTGGTACGCGGCCGCGGTGTTCGTGTAGAACCGGTGCTGCAGCTCCTCGGGAGCGACGCGCATCGTCGCGATCCTAGCGGGGGTCATTCGGGCTCCGCTTCCGTATGGTGCGCTGCGCCATGGTCGTCATATCGGCGGGGTTCAACAAGACGCACGTGACGACGGCTGCGCGAGAGGCGCACGAGCACGGCGTGCTGACGATGGCGATCACCGGCGCCTATCCGACCCGCGGGGTGCAGCGACTCGCCCGCCGCCTGCGGGTCGACACGCGCGGCCGGATGGCCCGGTTGCTCGAGCGCGGCGAGGACATCCCCGACGACCGCCTCCGGGCACTCGCGATGCCTGAGCTGTTGTACGAGGCGGCACGGACGATTGCGCTGCTGCCGCAGGGCGACATGGCTTACCACCACGCCTGCGCCGCGAGCTGGCGGCTCTATGGCCGACTCGCCGCGCGCGAACTGCGCCGCGCCGGCACGGGGGCGCGCATCTATCAATTCCGCGCCGGTTTCGGTCATGCGTCGGTGGCCGCTGCTCGGGAGCTCGGCATGCACGTCCTCTGCGATCACGCGATCGTGCATCCGGAGCTGCTCGACGAGCTGGTCGCCAACCGCGGCCGCTCGGCGCGGCTGGAGCGAAGGGCCGGCGGCACGCGACGACCGGACGGGCTCCTGCCCACCGAGCAAGCGATTCTCGAGGACATCGATCGCTCGGACTCGATCCTCGTCAACTCAGACTTCGTCAAGGAGACCTTTCTCGCCTGCGGCTGGCCCCCCGATCGGGTGCATGTCGTCTACCTGGGCGTCGACGACAACTTCCTTCGCGGGCTCGGAGACGCTCCGCGCCCGCGCCGGCGAGGTTCGGGAAGGTTGCGGCTGCTGTTCGCCGGCCGGTTTGAGCGTCGCAAGGGGGCCGATCTCATCTGTGAGGCCCTGGCCGAGCTGGACGCGGTCGACTGGGAGCTGGTGATCGCCGGTCCGGTGATGCCCGATATCCGGGAGCGGCACGCGCGGTTCCTCGATGACCCCAGAGTCAGGCTGCTCGGTACGATTTCCCGTCGCGAGCTGGGGCGGGAGATGCTCGCCGCCCCCGTGTTCGTGTTCCCGTCCTATGCGGAGGGCTCCGCGCGTGCCGTGTTCGAAGCCCTGGCCTGTGGCTGCTTCGTGATCACCACGGCCAACTCCGGGACGATCGTCGAGGACGGGATCCACGGGTCGGTGGTGGGACCCGACGACCCGGAGGCACTCCGACTCGCGATTGTCGGAGCCGACGCCGATCGCCAGCGGATCGCGGAGATCGGCGCGCGCAACGCGGGGTTGATCGCCGCCCGCTACCCCCAGCCCGCCTATGGCGACGCGCTTGCGGCGCTGTACCGACAGCTCTCCGGTCCCGCCGGGGCCAGTCCGAGCGGCGTTTCAGCCGGCGGACTGCAACCGAGAGCGGATCACCGCACCGGGGGCGACGTCGCTGTCGAGCCAGGATCGAGCGCCCAGCGTCGCGTTCTCACCCACGGTGATCGGACCGACGACGATGCTCTGGGCCCAGATGGTGGCGCCATCGCGGATGTCGGGACAGGTTCGCGAGCCCACCGGTGCTCGTCCCGGACGCGCGCCGATGGTCACGCTGTTGAGGATCCGGACGTTGCTGCCGATCCGGGTGCCGCGGCCGATGACGATCGAGACCGGATGCGGCAGGATCAAACCCGGACCGATGTCGATGGGTCCCTCGACGTCGATCGCGTGCTTGGCGATCAGGAGCGTTCGCCAGAGTCCGAACAGGAACCGCGGGCCCGCGTGGGCGAGCCGAATGATCACTGTCGTGTGAAGGCTCGGGTTGTGGATCAGGCGGGGAAGAAACATCAGGGCGAGACGGCGAGGTGACTCATCGCCGCCGGAGCAGGCCGCGAGGTAATCCGCGATGATCAGTCCCAGCACGGTATCCCGATCGCTGGCCCGATCTGCGTCGAACCGGCGTTCGAGGAGACCCATCTTGGGGGCGAAGTGTAGAGCGATCTCCGTCCTCGACGGCGTCGCGTGACGACGTCGCTCTCGCTGCGCCAGCGACTCCTGCGCGGAATGCAGGCGCAGGTGGCGGCTCACGCCGTCCGGGTCATCATCCAGGTCGCCGGGGTATCCCTGCTCGTTTCCACCTGGGGCCTGAGCCGCTATGGGGACTGGCTGATCCTGGCCGCGATCCCCAACTACATCGCGTTCAGCGACATCGGGTTTGTCGGCGCCGCGATGAACGAGATGATCATGGCGGCGGGCCGAGAGGATCGCCCACGGGCACTCGAGGTGTTCAAAGCCGTGTCCAGTGCTCTGCTGGTGCTGTTCGCACTGCTGACGATCCTGGTGCCGCTAGTGGGCTCGGTCGTTCCGGTGGCGAGCCTGCTCAACTTGGGCACGCTCAGCAACACAGCCGCTCGTTGGATACTGGTGATGCTCGCCGCGGACGCGCTCCTTGAGGTGTACGCGGGGCTGTTCTATGGGGGGTTCGCGGCCGAGGGCCGGTACGGAGAAGGAAGCCTGTGGATGACCGCCCTCCTGCTGGCCGAGTTCTGCGGCTTGGCGGGAGCCGTGCTCCTGGGAGGCGGGCCGGAGCTCGGCGCCGCCGCGATGCTCGTGGTTCGCGCCGTCGGCACGGTCGTGATGTATGCGGCCATGCGGCGCCGGGTGCCGTGGCTCGCATTCGGCCGCCCCGCTCGGGTGTGGCCGGAGCTCCGGCGTCTGTTCAGTCCGGCGCTGGCATCCGGGGCCATCCCAGCCGCCCTGATTCTGAACATCCAGGGCATGGTTGTGCTGCTGGGCGTCACGGTAGGCCCGGCGGGCGCAGCCATCTTCTCCACGGTCCGCACGCTGAGCCGCGCGGTGAACCAGCTCCTGGCTTCGATCTTCGCCGTCATCACGCCCGAGATCTCGCGGGCCTACGCCACACAGGATCAGGACCTGGTTCGCCGGCTGCACCGGCGCGGTTGCCAGCTGGCCGTCTGGCTGGCGCTGCCGCCGGCGGTGGTCCTGGCGGTTTTTGGAGACCCGATTCTCGAGCTCTGGACCTCTGGAAAGGTCAGCTCCAGTGGACTGCTGCTGGATATCTTTCTGGTCGGCGTGGTAGTTGACGCGCTCTGGACCACGAGTCTCGGTGTGCTATACGCCACCAACCGACACCAACGGGTGGCCGCTTACTACTTCGCCGGGTCGCTGATCAGCGTCGCCGTCGCGTATCCCCTGATCGAGGCGTGGGGCCTCGACGGTGCCGCTGTCGCCGTGCTGCTGCTTGAGCTGTTCATGCCGATCCCGGTCTTGCGCCAGGCTCTGCCTGCGGCCTATGACGACCTCCGCGGACTGATCGCGACGATCGTCCGGCCGCCGATCTCGATGGGGTCGACCCGAGCCGCTCTGCGCGCTTTGCGAGCCCAGGTGCCACGCCCGTGAGGCGCTCCGTGGTCCTGGTGTCTCATTTCACCCGGCGAATCCAGAAGGCGGCCGGCCGGCGCGCCCTGGCCGCCCCTGGCGCAAGCTCGTTCATGACTTCCGGGTACCGGCGGTTCAACGCGGACGCACCGAACAGCACCTCGAAATCGTCGTTGAAGGCGAGGAATGCCTGCAACAGGTACTGCTCAGCCCACGAGAAGCCGAGTTCGGTGAAGAACTCGACGGGGTACTCGTGGGGCAGAAAGATGTCATGGAAGTGGACGAAGACCCCCGGCGCCAACTTCGGGAGGATGTCGAGGATCACACGGTTGACGTCGCTGCCGATCTTCACGGTGTGGGTGGTGTCGACAAACAAGAAGTCGCCTGCACGAAGGCCGGTGAATTCTTCAATTGGGACATCCGTCGCCGAGGTGCGGTGAACTTGCGCCAGACGCTCGAGCACCGGCCGCAGATCGGATCGAACGTACGGGTCATAGACATCGTGGCGGTGCCCGTCCGGGAGCAGGTTGCGAGCTCGGGCGTCGGCGATGACGAGCGTCGACATCCCCGAGCCGAGCTCCAGCACGCGACGTGGGTTGAAACGCCGCACCATGGCGTACAGGGCTTCCGCGTCGAGTGCCTCGTAGAAGGTGTTCTCCAGATAGAACTCGCGGGGGTTTCCGGTCGGAGCGGTCGGCGGTCGATACTCGGACATGAACCGGCCCAGCTCCCGTTGCACGAACTGCACTCCGGCCTCGACATCGAAGCGCACGCCGGTCAGCTCGCTGGTGGCGCTCCAGATCCCGGAGGGGAGTCGACTGAGGTCAGGGACCTCGCTGTAATAGTGCTTCTTGACGACGTCGTAGCCAAGTACCCGGGCCGCCCAGAAAAAGGCGGCACGAAGCCCGATCCGCCGCGACCAGGCACGGATCACCGGCTGTTGACGCAGGTCCACCGGCGGGCATCGTAGCGGCCGGTCCCAGTGCGACACGGCGCATGTCGGCTCCTGCACTTGCGAGACTTCGGCGATGCGAGACCGCCGGCCCCGAGGCGCGCGTGTTGGGGGCGTGACTACGTCGAGCCGGCTGAACGCGAGCGCTCCCGCCATTGTCGGACGAGGACCGTCGCTCCCAGCGCGAGCGCCGAGGCGACCAGCGCGATGATCAGAGGACCGAACAGCGACCAGCCGCTGACGTTGACTCGGGATTCCACCGGGCCGCCCAGGGGGTGGCGTGGGCCGGCGGCGGGAAGCGTCAGGAGCGCCCGGCGAGCCCGGAGGCCGCCGCTGCTTCGTGAGCGGACCAACCCCGCTCGGAGCCGTTGCGGCAGGGCTGGCCCAAGAGCGGGCGTCCCCAGGCTGGGGGTCGCGGGACCGGACGCCGTCGGGAGGTCCTCGCAGTACTGGTCGATTGCACTCGCCGAACGATGCGTGCAGGGACCACCGACCGGATTGCTCCAGGCCACGTCCGCGGTTGCCAGCATGAGCGCCAGTACGGAGAGGCTGCATAGAAGCCGGCGGCGTGGCACGAGCGGCAACACGGCTGGCAGATGGTAGCCCACGAAACTGCGGCGCAGGGCGGGTTCGAGGGCTCGCGGGCCAGATCGGAGCGGTCCGGCGGGAGCCCATCACTGAAGCTGACGATCGCTCGCGTGCTCGCCTTCGGTGCCGCCGCTGGACTGGTCATCGTGTACGCGCTGGCGGGCGGGGCGTACGACATCGTGGTTCGCCAGGAGTACGGCCTCGTGCTCTGGTGGGTGCTGGGCATCGGCATCGCCTGCGGGCTCCTGCCGCGCGCTGCGCCCGGTCGATTCACCGTGATTCTCCTGGGCGCGATCGCCGCATACCTCGGCTGGACCGCGCTGAGCCTCGCCTGGACCGATAGCTTGGAGCGCACGACGGCGGAGCTTGCCAGGGTGGTCGACTACGTCGGCCTGGTGGCTTTGATCGCAGCCGTGCTGGATCGGCAGACCTGGCGAGCGGCGGCGATGGGTCTGGCCTTCGCCGCGCTGCTGGTCTGCGCGCTGGCAGTCGCCAGTCGGCTTGTGCCCGCTGCCTTCCCGGCCAATCCGCTGCAACAGGCGAACGCCACCAACCGGCTCAGCTATCCCTTGGGCTACTGGAATGCGGTCGGCGCGTGGGCGGCGATGTCGATCGCGATGTCCCTCGCCTGGAGTGCTCACGATCAATCACGCTTGCGTCGAGTGATCGCGCTCGGACTGGCGCCGGTCGCGGCGCTGGCCGCCTACCTGTCCTATTCGCGAGCCGGCCTGGCGGGCGCCGCGCTCGGCGTGGTGCTGGTGCTGGTGCTCAGCCGAAATCGCTTGACGGCGTTCCTGCACGCCGCAGCCGCCGCCGCCGCCGCGACGATCGCGATCCTGGCGGTGCGAGCGGCGCCGGAGATCGCCCGGGGTACCGGCACCCGCGGCGTGGGGTCGGTGTTCGGCGCGCTGGTTCTCGCGGTTGCGCTCTCGGGGGCGGTCGGTTTCCTGACCGGGTTTGCCGGACTGGATCGAGCCCATCTGCCTCGCAGGCTGGTGCGCTCGCTGTTGGTCGCGGGTGCCGCAGTGCTGGCCTTTGGCGCTGTGGCCTTCGGGCCTCGAATCGCGACCAAGGCGTGGCGGCAGTTTCGCCACCCCGCAGTGGTGACGACCACTGACCCAACGTCTCGCCTGACCCAGTTCAGCGGAACCCGCTACGACGTGTTCAAGGCGGCATTGAACGCATTTACGGCTCATCCGATCACCGGAACCGGCGCGGGAACGTTCGAGTTCTGGTGGGAGCGCCACCAGAGCAGCCCTGAGTTTGTCATCAACGCGCACTCCTTCGAGCTCGAGAACATGGCCGAGCTCGGAGCTCCCGGAGCCGCCCTCATGGTCTCAGTAATGGTGGCGGCGCTGGCTTTGCTGGCCGCGGTGCGGCGACGATGCCGGCGTAGCGTCAGCGTCGGCGCGAGCACGGCGCTTATGGCTGCGTTCGCCGTCTACCTGCTGCAAGCGAGCGTCGATTGGCTATGGCAGTCCACCGCGGTTACCGTGCTCGCTTTCGCCGGTGTCGCGGTCGCCGGCGCGCGGGAGTCCCGCAGCATGCGAGAGCTCCGGTGGCCCGTCCGGGCCGGCGTGGCCTTCCTTGCGGCGTGCGCCGCCCTGATCCAGGTCCCGGGCCTGCTCTCGACGGCAGAGCTGCGACGTAGCCAGACAGCCGAGCGCGCGGGCAATGCGCAGCTGGCGCTGGCGTGGGCCAAGGCATCGGTGAGCGCCGAGCCCTGGGCGGCCAGCCCGTACGAGCAGCGCGGGCTGGTGCTCGAATCCGCGGGTCACCTCGACCTGGCTGCCGCCGATCTCCGACGTGCGGTTTCGCACGAACGGAGCAACTTCCGCCATTGGCTCGTACTCGCACGGATCCAGACAGAACGTGGCGCGTTCGCCAACGCTCACCGCGACTACATGCAGGCGCGGCAGCTCAGCCCGCGAGGGGCGGTATGGGATTACGCCCCGTACTTCAAGACGAGATGAGTGACACCGGGCCGCGGCGCTCGATCTGTCGCGCTCATCGCGGCGTCCACACCAGCGTTGCGCCGCCGTCGATCCGAGCGCGCAAGATCAGTTTGGAGCTGAGACGGCGGCGGACGTAGAAGATGCCATCCGGGGTGGTGCGTACGCGGGTCAGAGCTCGCCAGGCGCGTCCCTTCCGGCGCTCGATCGTGACCATGCCGGCCCGTGGGGCGTCTCCCCACACGGTAAGCATCCGGCCGGTGCCGGGGACGACGGCAAACGGAAACCGGAATGCCGCCGCCGACGGCTTGGGACGCCCATCGCCGAAGTAGACGCCGGCTCCGGTGAGGCTCCGGAACGGGATGTCGTGTATCAGGTACCAGAACACATGGGCCACGCCCTGGCGCCAGAGCTGGTAGAACGCCAGCGACAGGTAACGGGCCTGACGAGCCAGCGGGATCCCGGCGTGGTCGGGCGGTCGCGAGGTCCAGTCGATCTCGGTTATCCAAATCGGCTTGGGCCCCGACGGAAGCGCCCGACGGGTGCGCTCGGCGGCGCGAAGGATGCGTTTGAGCTTGCCGATGTCCGGAACGCTGACATCGCCCGGATTAAACGCGTGGATGGTCGGGGTGAGCGCGTACGGATGGTGGTCGAGGGCATTGAAGTGAGCCGGGTCCGGGCAACGTCCTTTGCGCAGTGCGGCGCCGTGCAGGCAGAGTAACTCGCGCACGAACGTGACCGGCCGCATCCGGGCGCCGCCGGGCCGGTCACCATAGGGAGCGGTTCCGGCCGCCAGGATGTACGCCTTCGGCTGGATGCGTTTGACGTTGGCGTAGACGGCATTGAGCAGCCGTCGGTAGATCCCCGGGCTTGCCGGAACCCAGGCGCGTCGTCTTCGCGTCCACTGCGGTGAGATCGAGCTCGGCAGGTTGGGCTCGTTCCAGGCCTGGAAGTAGGACACGCGCGGAAGGTCGCGTCCCGGCAGCTGGGGGTCCGCGAAGTGGCCGGAGTAGCGCTGCGCGACAGCCCGGGCAAAGGCACCCAGCGTGGTGGCGCGCGGGCGCCAGGTGCCCGGTATGACGGAGCGGGGCGCGTGGGACCCCAGCGCCCAGGCGGGAGGATGAAACAGCGTCAGGACCACTCGCTCGCCGCTCGCGGTCGCGTCGCGGACGGCCGCGTCCAGGTAAGACCAGTTGTACCTGGGATCGCTCGGGTCCGACGCGCGGAAGCCAGGCGACAACGCGGGGGGCGCGATGTCCTGCCAGTAGACGCCGAGGCGGACCCACGAGGAGCCAAGCTGCCGGGCTCGCCGTAGCCACGTGGTCCTGGTCGCGGGCACCGGACCCTCGAACGCGCTGTCGTCGACGAGGCCGGTCGACATGAACCTCGGTCCCGGCAGCGACGCGGATGGGAACCGGGAAACCGCCGCTGCCGCCTGCCCGGGGCCGGCCACCAGAACCGACGCTGCCGCTTGCCCGGGGGCGGCCACCAGAACGGTCGCTGCCGCTTGCCCGGGGACGGCCACCAGAGCGGCCACCAGACAGAGCGCTGCCAGCCCCCATCGCCTCAGCACGCAATGCGGCAGCTTCCAAGAGCTTAGATTCTGGGCCCTCATACCCCTATTTTAAGGTGCAGTGGACAACGGGGCGAGCGAGCGCTACTCTCTATCGCCCAAATTCCGGTTCGCTGCCCCGTCGGACCGGTCATGTTGCGAGACGATCATCCTCAAGGACGGCGACTGGTGATTGATGTCCATTGCAGGCTCTGCGATCCAGCGGCGGCTGATGCGTGGGCGCATGACAGGCGGGAGCGGCCGTGATCGACGTGTGGTCGGCCGCGCGCGCGACGGAGCTGCTTGCGGACCAGGACGCTCCTGACGCGACGCCGCCCGCGGAGCTGCTTGCGGACCAGGACGCTCCTGACGCGGCGCCGCCCGCAGAGCGAAGCTCGGGGGCCGAGCTGTCGCCGGTGTGGGAGATCCAGGCGGGGTTGGATCGCCATCTACCGAATCGGGGCGTCTCGGTGCTACTCAGACGTGACGCAGTCATGCGGCGCGCGCTGGCCATCGGGGACGTGCTCGCAACCTATCTCGCGCTCGGATTCGCCCTTGACGTCATCGGAGGCGCGAGCATCCACCCGCGCCCGGCGATCCTGCTGCTGGCGCCGTTCGTCGTCCTCGTGAGCAAGGGACTGGGTCTGTACGACCGCGACCAGCATCTGCTGCGAAAGACCACCATCGACGAAATTCCGACCATCCTGCACCTGTGCGTCTTCTGGGCGCTCACGTTCTGGCTCGGGGAGTGGCTGTTCGTGGGTGCCCCGCTTCGGCGGGCTCAGATCTTCGCCATGACGATCGTCGGGTTCGGTCTCACGGTGGCGGCGCGAAGCCTGGCGCGCGGGCTTGCCGTCAAGGCCACGCCCCCGGAGCGCTGCATTCTGATCGGGAATGCCGATGATGCCGCCAGGACTGCCAACAAGCTGTCCAGCTCCTCGGGAGTAAGCGCGGTGCTGCTCGGACGGCTTGGGTTCTCGGAAGCCGGCGCCGATCAAGCGCGCCGAGAGAACTTCCCGGTGTTGGGCACCTGGCGAGAGCTCGCCCGCGTGGTGCGAGCGCACGCGGTCGAGCGAGTCATCATCGCTCCCGGTGGCGACGAGGAGAGCGTGCTGGATTGCGTGCGGCTGGTCAAGGCGCTCGGGGTCAAGGTCAGCGTGCTGCCGCGCCTGCTGGAGGTTGTGGGATCCTCGGCGATGTTTGACGAGATCGACGGGATCACGCTGCTCGGAGTGCGCCAGTATGGGCTGTCGAAGTCGTCCGCGCTCCTCAAGCGGCTGGTCGACGTGGTCGGCGCCGTGGTCGGCCTGGTTTTGCTGGCGCCGGTGTTTGTGATCTTGGCGGTCGCGATCCGCGTGGACTCGCCGGGGCCACCGTTCTTCCGGCAGCTGCGGATCGGACGTCGTGGCGAGCGCTTCTCGATGCTCAAGTTCCGCACGATGGTCAAGGACGCCGACGAGCTGAAGGCCCGGGTCCGTCATCTCAACGAGGTCGACGGCGGTCTGTTCAAGATCGGCGACGATCCCCGGATCACCCGGGTCGGAAGATTCCTGCGCCGGACCTCGGTGGACGAGCTTCCGCAGCTGTTCAACGTACTCAAGGGTGACATGAGCCTGGTAGGACCCAGGCCGCTCGTCCAGGATGAGGATGCGCTGATCGAAGGGTGGCGCCGACGCCGCCTGGCCGTCAAGCCGGGCATGACCGGGCTGTGGCAGGTCTTCGGCTCGGCGCGGATCCCCATGCACGAGATGGTCAAGATCGACTACATCTACGGAGCCAACTGGTCGGTGTGGCTCGACGTGAAGATCCTCCTGCGGACGCTTCCCTACATGGTCACGCGGCGCGGGCTCTAACCGGCCGATCTCCCCCGCCGGCTGGCAGGGCGCCCGAACAGACGCTCACGGCGCCGAGAGCCAAGGAACGCTGCGCCGAGCACCAGCGGGGGAATAACCACCGTCCAAACCAGCAGGATTGCCACCGTCAGCGTCACGTCGAGCTCTCTGCCGACCCAGTTCGTGAAACCGGCCGGCCCTTCTTTCATCGGCAATCATCGGCTCGCCCTTTAGCGAGCTAGGTCGCCGGACCGTCAGCCGGCCGTGGCCGGGGCGGCAGGCTCGCCCCCGCCGATGACCGCGGCGGCAACGCCGGTGGGCTCGTCAGCCCGGTGCAGACCGCGTCTCAATCAGGAAACGCGGTCCTCGTCCCAGGAGGAGGTCCTGCACTGCTCCAGCTACGGCATGGGCTCAGGTGGCCGGTGCGGCCGGCTCTTTGTGCCGGACCCAGTTCGAGGTGCACGGGATCTTGCTGCGGTCGCAGCGTTGGGCGTAGGCCCGTGCGATCTCGGTCACCTCGCTGAGCAGGTCGTCCTGCAGCCGGATCGGGTTCAGCCCCAGATCGAGCAGCTGGCGGTTCTCGACGTACAGGTCGTTCTCGGGGGCCTCGTTGCGAGGGTTCTCGACGAAGTCGATCTCCGCTCCGGTCAGGCTCGAGACCAGCTTGGCGAGATCGAGCAGCCGATGGCACTCGGTCATCTGGTTGAAGACCCGGACCCGGTCGCCGTGCTCAGGCGGGTTCTCGATCGCGAGCTGGATACAGCGCACGGTGTCCTGGATGTGGATGAAGGCGCGGGTCTGGCCGCCGGTTCCGTGAACGGTGAGGGGATAGCCGATCGCCGCCTGCATCAGGAACCGGTTCAACACGGTGCCGTAGTCGCCATCGTAGTCAAAGCGGTTGATCAGGCGCTCGTCGATCCGGGTCTCCGCGGTCTGGGTACCCCACACGATCCCCTGGTGCAGGTCGGTGACCATGGTGCCGTCGTTCTTGTTGTAGAACGCGAACAGCAGCTGGTCCTGGGTCTTGGTCATGTGGTAGACGCTGCCCGGGTTGACCGGGTAGAGGATCTCCTGCTCAACCGGGGCACCGTCGTCGGTGTCGATGCGGACCCGCAGGTAGCCCTCGGGGATCTTGATCCCCGCGGTCCCGTAGCCGTAGACGCCCATCGTGCCGAGGTGCACGATATGCGCGTCGAGCTGCGCCTCGACCAGCGCGGCCAGCAGATTGTGGGTCGCGTTGACGTTGTTGTTGACCGTGTAGCGCTTGTGCCACGAGCTCTTCATCGAGTACGGAGCCGCGCGCTGCTCGGCGAAGTGCACGATCGCGTCGGGCTGCCACTCGGTCAGCAGATCCAGCAGCTCGCGGTAGTCCTCCGCGACGTTGAGACGGTGGAACGGAATCTCGCGGCCGGTGCACTCCTTCCACACCGCCAACCGGGTTCCCAGCGGCTCGATCGGCGTCAAAGACTGCGCTTCGAGCTCCACGTCGGCGTTACGCCGCGCCAGGTTGTCGACGATGGCCACTTCGTGGCCGGCGGCCGAGAGGTGCAGGGACGTCGGCCACCCGCAGAAGCCGTCGCCACCCAGAATCAAAGTTCGCAAGGTATCTCCTTTTAAATCAACTGCGGTCAGCCGAAACTTGGGCCGCCCGGTTGGCCAGCGCTGGATTGTGCCGGGACCGCAACTGGCCGAGCCGATCAGCGTACCGTAACCGTCCCACGGAACCTTGCAGCGGAAGTTGCGGCGGCTACGAGATCGGGAACCGAAGACGCCTTCGCCCGGCATGGCGAGCCGGGCGGACCAACGGTGTGGCTGTCCTTCTCCGCATCGAGCGCTCCCGATGCCGGGCGAGCATCGAGGCTGCGCCGATCGCCAGCGCCGGAATCACAACGATCCAAATCGCCAAGATCTCGAGCAACGCGCGTTCCACTTGACTTCCCTACCTCCTCGCCTCTTTACCGCGCGGACCGGTTTTCCTGCCTGACGGTTTTACCCGCTGTGTCGGATGCATTCACAATTGCTTGAGCCCGGCAACGTTGCTTTTCTCCCCCTGCCAGCGCGCGCAGCACGGCGTCGGTTTCGCGCGCAGCACGGCGTCGGTTTCGCGCGCGGCCCGGTCCCAGGTCCGCTCGCCCGCGCGTTTGAGGCCGCGCGCCCGCATTTGCGCACGCAACGGCTCGTCGGTGCAGGCTCGCAATGCCGCCTCGGCAAGGGCAGCCGGGTCATCGGGATCGACGAGCAGCCCGGCGTCGCCGCAGGTCTCAGGAAGCGCGGCTCGATCCGAAGCCACGACCGGCGTCCCGCAAGCCATCGCCTCCAGGCAGGTGAGCCCCAGGCCCTCGTAGCTGGAGGGGAGCACGAAGGCCCGCGCACCGCTGTACAGGCCGGGCATCAGATCGTCATCGACGTAACCGAGCATCCGGGCCCCCGGGATGCCGTTGGCGGCCGCGAAGTACGGCCGTCTGTCGCCGGCCCAGACCAGGTCGATTCCGATCTCGCCCAGCTGGAGGGCGGTCTGGCCCAGAGATTGCAGGTTCTTGCGACGGTCGTCGGTGGCCACTGTGAGCACGTAGGGCCGGTCGAGGCCGAGCCGGCGGGCAGATCGCTCGTGATCGGCGTCCGGCGTGAAGCGGCCGTCGACGCCACCGTGGATGACGACGATCTGGTCCGGCGCGAGCTTGGCGAGCGAGATCAGCTCCCGCCGCGAGAATTCCGACACGGTCAGCACCTTCAGCGCTCGCCGGACACAGGCCAGGCCGACCGAGCGATGCCAAAGGCTGTAGGCCCGCGAGTAGGCCCCGGGTGACCGCAGGACCGCCGCATCGTGGACCATGACGACGTTCCGGGGCCACAGAAGGGGGGCCAGGTTGGCGGGCGAGAAGATCAAGTCCGCCCGCTGCCGCAGGGCGCTCAGCGGCAGCTCGAGCTGCTCCCAGGCCTGTCCGCGGGCCCGGCCCGTGCCGGGCGGCGGTTCGGCGATCAGGTACCGGTCCGGAGCCAGCATTTGCAGGCGGGGCAGGAGCTGCGCAGCCCAGCGTTCCACGCCGGTGATCGTCGGCCGCGCCGCGGCCCGCCGGTTGAGCAGGATCGGGCCAGGGGCGGTCTCGCGGGCGCTCAGATCGGAACGCCCCAAAGGGGGAACCAGCGCGAGAGCTCGGATTCGACCGGCAGCTCTGAGCCGACCTGTGCCTTGAGCACGAGCTCGCGTTCATTGTCGCGCTGCTTGTCGCCCTGGGCCGGCACGAAGGGATAAAAGGCGCCGCGCTTGTAGTTGTAGATCCAGTAGATCAGTCGCTGGCGGGCGTCCTGGAACGAGAACACGGCGCATAGGACGCGCTCGCCGTACCCGCCCGCCTCGAGCGCACCTCCTACAGCGTTGATCCCGACTACGAGGTCATCGAAGCTGCTGCCGCGCAGCACCAGCCAGCTGAACCCGTACTCGTCCTCTGAGGTCTCGACCTTGGTGCCGCTGTCGCCGGCGGTCGCTCGCACCACCTCCTCCATGTCTTTGACGATCGAGCTGAAGTCGGCGGTGGCCAGCGACTGAAACACGATCGCGGCGCTGCCGCGGCTGGTGACCTCAAGGCTTGTCTCAAATGTCACATAGGCGGTGCTGATCGCAAACAACCGGTCCGCGGCCGGCTTCTCCAGCTTGCGCTTGCCGATTATGACGTCGAGGAGGCCCATCCCAGCCGGGTCAGCCGGGGTTGACGGTCTGGCGAGTCCGCTGGCCCGGGATCTTCGCCGAGAAGTAGCTCAAGCTCGTGGGGCCGTGCTGGACGCGAGCGCGGTAGTTCCCGTTGCCCTTGGCCGGGAAGCGAGCCTGGAACGTGCCGTCGCCACTGGTCCTGACGGTCTCGACCGTCGTCCAGCCGCGCCTGGTGTGGTGTTGGACGAACACCTTGCGCCGACCGGGGAGCGGCACGCGACCCCACGCGTAGCCTCGTTTGCCCTGCACCGAGGCGATGAATGGAAACCCGAACGCCCGCATATCGGGCTTTGGTTGGCCGGCCTCGGTCTCCAGGCCGCCTCCGGAAGGCTCGGCCGTGGCGAAGTCCTGGATCGTCTGCCAGACGACCATTGATGTGCCGGTGTTCCACATCTCGTACATCGCATAGGCGACGTAGCGCGCCGCCGTGGTCGCGTTGTCACCCAACCCCGCGTTGGGCGGATTGGTAAGCCATGCCCATTCGGTCACCCAAAGCTGGGGTTTGCCCTGGATCGTGTGCAGATGGCGAGCGCTGTTGAGGAGGGTGCGAAGCTTCTGCATGTCGCCGACCAGGAGGTCGTCATAGTGGTAGGCATGCTTGGTTGGCGTGGCGGCGAGCGTGTAGGGATGGATGGCCAGCGCGTCGAAGCGGACCGCTCTGCAGCCTCTGACCTTGACGAAATGCGTGCCTACGCGCCGCAGGCACATCAGATCGGCGGCCATCGTGAGGGGCGAGGCGGAACCAAGCGGACCCCCCACGTAGGAGATCGGGGCCAGACCGCCGATCGCCACCCGGTCGCCGCGATCGACAGCTTTGACGCCCGCGTAGCCCGCTACGAATAGAGCTCGGTATTCGGCCTCCCGGTTCGGGGCTGTGAGATAGAGAGGCAGATTCTCCTCATTCCAGATCTCGTAGTCCTTGATGCGGGGGAGATTGGTGCCCGGATTCAGCGGATCCGCGAACGCTCCGTCGTAGCGAGCAGCTATCGCATGCATGAACTGGCCGAATAGCGCCGCGTTCGGAGCCCAGGTCCCTTCCCTGACGACAGTGGGGGCGGGCTTGTTCGGACCCTCTGTCCACGCGGGAGCGCCGTATACGTCCAGCAGGATGCGCTTGTGGTGCCGGGCAGCGGTACGCACCGCGGCGTCGGTGCCCGTCCAGCGATAAAGCGGGTTTGCGGGATCGGACCCCACCCCGGGCTTTGGCGCGACAGCTGGCCAGTAGACATTGATGCGAACCACAGAGCCGTTGATCGCTTTCAGGGCTCGGTAGCCGACTCCCGGGTCTGCTGCGAGCAGGCGAGGGTCTTGCAGGCCAAGCTGGAAGCTCGCCTGAGCCGTTGTCGACGCCAGCGCCAGCGCAGCCAGTGTGGCTATGAGTGACAGCATTTGAATCCCCCGAACGCGCCTCATGTCGCCACCACGGAGCGCAGTCTATGCAGTTCCCTGCAGCTGAGACTCCAGTCGCCCGAGCGCTGCCAAGCGAGCCTCGAGCGGCGGGTGCGTGGAGAACAGATTCGCGATGCTCTGCTTGGCCTTGGGAGGGAAGATGTAGAAGGCGGCCAGCTCGCCGGAGGCAGCACGGAGGTCGCGCTGAGGGATCTGATCCATCTGCCCGCTGATCTTGAGCAGCGCCGAGCTGAGCGCGCTGGGCCGCCCGGTGATGATGGCCGAGCCGCGGTCGGCGGCGAACTCCCGGTAGCGCGAGAGCGCCTGCAGGAGCAGGAAGGACACCATGTAGACGACCCCGGCAACCAGGACCACCACGATGATGCCCGGCCCGTTGTCATCATCATCCATGCCACCACCGAACCAGAAACCCATCTGGACGATGAAAGATGCGATGGCGGCGAAGAAACTTGCCACCGTCATCACCAGCACGTCGCGATTCTGGACGTGGGTCAGCTCGTGTCCCAGGACCCCCTCGAGCTCGGCCGGCGACAGCAGCTCGAGCAGACCGGTGGTGGCGCAGACCGTGGCGTTGCGCGGGGAGCGGCCGACCGCGAACGCATTCGGCATCGGGGTTTGCGCCACCGCAACGCGTGGCTTGGGTAGGTTGGCTTGGATACAGAGGCGCTCGATCACCGCATGCAGCTCCGGCGCCTCGGCCGCGCTCACCTCCCGGGCGCCCATCGACGCCAACGCGATCTTGTCCGAGGTGAAGTACTGGACCAAGAACAGGGCACCGGCGATCACCGCCACCGTGATCGCCCCCGCGCCGGCGGCGATCAGCACCGCGATCAGGACGGCGTAGACCAGTCCCAGCAGGAACAGCGTCAAAAGCATCCGGGCCTGCAGCCCGGTGTCTCGTCCAAATGATCTCGACGGCGCCATAAGTTGATCAATGTTGCCAGAGACGATTATGAATCCGTTAAGAGCACCGATGATCTTCCTCAGTGCTGTGGTCGGCGTCCGCGGCCGGCCTAGCCCCCGTGGGTTCTCTGCGCCGGGATCGCGGCAGAGAAGTACGGCAGGCTGTTCGGGCCGCCGGTCACGTGGCCCCGGTACGTGGCGTTCCCGTTGGCGGCGAAGCGGACCGAGAACACCCCGTCGCGGCCGGTCCACGCCGCCGTGACCCGCCGCCATCCGTGGGCGGTGTGGCGCTGGACCGTGACCCTGACGCGCCGGTTGCCCGGAACGCGGCCCCAGGCAAAGCCCTTGCGATGCGCGACCGAGGCGATGAACGGGAACGTGAACGCCTGCATCTGGGGCTTGGGCCGCAGCGACTTGGTCTCCAGCCCACTGCCCAGCAGCTGGTTGGGGCTGGCGTCGGTGATCCCCTGCCAGATGACCACCGAGACGCCCGCCCGCCACATCTCGTACATGGCGTAGGCCACGTACCGGGCCGCGGTGTTGAAATGGTCGCCGAGATTGTCGGGGGGCTTGGTGACCCAGCCCCATTCGGTGACCCACAGTGGGTGGTTCGCACCGGCGACGGTGTGCAGCCGCCGCGCCGCGTTGAGGAGGTCCCGCAGCTTGGGAATGTCGGCGACCAGCACGTCGTCGTAGCTGCCGGCCGGGTCGGTTGGGGTCGCCTCCAGCGTGTACGGGTGCTCGGCGAAGATGTCGAACGGGGCGGCCTTGCAGCCGCCGCCAAGGCGTACGAACTCCCTTCCGACCCGCCGCAGGCACATCATCTCGGCCGCCATCTTGAGCGGTGAGACCGTGGTGCCCGGCAGATAGGAGACCGGGGCCAGGCCGCCGAAGATCACCTTGTCCGAGGGTTCGGCCGCCTTGACCCCGTTGTAGCCGTCGGTCAGCAGCGCCCGGTAGCTGTCGAACAGGTTGGGGGCGGCCAGGAACGCCGGCAGGTTCTCCTCGTTCCAGAGCTCTATGTACTTGACCCGCGGCAGCGTTTGGCCGGGGTTCAGCGGGTCGGCGAACCGGCCGCTGTAACGCTTGGCCACGGCTTGGGCGAATTGCCCGTAGTCGGTGGGGTTGGGATCCCAGGCCCCGGTTCCGATCGGCTTGTGCTTCGGCTGATTGGGTCCCTGAGCCCACCCCGGCGCTCCGGAGACGGTCAGCAGCACCCTGACGTGCCGCTGACTGGCCTGGCGCACGGCTGCGTCGAGAACACCCCACTGGTACTCGCGATCGGCCGGGTCGGTGGCCTGAAACCCGGGCTCGGGCGCCGCTCCCGCGATCTGGTACCAGAACGCGTTCAGCCGGACCACCGAACCGCCGGTCGCGCTCAGCGTCTTGTAGCCGGACTCGGTCTGCTGCGCGGTCGCCGTCCCGTCGAACTCCGGGTCCTGCAGCCCGGTCTGGAAATCGGCCCGCGCGACCGCGGGCGCCAGCACCACTGTGGCCAGCGCCAGCAGCGGGGTGAGCCACCGCAGCAGGCGGCGCCGGAGCTCGGGTTCGGCGATCACGGGTTCGCGAGTGTAGGGGGAGGGGGCCGTCAAGCGAGCCGGTGATCGACGACGGCCAGCGCCGCCAACCGGCCGAAGCACGGCACCGGCCGGCGAGGGCTTCAGAGACGCCGCTGGCGGGCGCCCAGTCCCAGCGCCCGCTCGATGAACTGCAGGCTGACGCCCTGCAGCTCCTGGTCGTGCTGGATCGAGCGATGGTGGCCGCCGGGAATCACGATCAGGCGACTGCCCGCCGAGGTCATCGCGCCGGCCAGCTCCCGCGAGTGCTCGACCGGGACGCGCTCGTCGCCCTCGGCGTGCAGGAGCAGCAGTGGCGCCGCCAGCTCTCGCACCGCGGGCTCGAGCTCGTGGGCCTCGAGAAACGACTCCAGGGCCGGCTTGTCGGCGTCGAAGCTGGACTCGTCGGCGCTCAGCCCCCGTCTCAGTCCGGAGGCCGACGCGGGGCAGATCGCCACCACGGCCGCCGCCTGCGTGGGTCGCGCCGCGATGATCGCCTCATAACCGCCCATGCTCGAGCCGCGCAGCGCAACCGGGGCCTGTTCGTCGCCCAGCGCAGCGCGCAGCACCCCGGCGATGGTCTCGACGTCCTGCGCCATGCGGGCGTCCATGGGCCCGTCGCTGTCGCCGTGGCCGCGCTGGTCGAAGGCGATCGCGGCGAGGCCGTGGGCCACCGCGGCGCGGGCGTAGTCGTGGTGGCTCTCCTTGCAGGAACCTGCGCCGTGAAGGATCACCACGCCGGCGCGGGGCGGGACCTTCGCGTCCGGCGGCAACCAGAGGGTGTAGGCCAGACCGGACTTGCGGGCGGTCTCGGCCGGAAGCAGCGGGGTGACGGTACGCGTCGGTCCACCATATCGTTTGCGCTGATGAACGCCGTCGCCTCAGAGCTGTCGCATGTCTACCCGCGCGGTACCCGCGTCGATGACCGCGGCCGGCTCCAGCTCGGGGGGTGCGACGCGGTCGAGCTGGCCCGGGAGTTCGGGACCCCCTGTTACGTGGTCGTCGAGGACGACCTGCGCGGCCGGGCCCGTGAGCTGGTCGACGCGCTCGCCGCCCGCCACCAGGACTTCGACGTGCTGTTCGCCTCCAAGGCGTTTCCGTGCACCGCCGTCTACCGGGCCCTGGCCGCCGAGGGACTGGCCTGCGACGTGGCCTCCGGAGGGGAGCTGGCCCTGGCCTTGGCGGCCGGCTTCGACCCCGGCCGGACCTACATGCACGGCAACGCCAAGTCGGTGCAGGAGCTGCGCGAGGCTCTGCTGGCAGGGGTCGGGCATGTCGTGCTGGACTCGTTGCACGAGCTCGACCGCCTGGAGGGCATCGCCGCCGAGCTGGGGATTCGCCAGGAGGTGCTGATTCGGGTGACGCCGGACGTCGCCGGCGAGACCCACGCCAAGGTTTCCACGGGCCAGGCGGACTCGAAGTTCGGGTTCTCGCTGTCGCAGGCGCGGGCGGCCATCGCCCGCCTCTCCGGCAGCTCTTCGCTGGCGCTGGTCGGTCTGCACGCCCACATCGGCTCGCAGCTGTTCGAGCTCGAGCCGTTCCGGGCCGCAGTCCGCGCGATCGCTGCGCTCGGCGATTTTCCGGTCTACAACCTGGGGGGCGGGCTGGGGGCCGCCTATCTGGCGTCGCAGCGGCCGCCGAGCGTGGAGGACTACGTCGAGGCGGTGGTCGGAGCGGTGCACGCCGAGCTGGGACCCGACAAGCGGCTGCTGCTGGAGCCGGGCCGGGCCCTGGTCGCCAACTCCACGGTCACGCTCTACACGGTGCAGACCGTCAAGCGCAACGTCTCCACCTGGGTCGCGGTTGACGGGGGCATGTCCGACAACCTGCGGCCGATGCTCTACGACGCCCGGTATGAAGCGGTGATCGCCGATCGCCCGCTGGCGGCCGGCGGCGAGCGCTGCCAGCTGGCCGGTAAGCACTGCGAGTCGGGCGACGTGATCGCGCGCGACCTGCGGCTCCCGGATCCGGTGCCCGGCGATGTGGTGGTGACGCCAGTGACCGGCGCCTACGGCTATGCGCTGGCCAACAACTACAACGGCGTGCCCCGACCGCCGGTGATCTTTTGCCGCGACGGCGCGGCCCGTGTGGTGGTCCGGCGCGAGACCTACGCCGACCTGATGAGCCGGGACGTCGGTTCGTGAGCGATTTTCGCGTCGGCCTGCTCGGCCACGGGACCGTCGGCGCCGCGTTCGCGCAGCTGCTGCCGCGGCACGCCAACCGTGTGGAGCGGATCACGGGTCTGCGGCCGTCGCTGGCCGGCGTCGTCACCCGCTCCAGCGGCTCGTTCGAGGAGCTGCTGCCGCGGTGTGATCTGGTGGTGGAGCTGATGGGGGGAATCGAGCCGGCCCGCACCTGGGTGCTGGAGGCGATGCGGGGCGGAAAGCACGTGGTCACCGCCAACAAGCAGCTTCTCTCCCAGCACGGCGAGGAGCTGTGGGAGGCGGCCCGGGTCCAGGGCGTGCAGCTGCGCTTCGAGGGCGCGGTGGCCGGCGTGGTCCCCGTGATCCGCGTGCTGCAGGAGTCGCTGGCCGGGGCGACGATCGACCGCGTGCACGGGATCGTCAACGGCACCACCAACTTCATCCTCACCGAGATGGCCCGGACCGGCGCGACCTTCGCCGAGGCTCTGGCCGACGCGCAGCGGCTGGGCTACGCCGAGGCCGACCCGTCCGAGGACGTCGACGGCCGCGACGCCGCCGCCAAGATGGCGATCATCGCCCGGCTGGCGTTCGAGACGCCGGTGCACATCGACCAGGTCCGCTACGAGGGGATCGAGCAGATCCAGCCCGACGATCTGGAGTACGCCCGCGACCTGGGCCTGGGCCTGAAGCTGATCGGGACCGCCGAGCGGGTAGGCCCGGCCGCTCTCTCGGTGCGGGTCTATCCGGCGTTCCTGTATCCCGGCCATCCGCTGGCCTCGGTGAACGGCCCGTTCAACGCGGTAACCGTCGAGTCGGCGGCGATCACCGAGATCACCATGTCGGGCCCCGGCGCCGGCGGCCCCCAGACCGCTTCCGCGGTCCTGGGCGACGTGATCAGCGCGATGATCCCGCCGGCGTCGACGCCGCCCGCGGTCGAGCGCCTGGAGATCGTCTCCGACGTGGTGTCATCGTTCTACCTGCACCTGGAGGTCGCCGACGAGCCTGGGGTGCTGGCGCAGGTGGCCCAGGTCCTGGCCGTCCAGGGCGTGTCGGTGAAGTCGGTGGTGCAGAAGGGGCTGAGCGACCAGGCCCGGCTGGTGATGGTCGTGCACCCGGTGCTGGAGTCCCGCTTCTCCGCCGCCATGGAGCTGATCGCCGGCCTCGAGATCATGCGCGCACCCCCGCGCGCGATCCGGGTGCTCGAGGAAGAGTTCGGCTAG
>DASXZB010000113.1:0-24661 GCA_036502145.1 Solirubrobacteraceae bacterium | reverse complement strand
CAGGGCGGCCGGGTGCCGTGGCCCGAGGCGCTCGACCGGGGCCATGCCGTGTTCGTGTTGCACGGCGAGAAGCTGCGCGGCGGCTTTGCCCTGCAGCGCACGCGGCCCGGAGCCAAGGCGCAGTGGCTGCTCGTCAAGCGGCGCGACGACGAGGCCCGCCCGGGCTCGGACATCGTCGCCGAGAGCCCCCAGTCGGTTCTCAGCGGGCGCACCCTGAGCGAGATCGTCAGCGCGGGCCGGCTTTGATCGCTGCCTGCGCGGCGGCGATCAGGGTCGCCTTGTCGCCCTGGCTCGTCCGCTTGAGGTTGGCCTGGATCGTGTAGCGAAAGCCATGCACGAGGAAGTCGATCTGAGGCGGAGCGCAGGACGCCCCGCAGGACAGAGGCGTAAAGCCGGCCTTGGCAGCTCCCCGGACCTTGACCCGCTTTCCGAACACGGTGCGTGCCTTGCTGGCGGTGAACTCGGCCACGAAGCAGGCGTCGGCGCCGCCGCAGTGCTTGACCACCCCGATCGCCAGGACATAGCTCGAGCCGGTGGGTCCACCGTTGGGGTAAAGGCGCTTGGCGTCCAGAGGCATCGAGCGCGGCAGCAGCACGTCGGGAGCGTGGGCCGCGGCGTCGATCTTGCGGATCTGGCCCGCGAACAGCGATGGCAGAGTCCGCGCCCCGGCGGCGGGAGCCATCACCAGGCCCACTATCGTGACGGCGAGCAGAGCGCGGCGCATCAGCGGCAATCCTACGCATCTGCGCTCGCCCCGTGGGCGGCTGCTCGGAGGGACCGTATCCTCCGCAGGCAAGGAACCGAGGATTCGAGAACGATGACTGACATCGGCGACGGCCAGTTCCACAAGGGCCAGGCGGTCTGGGTGATCGGGCCCGACGGCGGACAGCGCGCGGCCGAGTACGTCGGCGAGGGCGAAACCAGCGCCTGGTTTGGAGGACCGGCAATGGTCCTGGTCGTCTATCCCGACACCCGGTCCGGCGAGGCGGTCGAAGTCGATCGCGTGATCGCCCGCGACGTCTAGCGGCGGACCCGCGGGCAACACGGCTAGGAGACCAGGCAGCTGGTGCTGGGCGGCCGGCCGTCCGGGAAGGCGTGCGCCAGCCCCTCGGCGATGCGATGGGTCCTGGCGACGTACCCCGGGGAGTAGTAGTGGATGCCGTCCGGGATGAACCAGCGGGGCTTGGCCCAGACGGCCCAGTCGAAGATGCGCATCTGCGGGTAGCGCTTGCAGGCGGCCAGCAGGGCGTGGTTCCAGCGCTGCATGGCGTCTTCGGCGTAGGGCCCGGATTTCAGCAGCGTCAGCGCCGATATCCACAGTACGTGCTGGTGGCCGATGAGCTTCATCATCCGCTCGATCCGGTCGGCGAATCCAAATGGGGAGCCGTCGTGAACGTTGTCGACTTCGTTGGTGCCCAGGGCCAGGATCCAGCAGCCGTGAAAGCCTTGGGACAGGTGGCCCTGCGCGACGGTGGCCGCGTTGGGGTGACCCTCGAAGGTCTCGACGATCGATCGGGCGCCGGAGATCTCCGGGTAGGTCCTCTTCACACCGACGTCGCTGAGCTGGGCCTGCAGACGCTGGCGCCGGTTGGGGATGTAGTCGGTCGAGGTCTCTCCCTCAGAGGTCGAGTCTCCGATGTAGACGACAGCCCGGCACGACGTGCGGCGAGGCAGGGACGCGTGACGCGGCGACCGCAAGCCGCGAACCGGGGTGGCTTCACTCGGCGCGGCCACGACCTGCACGACCCGTTGCAGCCGGCCACCGCTGGCCTGCGATCCGGCACCGGCCGAAGCCACCGGCAGCACACCGCCCAGGCCGATCACCGCCATCAGCACCGCGGCCAGGGCGCCGCTCGAAAGCGCCAGCCGGCGCCGGCGAGCCCCGATCCGATCGACTCCGCTGCGGGCCTGGCGCCACACGCGCCCGAGCGCGCCGCGGCGGATCGGCTCCTCCACAAACCGCCACGACAGGCTGGCGACGAGCAATGTGCCGGCGACCTCCGCCGCCGCCCGCGGCAGGTTGAAGGTGGTCTGGGCGGGGCTGGCAAAGACGATGATCGGCCACTGCCAGAGGTAAATGCCGTAGGAGCGCACCCCGATCCAGCGCAGTGGGCCCCACCCCAGCACCGGGCCGAGGCGGCTCGCCGGATTGGCCACCGCGGCCACCAGCACGGCGGTGGCCAAGGCCAGCAGCACGAACCCCTGCGGATACAAAAACGTCGAGAACACGCTGGTCCTCCAGACCAGGATCAGGATCCCGACCAGCCCCGCGATGCCGAGCGCGTCGAGCAGCCTAGTCAGCCTGGGCCCTCGCGCCGGGATCTGGACGCCCCAGACCATCGCCAGCGCCGCCCCGATCAGCAACCCAAAGGCCCGGGTGTCGGTGCCCTCGTAAACGCGGGTGGGGTCCAGCCCGGGGTGGTAAGAACGGCCCATGAGCCAGGCTGACAGCACCGCCAGCATCAGGGTCAGCAGCGCCATCCCCTTGCGGCTGCGCAGCACCCAGATACCGCCCAGCAGCAGCCAGGGCCACACCAGGTAGAACTGCTCCTCGATCGCCAGCGACCACAGGTGGTCCAGGGGCAGGGGGGCGGCAAAGCGGGCGAAGTACGAGCCGTGCTGGGTGATCGTGGACCAATTGCTCACGTAGATGACCGCGGCGATCACCTGCCGGCGCACCTCGTGCAACTGGGCGGCGTCGAACAGCGCCACATACAGGCTCACGGCGACCAGCACCAGGAACAGAGCCGGAAGCAGCCGCCGCGCCCGGCGCAGCCAGAACTGCCCCAGCCCGAGCGTCCCGTAGCGACGCCACTGGCTGAGCAGGATGTCGGTGATCAGGTATCCCGAGAGCGTGAAGAAGACGCCGACTCCGAGCATCCCGCCGGCGGCGCCGGGGACGTTGAGGTGGTAGGCGATCACGCACATGACCGCCACCGCCCGGATCCCATCCAGGCCGGCCACGTACCGGCCGCCGGACGAAACGGGCCGCGGCACGGCTACGCCACCCCCGCCCGGGGGAAGCCGACTCCACGGCGATGCAGCGCTGCGAGATCATCGAGGCCCAGGCCCACGCGGGCGAAGTGTCCCGCAAGTGGCGCCCTTTCCGTGAATGATCACGACCGGGCGCGCCGGTTGGACGGCGTCTGCGAGGCTGGCGCTCCGCCGGGCGGCATCGGGGTTCGGCGAGCGGCCTCGACGCCGACCCTCGCTGCAAGGTTTGCCGTTAGGCTGGCGCACAGTGTCCGTGGACAGCGTTCGCCTCCGGCCCTGGCGAGCCGAAGATGCGGTCGCCATCGCGGCGATGACCGGCGACGAGCACCTCCGGCGCTGGTCGAGCATGGGCGACGACGTGGCTGCCTGGATCGCGTCCCAGCGGGCGGAGGTTCGGGGTCCGTCGCGGGCGATCTGCCTGGCCGATGACGACCGCGCCCTGGGGAAGGTCGCGCTGCGGATGCCCGGCTTCGCCTCCCCGGCCACCACCTGTGCGGCGATTCGTCCCTCCGACGCCCCGGTCGGGGAGCTCAGCTACTGGCTGCTCCTCGAGGCCCGCGGCCGAGGCCTCGCCCGGCCTGCCGTCGAGGCCGCCATGCGCTCGATCGTCGCCGACACCGGCTTGCGGTCGGTCGTGCTCGACATCGAGCTCACCAACGCCGCCTCGCTGCGCGTGGCCGAGCGCCTCGGCGCGGAGCGCCGTGAGCCCGACCGCGTCCAGCTAGACCGGACCGGGACCCCGCGCCGGCTGGTCGTGTTCGTGCTCCCGGTCAGCAGCTACTGATGAGGCGTCGTGTGTCAAGTGGACGGGAGGGTCTCGTCCTGGGGACAGGGATTGACGGGTCGGCTCGGGCGGTCGGCGTCCCGGGCAGCGCGAGCCGGCTTTTTAGCGGTGCGGTGGCGATACCAGCGGTCCGGGGTGAGCGAAATCCGACACAACCCGGCGCTCTGAGCGGGATGTGTCGAGTACCGCTCAGCCCCCGTGGCCGTCAGCGCCCACCTGCTCAGACGCAGCGAGTCGGGCGCTGAACGCCACGCCCTGGAGGCAAGAGCCGACATGGACAGAGCTCACCATCTCGCTCCGACCAACCTCCGCCACTGAGGCACTCGACCATCGAACGCCCCACCATCAGCCGTCCCGAGATGATGTCGGAGCCGTCCTCGGCGGCGGCCATGAGACGACGGCCCGGATACATTAACCGGTGCCTCCGCGGCTTGTGGTTACAGGCCGCCGACCTGGCTTGCCACGGCGTCTCCGGTACAGAAATTGACCACGCCCTTTGTCGTCGTAGACGGTCTCGAGGTGCCCGTTTCGGTCAGCCGGCATCCGGCGCTGGAGCTCTGCAACACGTTCGCCGGCTGGAACGGCACTCCGCAAACCGACTACCTGCTCAGCTACGACCATCTGGCGGTATGGGCGGGCTCGGCTGGGCTGCTTCAAGGGTCGCGGGTGGCCGAGCTGCGCGGGCTGGCCCAAGGTAAGCCACGAGCGGCCACCGACGCGCTGGAGCAGGCCAGGGAGATCCGGGGGCGGCTCTACGACCTGCTGCTGGACCGGGCACGGCCCAGCGTGTTCGATCGCTTCGCCGACGATGTCGCGCTCGCGGCCTCCAGTCTGCGGCTGGTCCGCGACGGGAGCGCGATCCGGCTCCAGATCGGCTCCGAGGCCGAGCTTCTGGCGCCGGTCATGGCCGCGGTGTGGTCGGCCGGTGAGCTGCTCGTCTCACCGGAGCGCGCCCGGGTGCGCGCGTGTCCGGGGACTGGCTGCGGATGGCTGTTTCTCGATCGCAGCGGACGGCGCCGGTGGTGCACGATGGCGCTCTGCGGCAACCGGGCCAAGGCCAGGCGATTTGCCTCGCGCCGCCGGCCGGGACCGGGACCGGCGTGAGCGCCTGGCATCCCGCCAGGTGACTGCGCCGCGGCCAGCGCGGGCCGCAAAACAGCGCCAGGCGACAGAATGTGACCCGATGGCGGCCGCCGAGGAGCAGATCGTCCTGACAGCGCCCACCGAGGCGGCGGTGTTCCTGGTGCTCACGATCGAACCCGGCGCCGAGGAAGCGGTACGCGATGTGCTGACCGACGGCGCGGGACTGCGGCGCTCGGTCGGGTTCCGGATTCCGGAAGCCGCGCTGACCCTGGTGACGGGTGTCGGCTCGGACGCGTGGAATCGCCTCTTCGGAGATCCTCGCCCCGCCGGCCTGCACCCGCTGCCGGAGTTCGCGGGCTCCCGGCACACCGCCGTCGTCACTCCGGGCGACCTCCTGTTTCACATCCGCGCCCACCGGTTCGACCTGTGCTTCGAACTGGCGCAGCGACTGACCGATCGCCTGGACGGATCTGCCCGCGTGGTCGACGAGGTCCACGGATTCAGATCGTTTGACGAACGTGACCTGCTCGGATTCGTCGACGGCACCGAGAACCCCGAGGGGACGGCCGCCCGCGCCGCCGTGTTGATCGGCGAGGAGGACCCGGCCTTCGGCGGTGGCAGCTATGTGGTGGCTCAGAAGTACCTGCACGATCTCAGGGCCTGGGATGCCCTGCCGATCGAGGAGCAGGAGCGTGTGATCGGCCGGACCAAGCTGGCTGACCTCGAGCTGGCCGACGACGTCAAGCCCGACGACTCCCACGTGGCGCTGACCACGATCGTCGACGAGGCCGGCGAGGAGCAGCAGATCGTCCGCTTCAACATGCCGTTCGGTCGAGTCGGCGCGCGTGAATTCGGCACCTACTTCATCGGCTACGCCCGCAGTCCCGGCGTGATCGAGCAGATGCTGTCCAACATGTTCGTCGGCAGCCCTCCTGGCAACACCGACCGGATCCTGGAGTTCTCGACCGCGGTGACCGGCGGGCTGTTCTTCGTGCCCAGCGCCGGCTTCTTGGACGACCCGCCGGTACCGGCCCAGGCCGAGGCGCGGGGGCCCGAGCAGCGGTCGCCGCAGGCCGGCTCGCCGCGGGATGGGTCGCCGCAGCACGGCTCATCGCACGATGGTTCGCTGCGGATTGGCAGCCTGCGCTCGACGTAGCCCAGCTTCAGGCGTCGACCAGCCCGCGGCGGATCGCGTAGCGGGTCAACTCCACGCGGTCGTGCATCCCCAGCTTCTCGAGGATGTTGGTGCGGTGACGGTCGACCGTCTTTTCGCTGATCACCAGGGTGTCGGCGATCTGCCGGGTGCTGTAGCTCTCGGCGATCAGCTTGACTATCTCCCGCTCGCGGGCGCTCAGGGGGTCCTCGCGGATCTCCTCATCGTCGCGGGCCTGGCGCAGGTAGTCGCGGATCAGCGAGGTCATCGCGCCCGGGTACAGAAACGCCTCGCCGCGCATCGCCGCGCGGCAGGCCTCGACGAGGTCGCGGTCGGCGACCGTCTTCAGCACGTATCCGGAGGCCCCGGCCTTGAGGGCCTCGTAGAGGTAGCGCTCGTTCTCGTGCATGGAGAGGATCAGCGTCTTCAGCTCGGGACGCCGACGGTGCAGCTCGGCCGCGGCGTGCAGGCCGGTCATGCGGGGCATCGAGATATCGATGATCGCCAGGTCGACCTCGGGCGCCATCGCCAGCTTGACCGCCTCGGCGCCATCGCCGGCCTCGGCCACCACTTCCAGGTTGGGCTCTGCCTCGAGCACCAGCCGAAGCCCCCGCCGCACGAGCGCGTGATCGTCGGCGAGCAGGATCCGTGTCTTGAGCGGGGTCACCACCGGGACGCTTCCCGGTCGGCGGCCACCGCGAGCGTGACCTGGCATCCACCGTGGGGACTGCGGTCCAGGTCCAGCCTGGCGCCGATCAGGGCGGCGCGCTCGCGCATCCCGCGGATCCCGGTACCCGGTTCGGCGCCCACCGCCAGACCGTGTCCGGCGTCGCTGACCGTCAGCACCACTCCGGGCTCCTGGGCCCGCAGCGTCAGCTCGGCCCGGTTGGCGCCGGAGTGGCGCGCGACGTTGGTCAGCGCCTCCTGGGCGACTCGGTACAGGACGAGCTCGGACTCCGGATCGAGCGCCGGCAGCTCGTCGTCGACCTGCTGGCTGACCACTACCCCCGAGCGCTGGGCGAAGCGCTCGCACAGCACGGCCAGGGCGCTGACCAGGCCGAGATCGTCCAGTGCCTCCGGCCGCAGCTCGAGCGCGATCCGTCTGACGTCCTCGAGGCTGGCCCGCACCGCCTCCTGGGCCTCGGTCAACTCGCCGCGCAGCGGATCCGGGAGCCGGCCCTGGATACGAGCCAGTCCCAGCAGCACCGCCGTCAGCTCTTGCCCGACCTGGTCGTGCAGCTCCTGGGCGATGCGCAGCCGCTCCGCCTCCTGGGCGGCCAGGACCCGGCCGGTCGCCTCCCGGCGCTCGGCCTCGAGCCGCGCCAGCATGTCGTTGAACGTGATCGCCAGCTCGCCGGCCTCCGAGGTCGCCGCGGCGCCGGGCATCCGCTCCCCCGGCCGAGAGAGGTCGACCCGGCGAGCCAGCGCGATCAGCGCCTCCAACGGGCGCACCACCCGGCGCAGCAGCACCAGGTTGGCCACCGCCACCAGGGCCAGCGCGGCGATCAGGACCCCGGCCTCGTCGGCGGCGAAGGAGGAGAACTTCCGCGGCGCCAGTACCAGCAGCGTCACCACCACCGCGGCGACCAGCAGCAGGGCATTGATCGAGGCCACGCGCTGAAACAGCGGGACGTACCGTCGCTGGCGGCGTGGCGGCGCCACTGCGCTCAGCCCGCCTCCGGCCGTTGCAGCTTGCGCAGCATCGCCCACAGCCGTGACTCGAGCCCGCCCCGGGAACGTCCCAGGGTCGACGCGATCTCGTCCGGTTTGATGCCGGCCAGCAGCATCCCGAAAATCGCCTGTTCCTCGGAGTCCAATCGCCGGCGCATGCTGTCCGCGAATGATGGCGGCACCAGCGGCAGCCGCGTCACCCCGCGCGACACCTCGCGGATCCGGTCGCACAGCTCCGAGCCCAGCGCGGCCTTGCTGACCAGGCCGTCGGCCTCCGCGACGACGCAGGCCGCGGCCAGGAAGTAGTCCGAGAACGCGGAGTAGATCAACACCGCGGGTGGGCGATGCAGCCGCTTGAGCTTGCGGCTCGCCCACAGACCGGAGCGCTCGGGCAGCTGGTAGTCGACGACCGCGACGTCGACCTCGGCCCGCTCGGCGAAGGCCACCGCAGCCTCCGCGCTGGCCACCGCCTCGAGGACCTCGAACTCCGCCTCGCCGGCCAGCAGCTCGCGCAGACCGACTCGAATCGCCGGATGGTCGTCGACCAGCAGACACCGGATCGGCGTCAGCGTGGCGCTCCCGGACGCTTCCGGGACCGAGCGCTGTCGGGATGGCCCGGGCGGCAACTGAATCATCTGGACCTCCTTGGGGATGCATTGGCATCCAGGTTGAGGCCGGAGGGCCCGCCCGCCAATGGGGTCGGCCCCCCATCATGGCGGCGGGCGGGCCTCCAGCGGCCCCCGGGCCCGCTCCTACGGCTTCACCGGCGCCACCGTGTGGGCGGCCTGGATGAAGCCATGAAGGTCGTAGATCCAGTTGATACGGCGGTGCCCGTGCTCTCCGAACGGCTCATCCGCGCCTGGTGGACGCTCGGCGAATTCAGGAGACCAACGAAACCGTGTCTGCGGCCTTGTGAACATGGGGTCAAGACCCCATTGGGCAGCGGCTTGCACCGCACCGGTCCGTCCGGGCCGTGCCCGGAATCGGCCTGCTGGCACTTATGATGCGCCGCAATGCACTCACCGCGAGTGTGCCTCCGTCCCGGCTCTCACAATGGCCCCACTGCCTGCTCATAGGGCTCGCCCGCCGGTGTCGCCCGACCCTCCGGATCGGATGGGCGTACTGCTGATAGAGGACGATGACGACGACGCACTGATCGTCGAAGACCTGCTCGACGACGGCTCGCTCGACGTGCGTCTGCTCCGGGGGCGAAGCCTGCAGGAGGGGCTGCAGGCGTTACCCGGGAGCGTCGACTGCGTGCTCCTGGACCTGGGGCTGCCGGACGGCGTCGGTGTGGAGACGGTGAGCCGGGTGCGCGCCACCGCGCCGTGGATCGCGGTGATCGTGCTGACCGGCCTCGACGACGAGGCGGCCGGCGAGGCCGCATTGGAGCAGGGCGCGCAGGACTACCTGGTCAAGGGAAAGGTCGACGGCAATCTGCTGGCCCGCGCCATCCGCTACGCGGTCGGTCGGCGCCACGCCGAGGACGTCTATCAGCAGCTGCGCGTGGCCGAGATCCGTGCCGACGAGAACGCCCGGCTCGAGCGGGGCTTGGTGCCCCATCCGATCATCGTCGATCCCTCGCTGTGGATCGCCTCCAGCTATCTGCCGGGCCGGCGCCGGGCGCTGCTGGGCGGAGACTTCTATGACGCGGTCGAGACCTCCGACGGCTGCCTGCACGTGATCGTCGGCGACGTGTCGGGCCGCGGGCCCGATGAGGCCGCCCTGGGCGCCGGTCTGCGGATCGCCTGGCGCGCGCTGACGCTGGCTGGCGCGTCGGGCGACGCCGCGCTGCGCACGCTGCAGCGGATGATCGAGCACGAGCGCCAGGACCCGGGAATCTTCGCCACCGTCTGCACCCTGGAGATCGAGCTGAGCCAGCGGGCCCTGGGCATGCGGCGAGCCGGCCACCCAGCTCCGGTGCTGATCGACGGACGGTCGGTCACCAGCCTGCCGATCGACCAGGGCGGTCCGCCGATTGGGATGTTCAGCGGTGCCGACTGGCCGCAATCACGGTTCGCGCTGCCGGCGGACTGGTCGATCCTGCTCTACACCGACGGCATCATCGAAGGTGGCGACGGGGAATCGGGACGGCTGGGCGAGAACGGGCTCAGCCGCCTGATCGGCGACTTCGTGCGCCGCGAGCCCGGGTGGCGCCGCCGGCCGCACGATCTCCTGCGCGACCTGACCGCCCGTGCCACCGAGCTCAACGGCGAGGAGCTCAGCGATGACGTGGCGATGATCCTGGTCGGCCCGCGGGACGGCAGCGCGACAGGCTGAGACGGGTCACGGCCGCCGTCGTTGCGGGCGCCGGACCGAGGCCGCAGGTGGTGTCTGCGCCTGCGAGCCGCCGCCCTGGGTTGGAGACGGGTGCGCCAACATGTCCCGGTGAGCCCGGCCCTCGCCGATCCTCGCCGTGAGTACGCCCGGCTGCTGCGCAGGCCCCGCTATCCGGGGTTCGTGCTGACGGTGTCGCTGGCGCGGACCTGCTCGACGATGTTCAACACCGCCGGGGTGCTGCTGGTGCTGGCGCGCACCGGCAGCGCCGCGCTCGCCGGCGCCACCGCGGCCGCGGCGGTGCTGCCCGGGGCCTTGAGCGGACCGGTGCTGGGCGCCTGGCTCGACGTGGCCGACCGGCGCCGGGTGCTGATCGTGTTCGACCAGCTCCTCAGCGCGGCGGCGCTGGTGGCGATCGTCGCGCTCGCCGGTCACGCTCCGGCCTGGACGCTGCTGGCGGTGGCTTTCGTGTACAGCGTCACGCGCCCGTTCAGCACCGGCAGCTTCTACAGCGCGCTGGCCGAGATCGCCGGCCCGGAGCTGCTCGACCAAGCCAGTGCGATCGAGGCCTCGAGCCTGAACCTGTCGTTCGTGGTCGGTCCGGCGTTGGCCGGCGCCCTGGCCGGTGCGGTCGGTCCGGCCACCGCGGTCGAGGTCCAGGCCGCGGTGACCGTGATCGTGGCGGCGCTGGTGGCGATCAACCCGGTGTTCGAGGCACGATCGCCGGAGCGGGCGATCAGCGCGTCGGACGCCATCCGGACCGGCATGCGATCGCTGACCCGCGATCCGGTGCTGAGCTCCACCGGCGCCGCCGCCGCCCTGGCGGCGTTCGGCTGGGGCCTGATGACGATCGGCTTTCCGCTCTACGCCGCCCGGCTGCTGGGGGCCGGGGCTCATGCCGGCGGGTATCTGTGGGCGGCCATGGCTCTGGGATCGACGGTGGGGACCTTCGTGCTGGCCGGCCGGCCGTCGCTGCGGCGGATCGGACTCTCATACGGAGTCCTGGGGCTCTCGGCGCTGCTGTGGCCGCTGGCCCACACCCTGGTGCTGGGGATCCTGCTGATCGGCCTGACCGGCTTTCTCGAGGGGCCCGCCTACTCCGGCACGATCGCGCTGCGCCAACGCCACACTCCGCCGGCGGTGCGCGCCCAGGTGATGACCACCCTGACCGGCGTGGCGCTGGTCGCGTCCTCCGCCGGGGCGGCGATCAGCGGAGCCATCGACCGACCGATTCCGGCGATCGTCGCGTTCACGGTCATCAACGTCCTCGCGGCGCTCACGGCGGCAAGAGGGAGAATGGTCTCCGATGGATCGGACTGAGCCCGTACCGGTTGGGCGACTGACCACCCCCGGCGCGGGCCTACGCCAGCTGGGGACCTCAGTGGTGACCTGGCTGCGCGAGCACGACCGCGGGTTCAGCGCGCTGAGGCGGGCGACCAGGACGGCGATCGTGATGCCGTTGATGTTCGCCCTCGGCGACAAGCTGATCGGCAATCCCGTCCTGGCCACGTTCGCCGCCTTCGGTTCGTTCGCGATGCTTCTGCTGGTCGACTTCCAGGGGCCGATCGTTGAGCGCCTCCAGGCCCAGACCGGGCTGGCCGTGGTGTGCTGTGTGCTCATCTGCCTGGGGACGTTGGCCTCGCGCACCACGTGGGTGGCCGCCGTGGCGATGGCGCTGGTCGGCTTCGGAGTGCTGTTCGCGGGCGTGATCAGCTCGACGCTCGCCGGCGCCACCACCTCGCTGCTGCTGGCGTTCATCCTGCCGGTAGCGCTGCCGGGCCCGGTTTCCTCGATCCCGGATCGCGTCGCCGGCTGGGGGTTGGCCGCCGTCGCCGGACTGATAGCGATCGCCCTCCTGTGGCCGGCGCCCGCCCGGGCTCCGGTACGCGATGCGGCGATCGCGGCCTGCCGGGCACTGGCGGCGCGACTGCGAGCCGAGATCGCCTGGGTGCTGGGCGGCTATGACCCCGCCACCGAGGGCGTCCACGCCGCAGCCGTCGCCCAGGCCGATGAGGCCATCCAAGCCCTGCATCAGGTGTTCTTCGCCACTCCCTACCGACCGACTGGCCTGACGACGTCCGCGCGGGCCGTGGTCCGCCTGGTGGACGAGCTGCAATGGCTCAACCGGGTGGTCCTGCGCTCGGCGCCGCGAAAGCATCACACCCTGAACACCCACGCCCGCGAGGTCAAGACGGCCGCGGCGTCGGCCCTGGACGCGGTCGCCGAGCTGCTCGAGGCACCCCGCGGGCCGGTCGAGGGGCTGGAGACGGCCCTGGCTCAGCTCCACGAAGCGCTCGAGGAGCTCGAACGAGACGCCACCGGGGACCTGCCGGCGGTGGCGTGTGCCTCGTGCGAGCCCGAGGATGACCGCGCCCGGGCCGTGGTCTCGGCCCTGGACCCCAGCTTCCGGGCCCGGGAGCTCAGCTTCATCGTGTCCCAGATCGCGCGCAACAGCGAGTACGCCGCGGCCGCCGAACGGCGCAGCATCCTGCAGCGATGGATCGGGCGCCAGCCTGAGGGCTTCACCGGTCTGCTGCAGGCCGCCGGCCAGCGAGCCGGCGCACACGTGGAGCGAAACTCGGTGTGGCTGCACAACAGCCTGCGCGGCGCGGCCGGGCTGTCACTGGCGGTGCTGGTCGCGGACCTCTCGGGCGTCCAGCACGGCTTCTGGGTGGTCTTCGGGACGCTGTCGGTGCTGCGCTCAAACGCGCTCAGCACCGGCCAGAACATCGTGCGCGCCCTGATCGGGACGACCGCCGGCTTCATCATCGGCGGCGCGCTGGTCTACGTGATCGGGACCAACACCACCGTGCTCTGGATCCTGCTGCCGTTCGCGGTCTTCCTGGCCGGTCTCGCCCCGGCCGCGATCTCGTTCGCGGCCGGCCAGGCGGCATTCACCCTGACGCTGCTGATCCTCTTCAACATCCTGGCCCCCGCCGGTCTCAAGGTCGGGCTGGTGAGAATCGAGGACATCGTGCTGGGCAGCGCGGTCAGCCTGGCCGTGGGGCTGCTGTTCTGGCCGCGCGGCGCCGCCGGCCGACTGGGGCAGGCGCTGTCGGACGCCTACGTCGACGTCGCCAACTATCTGGCCAGCGCCGTCGCCTACGGGACCGGAACGTGTGACGCCGGCGGGCCGAGGCCCGACCCGCCCAACGCGGACGCGATCCGCGCCGCGGCCGCCTCCCGGCGCCTGGACGACACCTTCCGCGGCTATCTGTCAGAGCGCGGCGCCAAGCCGATTCCGCTCCCTGATGTGACGGCGCTCGTCGACGGGATCGCCGGACTGCGGCTGGGCGCCGACGCCGTGGTCGAGCTCTGGGACAAGGACAGCCGCGACGGCGGCAACCGCGCCGTCGCCCGGGCCGAGCTGCTGGCGAGGACCGGGCTGTTGACCGGGTGGTTTGACCGGTTCGCGCTCAGCCTGGTCGGCCGCGGGACCGTGCCGGAGCCCCTCGGCGCCGACCAGACCGCCGACGACCGGCTGGTCGAGTCGGTCGGCCGCGACCTCCGTGGCCAGGACGGCGAGGCCACCGCCACCGGAGTGCGGGTGATCTGGACCAGCGATCACCTCGACGCCGTCCGGCGGCTGCAGGATTCGCTGGTGGAGCCGGCGCGGGCCGCGGTCTCGCAGCGCGCGCTGGTCTGAGATCGTCCTCCTCGACGGTCCGCCTTGCGCCCCGGGCGCAGTTTCAGCTCGGGTGCGGGAGTCGGATGAGGTCGACGGTGGCCAGGACCGGCACGAACCCCAGTCGCATGTAGAGCTCCTTGGGGCGGTCATCGGCGTCGGCGCAGATCCACAAATGCTCGATGCCGTCGGCAGCGGCGATCGCCGCTCGGGTGAGCGCGGTCCCGCGGCCAGCACCCCGGTAGGCCGGCAGCACGTAGACGGCGCCGATCTCGATTCCGTCCCGGGCGGGGTCAAGCCCCGCAAACCCGATCGGCTCGCCGCGCTCGACGATCGCCAGCACGCGCGTGCCGCGAGCCAGCGCCACCTCCCGGGCGTGAGCGTGAAACTCGGCGGCGTCGTGGCCCGGGAAGTCCTCGTGGTGCCAGGCCGTTCGCAGACCGGCCACGGCGTCGTAGGGGACCTCCGTGACCCGCTCGCCCTCCGGGTGGGGCCGGGGACCCTCGTGGTGCATCCAGATCAGCCTGGTGACCCGCCAGCCGGCGGCCGCGAAGTCCGCAAGCCGCGGCTCAGCCGCCCCCGCCACCTCGAAGCTGATCGTGCGATGGTCAAGGCCGTCCAGGGCCCGATCGGAGAACGCGATTAGCTCGGCGGCGCTCATTCCGGGGTCATCCTCGACTCGGACGACGTTGAGGTCATACCACTGCGGGTAGCGACTGGCGCGCAGGACGGTGCCGTGCTCCCAGGGCTCGATCCGGTCGCAGTCCGACTCACGCGACTGACGGATCCAGGCCAGGGCCCGGGCGGCCAAGACCGGGTCTGAGGGCAGCCTCGACGTCACAGTCGCCAGAGGCTAGTGCGGCCAGGCCGTAGTGTTTCCGGGATGGAGCAACGTGAGGGATATGCCGACCTGGGAGAAGTTCGGCTGCATTACGTGGAGGCCGGCGACGGGCCGCTTGTGGTCCTGCTGCACGGGTTTCCGGAGTTCTGGTACAGCTGGCGCGCCCAGATCCCCGCCCTCGCCGCCGCCGGATTTCGCGTCGTGGCTCCCGACATGCGGGGCTACAACCTCTCCTCGCTTCCCCGCGAGGTGTCCGCCTACAGCGGCGACACGCTGGCCGCGGACGTGCGGGACCTGATCCGCGAGCGCGGCGAGCAGTCGGCGCTGCTCGTCGGCCACGACTGGGGCGGGGCCGTCGCCTGGACGGCGGCGATGAACCACCCGGACGCGATCGCGCGCCTGGCAGTGTTGAACCTCCCCCATCTGCGCCGGTTCCTGCACGCGCTGCGCGACCCGCGCCAGCTCGTGCGCTCCTGGTACATGTTCTTCTTCCAGCTGCCCTGGCTGCCCGAGCGCTTGCTGCGAGCTCGCAACTGGGAGGGGCTGCGGCGCGGCCTGGAGCAAGACACCCACCCCGGAGCGTTTACCGCCGAGGACATCGCTCGATATATCGAGGCCTGGTCCCAGCCCGGCGCGATCACCACCATGCTCAACTACTACCGGGCCGCCTTCCGCCAGACGCCCTGGCGGGCCGAGGCCAAGATGCGCCCGATACCGGCCCCCACGCTGGTGATCTTCGGCGAGCGCGACCACTACCTGCGCCACCAGCTGGCCGAGCCCTATCCAGCCGACGTGCCCAACCTGCAGCGCGTGGTTCGGATCCCGCAGGCCTCGCACTTCGTCCAGAACGACGCCCCCGACCAGGTCAACGAGCTGCTGATCGACTTCTTCTCCCCTGCTCTCCCCTAGCCGCCAACGCTGCCGCCGCAGATGCTCCGGGGCGGTTCTAGACTCAGAGCCATGCCCCGCGGCTTCGTCATCAAGTCCCTCGGTGCCGCCGCCGGCCACGTGCCGGGGGTGCGCCGTCTGCCGGTGCTGAAGCTGCTGGCGGTCGCCGAGATCGGGCTGGTAGCGCGCGATCATCTGCTGCGGCTCTCGCCCGGGGAACGTCGGCGGCTGCTGGCGCTGGTGCGGATCGGACGCGGTCGTCCCAGCAACCTGACGCCCTCCGAGCGCGACGAGCTCGCGCGGCTGGTGGCCAAGCTCGAGCCGCGCCGGCTGGCCGGAGAGGCCGCCGACCGGCTGTCACCCGTGCCCCTGCCGCGGCGGGTGGTCCGGGGCGCTCGCTAAGCGGAGGGCGGAGCCACCGTCTCCGTCAGCAGGCCCGGCCCCGCGCGCCGGCGGCCGAATCCGGCCAAGAGCCCGGCGGCGAGGATTCCGGACGTCAGGTACAGCAGCCCCTGTGCGTTGAGCAGCGCCATCAAGCCCAGCTGCGCGGTGAGCGTCCCTGCCGCGAGCATGCCGATGGCCTGCCCGGCGTTGCTCACCAGGCCCAGGGCACCGAAGCGGCGGCCGCGGGTCCCGTCGGGGCCGGCGAGCTGGAACAGGCTCACCAGCCCGGTGTCCAGCACCACTCCCGGAGCGCCGGCCAGGATGAACAGGCCGGCGTAGACCGCCGTGGCGGTGGTCAGCGCGGGGCCGTTCCAGATCGTCAGATCGACCGCGCCGAAGGCGACCGCCGCGCCGGCGATCAGCGCTCCCGGCGCCCGGGCTCGGGCCAGCATGGAGAGCGCCAGCCCGCCGCCTATCGCGCCGATCGCCTGGACGCCGCGCAGCAGGCCGATCTCGCTCGAGCCGCCGTGCAAACGCCGCGCCACGAACAGGATGAACAGCACCACGAAGATTCCCTGAGCGATCTCGGCGACGAACGCGACCAACAGACCGGCGCGGACCCGGGCGTCGCCGAGCACCGAGCGAAACGATGGTCTCGCGTCACCGGGCTGGCGGGATCCGGGTCCCGCGATTGCGGACAGCGGTTCGGTTGGCCGGGGCGGCAACCGCGCGATCAGCCGGGCCGCGACCAGGAAGCTGACTGCGTCGGCGATCACGATCGTCCTCAGGCTGCCCGCGGCCAGCAGCAGGCCGCCCAGCGGACCGCCGGCCAGCCGGCCGAGAGCCTGGTTCAACGCGATCAGCGAGTTGCCGGAGACCAGCTCGCTCGGCGCCAGCAGCGTCGGGAGCAACGCGTTCTTGGCCGGATCGAACATCGCCGCGAACGACGCCTGCGCGACGATCACCCCGTAGACGATGGGAAGCTGAGCCCGGCTGTGGACCGCCAGCAGCGGTAACAGCGTCAGCGCCTGCGCGACCGTGATCGTCAACATCAGCCGGCGGCGGTCCAGCCGGTCGGCGAGTCGCCCGGCCAGTGGCGCCAGCACCATGCCCGGTGCCAGCTCGGCGATGAACGCACCGGAGGTCCCGAGCGCCGACCCGGTCAAGCCGTAGACGACGATCGGCAGCGCGATCAGCAGCATCCAGTCGCCGCCGTCCGAGACCAGGCCGGCGAGCCACAGGGAGCGAAAGTCGCGCTGTCTCAGGGCTGCCGGCGGCGCCACGACGATCCCGTCCGGGGGAAGGCGAACAGCGTCAGGTGGACAAGCTCGGCGTCGTCCGGCGGTTGCGGGCGAGTGGCGGCGATCAACGGCCGGATCAGAGCGTCCAGGCGCCCCACGAGCTCGCGCAGCTCGTCGGGGGAGACCCGCAGCGTGTAGTCGGCGTACTCGTCGGCCTCGCGCCACTCCGGGGCGACCTCGTCACGGTGGGCCAGGTAATCGCGCAGCAGGCGCTGGTCGAGGGTCACCGAGGCCGCCGCCAGCTCGGCGGTGCCCTGGGCCTGCGCGCTGTCGGTCTCGAGGCCGGAGCTGACCGTCCGCAGCCCGGTGACCGTGGCCCGCCAGGGTCGCTCGCGGCCGTCGGGGGAGCTGACCGGCTCGACGAGCCGGTGCTTGGCCAGCGTGCGCAGGTGATAGCTGCAGTTCGATGGTGTGTCGCCGACCGCCCGCGCGCACCCCGACGCCGTCGCCGGCCCGGCGGACATCAGGTAGGTGAGCAGGTCAAGCCGCACCGGGTGTGCGAGCGCCTCGAGCACCTTGGGGTCGGTCAGCAGCGGGCGGTTCTCGGGCCTGCCCGTCGGCCGGTCTGCGGCGATTTCGTGGCTGCGCTCGGTCACTTGCCCGCTCCTGGTCTGAAAGAGTCTTTCAGACCTTTGTAGCAGGCCTGGTAAAAACCTGCAAGGCTCTTTCAGATCCCTTTCGCGAGCGACCGGGCCTTTGCCTCGCCGCTACAGAGCGCGTCGGTCAGTGACGGTCGAGCACGTCGCGCAGCGCGTCTTCGAGCTCCGGATGGCGGAACGCATAGCCGAGCTGCCCCAGACGCGCCGGCACCACCCGCTGTCCGGTGGTCACGATCTCGGCCATGTCGCCGTAGAGGACCTTCAGGGCCATCCCCGGCACCGGCAGTACGGCCGGGCGGCCCAGGACGTGCCCGAGCGCGCGTGAGAGCTCCGCGTTGGTGACCGGGTTGGGGGCAGTGACGTTGACCGGCCCCTCGGCAGCGGCGTTGTCCAGGCAGTACAGCAGCGCGCCGACGACATCGTCGAGGTGTACCCACGGGACGTACTGGTGACCGCCGGCCACGGGGCCTCCGATCCCCAGCCGGAAGAACGGAAGCATCTTGGCCAGCGCGCCGCCGCTCGGCGAGAGCACCACGCCGGTCCGGGTGCAGGTGACGCGCATCGCCGGGGCCGCCGCCGCGGCCTCGCGCTCCCAGTCGATCACCACCCCGGCGAGGAAGTCGTCGCCGGCGGCGGCGTGCTCGTCGAGCGTCGCGTCGCCGCGGGGCCCGTAGAAGCCGGTCGCCGACTGCGACACCAGCACCCCGGGCCGGTCCTGATCAGGGAGCGCCTCGAGCGCCGCAACCAGCGACCGGGTGGCGAGGATGCGAGAGTCGCGGATCGCCTGCTTGGCGGTTTCGGTCCAGCGCTGGGCGACCGGCTCGCCCAGCAGATGGACCACGGCGTCGACGCTGCGCAGCGCCTCGGGAGGCGGCGGCTCGTCGGTCGGCGATGCCCAGCCGTGGACCTCGGCGCCCTCGCCGAGCACTCGCTGGCCCCGTTCGGGATCCCGGGAGAGAGCCACCACCCGGTCCCCGCGGGCGCGCAGCGCATCGGCCAGGGCGAGCCCGATCGTGCCGGTCGCCCCGGTAATCAGTGCCCTCATCGGGCGTGGTCCACCAGCGGTTTGAGAAATCGCACCAACTTATTTTCCCATCGCCGAAGCGGGTCGTCGGCTATCTGGCGTCCGACCCGCCGTGGCGGGAACGCTCAGGGGGCGGGCGCCGCGCCGTCCGGTAGGCGATCTGGGTGGCCAGGGCCAGGGCGGCCACCGCGACCAGCACCAGCCACAGGTCCACGCGCAGCAGCAGCGCGCCGCACACGGCGCCGACGAGCATCGAGATCACCGCCGAGCTGCGGCGAACCGTTCCCGCTCCCGAGCCGCCGGCCAGCCGGGAGTCCGACGCCAGGCCGGTAAGGGTCATGGTCAGGACGGTGGTGCTCAGATCGGGGACCGCGAGCTTTCTGACCGTCGCGTTGCGAAGGCCCATCGCAAACGCCACCAACGCGATCACCACGGAGGCGGAGAGGCCCCCCGGACGTACCTGCACCGCCGCCGCCAGCACCGCCGCCACGGCAACCAGCAGCGTCTCGATCGACAGCGCCCCGTACAGGCTCCGCTCCTGGTTCGCCGTCAGCCTGGCGACGAGCAGGCCGCCCGCGGCAGCTCCGAGCAGGAACGCCACCAACGAGACCAGCGGAGCCACCACCGGCAGGCCGGCCGCACCGGCGATGCCGAAGCCGAGCAGCACGACGTTGCCGGTCATGTTCGCGGTGAACACGTGGCCGAGCCCCAGGTAGCTCGACGCATCAACCAGGCCGGTGCTGAACGTGAGCAGCAGCAGCGCGCGGGTCAGGGGGTGGCGGATCGTCTTGGCGGCCTGGCGGCCCAGCTCCCCGGAATCCGAGGACGAGCCTGCAGGCCGGGACCGCGACGACGGCGGAGCACTGCGCGCAGCTGGCACAGCCTAGTTATGTCACCGCCGCCGGAGGTCTTCCCCTTGCCACGGGCGCTTCGGTCCAGGCGCTAGGCCTTGACCTCCGCGTCTGGCTCTGCCTCGCTCCTCGCGGGTCCGAGCGACTCGGCCGCGCACAGCGCGGCGACCAGGGCCGCGATCCCGGCCCCGATGGTCCACGCCGGTATCGCGCCACCCCACAGATACAGGGCCAGCAGACCGGCCGCCACGACCACCAGGCCGTACCCGAGCTCCCCGAACATCCGCAGCCGAAATCCGGCCAGCCCGAGCAGGAACACCGCGACTCCCCCGCACATCAGCAGCCGTCCCGGCGCCGGCATCGGCGACTGCACCGAGTTGTGGACGACCAGCTTGACCCCGCCGTCGAAGATGATGATTCCGGCCACGATCACCAGGTGGATGTAGCTGTATCCGTCGGCGGCGGCGAGCACCGGATCCTCGTGCTTTCCAAGGCGAGCGGCGGCACGGTCGGCGAACCGGTCGAAGTAGATCCACCACATGCCAACCGCGATCAGCAGCGCCAGCGTCGCGCCAAGCACCAGGGCCGTGGTCAGCGTGCGCTCGGCGGTCCCCACCCCCACCCCCAGCGCGACGACCGACTCGCCGAGGCAGATGATCACGAACAATCCGTATCGCTCGGCGAAGTGCGCCACCGACACGTGCTGCAGTCCGCGCAGCCGCTCCCGCGTCAGCCAGGCCGGGCCGGCGTAGTCGATCGCCACCGCCACCGTCCACAGCAGGACCCGGTGCCAGCCGTGCAGGAACACGGCACCGGCGATGAGCAGCGCCATCCCCACGATCACCGTCACCCCGAAGCCGGCGATCGCCGACCACGAGGCATTGCCCCGCCGCGACGCGTCGGCGTACAGGGCCAGATGCAGCAACCGCACCAGCGCGTAAGCGACCGCGAACAGCAGCGCCTCGCGCCCGAACGCCTGCGGCAGCGCCAGCCCCACCACGAAGATCAACACCGTCGCGGCGAGCAGGTAGGCGCGCAGCGTGCGAGAGCCGGGGGCCTGGGCGTTGGCGGCCCAGACGAACGCGGACCACGCCCACCACACCAGAGCGAGCGCGAGCATCGACTCGCCAAACCGGCTCCAGGTCGGCTTTGCCGCCAGCAGCGTGGTGACCTGCGTGACCGCGAACACGAACACCAGGTCCCACAGCAGCTCGACGGGACTGGTTCGCCGCTCCTCCTCGGTTTCGAATCCCTCCAGGGACGCTTGATCGCTCACGCCGCAAGTATTGCGGCGCCAAACCCGGTGGCTTGATTGGATACTCCGCTGAGGTGGCGTCACCAACTCGAGGCGAGGAGATTCGATGGCAGAGCGCGCGGCGATCGTGACCGGAGGTTCCAGCGGGATCGGCTTCGCGATCGCAAAGCTGCTGCTGGACGAGGGGTTTGGCGTGACCGTCGCGGCGCGCCGCCCTGAGAAGCTCGAGGCCGCGGTGGCCGAGCTGAGCGGCGATGGGCGGGAAGTCGCGCACGTGGCCGCGAACATGGCCTCCGAGGAGGCCGTCCAGCAGGTCGTGCAGACCCACCGTGACCGCTTCGGCCGCCTCGACGTTCTGGTCAACAACGCCGGGGTGGGCTTCGGCGCTGCGGTGGCCGAAATCCAGACCAAGCGGCTCGACATGCAGCTCGGCGTCAACCTCCGCTCAATCGTCATGTTCTACCGCGAGTGCACCGAGCTGCTCAAAGCCGCCGCCGCCGAGCGCGGAAGCGCCCAGGTCATCAACACGGCGTCGATCTCAGGCAAGTCAGGCGAAGCGTGGCTCTCGGTCTACTCTGCGACCAAGGCCGGGGTGGTCGGCTTCACCGAGGCGATGAACAAGGAGCTCGGCAGCGATCGGATCAAGTCCTGCGCACTGTGCCCGGCGTTCGTCGACACGCCGATGACCGACTTCGTCAAGCAGAGCATCTCCGCTGAGGACATGATCCGCTCCGAGGACATCGCCGAGGCGGTCCGGATGCTGCTGCGGCTGTCCCCGGCCTGCGTGGTCCCGGAGATCATCTTCCAGCGGCCCGGTGAGCCGAGCGTCTGAGCCGGGCGCTCGGCCGTTTGGGAGACCGACCAGGTCTTGGTGAACTTGGAGATCAGCGACTGGGCGCCGGCTCGCGCTCGTCTGACCGTTGCAGCGCGGTCCGCTCGGCCTCCAGCCGGTCGAGCACCCGCTCGTATTCGTCGTAGCGGCGGACGACCTGCGTCCACGCCCAGCCGGGGCGGTGGCGGAGGGCCGGGCTGCGGTCGGGGTCGCCTGGGCGCTCGCGGTCGCGCTCGGCGGCTGGGCCGCGCTCCTGGGCGCGCTCCGCAGCTCGCTCGCGCTCCTGGGCGCGCTCCGCAGCTCGCTGGCGCTCCCGCTCCTGTTCCCCCTCCCGCCGGGCGACCAGCTCCAGATGCTCCCTGCGCGCGGCCGCCAGCTCGCTCCGGGCCGCCCCCCGCTCGTTGTGCGCGGCCGCCAACTCGCTGCGCGCCGCCGCCAGCTCGCCGACCGGCGCGTCCTCGGCCAGCAGGCTGGCCTCCAGGTGCGTCTTGAGGATCAGGAGCTCCCGCTCGGTGGCCCGGCGCGCGCGCTGTGAGCGGGCGTCACGGAATGCGAACCGATCCCAGGCCTTGGCGAACGAGATCACGCTGGTCCGCCCGCCGGCCCGATGGGCGGCGAGCATTGGGCAGACGCCGTCGCGGGTGGTGTAGGCACCGACGATGATCTCGTTGGCGGCGATCCCCTCCAGCATCGCCACCCGGGTGTGGCGGGGCAGGCAGTCGATCGCCAGCCTCAGGTCTTCGATGGTCGCTCGGCGCCGCGTTCGCATAGGGTTCGCCACCGTTAGGCGGCGGCGCGGTCACTCTACGCGCGGCCGTCGGCACCCACAAGAGATCTCCTGGCGGCGAAAGGAACCTTGCAGATGAAGCTCGGAGTGAACGTCGGCTACTGGGGTCTCGGCATGGGCCCGCGAGACCAGCTTCAGGTGGTCCAGGAGGCCGAGCGGCTCGGCTACGAGTCGGTCTGGGCGGCCGAGGCCTACGGCTCTGACGCTGCCACCGTGCTGGCCTGGCTCGCGGCGGGGACGACCAGGATCAAGCTCGGCTCGGCCATCTTCCAGATGCCGGGACGGACCCCGGCTCTGACCGCGATGACGGCGGCGACGATCGACGAGCTCTCCGGTGGACGGATGATGCTGGGGATCGGCTCCTCGGGGCCGCAGGTCGCCGAGGGCTGGCACGGGCAGCGCTTCGGGCGTCAGCTGCAGCGCACCCGCGAGTACGTGGCCGTGGTGCGCAAGGCACTGGACCGGGAGCGGCTCGAGTTCAAGGGCGAGACGCTCGAGCTGCCTCTCCCCGACGGACCGGGCAAGGCACTAAAGCTGATGATCGCCCCGGTGCAGGAGCGAATCCCGATCTACCTGGCGGCGATCGGCCCCAAGAACACTGCGCTGGCGGGCGAGATCGCCGACGGCTGGATCCCGACCTTCTTCTCGCCCGAGCACGTGGCCGGCTTCCGGGCCTTGCTGCAGGAGGGGGCACAGCGGTCGGGCCGTTCGCTCGAGGGCTTCGACATCGCCCCCACCGTGTCTGCCTACGTGTCCGACGACCGCCAGCTGGCCCGCAACCTGATGCGGCCGGGCCTGGCGCTGTACATCGGCGGCATGGGATCGCGCAAGCAGAACTTCTACAACAACCTGGTCAAGCGCTACGGCTACGAAGAGGCTGCGCAGGAGATCCAGGATCTGTACCTGGACGGCAAGAAGGCCGAGGCCGGCGAGGCGATCCCCGACGAGCTGATCGACGCGGTGTCGCTGTGCGGGCCCAAGGCGGTCGTCCGCGACCGCCTTGCCGCGTTCCGCGACGCCGGGGTGGGGACGCTGATGGTGATGCCGATGGCGTTCAACGCCGACGAGCGGATCGAGCAGCTGCGCGCGGTGGCCGAGCTGGCGGCTTGAGCGGGCCGCCGGGCTCCGCCGGCGGCGGTCATCCCGAGCGTGGGAGCTCGACCGCCGCCCGCCCCCTGCGCTTCTTTCTCGGCGCCTTCGGCCAGCCCGGACACGCCTTCCCGATGCTCGCGCTCGGTGCCGAGCTGGTGGCGCGCGGGCACCAGGTCACCTACGAGACCTGGGCCCGGTGGCGCGAGTACGTCGAGGCCCGCGGGATGCGCTTTGAGGCCTCGCCCGAGTACCACACCTTCCCCACCCGCGAGCGGCCGCTGCCGCCATACGAGGCCGTGGTCATGGCGACCGCCCAAACGCGGCCGCTGGTCGCCCGGGAGGCGCCCGACGTCGTGGTTCACGACATCCTCACGCTGGCCCCCGCCCTGGCCGCCGAGCTCGAAGGGATTCCGGCGGCAACGCTGATCCCGCACGTCTATCCGGTCGGCCACCCGGGCTTTCCGCCGTACGCGTTCGGGGCTCGGATGCCCCGGACCCAGGTCGCCAGGACGCTGTGGCGCGCCTTCGACCGCCCGGTGGCGGCGGGCCTGCGCCGCGGGGGCAAGGAGCTCAACGACGCGCGCCGTCGGCTGGGGCTCGGCCCGCTGGACCGGTTCCACGGCGGGCTCAGCCAGGAGCTGTGCCTGGTGGGCACCTTCCCCCAGCTCGAGTACCCCCGCTCCTGGCCCGGGCACGTCCATGTCGTCGGACCGGTCATGTGGGAGCCGCCGTTTCAGGCCATCGAGCCACCGCCGGGCGAGGCGCCGCTGGTGCTGGTCGCTCCGTCCACCGCGCAGGACCCCGACCACCGCCTGCTGCGTGCCGCGCTGGCCGGCCTGGCGGGGATGCCGATCCGCGTCCTGGCCACCTGGAACCGGCGGCCCCTGAACTCCCCAGCGGCCGTCGCCGCCAACACCCGCCTGGTGGAATGGCTCTCGTACTCGCAGACGATGCCGGGCTGCGCGCTGGTGATCTGCCACGCCGGTCACGGGACGATGGTCCGCGCGCTGGCCTCAGGCTGTCCGGTGCTCGCGGTCCCGCACGCCGGAGACATGGCCGAGAACGCGGCCCGCGTCGACTGGGCCGGGGCCGGCTTGCGGCTGCCCTGGCCGCTGCTGAGCGCGCGAACGCTGCGGCTGGCCACGCGCCGCGCGCTCCGGGAGAGGTCGTTGGGCCAGACCGCGCGCGCCCTGGCGACCTGGGCGCAAACCAACAGCGGG
>DASXZB010000112.1:0-11228 GCA_036502145.1 Solirubrobacteraceae bacterium | reverse complement strand
GTCGATACCGACCGCCTGCCCGAGGAGCACGCGCGCGGGATCTCGATCGAGCTCGGCTATGCCCGCCTGGAGCTGCCGTCGGGACGCGCACTGTCGATCGTTGACGTCCCCGGCCACGAGCGCTACGTGCGAACGATGGTGGCCGGGGCGACCGGGATCGACATGTACCTGATGGCGATCGCCGCCGACGACGGGGTGATGCCCCAGACCCGCGAGCACGCCGCCGTGCTGCGGGCGCTCGACGTTGGTCGCGGCGTGGTGGCCGTGACCAAGAGCGACCTCGCCGATCCCGAGCTGGCGATGCTGGAGGCCGGCGAGCTGCTACCCGGCGCGGAGGTGGTGGCCGTCTCGGCCCGCTCGGGCCGGGGTCTCGACGACCTGCGCGCCGCGCTGGACCAGGTCGCCGCGACGGTGGACAGCCGCGCCGACGCGACCGACGGGGCGCGGCTGCACGTCGACCGGGTGTTCACGATCCGGGGCGCGGGCACGGTGGTGACCGGGACCCTGTGGGCGGGCCGGATCGCACGGGGCGACGCGCTGGAGCTGCTGCCCAGCCGACGGCGGGCCCGGGCCCGCGAGGTCCAGGTCCACGACCGTGCCGTGGAGCAGGCCGCCGCCGGCCAGCGGGTGGCGATCAACCTGGGCGGGCTGGCCGTGGCCGACGTCTCGCGCGGCGAGGTCGTGATCGGCGTCGGCGGCCAGCTGCGCGAGACCTATCTGATCGACGCCGAGCTGGAGTTCGAATCAGACGGAGCGCATTCGCGCGAGCCGGACAGCGGCGCCCGGGTCCAGGTCCACCACGGGACCCGGGAGAGCCCGGCCCGGCTGGCCTGGCTGGGAGGTCGCTACTGGCAGCTGCGGCTCGAGCAGCCGCTGGTTCCGGCCGCCGGCGACCGCCTGGTGGTGCGCCAGATCGCCCCGCCCGACACGCTCGGCGGCGGCCGGGTGCTCGATCCCCACCCCCGCAAGCACGGCCCGAGCCGGGCGCTGACCGAACGTCTGGCCCGGCTCTCCCGGGGCGATGCCGCCGAAGCGGATGACCGCGGTACCGCCGCGATGCCGGCCAGCGAACCCGCGCGCCCGGCGCCGCCAGCCGAGCCGCCCCCGCTCAGTGCCTCGGCACTCGAGCTCGAGCGCCGCCTGCTGGCCGCGGGCTTCGAGCCCCCGCTGGATTCCGAGCTCGACGGCGAGCACCTGGCGGCCCTGCGCGCGGCCGGTCGCGCGGTTCGCGTCTCGCAGTCGCTGCACTACCACCCAGAGGCGCTGGCCGAGGTGAGGGCGCGGGTGATCGCCGCCGCCGGGCGCCACGGAGGCGCGATCACGCTGGCCCAGCTGCGCGACGAGCTGGGAACCTCGCGCAAGTTCGCCCAGGCGCTGCTCGAGCACCTGGACGCCGAGCGGGTCACGATCCGCCGCGGCGACGAGCACTTCCTGCGCCGCGGGTCAACCGGCCGCGGTGGCGCAGCGAGCTGACCCGGCAGGCCCGGGCTGGCCTCGGCAGGCCCGGGCTGGCTCGGGCGCACGACGCGGTCGATGGGGGTCGCTGTAGATTGCCGGGCCATGGGTACGTGTCTTGTCACGGGAGGCGCTGGGTTCCTGGGCTCGCACCTGTGCGACGAGCTGCTGTCGCGCGGACACCGCGTGATCTGTGTCGACAACTTCGAGACCGGGTCGCTGGCCAACATCGAGCACATCCGCGGCGAGAGCTTCGTGCACCGCAACATCGACATCATCGAGCCCTACTTCGTCGATGAGCCGATCGACTTCGTCTATCACCTGGCCTCCCCGGCCTCGCCGATCGACTACCTGCGGCTGCCGCTGCACACGCTGAAGGTCGGCTCCTACGGCACGCACCACACGCTCGGCCTGGCCAAGCTCCACCGCGCGCGGTTTTTGACCGCCTCCACCAGCGAGGTCTACGGCGACCCCCAGGTGCACCCCCAGCCCGAGAGCTACTGGGGCCACGTCAACCCGATCGGGCCGCGCGGCGTCTATGACGAGGCCAAGCGCTACGCCGAAGCTCTGACCATGGCCTACCACCGACAGCAGGGTGTCGACACCGCGATCGTGCGGATCTTCAACACCTACGGACCGCGGATGCGTCCCCACGACGGGCGGGCGATCCCGACCTTTCTGCGCCAGGCGCTGCAGGATCGCCCGATTACGGTGTTCGGAGACGGCTCCCAGACCCGCTCGTTCTGTTACGTCGACGACCTGATCCGCGGGATCATCGCGCTGGCCGAGTCGGGCTACCACGAGCCGGTCAATGTCGGCAACCCCAACGAGTTCACGCTGCTGGAGCTCGCCCAGGAGGTCATCGCGGCCACCGACTCCAGCTCGGAGATCGTGTTCGAGGCGCTGCCCACCGATGATCCGCAGGTCCGTCAGCCCGATATCAGCCTGGCCCGGGAGGTGCTGAGCTGGGAGCCCGAGATCGCGCTGAAAGAGGGATTGCGGCGGACGATCGAGAACTCCGGTGTGCAAGCGCTGATCGGAGCTATCCGCTAGGCCAAGCGGCGGTGAAGACGAGGGCGCTCTACCCACCTTCTGCGTAACTTCGATGGGAAACTATCGTTAGGTACTCGCGGGGGAGGCAGGCGGGATAGGCCCCTGCGATCCAATGATCGACCACGAACAGGCCACCCAGACCCGAGCTGAAGGCAACTACACCGGCTCGGCCCCATTTCCTTACGCCGAGCGGGACGTGCGCCGCAAGCGCCCGCCGCTGCTCATGTTCTTGCTGCGCAAGGAGACCCTGCGCCGGCTGATCCGCGTGGTCACGCTGCTGGCGCTGGACTTCGCCGGCGTCGCCGTCGCCCTGTTCACGGCGTTCGCGATCAAGCTGGCGTTGACCGGAGGCGTCACGCTGCACAGCACCTGGAGCTTCACCCGCCCGGCGCTGGCGTTCGCCTACCTGCTGACCGTGCTGATGTTCGCGCGGGTGGACCTGTACGCCGATCGCGCGCGCCGGCCAGGCCTTCCGAAGATCGTCTCGGCGTTGTTCTTCGCCACCGTGCTCGGCGCGCTGTTCGCGCTGGCCACCGGAAACCACTTCTCGAGCTATTACATCTTCTACGGCTCGCTGTTCTTCGGCGTCCTCTACATCTCGGCGCTGCGCGAGCTGTACACGCGGATCACCGGGCGCCTGCTGGAGCAGGCCGGCTACCGGCGCCGCGCCGTGCTCGTGGGATCCGGCAAGCACATCGAGGCGGTGGCCCACGCGCTGGCCGACCGCTCGCGCGCCAGCGTCGAGCTGGTCGGCTACATCTCGTTGACGCCGCGCCCCGACAACGGCCTGCGCTCGCTGGGCCAACTCGACCAGCTGACCGAGATCCTGGCCGGCGAGAAGGTCGAGGAGGTGATCATCGCCGACCCGGACTTCCCGCAGGAGCAGGCCCTGGAGCTGGTCGACCGCTGCCACCAGCGCGGGGTCACGGTCCACGTCGCCCCCTCGACGATGGAGATCCTGGTGGAGCGCGCCGAGTTCGTGCCCGGCGAGTCGGTGCCGCTGTTCACCCTGCGCCCGCCGGTGTTCGAGGGAGTCGAGTATGCGGTCAAGCGGACCTTCGACTTGGTGCTCTCGACGGTGGGGCTGGTGGTTCTGTTCCCGATGCTGCTGTGGATCGCGATCGCGGTCAAGCTCAGCTCGCGCGGGCCGACCATCTACCGCTCGGTCCGGCCGGGGATCGGCGGCAAGCCGTTTCACTGCTTCAAGTTCCGCACCATGCGCGAGCACTCCGACCAGATCCAGAGCGACCTGGAGTCGCTCAACGAGCAGTCGGGGGCGCTGTTCAAGATCCGCCAGGATCCCCGGCTGACGAGTGTGGGACGGCTGCTGCGCCGTTTCTCGCTCGACGAGCTACCGCAGCTGGTCAACGTGATCCGCGGCGAGATGTCGCTGGTCGGCCCGCGGCCGCTGCCGATGCGCGACTTCGAGCGCCTGGAGGAGTGGCACAAGAAGCGCTACCTGGTGTTGCCCGGCATCACCGGGCTGTGGCAGGTGTCGGGGCGCTCCGAGCTCGACTTCGACGACCTGGTGCGGCTTGACTTCCTGTACCTGGAGCGCTGGTCGATCTTCCTCGACCTGTCGATCCTGCTCAAGACGATCCCGGCGGTGCTAACTCGCCGCGGGGCGTTCTAGCGGGTCTTCGGGGACCCACCGGCGGGCTTTTCGCCGGCCCACCGGCTCGGGCAGTCGCGCAGCCGGCGAGCTGACCGGGATGTGCGACCTGCAACAACTGTAGGCTGCGCCCGCATGCCTCCGACCGACCGCTTCGTGATCAGCTTCGCGGCCGAGCCGCCGCAGGAGTCGCTGCCCTACGGGCGGTGGGCCGACACCCTGCGCGAGTACTTCCTGGCCGCCTTCCGGGAGATCGACTCAGAGGGCGAGGAGCTCGGAGCTCCCGGAGATATCTCGTGGTTTCCCGACCGGACCTACTCCGGTCGCACCTACGTGCCCGCGGTGGCCCGCACGTCGGGCGGCTTTGAGCTGTTCGGCTTCGTCTCGTTCAGCGAGAGCTCGGCGGGCGCGCCGAGCGACTTCGAGGCCCGCGCCGACTTCACCGCCGAGTTGGCCGAGGCCAACCCCGACTGGAAGCTTGACCTCAACGACGACGTCGTCGCCACCTGGCGCGGCGAGGAGGGCAAGAGCGCCGAGATGACGCTCGTCTGGGGCGTGCCGATGATCCCCGGCGGCGCGATCGTGACCGCCGAGCTGGCCAACCTCGCCGTCGATCAGTGCGAGCTGATCGAGGAGCGCTTCACGCTGCTGGCCCCCGACAACTATCGCTCGGACTTCCTCGAGGTAAAGCTCTGGGACAAGCGCGGCGAGGAGCTGGCGGTCGAGTCGCTGTACGTCGACGACGACGAAGACGAGCCCGACGAGGACGCCGCCGGCGCCTCGGCGGACGCCGAGTAGCCGCTACTCGGGCGACGCCGGGGCCGGGGACGGGCTCGCGGGCGCAGCCCCGTTGCCCTGGCGACCCAGAGCCACTGGCAGGCGGGTCGCGATCTCCTCGTCGGTGAGCGGGTAGTGACAGGCGGCGATGCTGCCGCCGGGCTTGGGCTCCAGCAGCGGCTCCTGTTGCGAGCACAGTTCCTTGGCCTTGGGGCAGCGGGTGTGAAAGCGGCAGGCCGACGGCGGGTTGGCGGGGCTGGGGACGTCGCCGGTCAGCAGCTCGCGCTCGCGCTTGCCGCCCGAGGGGTCGGGGACCGGGACGGCCGACAGCAGGGCTCCGGTGTAGGGGTGGCGCGGAGCACGGTAGAGCACGTCGCTGGAGGCCAGCTCGACCACCTTGCCCAGGTACATCACCGCCACCCGGTCGCACATGTGGCGCACCACCGACAGGTCGTGGGCGATGAACACCAGGGTCAGCCCGAGCTCGCGCTGCAGCTCGCGCAGCAGGTTGAGCACCTGGGCCTGGATCGAGACGTCGAGGGCCGACACCGGCTCGTCGGCGATCAGCAGCTTCGGCTCCAGGGCCACCGCGCGCGCCACCCCGATCCGCTGGCGCTGGCCACCGGAGAACTCGTGCGGGTACCGGTTGTAGTGCTCGGGGTTGAGGCCGACGCGGTCCATCAGATCCTGGACGCGGCGCTTGCGCTCTCCCGCGCCCTTGTAGAGCCCGTGGATCACGAACGGGTCGGCGATGATCGAGCCGACGCTCTTGCGCGGGTTCAGCGACGAGTACGGGTCCTGGAAGACCATCTGCACCTGGCGGTGCAGCGCCTTGAGGCCGTCGCCCTGGAGCGAGCCCACCTCCGTGCCGTCGATCGTGATCGTTCCCGAGGTGGGATCCATCAGCCGGCACAGCAGCCGCGCGGTGGTGCTCTTGCCGCAGCCGGTCTCGCCGACGATCCCCAGCGTCTCGCCCTCGACCACCTCGAACGACACGCCGTCGACGGCCTTGACGTGCCCGATCTGGCGCTGGAAGATGATCCCCTTCTTGATCGGGAAGTGCTTGACCAGGTCCTTTACCTCGACGAGCGCGGTCACTGTTCCTCCCCGGGTTCGGCAGCCGGGATCGTGGCCGGCGCGCTGCGGCCGTTGCCCGACGCCGCCAGCCGCTTGAGCGAGTCCACGTCGCGACCGGTCTGCAGGCCCTCCCAGATCCGCTGCCGGATGTCGGTGCTGAGCAGACAGGCCACGGTGTGGTCGGATTCGCCGGCCACCGACTCCAGGCGCGGATCGATGCGCTTGTGGGGCTCCTGTACGTAGGGACAGCGGGGATGGAAGTAGCAGCCGCTGGGCCGGTTGATCAGGCTCGGCGGGCGCCCGGAGATCGGGACCAGCTCCTCATCGCGCGGGTTGTCCAGACGCGGGATCGACTTCAGCAGCCCCCACGTGTAGGGGTGCTGGGGCGCGCTGAAGATCTGCCCCGTGGACCCGTGCTCGACGATCCGCCCGGCATACATCACCGCGATCTCGTCGGCGATCTCGGCCACCACGCCGAGGTCGTGGGTGATGATGATGATCGCCGTGCCGAGTCGGCGCTGCAGATCGCCGAGCAGGGCCAGGATCTGCGCCTGCACGGTCACGTCCAGCGCGGTGGTCGGCTCGTCGGCGATCAGCAGCTTGGGCTCGTTGGCCAGCGCCATGGCGATCATCGCCCGCTGGCGCATCCCGCCTGAGAACTCGTGCGGGTATTGGTCGACGCGCCGCTTGGGATCCGGTATGCCCACCAGCTCCAGCAGCTCGCCGGCCCGGGTGTGCGCGGCCGAACGCGACATCGACTGGTGCGCCTGCATCGCCTCCATCAGCTGCCAGCCGACCTTGTAGAAGGGATGCAGGGAGGACAGCGGATCCTGGAAGATCATCGAGACGTCGTTGCCGCGGATCTTGCGCAGCTCCTCGTCGGACATGGCGTTGATGTCGCGGCCCTCAAAGACGATCCGCCCGTCGATCTGCGAGTTGCGAGACCGGGTCAGCCCGAGCGTGGACAGGGACGAGACCGTCTTGCCGGAGCCCGACTCGCCGACGATCCCCAGCGTCTTGCCGGCCTCGACGGTGTAGGAGATCCCGTCGACGGCGTGGACGATGCCGTCGTCGGTGCGAAAAGTGACCCGCAGGTCATCGACGGTGAGCAGCGGTCCGCCGGCCGGGGCCGGATCGTCCCCCGCGATGGATTCGCCTTGGGGTGGCGGCCCCGCGTCGGTCACGAGTAGCGCACCCGTGGATCGAGGTACGCGTAGGAGATGTCGACGATGATGTTCGCGACGATGATGAACAGCGCCGCCAGCAGCACCGTGCCCTGGACGATCGGGAAGTCGGAGTGCACGATCGCGTCGTAGTTCAGGCGTCCGATCCCCGGGATGTCGAACACGGTCTCGGTGATCACCGCTCCCCCCAGCAGCGCGCCGATGTCGAGCCCCAGGATGGTGACCACCGGGGTGATCGCCGAGCGGACCCCGTGTCGCCAGATCACCCGCCGCTCGGTGAGCCCCTTGGCCCGGGCGGTGCGTATGTAGTCCTCCCCCATGGCCTCGATCAGGCTCCCGCGTAACAATCGGGAGTAGATCGCGGCCGAGGTCGCGGCCAGCACGATCCAGGGCATGATCAGCGAGGTGAACCACTTCACCGGGTCGTTGGTCAGGCCGACGTAGGTGCCAGCACCGGGAAAGACGTGGAACCTGCCGATGTCGTTGGCGAACAGGAACAGCATCACCAGCCCCAGCCAGAAGACCGGCATCGAGACGAAGAACAGGGCGCCGCTCATCGCCGCGCGATCGAGCAGCGTGCCCCGCCTGACCGCCGAGATGATGCCCACCGGTATTCCGGCCAGCAGCCAGAACACCGCCGCCCCGACCGTCAGCGAGAGCGTCGCCGGCAGCCGGTCCTTGATCAGGCCGAGCACCGAGGCGCCGGAGTAGTAGCTGTAGCCGAAGTTGAAGTGCAGGAGGATGTTCTTCATGTAAATCCAGAACTGGGTGTAGACGGGCTTGTCCAGGCCCAGGTTGTGACGGATGTGGGCGATGGTCGCGGGACTGGAGTTGCGACCGGCGCGGAGGATCGCCGGATCCGCCGACGGGAACACGTTGAAGAACACGAAGGTGAGAGCGCTGACCAGGATGATCAGCAAGATGCCCCAGAGAATTCGGCGAATGATGTAGGTGGTCATCGGCTCTCTTTGTTGGCGATACGGCGAGCCGGCGGGGGTCCCGCCACCTGACGCGGCGGCGGGACCCGCGCCCTCAGCTCATCCGTTCTTCAGCGACGTGAACGCGAAGTCCCACTGCCCTTCGTTCCACAGCTGATTGACGCCGGCGACGTCCTTGCTCTCGATCTGGGGCTCGTTGTCGAAGTCCTCCGGAACCGCCACCGCCTCGTTGACGAGCATCTTGTCGACGTTCGCCCACGCCTGGACGTGTGCGGCCGGATCGGCCACCAGCGCAGCCTTCACCATCGCGGTGTTGACCGCCGGGATGTTGGCCTGGCTCCAGTTGGAGTTGTTGGTGGGGACGATCGACGGCCCGTAGAACGTGGCGTAAAGCACGCTCAGCGGGTCGGCGAAGTCACGGATCCACCCGACCGTGGGGCAGGCGTCGATCTGCTGCTTGGGGACGCCGCAGTACTTGGAGTACATCGTCGACTGGTCCACGAGGCTGACCTTCGGCTTCAGGCCGATCGACGTCATCGCGCTGGAGACGATCTGCGCGATTGCCGGACCGTTACCGGCATTGCTGAGCACGACCTGGATGGTCTGGTTGCCGGTGTACTTGCCGCTGGGATAGCCGGCCGCCTTCATGTATTTCGCCGCCGCAGTCGCGTTGCCGGTGACGCTCTTGTTGAAGTCGACCGGCGGTCCCTTGGCACCGCCGGCCTGGTCATAGCCGGCCACGCCCGGGTAGATGAAGTGCGTCCCGGGCTCGGCCACCAGGGCACCGCCTCGTGCCTTGACGATCGCCTCGCGATCGAGCGCCGCCCACATGGCGCGGCGGATGTTGACGTTCTTGAACACCCCGTGCTGGGTGTTCATCGCCATGTAGTGGTCGCCGGACCCCGACGTGAACGTGATCTGCGACGGATCCTGTTGGTAGGCCTGCTTGACGATCGAGTTGTCCACCGTGTCGAGCTGGATCGAATCAGAGCCCTTGAGTACCTGCTGGCCGATGACGGTGGAGTCACCGCCGACCTTGACCTTGATCTGATTCAGATAGGCCGGCCGGAAGTCAGTCTTCGGGTCCCAGTTGGGGTTGCGGACCAGGGTTTCGGACTTGCCCGGCTGATAGCCGATGCCGGCGATCTTGCCCGTCTTGTCGGCCTGGACCATGTACGGACCGGTGGCCACGAGGAACTGCGTCCCGTACGTGGTCGGGCTCTTCTTGTCCAGCGGACCCACAAACTCCGGCGGCAACGGCGCCGACAGCGGCAGGCTGAGCGCGTCGATCAGCAGCGGCGCACCAGGCTTGGTCATCTTGAACACGATCGTGGTCTTATTCGGCGTGGTGATCCCCGGTAGCGGGCCGCCCTGGTACTTAGAGCTGGTCGAACCAAGCAGCGGAGCCGGCGAGGCGGCGCCGAAGTAGGCCGGCCAGTAGGCGTTGCCCACGTTCGGGTTGGCGCCCCGCTCCAGCGCGAAGGCGACGTCTTGCGCGGTCACCTCGCGGTTGACCGGCGGGCTGTAGTGGACGCCGGTGCGGATGTGAACGGTGACCGTCTTGCCGCCATCGGTGATGCCGCCGTTGGCCGTGGTCGGAACCGTGGTGGCGAGATCGGCCCGCACCGTGGAAACCGAATTGGGTGGGTAGGAGAACAGCGGCCGGTCGGTCGCCTGGATGATCTGATAGTCAAGCGCGTAGTACGCCTGGCCTGAGTCCAGGTGCTCGAAGTCGCCATTTGACAACACCGTGAGGGTGCCGCCCTTCGTCTTGCCGGTGAGCTGCTGGCCAACCGGGTTCTCGCCCGGCTTGAGCGGAATTGCCTGGGCGCTGCTGCTCGTGCTCGAGTTCGATCCTCCCCCGGACGAACTGCTGCTCGAGCTGCCACCGCAGGCCGCCAGGCCTCCGGCGAGCAGCACTGTGACCGCCGAAGCGATCAGGTTGCGACTAACCCTCATAGGGTGCTTCCTCCTGTGTGTATCGAGCGCGGGTCTGCGCGGCGAGCTGTGGGCTCATCGCGACTCCCCGCGCGGGTTGAGAGCGTCCAACAGGCCGTCGCCGACCAGGTTGAACGCAAGCACGGTGAGTAGCAGGGCCACTCCCGGAAAGACCATGTACCACCAGGCCGTGTTGAAGATCGGCGTGGCGTCGGAGATCATCTGGCCCCAGCTGGCCGTCGGCGGGCGGATCCCCACCCCCAGGTAGGAGAGGGCCGCCTCCAGCAGGATGTTGGTCGGGATCAGCAGGCTGGAGTAGACGATCAGCGGCGCGACCAGGTTCGGCAGCAGCTCTTTGAACAGGATCCGCCGGTTGGACGCCCCCAGGGACCGGGAGGCCTCGACGAACTCCTTCTCCCGCAGCGACAGCACCTGCCCGCGGGCGATCCTGGCGATGTAGGTGAAGCTCGAGATCGCGATGATGAACAGCACGGTCACGATGCCAGGCTGGATCAGGCCGCCGGCGCAGCCCCGCACGCCGCAGGCCGCCCCGATCCCGAGGCCGAGGACCAGCACCGGGAAGGCCAGGAAGACGTCCACGATGCGCGACACGACGGTGTCCATCCAGCCGCGGTAGAAGCCGGCCAGCAACCCGAAGAAGGTCCCGATGACGGTGGCGACGGCGGTGCCGACGATGCCCACCACGAGCGAGACCCGCGCTCCGTAGATCACGCGCGAGAGGACGTCGCGTCCGACCTGGTCGACGCCGAAGGGGTGGGCGGAGGTCGGGCCCAGCGGGGCGCCGAAGGCGTCGGTGGCATTCGGGTCCTGGACGTTCGGACCGGGCAGGCCGAGGGCCTTCACGACCAGCGGCGCCGCGATCGCGATGACGATCAGGAAGATGATGAAGATGGCCGAGGCCATCGCCACCTTGTCGGCGCGGAAGCGGCGCCAGAAGAGCTGCAGCGGAGAGCGCGCGGCGATCTCGCTGGGGACCAGCTCGACGCTCTCGACAGTCGGTTCGGCCGACTCGATGAGTTCGGAGGCACCGATGCTCATCGGCGGGGTGCCCCCGACCGTACCTCAACTACCTCCATCCCGGGATCGAACCACATTCCGAGGGCTCTGTCATCCATCTCTAATGGTTCCTCAACTATTGGACGCGGCCGGATACCCTGGCGGCTGGCCCTCGTA
>DASXZB010000111.1:0-25225 GCA_036502145.1 Solirubrobacteraceae bacterium | reverse complement strand
GGACGATCGGGGCCGCGGGGCCCGGGATCGACACGTCAGCGCCATGCGACGCGCGCCGCGCGAGTTCGTCATCGAGCGCGATCGCAGGGAGGAAGCTCAGCGCGTCGTTGAGCGCGACGGGCCGCTCGGGGTCGGCGTCGGCGACCTCGAAGTCTCCGATCGCCGTCCGGCGCAGCTGCTCGCAGTAGGCGTCGCCGAGATCGGCGATCAGGCTTCGCACGTAGGTGCCCGAGGAGCACTCGATCTCGAACCCGCGGCGCGCTCCGTCCCGCCAGCGCTCCTCGAACCGGTGGACCTCGACCTCCCGCTCGGCGGTCTGCACGTCGACCCCCGCCCGGGCCAGGGCGTAGGCGCGCCGGCCGCCCAGCTTGACCGCCGAGTAGGCCGGAGGACGCTGCATCAGGCGCCCGACAGGGAGCTCCAGCCCGTCGTCCGGCACCACGCCGGTCGGCACGATCTCCCCGTCGGGATCGCCGGTGCTGGAGACGGCCCCGAACCGCGCCGTGGCCTGGTAGCGCTTGCGCAGCGCCATCAGGAACCGCTGGGTCCGGGTGGCGCGGCCGACCAGGATCAGCAGCAGCCCGGTGGCGAACGGGTCAAGCGTGCCGGCGTGGCCGACCTTGGCCCGGCGCGGCAGCGAGCGCCGGACCCGGGCCACTACGTCGTGCGAGGTGATGCCCGCCGGCTTGTCATACAGCAGGACGTAGTCCTGAGGGGCCTCCGTCATTTTGCTGCCAATATCGCACTAAATCGACGGAGGCCCCGTGAGAGGGCCAGACGGACGCCGCGCGCTAGACCAGCTGCTCGGCCAGCTGCGAGCGCAGAAATCCGACCAGCTCGGCGTGCGAGAGCTCGGTGTTGAAGCCCGCCGCCTGGCGGTGGCCGCCTCCCCCCTGGGCCCGCGCGATCGCCGAGACGTCGACGCGGTCGTCGCTGGCCCGCAGGGAGACCTTGCGCACCCCCTCGGCGTCGTCCGAGATCCGGTCGCGGACCAGCGCCGCCAGCGCGGTGCCCTCGACGGCCCGCAGATGGTCCACGACGCCCTCGGAGTAGCTCTCCTCGGCGCCGGAGTCGCTGAAGTCCGAGGCGCTCAGCTCGGTCATCGTCAGTCGCCCGTCGTCGTAGCGCTCGACGTTGGCCAGCCCCCGGGCCAGCAGCGCGAGCTTGCCGTAGGGAACTCCCTCGTAGACCCGGCGGTACATCTCGTGCACGTCGACGCCGGCGCCGATCAGGTCGGCGGCCATGACGTGGGCCTGGCGCCCGGTGTTCTCGTACATGAAGCGGCCGGTATCGGTGATCAGCCCCACGTACAGGGCCTCGGCCACCGGGAGCGACGGGCTCACCCCGAGGCTGCCCATCAGACCCCAGACGATCTCCGCCGTGCAGGAGGCCTCCGGGACCACCAGGTTGACGGTCCCAAAGCGCGTGTTGTCGTGGTGGTGGTCGATGTTGAGAATGTGGACCCCGGGGCGGCGGAACGCCTCGGCCGGGTTGCGCTCGAGGTTGCCGCAGTCCAGGAACACGATCGTGCGCTCGTCGACGTCCGCCGGGGGTTCCGAGACCGGCCGGTTCAGGAGCAGGAAGCTGTACTCCTGGGGGAGCGGCAGGTCGCGGGAATCGATGAACATCAGGCAGTCCTTGCCGATCGCCTCGAGCACGCCCTGCATCGCGATCAGCGAGCCGAGGGCGTCGCCATCGGGGTGCTCGTGAGTGACGACCACCAGCTTGTCCGCGGCGAGGAGCTCGTCGAGTACCCGGTCGCGCTCGGAACGGTCTCCGTTAGCCGTCATCGGGCTCGCCCTCCGCTTCGGCCTCGGCCCGGAGCAGGCTCGAGATCCGCATCCCGCGATCCACCGACCCGTCGTACTCGAACGTCAACGCCGGGGTGTGCTTCAGCGTCAGCTCGTCGGCCACGCGCCGCTGCAGGAAGCCATGAGCCGACCGCAAACCCTCCAGGCTGCCCTCGCGGGCCGCCTCGTCGCCGAGCACGCTGACGAACACCCTGGCGTGTCGCAGATCTGGGCTTGTCTTGACTCCGGTTACTGTCACGAAACCCACGCGTGGGTCCTTGAGATCCCTGGTTATGGCGTCGCTGAGCACCGCTCTCACGGCCTCGTCGACGCGGCGCATCCGGCCAGTGGCCATCCTATCCTGCGCACGGTTGTTCGCGCTGCGCGCTCATCCGCGCAGATCCTCGACCGACGCCAGCACCCGCTCGACCCGGGCGCCGTCCGGACAGCGGGCGATGACCCAGCGCTCGACTTCGTCCGCGGCCGCGCTCAGCGTGCGCAGCGATCCACCGGTGAGCGACGCCGTCAGGGTGGCTCGCTGCCACAGGTCCTGATGGCCGGTCTCGGACACCGCCACACCGAGCCGTCCGTGTAGCTGGGCCTTGATCGACGACAGCTCCTTGCGCTTGGCCTTCAACCCGTATGCCTGCGGGAAGTGCAACTCGATCACCAGCACGGCGACGAATCCGCCCGGGGACGACAACCCCGCGGTCAGTGGCCCCCGCCATGGATGCGGTCCATAGCGCGGGCCACTCAGGCGAGCTCGCGCTCGACCTGACGGGTGGCGTAGGTCTCGAGCACGTCGCCTTCCTTGATGTCGGCGTAGTCGCGCAGCACGATGCCGCAGTCAAAGTCGGTCGCGACCTCGCGAACGTCGTCGTTGAAGCGGCGCAGGCTGGCGATCTCCCCGTCGTAGACGACGGTGCCGTCACGGACCAGGCGAACCTTGGAGCCCCGCGTGATCCTGCCCTCGGTCACGTGCGAGCCGGCGATCGTGCCCACGCGGGAGGCACGGAAGGTCTGACGGACCTCGGCCGAGCCGAGCACCTCCTCAACCTCCTCGGGCGCCAGCATGCCCTGCATGGCACTGCGGAGCTCCTCGATCGCGCGGTAGATCACCGAGTAGTGGCGGATCTCGACGCCCTCGCGCTCGGCGGCGGCGCGGGCGTCTCCGACCGGCCGCACGTTGAAGGCCAGGATCACGGCATCCGAAGCCGCCGCCAGCATCACGTCTGACTCGGTCACGGCGCCGACGGCGCGACGGATCACGTTGACCGACACCTCGTCCTGGGGCAGCTTCGCGATCTCGTCCTCAATCGCCTCCAGCGAGCCGGCCACATCGGCCTTGAGGACCAGGTTGAGCTCCTGCAGCCCGCTGCCGAAAATGTCCTCCAGCGAGACTCGCTTGCCGCTGCGGCGGGCCAGCGATTCGGCCTTCAGCCGAGTGGCGCGCTCGCCGGCCAACTGCCGGGCGCGACGCTCGTGCTCGACCACGCGGACGTGCTCCCCAGCCTCGGGGACGCCGTCGAAGCCCAGCACCTCGACCGGCTCGCCGGGCAGCGCCTGGCCGATCCGGTTGCCGAGAAAGTCGTGCATCGCCCGCACCCGGCCCCAGTGAGCACCGGCGACCAGCGCGTCGCCGACCTCCAGGGTCCCGCGGCTGACCAGGATCGTGACCACCGGTCCTCGTCCAGGGTCGAGCTTTGACTCGACGACGGTGCCGGAAGCGGGGGCATCGGGGTTGGCACGCAGCTCCTCGACCTCGGCCATGACGATGATCGTCTCCAGCAGGTCGTCCAGCCCATCCCTGGTCTTGGCCGAGACGTTGACGAACTCGGTGTCGCCGCCCCACTCCACCGGCTGCAGGCCGAGCTGGGTCATCTCGGTGCGGACGCGATCTGGCTGCGCGCCCTCCTTGTCGATCTTGTTGACGGCGACCAGCATCGGCACGCCGGCCTCCTTGGCGTGATCGACGGCCTCCTGGGTCTGCGGCTTGACGCCGTCGTCGGCGGCGACCACGATCACCGCGATGTCGGTGACCTTGGCGCCGCGGGCCCGCATCGCGGTGAACGCCTCGTGGCCCGGGGTGTCCAGGAAGGTGACCGAGCGGCCGTCGTGGCTGACCTGATAGGCGCCGATGTGCTGGGTGATCCCGCCGGCCTCGCCGGCCGCCACCTGGGTCTCGCGGATCGCGTCCAGCAGCGAGGTCTTGCCGTGGTCGACGTGGCCCATGATCGTCACCACCGGGGCCCGCTCCACCAGATCCTCGTCGGGGTCGTCGAACACCGGCTCGGCGATCTCCTCGTCCTCGGAGTGGACGATCTCGACTTCCTTCTTGAGCTCGGCGGCCAGAACCTGGATCGACTCGTCCGAGAGCGTCTGGGTCAGAGTCTTCATCTCGCCGAGCCCCATCAGCTTCTTCATCACCTCGGGGACCGGCACGCTGAGGTACTCGGCGACGTCCTTGACTGTCGAGCCGGAGTTGATCTGAATTGCCGAAGGGTCGATCGAGGCCGGGCGCGACGGACGCGACTCGGCCTCTTCGTCATAGACGCCGCGCCGGCGGCGACCGCGGCGCTGGCGGCGTGGCGGCTGGTTTGACTGAGGGGGGCCGCCGCTGCCGGCGGCCCGGCGTGAAGCCTGAGAGTCGATCACGACCCGGCGGCGCCCGCCGGCGTTGCCGGGCGCGCGCTCGCCCTGGAGCGAGTCGCGGGTGGGACGCTTGTGGGCGGCCTCGCCGCCGGCCGCGCCAGCGGCCGGAGCAGTCCCCGGAGCGCCGTCGGCGGCCTTGGGAGCCGGCGCGGAGGCGCTCTCAGGTGCGGCAGCCGGGGCGCCAGCGGCGCTCTCGGCCGTCGCGGGCGCAGCGCCAGCGGGAGCGGTCGCCACCGCGGCCGGGGCCGCGGTCGCTGCCTGGCCGGCGCCGTCCCCGTTGGCCAGGACCTTGCGGGCCAGATCCTCGTCAACCGACGACGAGGCGGCCTTCACCTGGACGCCGGCCGCCTTCAGGCGAGCCAGCACGTCCTTGGCCGGGAGCCCACGCTCCTTGGCGATCTCATGCACACGCTTGTTCATCTACCTCCAGTCTACGAGCCTCTGCGATGCCGGCAACTACCCGGCCGCGCTCTCCGGAGCCGGCGGGGCGGATTCCTCGCCGGCCCCCGGGAGGGCCTCGACGGGCGCAGCCGCGGGCTCGGGCGCCGCCGGGGCGCCGGACCCATTCTCGTCCTGCGCGGCCTCGACCTGGTCTGTCTCCTGGTTGGCCAGCGCCTGGTGGGATTCGATGCCGCAGTAACGCGAGCCCGGCAGCGCCGCATTGGGGCAGCGGCGGCCGTTTGAGAGGATCGCCGCACAGCGGCCCTGGGCGGCGTCGTCCTGCTCGTAGCCGTGCTCGGCCTCCTCGGCGGCGAACTCGGTCTCGGAGCGGATGTCGATCCGCCAGCCGGTCAGCCGCGCCGCCAGCCTGGCGTTCTGGCCCTCGCGACCGATCGCGAGCGAGAGCTGGTCGTCGGGGACGATCACCGTTGCCTGCTTGCCGGCGTCGTCGACCAGCACCTCGCGGACCCGCGCCGGCGACAGCGCCTTGGCCACGAACCGGGCCGGCTCGTCGTTGTAGGGGATGATGTCGATCTTCTCGCCCCGCAGCTCGGAGACCACCATCCGCACCCGGGAGCCGCGGGGCCCCACGCAGGCGCCGACGGGATCGACGCCGTCAACGTGGGAGACCACCGCGATCTTGGAGCGGTAGCCGGGCTCGCGGGCGACGCCGGTGATCTCCACCAGCCCGTCGGCGATCTCGGGCACCTCGAGCTCGAACAGCGACTTGATCAGCTCCGGATCGCGGCGCGAGACGATGATGCTCGGGCCCTTGGTCGAGTTGGAGACGTCCTTGATCACGGCCTTGATGCGCTGCGAGTGGTCATAGCGCTCGCCGTCCACCTGCTCTGACTTGGGCAGCAGCGCCTCGACGCGCTCGCGCAGCTGGACCAGCGTGTAGCGCGAGTCGGACTGCTGCACGATCCCGGTGATCAGCTCGCCGACACGGTCTCGGTACTCCTCGAACATCATGTCGCGCTCGGCCTCGCGGATCCGCTGCAGGATCACCTGCTTGGCGGTCTGCGCCGCGATCCGGCCGAAGTCGTGCGGGGTGACGTCCTCGATCTCGATCTGGTCCTCGTACTCCTTGAGCTTCTCGGGGTCGATCTCGGGCTCGGGAGCCTCGCGCATCTCGCCGGTCTCCGGGTCGACGGTGGGCTGTTGATCGGTGGTCGCCTCGACGAGCAGCTGTTCCTCGAGCTCCGGCGGGATCTTCAGCTCCCAGACGATGAAGTCACCGCTGTCGCGGTCCATCTCGACCTTGGCGTACGGCGCCGATCCGGGGGTCTTCTTGTACGCCGACAGAAGCGCGTCTTCCAGCGCCTCCATCAGCTTCTCGTGCGAGATGTTCTTCTCAGCCGCCAGCCCCCGTACGGCCTCCACTATCTCCTTGGACATGGCTCAGTCTCCAGGTACGAGGTTGGAGCGGACGATCTGCTCGTAGGGAATCGTGACGACCCCTTCGTGCGCCGCGATCGTGACCTCTCGGTCCGAGGCGCCGACCAGCTCACCGGTGTACTGCTTGTGACCCGCGGCAGCCTCCCGCAGGCGCACTCGCGCGCGGCGGCCCAGAAAGCGGGTGTAGTGCTGGGGCTTGGTGAGCGGGCGATCCTGGCCCGGCGAGGACACCTCCAGCGAGTAGCGCTCGCGGTAGTCGTTCAGCTCGCGTGAGACGCGTTCGCAGAGGTCCAGCGTCACCCCGGCGGGGTGGTCGATGAACAGCCGCAGGGTCGTGCCGGAGACGACCTCCGCCAGCAGCACCTCGACCTCGGGCTCGATGCCGGCGAGTCTGGCTTCGATCTCGGTCTGTAGTGCGGTCACGTTCTCCTCCGTCGATAAAACTCATAAAAAAAGCGGGCGAGCGCCCACTTTCTGATCCTGCTACCGGGAAGCGCCCGGCACGAAAGCTGTGCGTCTCAGGTTAGCACCGCAGCGGTGGTTTGGCGCGTCCTGAGAGCGCTTCGCCGACGCCCTCAGGACAGCTGCTGACCCGACCCCTCGGCGGCCCGGGCCCGGGCCCGGTCGCGGTAGACGCGGTAATCGCGGCGCCCCGGCTGCAGGCAGGCGGCCAGCGCCAGCGGCTTGCGAGCCTCGGCGTGGCGGCCCAGCATCTGCAGGCTCCGCCCGAGGCAGAACTGCGCGAAGTCGTTGGTAGGAGCCCGGTCGACAACGGCCTGGAACTCCGCTGCCGCCTGCTCGTAGCTCTGGATGCGAAACAGGGCCCGGCCCAGCGCCTCGCGGATCGAGGTCTGCTCGGGGGCCAGGTCGCGGGCGCGGGCGAGCGGGATCGCGGCCTGGTGGTGATGGCCGGCCTCCAGCAACTCGGTCCCGCGCCGAAAGAGGTCGTACACGTCGTCCATGACAGGCATCTTAGGACGCGCGTTGGTCGCGACGTAGACGCGGGTGGGGTCGCGACGTAGACGCGGGTGGGGTCGCTACGAGCGCGGCTTGGAACCCAGGCGCGGGCGGGGCGGCAGCGCCCACAGCGCCCGCAGCCGGCCTGACAGCCCCAGGCCGAAGCGCAGCTGGTTGCGCAGCGCTCGCCGCTGGGCCGCGGTGGGGTGCGCGGTGGAGCCGGCATAGCGGCCCAGCCGCAGCTCGCGGACGTAGGCCGCGGCGCTGGGCGAGGAGCGGAAGCGATGCTCGAGCGAGGCCAGCGTGACGCCGTCGGCGAGCGGCCGGCCCGAGCGCGACAGCGCCCGCTCGAGCTCGGCCACGAGCTCGTCCTCACTGGCTGCGGGTCGCAGCAGCAGCGACCAGGACAGAAATGCGACGAGCAGGATCACCGCCAGCGCCGGGATCACCAGTAGTGGGCTGAGACCCCCGCCGGCCGAGCTGGCGTGGGGGGTGCTCGAGCTCGACGTGGCGCCCGGGCCCCGGTTCGCGGCCGCCGTCGGCGCGCTGCCCTCGCCGGGCAGGTTCTTGACGAATTCCGTCTGAGAGGCGCCTCCCCGGGCCGGCGCAACCGCCGGGGTGGGGTCGAAGCGGACCCAGCCGTAGTGCGGGAACCAGACCTCGACCCAGGCGTGGGCGTCGATGTCTGAGACCGTCCACTGGGTGTTGGAGGCGTTGGGCGACCCGGCGGTGAAGCCCGACGCCACCCGCGCCGGGAGCCCACCCATCCGCAGCAGCAACGCCATCGCGCCTGAGAACTGCTGGCAGTAGCCCAGGCGGTCCCTGAACAGGAAGCTCTCGAGCGGATATGCCCGCCGCGGCGGCTTCTCGTTGTACGTATATCCGTGCGCCAGGTAGCGCTGGACGCTGGTCACGAACGCGTACGGCGTCGAGGCCTCTGCGGCGAGCTGCCGGGCCAGTGTGTAGGCGGGCCCGTAGGGCGAGGAGCTGACCAGCTCCGCGGTCCTGGGGACGTAGCCCTGCTGGACGTAGGGCTGCTGGTTGGAGTGAAACGGCGGGAACGTGACCGCGGGCAGGTCGCCGACCGTGAGCTGGCGGTAGGGAATCGCCAGCGTCCGAGAGCTGACCAGCAGCGAGTTGGGATACCCCATCCCCGCCGCCCGCAGCTGACCGGCCGAGGGAGTCGGCGAGTAGGCGAGCACCGAGTAGGTGGTGCCGGGGCCGAGCGCGCGGGAGCTGCTCCAGGTACCGTCGCTGCCCCCCTCGGTCACGCCGCCGGAGATCGCCGGCTGGGCGGCGTAGCCGGCCGCGATCACGTCGTAGGTCCGCATCCCCTTGATCGTGACCTGCAACCGCTCGGTCCACTTCTGAAGCGCCGACTCGTCGGGCGACGGTAGCGCCGGGGAGACGGCGTTGGAGCCCGCCTGCCAGGCGAAGCCGTTGAAGAAGTCCAGATCCTCGGCCTTCCAGTAGTCGCCCCGCCGCGCCGACACGGTCAGCACCTCGTGCCCGGCGCGCGGCCAGTGCAGCGGCCCGTAGGTCTGATTCCAGTTGAAGGCGTCGATGTGGGCGGGGGCGATCGTGCCGGCCCAGGCGCGATAGTCGACCCACGGCTTGTGGGGATCGATCTTGGGGGCCACTATCGCTGCCCCGACGCCGGCCAGGGCGGCGATCGCCAGCGCGGTCCCGGCGGCGCCGCGGCGGAGCTTCTCGCCCCACATGAACGCCACCAGCAGCCCGAACAGAACCAGCCCCTGCAGGTAGGGCAGCTGGGGACGGACCAGGGCCGACGGCACCACGGCCAGCGCGATCAACGGCAGCGCGGCGGCGGCGCGGCGGGCGTCTCCGAACGGACGGGGGGCGAACGCGAACACCATCGCGGAGTCCAGCAGGAGCACTGCCGCGCCCAGCACGATCACCAGGCGGACGGCGTGGTCGGTCCCCAGGTAGGGCACCAGCACCCCGGCCAGGTTCTGCAGGCCGGTGCCGATCAGATCGGCGCTGACCGTGATCCGCACGTGTCTGAACGAGTGCCACGGCAGGCCAGAAAGGGGAAATGCGATCAGGCACAGCAGGATCGCGGCGACGATCGCCGCCGGCAGGCTGACCCGGCGCACCAGCGGCAGACCGCCCGCGGCCACCAGCGCCAGCAGGAGCAGGCCCACCAGCCGCCACGTTGGCGCCGGGTGCAGGAGCGTGGCCCAGCGCACCAACCCGTAGAGCGCCAACGCCCCGAAGGTGGCCACACGAATCCACGGGCGGCCGGCCGTGGCCAGATCGCCGGCGGCGGCCGGCGCCGAGCGACGGAAGCGAGGTGCGACCCGCAGCGTCGGCGTGCCGGCGCTCATGCGGCGCTCGCCTCCGCGCCCGGCCTAGAACTGGCCCGCCCACCCCGGTCGAACTCCCGTCTGACCCCGAGCAGGAAGCCCCGGCAACCGGAGACTTCCAGCGTGGCCAGCATCGGTCCGCGCATCCCCTGGGGCCGGCCCCCGACCAGGCAGGGGACGGGCACCACCAGCACGGTCAGCCCGCGAGCGGGACCGGTCATCGTCGCCGGCAGCCGGTCCGGGGCCTTGGCCGCGACGTAGAACATCGGGCCGACCCGGGCGCCGTAGCGACCGAGCGCCGGCGCCGCGGCTCGCGGCCCACCGTGCACCATCGCCAGCCGCGCGTAGGCCGCCGGCCAGGTCAGCAGTTCGCGATCGAGGGTCGTGGCGCGTTGCTCGCCGGGGAGCAACAGTCCGCATCCCCCGCTGCGCGCAAAATCGAGCGCCAGCGATGCCGCCGCTCGCACTCCAGCGTCGAGCAGCTCGATCGGGCCCGAGCCACGGGCGTCGACCACGATCAGCGGGCGGGTATCGCCGTCGGCCTGCAGCCGCCGTTCGATCAGCCCCGCACCGCGGGCCACCGCGGGCCAATGGATCCGGCTCGCCGGGGTGCCGGGGCGGTAGGGGCGCAGCCCGTCGACGTCCACGGCGGCGAGCGCCTCCGATGCCGCGCCGCCCTCGGGAAGCTTGAACCGCCTTCCCCGGTCCGCGACAAGCCAGCGGACCGGCTCGGTTCGCGGCAGCACCAGCAGCCTCTGGGCGGCGGCGGCGCTGGTCGCCTGGACATGGGCCAGCTCCAGCGGGTCACGGACGAACAGCGACGGCGGCTCGAGCGTCTGCAGGCCGCGGCGGGCGAAGCTGCTCACCACTCGGACGCTCGCGCAGCGGTCGCCCTGCAGCGGCGAGAGCGGGCCGGCCACCTCGAGCTTGGAGGTGGTGAACGGGTCATAGACCTCGGCTCCGGGCAGGCCGAGCCGGCCGCGGCGGACCTCGATCTTGGCCGCCAGCGGCTCCCCCTCGACCACCCGCTCGGCCTCGAGGATCCGCTGTGCCGATGCTCCGCGCGCGCTGACCCACACCCAGCCCGGCGCCAGCGCGCCGAGCGCGGTGAAGGCGATCCCGGGCACGAACAGCGGCGCGGCGTCGAACACGAACGACACCAGGATCAGCACCACGCCACCGATCGCCACCGCGGCGGCCCGCCTGGCCGAAAGCCGCGGCGGCGCCATCACTGCGCCCCGGTCGCCGAGACGGCGTCCGCGAGCCTCCGCATCACAGCGCCCGGGTCGCCGAGACCGCGTCGGCGACCACGTCGAGGCCGGCGGCGCGCGGCGTCTCGGGGGCCAGCACCAGCCGGTGCGCGAGCACGGGCTCGGCGAGCGCCTGGACGTCGTCGGGGAGGGCGTGGTCGCGTCCGGCCAGCATGGCGTGCGCCTTGGCGGCGCGCAGCAGCATCAGCCCGGCGCGCGGGCTGGCTCCGAGATCGACCCGTGGGTCCTCGCGGGTGCGCCACAGCAGGCGGACGATGTAGTCGCGCAGCGGCGCCGCGGCCCGTACCCGGGCGGCGGCGTCCTGGGCCGCCAGCACCTCGGCCGCCGTGGCCACCGGCCGCAGCGTCAGCACCTGGTCGCCGGCCTCGTGGGCGGCGAGCATTCCGGTCTCCGCCGAGCGGTCCGGATAACCGAGTGAGATCCGGATCATGAAGCGGTCGACCTGCGCTTCGGGGAGCGGGTAGGTGCCCTCGTATTCGATCGGGTTCTGGGTCGCCAGGACCAAGAACGGCCGCGCCAGCTCGTGCGTCTGGACATCAACCGTCACCCGACGCTCCTGCATGCACTCCAGCAGCCCCGACTGCGTCTTGGGCGAGGCGCGGTTGATCTCGTCGACCAGCACCACGTTGGCGAACACCGGGCCGGGCCGGAACTCGAAGCGCTGCTCGCGCTGGTCGTAGACATTGGTGCCGACGACGTCGGCGGGCAGCAGGTCCGAGGTGCACTGGATACGTGCGAACTGGCAATCGATCGAGCGCGACAGCGCCCTGGCCAGCGCGGTCTTGCCGACGCCGGGGTAGTCCTCGATCAGCACGTGACCTTCGGCCAGCAGGGCGACGATCAGGTGCCGGAGGGTCTCCTGGCGGACCTGGACGGCCTTGATGATGTTCGCCGCGAGGGCTCGCCCGACGGCGGCGAAGGCCTCAAACTCTTGTGGCGCGATTGGGGTCTGCTCGGACGGCTCGATCGCCGCTCTCCTTCCTTGCTCGCAACTGCACCACCTCATCCAGGACGCGATCGGCGATTCGATCCTTCCCGGCCCGGGCGACGGTACGCTCACCGCCGCCGGCTATCACGATCGTCACCTCATTCTCGTACGCATCGAAACCGATACCCGGTTTGGCGATGTCGTTCACCACGATGGCGTCGAGTCGCTTGCGCTCGAGCTTGCCCAGCCCGTAGGCGACCGGGTCGCCACCGTGCTCGGCGGCGAAGCCGACCAGCACCTGATCGGGGCGCCGCCTCGCACCCAGCGCGGCGAGCACGTCCTCGGTCGGCTCGAGCTCGATCGTCGGCGCTCCGCGGTCCTTCTTGAGCTTGGTCTGGGCCGGCGCGCGGGGTCGGAAATCGGCCACTGCGGCAGCCATCAAGAGGACGTCGCAACGCTCGAATTCCCGCTCACAGGCCTCGGCCAGCTCGGCGGCGGTCTGGACCTCGATCACTTCGACCGACGGGGGCGGCTGCAGTCCGGCGTTGGCGGCCACCAGCGTCACCTGCGCGCCGCGGCGGGCCGCCTGGCCCGCCAGTGCGAATCCCATCCGGCCCGAGGAGCGGTTGCCGATGTAGCGGACGCTGTCGATCGGCTCGCGGGTCCCCCCCGCGGTCACCAGCACGCGGACCCCCAGCCACTGTGCCGAGGCGGAGTCCGGCCGCTCGGCGCGCAACAGCGACTCGCAGGTCTCCAGCAGCTGCGCGGGCTCGGCCAGGCGCCCCACACCGTGCTCGCCGTGGGAGGCCAGCTCGCCCTCCCCGGGGGCGATCACCGTGACCCCGCGCTCGGCCAGCAGCTCCAGGTTGGCCTGGGTGGCGGGGTGGCCGTACATGTGGTTGTTCATCGCCGGCGCCACCACCACCGGGCAGGTCGCGGCCAGCGCGACGGCGGTTAGCAGGTTGTCGGCGTGGCCGTGGGCCAGCTTGGCGAGGGTGTTGGCGGTGGCCGGCGCGATCAGGTAGAGGTCGGCGCGCTCCACCAGCGCCAGGTGCGAGATCGCGGTGCGCTGCGGTGGCGGCTCGCCGGGATAGGCACCGCGCAGTGGGTCGGGCTCGAACTCATCGGTCAGCACCGGCGCCCCGGTGATCGCCTCAAACGAGGCCGCACCGACGAACCTCCGGCTGGCTTCGGTCTGCACCACGCGCACGCTGTGGCCGGCCTTCACGGCGAGCCGGACCGTCTCCAGGGCCTTGTAGGTCGCGATCCCGCCGCTCACTCCGAAGAGCAATCGGGCCATGGATCTCTACCGTCTGCTCGTCGAGTAGCCGGTAGCGGGGGTCACCGGTGCGGGGCTAGCGGTAGTGGTACTTGAGCTTGCCCTGAGCGACTTCCTCGAGGGCGATCGTCAGGTAGTTCTTGGAGCGCGTGTCGACCATCGGGGGCGGGAACTCGTCGAACGTGCCCTCGCCCAGGTTGTGGTAGTAGGAGTTGATCTGGCGCGCGCGCTTGGCCGCCACGAGCACGCTCGCGTAGTCGGAGTCGACGTGGTCGAGCAGCTTGTCGATACGGGGTGAGATCACTGTTGGCTTCCTTCTTTGGGGCTTGCAAGGTTAGCGGTAGCCCCTGGATTCTCCGCCAGGACTGTGGTCACGATTCGCTCCAGCTCGTCGGTGGCCTGCTCGAGGCGGTCGTTGACGACCACGTGCTCGAACTCCGGCTGGGCCTCGAGCTCGCGCTCGGCGGTGCGCATCCGCTGCTCGATCTGCTCCGGCGGGTCGGTGCCGCGGCCCACCAGCCGCGCCCGCAGCGCCTCGCGCGAGGGCGGCGCGATGAACACGGCCAGCGCGTCGGGGATCGCGTCGCGGACCTGCCGGGCCCCCTGCAGCTCGATCTCCAGGACCACCGGAATTCCCTGGCGCAGCCGGCCCTCGAGCTCCGACCGCAGGGTCCCGTAGTTGGATCCCGAGTAGGTGGCGTGCTCGACGAACTCGTCGTTGGCGACCCGTCGCTGGAACTCGTCGGGGTCCAGGAAGTGGTAATCGAGCCCGGGGCGCTCACCCGGTCGCGGGGCGCGAGTGGTGGCCGAGACCGACAGCTCGAGCTTCGGGAGCTTCTCGAGCAGGCCGTGGATCAGAGTGCCCTTCCCGACTCCGGAGGGCCCGGTGATCACGATCACTTTGGCCATCGCCGGCTCCGGTCGCGATGACGGCGACGGCGCCCGCGGCTCAGCGGCGGCGCATCAGCGCCACGAGCTCCCCGCGCTGGCGCTCGGAGAGGCCCCCGAGGGTCTTGCTCGGGGAGATGCGGCACTGCGAGAGGATCTTGTTGACCTTGACTCGCCCGTACTTGGGTACCGCGAGCAGCAGGTCGAAGACCTTGGCGGTCAGCAGATAATCTGGCGGGCGCAGCAACAGCTCGTGGATCGGCTGGCGGCCCGCCTTCAGGTCGCGCTTGAGCTGTGCGCGCCGGCTGCGGATGTCGTTGGCGCGCTGGAGCGCTTCCATTCTTTGGTGCAGCGAGCGTTCCGGGGCGGCGAGGGGCTTGGAGAGCGATTCACTGACCGGCGGCATGGGCGGCGACTATACATCTTGGGGCGGGGCGATCAAGCCAAATCTTCCCAATTCGACTACACCTCAAGCTGAGCTTGAGCATTGTCGAGGCTAGTTTCGACAATACGGTGCTTTTGCAGGGGCTTTCTATCACGTCTGGGCAGGTTTGGCGGGCTGGCTCCGTCAGCCGAGGTTGCCCCGCACCGGAATCCTGGTATTCGGGGACTGAAGTTCGAGCTCGGCGGCGATCCGCTCACCGGCAGCGGGGTTGCGGAAGCTCTCCGTCCCGACCGCCACCAGCGAGGCGCCGACGGCCATCAGTTCGTGGGCGTGACGCCCGGTGGCGACGCCGCCCATGCCGATCACCGGGATCTGGACCGCATCGCAGACCGCGCTGACCTGGGCCAGCGCGACCGCGCGCACCGCGGGCCCCGACACGCCTCCGCTGTGACCGCCCAGCCAGGGCGCTCCGGTGCGTGGGTGCAGGGCCATCCCGCGGATCGTATTGATCAGCGACAGGGCGCTGGCGCCTGCCTGCTCGGCCGCCCGCGCCACCGCCGGCACGTCGCTGGCGTTGGGCGTCAGCTTGACGATCAGTGGCTTGTCGGTCAGCGGCCGGATCGCGTCGAGCAGGCGCACCACTTCACGCGGATCGGCGCCCATCACCAGCCCAGTCTCGACATTCGGGCACGACACGTTGAGCTCCAGGGCGGCGACCGCCTCGTGCTCGGCGAAGGCGCGCACGAGCTGTGCCACCTCGTCGCGGTTGAACCCCATCACGTTGACGATCAGCGGCACCGGCAGCGCCGCGAGCTCGGGCAGGTCGTGGGCCAGGTAGCCGTGCAGCCCCTTGTTGGGAAGCCCGATCGAGTTCATCATCCCGCCGGCCAGCTCCCACAGCCGGGGCGGGGGGTTGCCCTGGCGAGGCGCCAGCGTGACCGTCTTGGAGACGAACGCGGCGAACGGGAACTGCTCGTCCAGCTGATCTGCGAAGACGCGCCGGGCCGCGATCGCGTCGAAGGTGCCCGAGGCGTTGATGATCGGGTGGGCCAGCTCGATCCCGCAGAACTCGACGCTCACCGGGTCAATGACCCCCGCCGGCGAACACGACCGTGTCGACCGAGCGCGCGTCGAGCACCGGCCCGTCGACGCACAGCCTGATGTAGCCGCTCTTGGTCGGCACGACGCAGCCGAAGCAGGCGCCGAACCCGCAGGCCATGCCCGACTCCAGCGCCAGCTGGGCCGGGATCTCGCGCACCGCGCAGAGCAGCCGGACCGCCTCGAGCATCGCCGGCGGTCCGCAGGCGTACACCTCGGCGTGCGTATCGATGTCGAGCTCGTCCTCGAGCAGCTCGGTCACCAGCCCGTGGTGACCGATGCTCCCGTCGTCGGTGGCGACTCGGGCGTTGCCGAGCAGCGCCGCGCCGGCGGCGTGATTGCAGTCGCGGAAGCCCAGCACTACGCCGACCTCGCCCTCGAGCTGGTCCTGCCAGATCGCCAACGGGGCGATCCCCACACCACCGCCGACCAGCAGCGCCCGGCGGCCCTCGCGCGGCCCGCCGTAGCCCAGACCGAGCGGGCCGAGCAGCGACAGCTCGTCGCCGGGCGCGAGCTCGCTCAGACGGTTGGTGCCGGGGCCGACGTCCTCGACGAGGAACTGCAGCTCGCTGGTCCCGGCCGGAGCGCGCAGCACGCTGAACGCCCGGGGCAGGAATGGCCGCTCGTCCTCGCCTCCCCCCCACCGGGTTCCCATCAACATGTAGAACTGGCCCGCGGCCGGTCGGGGCCCCGCGGTGTCGGCACACGCCAGCACGACGTAGGGGCCGTGGTGCTGGCGGCTGGTCACCGGAACCGGCCGGGTGCCGAACGGCGCCGTCACCCGATGCGCCGTGGCGCTCATCGCGGCGCCGGTGTGACCCGGCCGTCAGAGTGGGGCGCCGGCGTGACCCGGCCGTCGCGGTGGATCTCCTGCAGTGGGACCACCTCGGGCTCGCCGCGCCGGGCGGCGGCGATCGCTCGCGCCGCCGCGATGCCGCCGGCCATGGTCGTGATGCAGGGGATCCCGCGGGCCACCGCCGCCGACCGGATCTCGTAACCGTCGGCCCGCGCTCCGGTGCCCACCGGGGTGTTGATCACCAGGTCGACCGCGCCACGTTCGAGCCAGTCCACGACGTGCGGCGACCCCTCGCCGATCTTGTTGATCTCGGTGGCCGGGATCCCCATCCGCCGCAGCGCCTGGGCGGTGCCGCGGGTGGCGATGATCCGAAAGCCGAGGTCGTGCAGTGAGGTGGCGATCCCGGTGGCGGCGGGCTTGTCGCCGTCGGCGACGGTGATGAACACGGTTCCATGGTTGGGCAGCTTGGCCCCGGCGGCGGCTTGGGCCTTGGCGAACGCGGTCGGAAAGTCGGCGGCGATTCCCATCACCTCGCCGGTCGAGCGCATCTCCGGTCCCAGCAGCGAGTCGGCACCGGCGAACCGGTTGAACGGGAGCACCGCCTCCTTGACGCAGACGTGGCCGAGGGCCGGTTCCGGGGGAAGTCCCAGATCGGCGATCCGCTCGCCCAGCAGGATCCGGCAGGCCAATTTGGCCAGCGGGACGCCGATCGCCTTGGAGACGAACGGGACCGTCCTGGAGGCTCGCGGGTTGGCCTCGATCACGTGCAGCCCGTCGTCGCCGTGGATCGCGAACTGGACGTTGAGCAGCCCGACCACGCCGAGCGCCCGGGCGATCCCGGTAGTCTGCTCGCGGATCCGGGCCAGCATCTCCTCGCCGAGGGCGTGCGGTGGCAGCACGCACGCCGAGTCGCCGGAGTGGATCCCCGCCTCCTCGACGTGCTGCATGATGCCCGCGATCCACACCTGCCCGCCCTCGGCGCCGGTGCCCCCGTCGCACAGCGCGTCGACATCGACCTCGATCGAGTCCTCGAGGAAGTGGTCGAGGTAGATCACCGCGGCGGGCTCCGTGCCCACGCGCAGGAGGTAGTCGCCCAGCCCGGCCACGCTGTAGACGATCTCCATGGCCCGGCCCCCGAGCACGTAGCTGGGACGCACCAGCAGCGGGAAACCGACCTCCGGTGCGCGCTCCAGCGCCTCCTCGGCGCTGCGCGCGGTCGCGTAGGGCGGCGCGGTGTAGCCGAGGCGGTCGAGCAGGGCGCCGAACCGCGAGCGGTCCTCGGCGAGGTCGATGGCGTCGATGCCGGTGCCGAGGATCGGGATCCCGGCCGCCTCCAGCCCGGCGGCCAGCTTGAGCGGGGTCTGGCCGCCGAACTGCACCACCACACCCTCTGGCCGCTCGAGCTCGCATACCGCAACCACGTCCTCGAGCGTCAGCGGCTCGAAGTACAGCCGGTCCGAGGTGTCGTAGTCGGTCGACACCGTCTCCGGGTTGCAGTTGATCATCACCGCGTCGCGGCCCTGCTCGCGGACCGTCTGGGCGGCGTGCACGCAGCAGTAGTCAAACTCGATCCCCTGGCCGATCCGGTTCGGCCCCGAGCCGAGGATGACCACGCTGGGGCGCTCGCCGCGGCTGGCCTCGTGGCTGGGGCCGCGGATCCCCGGTCGCTCCCACCCCGAGTAGTAGTAGGGCGTCTGGGCGGCGAACTCCGCGGCGCAGGTGTCCACCGCCTTGAACGTCCGCTCGCCGGCGAACGGCGCCTGGGGATCGGCGACCAGCTCGGCGAGCTCGCGCAGGAACCAGGGGTCGATGTCGGTCCGGCGGTGCAGGTCCTCGACGGTGGCGCCGCGGCGCAGCGCCTCCAGCAGGTGGTCGTAGCGCTCGGCGCCGGGAATCGCCACCAGCGCCAGCAGCGCTTCGTCGTCGGCCGGCGACCGCGGTTCGGTGTCCAGCTCGCGCGAGCGCAGCGCCTTGGCGAAGGCCTGCTTGAACGTCCGTCCCAGCGCCATCGCCTCGCCGACCGACTTCATGTGGGTGGTCAGGCCGGCCTCGGCGCCCGGGAACTTCTCGAACGCGAACCGCGGCCACTTGACGACGCAGTAGTCGATCGCGGGCTCAAAGCTCGCCGGCGTGGCCTGGGTGATGTCGTTCGGAATCTCCTGCAGCGTGTAGCCCACGGCCAGCCGCGCGGCGATCTTGGCGATCGGAAAACCGGTCGCCTTGCTGGCCAGCGCGCTGGAGCGCGACACGCGCGGGTTCATCTCGATCACCACGATCTCGTCGGTGGCCGGGTTGACCGCGAACTGCACGTTGGAGCCGCCGGTCTCGACGCCGACGGCGCGGATCACCGCGATCGCCTGATCACGCAGCGCTTGGTACTGCTTGTCGGTGAGCGTCTGCTGCGGCGCGACGCAGACGCTGTCGCCGGTGTGCACGCCCATCGGGTCGAGGTTCTCGATCGAGCACACGATGACCACGTTGTCGGTGTGGTCGCGCATCACCTCGAGCTCGAATTCGCCCCACCCCAGCACCGACTCCTCGAGCAGCACCTGGCCGATCGGGGAGGCGGCCAGGCCGGCGCCCACCACCCGCTCGATGTCGGCTTGCCCGCGAACCACGCCGCCGCCGCTGCCGCCGAGCGTGAACGCGGGGCGGACGATGAACGGCAGGCCGATGGTCTCGAGTGCGGCCCGGGCGTCGTCGGTGCTGTGGGCGATCGCGCTGCGCGGGACCCGCAGCCCCGCGGCGGTCATGGTGTCGCGGAACCGCTCGCGGTCCTCGGCGCGGTCGATCGCCTCGTAGTCGGCCCCGATCAGCTCCACGCCGAAGCGCTGCAGGGTGCCGTCCTCGTGCAGCGCCTTGGCCAGGTTGAGCGCCGTCTGGCCACCGAGGGTGGGCAGCAACGCGTCGGGTCGCTCGCGCTCGATCACCTGGGCCACCGGGCCGGGCAGCAGCGGCTCTATGTAGGTGGCGGTGGCGACCTCGGGGTCGGTCATGATCGTGGCCGGGTTGGAGTTGACCAGCACGACCTCGTAGCCCTCCTGGACGAGCACCCGGCAGGCCTGGGTGCCCGAGTAGTCGAACTCGGCCGCCTGGCCGATCACGATCGGCCCGGAGCCGATCAGCAGGATCTTGTGGATGTCGTCGCGGCGGGGCACGGTCAGCCCACCCCCTGGCGATGTGGGTCGCGGGGGACCATCAGGCGACGCCCTTGATCTCCGCCACGAAGCGGTCGAACAGATACAGCGCGTCGTTGGGGCCGGGCCCCGCCTCGGGGTGGTACTGGACCGTCGCGCCCTGGACGTCGCGGAGCGTGAGGCCCTCCACGGTGCGGTCGTAGAGGTTGATGTGCGTCAGCTCGGCGATCCCGAAGTCGGTCTCCCAGCGGACCGCCTCGTCGCGGTCGATGGTGCGCGCACCGTCGGGCCCCAGGACCGCGAAGCCGTGGTTCTGGCTGGTGATCTCGGTGCCGCCGGTGGTCAGGTCCTTGACCGGGTGGTTGGCCCCGTGGTGGCCGAATCGGAGCTTGTAGGTCTCGAGCCCGACGGCCCGGCAGAGCAGCTGGTGACCGAGGCAGATCCCGTACACGGGCAGCTCGCCGACCAGCTCCCTCACGGTGGCCACCACGTAGTCCATGGCCGCGGGGTCGCCGGGGCCGTTGGCCAGGAATACGGCGTCCGGCCGGCCCTCGAGCAGGTCGGCCGAGCTCGCGGTGCAGGGATGAAGCTCGACGGTGACCCCGCGGGCGCGGAGGTTGCGGACGATCGAGGCCTTGACGCCGGTGTCGATCATCGCGACCCGGGTTCCGTTCTCGGCGGCGGTCGGCTCCAGCACGATCGTCTCGGCCGGCGAGACCTCCCGGGCGAGGTCGCGCCCGGTCATCGGCGGCTCGGCGTCGATCAGCCGGCGAGCCTCGCGCTCGTCGATCTCGACTCCGAAGACGCCGCCGCGCATCGCGCCGGCCTCACGGATGTGGCGGACCAGCGCGCGCGTGTCGAGATCGGTGATCGCCGGGACGCCGTTGGCGCGCAGCCAGCTCAGCCAGCCGCTCTCGGCGCGCGGCGCATCGACTCGGTCGGCGCCGGCACGCATGATCGCGGCCCGGGCGTGCACGCGGTCTGACTCCATCGCCTCGCCGCTGACCCCGTAGTTGCCGATCTGGGGGAAGGTGAACGCGATCAGCTGACCGGCGTAGCTGGGATCGGTCATCGCCTCCTGATAGCCCGACATCGAGGTCGTGAAGACGATCTCCCCCACCGCCGGCCGGTCGGCGCCACAGGCCAGCCCGTCAAAGCGGGTCCCGTCCTCGAGCAGGACGTAGGCCGTGGCCGGGGCCACTAGTTGCCCCCGGTGGAGGCGGCCGCCCGGCTCACCAGCATCGGCCGGCGGTGGGCGATCCGCCCGGCGGCGACCGTCAGCAGCACCCGGCCGTGCAGCGTGCGCCCGTGAAAGCAGCAGTTGGCCGAGCGGCTGGCGTAGCCGTCCTCGCCGACCTCGAACCGCGCGTCGAGGTCGATCAGGCACAGGTTTGCCGGCTCGCCCACGGCGATCCGCGGGATCGGCAGCCCGTACAGCGCGCCGCCGGCGGTCATCCGCTCCACGATCAGCGAGAGCTCGAGCTCGCCCGGCATCACCAGCTCGGTGAACAGCGCCGGGAACGCCGTCTCCAGCCCGGTGGTGCCCATCGGCGCCTGCTCGAACGGGACCTCCTTCTCGTGGCGCGCGTGCGGGGCATGGTCGGTGGCCACGCAGTCGATGACCCCGGACCTGAGCGCCTCGATCAGCGCGCGACGGTCTGACTCGGTCCGCAGCGGCGGATTCATCTTGAAGCGGCTGTCGAGCGTCCGCACGAACTCGTCGGTGAGCGTCAGATGGTGCGGACAGGCCTCGCCGCTGACCCGCGCGCCGGCCTGCTTGGCGGCGCTGAGCGCCTCCACGGACTCGACGCAGCTAAGGTGCTGGAAGTGGACTCGGGCGTCCTCGTGGCGGGCTACGGCGCCGTCGCGGGCGACCATCGTGGACTCCGAGATCGAGGGGATGCCGGCCATCCCCAGCCGCGCCGACACCGCGCCCTCGTGCATCACCCCGTCGCCCGAGAGCTCCGGATCCTCTTCGTGCAGCGCCACCACGCCGCCGCACAGGCGCTGGTACTGAAGGGCCTTTCGCAGCATCCCGGCCGAGACGACCGGCTTGCCGTCGTCGGTGAATCCGAGCGCGCCGGCATCGCGCAGGTCGGCCATCTCGGTCAGCTCGCCGCCCGCCAGCCCGCTGGTGATCGAGGCCAGAAAGCCCACCGGGACACTGGCTTCGCGACGGGCGAGGTCGACCAGGCTGCCCAGCACGGCGGCGCTGTCGACCGTGGGGCTGGTGTTGGGCATCGCGATCACCGCGGTGAAACCGCCGGCGGCCGCGGCCGCGGTTCCGGTCCGGAGGTCCTCCTTGTACTCCTGACCAGGGGTCCGCAGGTGGACGTGGGGGTCCACGAAACCGGGGAACAGGTGCTTGCCGGCGGCGTCGAGCGTGTCGGCGGCCTCGGCGGGCAGCGACTCCGGGGCCCCGAGCTCGGCGATCTGCCCGTTTCGGATCAGGACGTCGTGGGGCTCGTCGAGGTCGCTCCGCGGGTCGAGGACGTAGGCCCCGCGGATCAGCAGATCGGCGCCGGGGCCGGATTGGTGAAACAGCCGCTCGGTGGTCATCAGGCCGCCACCGCCAGTGTGGGGGTGCCGACCAGCAGCTCGTAGAGGACCGCCATCCGTACCGCGACTCCGGCCTTGACCTGATCGCCGATAAGCGCCTGCGCGGAGTCGATCGTCGCCGCCGAGAGCTCGACCCCGCGGTTGACGGGCCCGGGGTGCATCACCAGCTGGCGGGGGTTCAGCCGGCTGCTGTTGATCTGGTAGCGAGCGGCGTACTCGCGCAGCGAGGGCACGAACGACTCGCGCATCCGCTCGTGCTGCATCCGCAGCACGTAGACGACGTCGGCCTCCTTGACGTTGTCGAGGGTCGGCGTCGACTGGCATCCCAGCGCCTCGATCTCCCGGGGGATCAGGGTCGGGGGGCCGCACACGGTCACGTGGGCGCCCATGCGGGTGAAGGCCAGGATGTTGGAGCGGGCCACGCGCGAATGAAGGACGTCGCCGACGATCCAGATGTTGGCGTCGTCCAGCGCGCCCAGCCGCCGGCGCAGGGTGAACACGTCCAGCAGCGCCTGGGTGGGGTGCTCGTGCTTGCCGTCGCCGGCGTTGACGACCGCGGCCGGCGTCCAGCCGGCCACCATCTGGGCCGCCCCGGCGTGGGGCGAGCGGATCACGATCGCCGCCGGGTCATAGGCCGAGAGCGTCTGCACCGTGTCCTTGAGCGACTCGCCCTTGTCGACGCTCGAGCCGACGCTGCGGATGCTGACGACGTCGGCACTGAGGCGCTTGGCGGCCAACTCGAAGCTGGAGCTGGTGCGGGTGGAGGCCTCGTAGAAGAGGTTGACCACGGTCCGGCCCCTGAGGGCGGGCACCTTCTTGATCTCCCGGCCCGAGACCTCGGCAAACGACTCGGCCCGGTCCAGGATCCGCTCGATCCCGGCCCGGTCGAGGTCATCGATCGAGATCAGGTGGCGGGGCATGGTCGGTCTCATGCGGCTTTGATCCTCGTCTTCTCGGCGGGGCCGATCGTGACCTCGTCGTGGCCGTCGACCTCCTCCACACGTACGTTGACCCGTTGGTCCTGGGAGGTGGGAAGGTTCTTGCCGACGTAGTCGGGCCGGATCGGGAGCTCGCGGTGGCCGCGGTCCACGAGGACCGCCAGCTGCACCCGGGCGGGCCGGCCGTAGTCGAAGATCTCGTCGATCGCCGCCCGCACCGTGCGGCCGGTGTAGAGCACGTCGTCGACGATCACGATCGTGCGGCCGTCGACTGGGAAGTCGAGCTCTGTGGCATGGACGATCGGGGATCCGGACCCGCCGGCGCGGATCGCGAGATCGTCGCGGTAGAAGGCGATGTCGACCGAGCCCAGGGGTACCGCCGTCTCGAGCAGCTCACTGGTCAGCGCGTGCAGTCGGCGGGCCAGGTGGGCCCCACGCCGGTGGATGCCGACGATCGCGATCGATCCCTCGGGGTTCTTCTCGACGATCTCGTGGGCGATCCGCACCAGGGTGCGGCGCATGTCGTCGCGGTCGAGGACGACCGTGGTAGGTGGCAATTTGCTCCTTCCTGGCCTCTCGGGACCGGGTTAAAGGGGCGGACGGCTTGTGTGGGTCAGCGTAGCAGTGGGGGCGGCGTTGGCGGGGGCGGCGTTCGCGGTGCCGGCGTTGGGCGGGGCGGCGTTCGCGGGGGCGCGCCGGCGATAGACAACATGCGGCAGCCCGGCGTGGACGATCTCGCGCTCGTAGGCGAACCCCGCCTTCTCCATCACCCGTCGCGAGGCGACGTTGTCGGGCAGCGTGAACGCGATGACCTCGCGCACGTCGAGGCGCGAGAACGCGATCTCGACCGACGTCAGGGCCAGCTCGGTGGCCAGTCCCTGCCCCCAGCGCTCGGGAACGATCGCCCACCCCACCTCGATTACACGCGTGCCCAGCACGTCGGTGTACTGCAGGCCCCCGCGGCCCACGAACTCCCGGTTGCGGTCAAACAGTGCCCACATCCCGAAGCCGTGGCGCTCCCAGTGGTGGATCTTGCCGTCGAGGCTGGAACGGATCTGATCGTCGCCCGGGACCGTCGACCACGGCCACAGCGTCCTCATCACCCGCGGATCGCGCAGCAATGCGGTCAGGGGGGCGGCGTGGTCGGGGCCGATGCGCTCGTACTCCAGGCGCTGGGAGTGAAACCGCTCGGGTATGCGGGGCTTCAACCCGGGGCCTCGGTCGCCGCCGCCGGCTCCTCGCTAGCCGCCGCGGCCTCTGACCCCCAGCGAACCAGCGCCGGCTCGCCGCGCTCGGCGAACGGGATCTCGATCGAGTCGAAGTCCCGCGGGATCACGGTGCGCCCGAAGATTGCGCGGGCCTCGTCGCGAAGCAGCGCCACCGGATGGCGCATCGAGACGTGGGTGAGCGCCAGCAGCTCGACCTCGGCCTCGAGGGCCAGGGTGGCCGCCTGGGCCGCGGTCGAGTGCCCGGTCTCGGCGGCACGGTCGCGCTCCTCGTCGGCGAACGTGGCCTCGTGGACCAGCACATCGGCACGGTGCGCGGCGATCCGCAGCGAGTCACAGGGCTCCGTGTCGCCCGAGAGCACCAGCTTGCGCCCGGGCCGGGTCTCGCCCAGGACCTGGTCCGGTCTCACTCCGCGGATCGTCTCGCCGCGCTGCACGCGACCGAACTCTGGGCCGGGCTCGAGCCCCAGTCGGACCGCGGTCTCGGGCTGAAAGACACCGGGGCGGTTGTCCTCGAACAGCACATACCCGAGCGCGGCGCCACGGTGCGAGACCTCGACCGGCGCGATCCGGTAGCCGTCGCGCCCGAGGACGTCACCCGGCACCAGCTCCTCCACCTCCAGCTCGAAGCCGACGCGTCCCGCCATTCGCAGCACCAGTCCGAGCAGGGTCTGCACCCCGGGCGGGCCGTAGACGACGAGCGGCTTCTCTCGTCCGCGCAGGTCGAACGTCTTGAGCATCCCCGGCAGGCCGAGCCAGTGGTCGGCGTGAAAGTGGGTCAGAAAGATCTCGTCCAGATCGGCCAGCCCGATCGTGCTGACCAGCTGGCGCTGGGTTCCCTCCCCGCAGTCGAACATGATCCGGTCGCCGCCGCGGCGCACCAGCAGGGAGGGCAGCCCGCGCCGGGCGGTGGGCGCCGAGCCGCCGGTGCCGGCGAAGAAGATCGAGAGGTCCATCGCCAGCTGAGTCTGTCAGTCGAGCGCCAGCAGCTCGAAGCTCAGCCCAGCCTCGCCGGCGCGGCCAACCGCCATCGTGTGATGCGGGGCTCGGCGCCGCTCGGTCGGGCTGCCCGGATTGAGGATCTGAAACCCGTCGGGCGAGCGCTCCAGCAGCGGGATGTGCGAGTGGCCGAAGATCACCGCGTCGGCGTCGGGA
>DASXZB010000110.1:0-8723 GCA_036502145.1 Solirubrobacteraceae bacterium | reverse complement strand
AGCCGCGCCGCGCGCAGCCCGGCGATCGACGAGGTGACAGACACACCGGCCGCCTGTCGAAGGCGCTCCAGCGAGATCGGCTGCTCACGCGCGGACGGATCGGCGGCCAGCCGGTCCGCGCGGGTGATGCCGGGCAGGATGCGCCCGTCGGCGGGCGGGGTGATCCAGATGCCGTCCTCGACTATCCAGACATTTGCGTACGCGGCCTCCAGGACGGCGCCGTCGGAATCGATCAACAACGGCACCGAGTCGTGCCCCTGCCGGGACAGCGTGTCGAGCAGCCCCCGGTCGATCCACTTGTGAGCGCCGAGCCCGCCGGGCAGCATGAACGGCGCCAGCATGACGTTCTGCGCCGGCGCAAGCGGGGCGGGGACCGCGGAGACCGTCACGGCGCCGTCGGCGGTCGCGGCGATTCGCATGCGGGTCCGCTGTCCGCCGGTCGCCGCGACCGTCCGCTCGATCTCAGCCCGCAGCCCGGTGGCGAGATCGCGCCCGTAGACGTGTCCGAGGCTGTCGCGCAGCCGCGCCAGATGGGGATCCAATGCGACTGCGGCGCCGTCCTGCACCAGCACCGTCTCGAACACCCCGGCACGCGGGTCGGGGCGGCGGCCAAAGGCCAGCGCCCGAGGGATCCGGGGCGGCGGTGCCTGCGGTCGCATCGGGAGCGGTGCGTCGAGACGGCCGCCGATTGCATTCAGCGGGCCGGCGGCCTTGGCCAGCGCCTCGGCGAGCTCAAGCTCGGGATCGGAGTCGGCGACGATCCCACCGCCGGCGCCGAACCAGATCCGCCCGCCGTCGATCTCGAACGTCCGGATCGCCACGCTGAGCTCCAGCCCGGCGAGCGGACCGGAGATCCCGATCGCGCCGGTATAGAGCTCGCGCCGTGAGCCTTCGAGCTCTGAGATCACCTTCATCGCCTGCACCTTCGGCGCGCCGGTCACCGACCCCGGCGGGAACGTCGCGCGCAACAGCGCCCCGTCCCCCACGCCGTCGCGCAGCCGGCCCGATACCTCGCTCACCAGATGCCAGACCCCAGCATGGGCTTCCACCCGCCGCTCGTGTGCGCGCACCGAGCCGTAGCGGGATGCTCGGCCGAGGTCGTTCCGCATCAGGTCGACGATCATCACGTGCTCGGCCGCATCCTTGACCGAAGCCTCGAGCTCCTCGCGGGCGGCCGCGGCGTCGGCGAGATGGTCGGTGCGAGGCCGCGTTCCCTTAATCGGGTCGGTGCTCACCCGGTCGCCGTTGCGGCGCAGGAACCGCTCCGGCGACAGGCTCACCGCGCCGTCGACCCAGGCCCCGAACCGGGCGCCGCCGGCCTCGATCGCCGAGCAGAACAGCTCGAGCCCATCACCGTCGTACGCGCCCTCCAGCCGCAGGCAGAGGTTGGCCTGGAACAGCTCGCCGGAGGCGATCCTCTCGCGGCATTCGGCCACCGCGGCCACATGCCCCGCCGCGCCGTTGCCCGCGATCCGCAGCGACGAGAGCGATCGGCCACGCGCCGGCGGCGGTGGTGGACCGGCCAGGCGCTCGCGCCACACCTCGCGCCGCTCGGCCAGCGCCCCGTCGCGCGCGGGCGTCCACAGCTCCTCGAACCACCACCCGTCCTCGTCGCCGACGATCAAGTGGTCATAGAACGCCAGCGAGAACGGCGGTCTCGGGCGCGGCGCCGGCGGGTCGGGCCAGAGCTCCTCGACTTCGCGGCCGAGCCGGTAGCCCAGCCAGCCGACCCAGCCACCGCCGACTCGCACCCCGTCCGAGTCCAGTCGCGGCAGCGCATCCAGCAAGCCGAACACGTCATCCCCAGACCTCGCGACCGCCACCGGACACGACCCCAGGATCGCCCTCGAGTCCAGCCACTCCCCGACGAGCGCGACTGGGCGCACGTCATCGCGCAGCCACCGCACTGCCTCCGCCGGGGTCAGGTCGCCGCGCAGGCGATGTCGCCGGGGCACCCAGCCCTCGGGCAGCTCCGCGGCCTCCGCGCTCAGGATGTGGGGGTCTGTCGCCACGCGATCGTCACCTTGGCTTCCGGAGTGAAGCTAACCGCACGCGCGGTTACCCTCCGGCGATGGACGTGACGGTGACGATCGAACCGTGGGGCAGCGACGACCTGCCGCTGCTGCAGCGGCTGATGGGTGACCCACGGATGACCGAGCATCTCGGAGGCCCGGAGAGCCCGGAGAAGCTGCGTGAGCGCCAGGGCCGCTACGAGCATGCCGAACCGGGCGACCGGATGCTCAAGATCGTCGAGGAGCCGAGCGGCGCCGGAGCCGGATGGGTCGGCTACTGGACGAGGCAGTGGCACCAAGAGCCGGTCTACGAGATCGGCTGGATGGTCGTGCCGGAGTTCCAGGGCCGCGGGATCGCGGTGGCAGCGACCGCCCAGGCCATCGGGCTGGCCAGAGGCGACGGAGGCCACCGCTTCATGCACGCCTTCCCGAACGTGAGCAACGCGCCGTCGAACACGATCTGCCGCCGGCTCGGGTTCGAGCTGCGTGAGACGTGTGAGTTCGAGTTCCCCAAGGGGCACATCATGAACTGCAACGACTGGCGGCTGGACCTCTGCGCCTAAATCAGCGGGAAATGGCGGGCGGCGGCAATGTCGTCGTGGTAGCGCCAGTGGCGCTGGATCTGATGAGGCCAGTGACAACATGACACTCACATTCCCACCGCTGGCCCTGCGTCCCGGAGCGCCTCTGGCCCTGTGATCACAGACCACCGGCCGACAGACTCGAGTCGTGTCGCTTCTCCAGCTCCTGGACGACGATCGTGGGGCGGTCTGCCTGCACGCCCTGTCCGACGATGGCGGGGATTCGGTCGGGCTGGAGTCGGTCCTTCGCCTGCAGGCCAGCGCGGGCTGGCCGCTCACCGCGACGTCGGGGCCGTGCTTTCGCCTGATCTACCTTGTCTCAGAGCGCACCGGCTGCCTGGATCGGGGCGGAGAGCGGTGATCGGAGCGTGCCTCAGCTGCCGGCAGACGCGAGCGTCGGCGCGGTATGTCACTCTCGAGGCGCGATGAAGGGGCTGAGGACCGGGTCGGCTGACGAGACGAGATGGTGGTCGCTGGAGCGGGGGCCCGGCGAGACGTTGCGGGGTGCACTCGAGCGGACGTTGCGCAAGGCGATCGTCGACGGAGCGCTGCGGGCGGGTGTCGCCCTGCCCTCCTCCCGCGCCCTGGCTCAGGAGCTCGGCGTCTCGCGCGGGGTGGTGACCGACGCGTACGACCAGCTGGCCTCGCAGGGCTTTCTGACCGTCCGCGCACGCTCGGCGCCGGTGGTGGCACCGCTCATCGCCTCGACCGTCCCGGCGACGCCACGCCCTCCGGCCGACCGCCCGCCCCTCTACGACCTTTCTCCGACCACCCCCGACGTCAATCTGTTCCCGCTCACGCGATGGCTGGCGACCACGCAGAGGGTCGCGCGCGAAAGCGGCCACCTGATGCTGGACTATCGCGAGTCGCAGGGCGAGCCGGCCCTGCGCCGGGCCCTTGCCGATCACCTCGGGCGCACGCGGGGGGTGATCGTCGACCCAGACCATCTGATCGTCACCCAGGGAACCGCGCAGAGTGTCGATGTTCTGCTCCGCGTCCTGCGGGCTCGTGGCGCACGCAGACTGGCGGTCGAGAACCCTTCACACGCCCGCCAGCAAGAGCGCGTGATCGCGGCGGGCCTGTCACTGGTCGCCCAGCCGATCGACGCCGGTGGGATCGTGGTCGGAGATCTTGACACCGACGCGGTGCTGGTCACCCCGGCCCATCAGTTCCCGACCGGCCTGGTGATGAGCGCCGACCGCCGGCGCGCGCTGCTTGGCTGGGCACGCAACCGTCGCGCCCTGGTCATCGAGGACGACTACGACGCCGAGTTCCGCTACGACCAGGAGCCGGTCCGAGCGCTGCAGGGTCTGGCCCCCGACCTGGTGGTGCAGATGGGCACCGTCTCCAAGACGCTGGCGCCGGCGCTCCGGCTCGGGTGGCTCACCGCGCCACCGGACCTGCTGGAGCAGGCCACGATCCAGAAGTGCCTGATCGACGACTTCTCACCCGCCCTGAACCAGCTCGCGCTCGCCGAATTCCTGCGCAGCGGCGATTACGACCGTCACGTCCGCAGGGCGCGGCGCGTCTATCGCGCGCGGCGCGATCGGCTGCTCGACGCGCTCGCCGACGAGCTCCCGGAACTGCCCGTCACGGGGGTCGCGGCCGGCGTCCACGTCCTTCTCCAACTTCCGCCCGACGTCGACGACGTCGCGGTGGCCGCCAAGGCGTGGGAAGCCCGCCTGTTGATCCCGCCGCTGTCGGACTTCTATGCCGACGCCCCGCTGGCCAGAGGGCTCGTGATCGGCTACGGCCGCCTTCACGAATCGGCGGTCGAGCCGGCGGTCAAGGCGCTCGCAGCCGCCGTGCGCGCCGTCATGTACCGCTGACCACGCCGGCGCGCGGCCCCGCGCGCTCCGGGGCTTGTGTGGCGCCACCGGGGACGGTGGTCAGGATGGGCCCCCGGCAGTGGGCGGAAAATGCACCCGCCCTGGCAGCCGCGCCCTCGAAGAGTCCCGAATGGCACGGGTCCGGGCACGAAGTGGACCCGGTGCGCTACCTCGCGAACCCCACGACCAACCCGACTGCCGCCGCTCAGAGCAGCCCGGCGCCCACTGCTCAGGTCACGCCCGCCGCCAGGCCATCGTCCAGTTCGTCTGCCAGGACCGCCCGTCGTCGAACGAGAACGATTGCCGCCACTGTGGCGAGGGCGAGCCGACCTCGCTCCACTCGTAGCGCACCTTGAGCGGGCGGCCGTCCAGGAGGTCTTCGCACTCGAAAAGGCCATGGTCGCCGGCGAAGCCGCCGATGACCGGCGTGTCGAGATCGCCGGGGACGGCGGTGGACGCCCACCAGATCTTCCAGGTCCGCGCCCCCGGGTCGAACAGCCGGAGTGCGACTGCCTCCCACCCGGGGCGGTCCGGGAACGTCGCCGAGCGGTAGCGATCGACGTTGCCCAGCCCGGCGAGCACGGGTCCGGTCTCCACCGAGGAGCTGAACTCCACCCAGTCGTGGCTGCCCGGCGTCAGCGGCGAGGCCAGCTTGAGGTTGGTCACCTCCCAGCGACCGAACAGGAAGTCGAAGTCGTGACGCCCGTCGTGCTCGGATGACTCCATGACGGTCACAGCGCAGAGCGGCGTGTTGGTCGCAGCCGCAGGCTGTCGACGGGGCCCGATACGTCCGGCCAGCCGGCGCAGACGGAGATGACCGCCGACTGTGCGGCGTCGATCTCCGCCTGCGCCCGGTCGGGATAGCCGGTACACCACGCAACGACGTCGACGTCGTCGCGCACCGGCAGGGCTGGGAACCCGTTTTGTGAATGCTCGGTCACCATGCATGCGAGCACAGCGCCGCCGCGTGCCCGCAGCGCCGGCACGACCTCGTCCACGAAGAAGCCGAGATCCGCCGGACCCTGGATGGGCACGATGGTCACGGTGATGCTCCCGCGCTCACCACCGTCAGCCGCCGTGGTCGGGTGGCGCCCGGGGACGGACTCGAAGCCACTCCCCTCCCAGGCGGGCCGCAGCAGCAGGACATCGTCTGAGTCGACCATCGTGGCGTTTGCCGCGTCGCGGTGACGCCTCCACACAGGCCCGCGGTAGAACCGCTCGAGCGCCTGGGTGCGCGCGTGCATGTCGGGGAAGGAGCGCAGCCAGACGAACTTGTCGCGATCGTCGAGGTCACGAAACGTGCCGACGATCCGCATCCCGCACTCCTCCTGGGGCTCGACCAGTTCGGCCTCGAACAGGTCGATCAGGACGTCTCGAGCCCCGGGCTTCAGGGTGTACTGGCGCAACTCGACGATGCTCACGGCCCGGAGTGTGCAGCGGTTCAGAGGGCCGGCCTAGAGCCAGAGACTCCCATCTGCACCAGGCCAGCTCACCGCTGCCTGGCCCGGTCAGATCACGCCGCGCTGGCTCTCTCCGGCAGATGCGAGGTCAGGCAGACTGACGCGCCATGGCAGCCGGTGATCCGCTCAGCGTGAAGGTTCGGCGCTCGCCCAAGCGCGCCCGCTACGACCGTGACTCTGTCCATCGCGTGCTCGATCGCGACTGCGTGGCGCACATCGCGTTCGCGAGCGGAGACCAGCCCTACTGCATCCCGACGCTCTACGCCCGCATCGGCGACGACGTGCTGATCCATGGGTCGACCGCCAGCCGCATGATCCGCTGCCTGGCCGCAGGCTCTCCCGCGTGCCTCACGGTGACCGTCCTCGACGGACTGGTGCTCGCGAGCTCCGCGTTTGAGCACACCGCGGACTACGACTCGGTGGTGCTGTTCGGCAGCTTTCATCGAATCGAGGGCGCGCAACGGCGCCTGGCTGCGCTCCAGGCGCTCACCAACGCCCTCGTGCCCGGTCGCTGGGACGAAGTCCGGGCGCCGAACCGGTTGGAGCTCAAGGCGACCACGATCCTGGGCCTGGTCATCGACAAGGCGTCTGTGAAGACGCGCCACGCGCCTCCCGACGAGGACGACTTCCCGGACGGGCGCCCGGTGTGGACGGGCACCGTCCCGGTGCTCCGTGGCTTCGGCACGCCGCGGCCCGCACCCGGGCTCGATCCCGCGATCGTGCTGCCGCCAAGCGTCACCGGCCTGCGCGGACTCCGATCCCCGGATAGTTGAGCACGAACCCCGCATCGTCGCTGCTGGTGGTCGCCGGGCTGACCGCCCCACCCGCGCGGCTGAGCGCCCGGCGCCCGATCGCCGAGGGGCTCCGCGCGGATTAGTCAAGTTCCGCGCGGCGAATCGCCGTGAGCGGCAGCCCACCTCCGGCGGCGGGACCGATGTGCTTGAGACTGGGGGGCCCGGGCACAATGAGGTCGATGAGCATCGAGAACTCGCCGTTCCCGGATCGGCATCTGCCTCGCGGGACCGGTCAGGCGGTCCTGCCGCCGGTCGAGCTCGAGATGGCCCCCATTGAGCAGGTTCGCCTGCTCTACAGCCTCAGCGACCCGGCGCTGTCAGAGCTGGAGCTCGACGACTTCCTGGATGAGCTGTTGGGTCGCGTGCAGGAGGCGCTGTCGGTCGACACCGTCGCCATCCTGCTGTTCGACGAGGCAAGCCAACAGCTGGTCGCGCAGGCCGCCCGGGGACTCGAGGAGGAGGTGGAGCGCGGCGTGCGAATCCCGATCGGGCGGGGGTTCGCGGGACGCATCGCCGCCGAGCGGGTCGCGATCTTCATCGCCGACGTCGACCACGCCGACATCCTCAATCCGATCCTGCGCCAGACGGGGATCCGGTCGCTGCTGGGCATCCCGCTGATCGTCGAGGGCTCGCTGATCGGTGTGCTTCACGTCGGCTCGCTGACCCCGCGCGAGTTCGGCCAGAGAGATCTGGCAGTACTGCAGGTGGCTGCCGTGCGTGCGGCCCCGGGGATCGAGCGCTCGCAGCTGCTGTCGGCCCTGCGGCATGAGCAGCGCGTGGCGATGGTCCTGCAGCGGAGCCTTCTCCCCAAGCAGCTCGTGGAGCCGGTCGGCGTCTCGGTCGGGGCGCGTTACGTGCCCGCCAGCGACGAGGTCGGCGGCGACTGGTACGACACGTTCGAGCTCGACGGAGGCCGTCTCGGCATCGCGATCGGCGATGTCGTCGGACACGGAGTGCGAGCGGCGGCGCTCATGGGTCAGGTCCGCACCGCGCTGCAGGCCTACGCGCTCCAAGGGACGGAACCGGGCCGCACGCTCGTGCTCGTCGACCGCTTTGTCCAGGCGCTCCCGGACTTCGCGATGGCCACCGCGGCCTATGCGGTGCTTGACCCCGACACTGGTCGGGTCCAGCTGGCCAGCGCCGGTCATCTGCCGCCGCTGGTCGTGGGTGGGGAGACGCCCCGCGTCGTCGAACTCACCCCGGCGCCGCCCCTGGGCGCCTTCCCCTACGGCCACTGCAGCGAGCAGGAGATCACCCTCGCGCCGGGCGAGATTCTCGTCTTCTACACGGACGGTCTGATCGAGCGGCCCGGCATCCCGCTGACCCAGAGCATCGAGGCGATGCTCGAGCTGCTTGGCCACGAAACCTCGGTCGACGATCTCTGCCAGCTCGCCATCCAGCACCTGGTGCCGGTCGAGGGGTTGCGCGACGACGTGGCGCTGATCGCCATTCACAACCGGCCGGTGCCGGACGAGCTCATGCTGGAGTTCCCCGCCGAGCCCCGTGTCCTGTCCGAGGCGCGTCGGACGCTGCGCCGGTGGTTGCGCCATATGGGAGCGGACAGCGATCAGGCCGCCGAGATCACGCTCGCCGCCAGCGAGGCGTGTGCGAACGCCATCGAGCATGCCTACTCTCCCGCGCCGGCGCGCTTCACGCTCCACGCGCGCGCACACCGGGGCGAGGTGACGCTCACCGTGCGCGACACCGGCCAGTGGCGCGAGACGCGCGGCGAGCATCGTGGCCGCGGGCTGACGATCATGAAGGCCGCGATGCACGGTGTCGAGGCCAACACCACCCCAGGGGGAACTGAGATCGTCATGCGCCGGCGGCTGCACCCATGAACCTCGGGGATGTGCAGTTCACCCACCACGCCGGGATCCTGGTGGCGGAGCTGACCGGCGAGATCGACCTCTCGAACGCCGAATCGATCGGACAGGCGATCGCCGAGACGACGTCAAACCAGGAGGCCGGGGTGGTTCTCGACCTCAGCGCACTGCACTATCTCGACAGTGCCGGTATCCAATTCCTGTTCAGGCTGCGCGAGCAG
>DASXZB010000109.1:0-16455 GCA_036502145.1 Solirubrobacteraceae bacterium | reverse complement strand
GCGTTGGTCTTCATCCCCGAGACGTCGGAGCCGGCATCGGGCTCGGTCAGGCAGAACGAGGCCAGCAGCGGCGCCTCCGAGAGGCGGCCGAGGTACTCCTTCTTGAGCTCATCGGAGGCAGCTAGGACGATCGGCGCGGTGGCCAGGCCGTTGCAGGACAGCGAGGTGCCGATTCCCGAACAGCCCCAAGCGATCTCCTCCTCGATGATCGCGCCGTCCAGGAACCCGAGGCCGGGCCCCCCGTATTCGGACGGGAGGTGGTTGTTCATCAGTCCCAGCTCCCAGGCCTTCTCGATGATCCCCTGTGGCCAGGTGCCATCGCGGTCGTAGTCCCAGGCGACGGGTCGGATCTCCTTCTCGGCGAAGTCGTGCGCCATCTCGCGCATGCTCTTCTGCTCGTCGGTGAGCGTGAAATCAACCACTTGGGTTCTCCTTGGATCTCGATTGACTAGTCAGTCAATGCTCTGGGAGAAGGTTACCCGATCCTCACCGGTTTCCAAGCAATCGCTTGGCTCGCGGGGCGATGGCGCGCCGCCGCGCGATCGGTGCGCAACAATTAAGTGGTGCAGAGCGCCTTTGCGACCGTTGTCTGGATCGTCGCCGTGGTGGGGATCCTGGGGGCGATCGCGACGCTGCTGCTGGGGCGCCGGACCTGGGACGAGTACGGCAAGCACCACCTGCTCCTGGATTCCGAGGGTCCGCGCCCATCTGGGGGCGGTTCTACGCTCGAGCGCGACACCGAGATCCGCCAGCTGCTGGAGGCCCGCAACGCTCGCCGCCGCCGGCGCGGAGAGCCCGAGATCGACGTCGAAGCCGAGCTGGCGCGGCTCACCGGGCCCCAGATCGACGACGAGCTGCGGGCCGAGATCCGCGATCTGGTGGTCGCCCGCAACGCACGCCGCGCCCGCAAGGGGCAGCCGCCGCTCGATGTCGAAGCCGAGATCGAGCGCGAGATCGCCGGGCTGAGCGGGATCTGAGGTTGTAGGCTGCCCCGCCTATGGCCGACCCGCGCCCAGTGGAGCTCGACGAGCTGGTGAACCGTCCGGGGATGTACTTCAATCCCCAAACCGAGGTTCTCCTGATCGTCGACGACACGCCCGACGTCGACTCCGAGATGCTCAACATGGATCGCTTCGAGGGCGCGGACTGGGTGCTGATCTCCGACGAGGCGCCGGTCGACGAGCACCGCCGCGATGAGCTGCTCCAGTCTTTCCAGGTCGATTCCGAGCGCGGCGGCTCGACCGACGATGAGGGCGAGGAGATCGACGAGCTCGACGAAGAGGAGCTCGAGCCCGACCCCGACCAGTAAGTAGCCGGGATCGGCCCGCGCCGCGGGCTAACGCGGTGTTAGGGGATGTTGGGGGCGCGCTTCGTTAGCCGCCCTGCAGGAGCGAGGCGCACTTCTGCATCTTGGTCACGTCGCCACCCGCCTGCTGGATGCACTGGGTGTACTTCTGCACCTTGGACGGGTTGGCCGAGCTGCCCGAGCTGGTGGAGGTCCCGGTGCCGGTGGTGGCGCCGAGGCCGGCACCGAGCGAGCCCTGGACCTGTTGCAGCACGCTCTGGAGCTTGGCCGCGAACTCGGTGAACGGCTTGACGTTGGCGGGGGCCGAGATGGTCTGCGGCTGGTTGAGATTCGCGTACTGGAGCGTCATCCCGATCCCGGCCGAGGTCAGGCCCCCCAGGGCCGTCGCTGACTGGCCGGTGACGGGGACGTTGAGGTTCAGCGACAGCTTGCGCAGCGTCTTGTCGCTGTTGCCGGTCCACACGTCGACGGTCGGGTTCTTGATCGAGTTGGCGATCTGGTCCCTGGTCGCCGGCGGGATCGTTGTCGGAATCGAGCTCGAGCCGGCGGCCCCGGTCGCGGCCGCCTTCTGCAGGAAGGTGTCCAGATCGGAGAGCAGCGCCGAGACGTTGACGGCGGCGCGGATGTGGGTCGTCGGGGTGCCGGCGACGGAGTCGCTGCCCACGGTGGTGGGGTTGGTCAGCCAGTGCAGAGGATCGATGCCGAACTTCGACAGCCCGCCCGTGGTGGTGCTGCCGTTCGAGGAAGCCGAAAAGCTCGACTTCAGCTTCGAAAAATCGGCCGCGGGGAGCTGATAGGCGGCGCCCTTGAGGACCACGTAGCCGTTGGTGCCCGTGGAGACCACTCCCAGCTGGCCGTGATGGCCGAGCGCGCTGGCGCTGATGGTGAAGTTCGACTCCGGCAGGTTGCCCTTGCCGCGGCTCTGGAACGGACCGCTGAGGCTCAGAGTGATCGGGCCCTTGACGGTGCTCGATCCCGAGGGGTTCATGGTGAGATTGAACGTCAGCACGCCGCTGGTGACCTTGTGCGAGCCACTGAACGTCTGCTTGAGGAGGCTCTGGGCGTCAGCCGAGCTCGAAGTGCTGCTGGAGCCGCACGCTGCCACGGCGCCCACACAGATAGCCAGCAACATCAATGCTGCCCCGCGTCGCAACATCCCGATCCTTGGTTGCATGCAACTTCCTCCTCGACGAGACACCAACGGTCGGGCGAATGTAGCATCGGATCCGTGCGCAGGAGCCTGTTAGCCCTGCTCGTGGTGGCAGTCTGTCCGAGCAGCGCAGCCGCGGCGCCCGTGTTGGTCCTTGGCAAGCACGGTCACGTCAGCGCCCGAGACGACCCGTTCCTGACCCGGCCGGCAGTCACGCCCGCGTCGCCGCCCGAGGCCCGACATCCCAGCCGCGTTTCGTTCGGTGGCGTCCGCTCGGCGCTGGCCCGCGCCGGCGGCGGCAACGGCGCCACCACGCCCGGCGGCGGTTCGCCGCCGCCCGCCAAGGCCAAGAAGAAGGCCAAGCGGCCACCGGTGAAAGTTCCCAACGTGCTGGCGCGCCTGCAGCGATCTGGCGCCATCAGCCAGGCCGCTTACCTCAGTTACCGGGGCAGCTGGTTTGCTGCCCTGAGCGCCGAGAAGCGCCTGCACGGCTCGCGCCGGACCGAGCTGCAGGCGGTAACCGAGACCGTCCATGACATCGCGGTGGCGCGTCAGCTGACGGCGTCTCGACTGCCCGCTCTGTTCGCCACCGTCGATCGCAACCGGCAGTGGTGGACCACGGGCCCGCTGCTGACCTACGGCCAGCGGGTCGAGTTCGCGGGCTCGCAACTGGTCTGGGAGTTCTATCCCGGCCAGGGCATCCAGCTGCAGGTGCTCGGAACGTTCGGCAAGGCCGACGGTCTGTACACCGCGGGGTCGGCGGAGTATCCGCAGATGCTGCAACTTCTCTCCCAGATGATTCCGCTCGCGGCCAAGCGTGGCGGCGGGCTCACCTGGGAGTACTACTTCAAGTTCGACGGCGGCTCTCCCCCGTGGACCAGCGCGATGTCACAGGCGACCGGACTGGACGCGCTGACCCGCGCCTACCAGGCGACCAAGAACCCTTACTACCTGCAGGTCGCCGGTCAGGCGCTGCCGGTGTTCTCGGTCTCACCGCCGGTCGGAGTCAACATCCGGACGCCGCTCGGGATTCGCTTCTTGCAGTACTCCTTTGCCCGCGGGACGTCGATTATCAACGCCTTCCTGCAGACGCTGATCGGTCTCGATGACTACGCCACGGTGAGCGGCGACCAGCGCGCCGAGCAGCTGTTCGCGGCCGGCAACGCCGAGGCCCTGGGGGAGCTGCCGGCGTTCGACACCGGTGCGTGGTCGCTGTATCAGCCCGGCGTGGAGGACTCGCTCTCCTACCACCAGCTGGTGACTGGGTTCCTGCAGCAGCTGTGCAAGATGACCGCCACTCCCCTGTACTGCACGACGGCGTCGCATTTTCAGGCTTACTTGACAACCCCGCCGGTGCTCACCCAGCTGAGCTTCCGCGGCAAGGCGCGCAAGTCGACCAAGCTGCGCTTCAGCCTGTCCAAGTACGCCCGCGTCGGGATCACCATCTCGCAAGGCTCGAGCACCAGGTTCCTCACCAGCGCCAACTTCCCCTACGGGGTGCAGAGCTTCTCGGTACCGGCGCTCAAGCACGCCGGCGACTACTCGGTCGTGCTCACCGCCAAGGACCTGGCCGGCAACTTCACCCGGACCGCCGGCACACTCAGTATCTCGGGGTGATACGGCGTCGTGGGGGGCCCAGCGCTCCCCCGGGCTCCCCTAGACTCGCCCGGGATGAGGCCGCGCACGATTCTGTATACCGGCAAGGGAGGCGTCGGCAAGACCTCCGTCGCCGCCTGCACCGCCCGGGGCTGCGCGGCCGCGGGGATGCGGACGCTGGTGATCTCGACCGACCCGGCCCACAGCCTGTCGGAGTCGCTGTCGTGCGAGCTCGGCTCTGAGCCGGTCCAGGTCGTCGACAACCTCTGGGGCCAGGAGGTAAAGGCCCAGGAGGAGATGGAGCGCCACTGGTCCGGGGTGCAGGACTGGCTGGGCGAGATGCTGGTGCAGCGCGGCGTGGATCGGATCTCGGCCGAGGAGCTGACGGTGCCCCCCGGCATGGACGAGCTGTTCTCGCTGCTGCGGCTGCAGGCCCACAACGAGTCGGGGCGCTGGGACACGATCATCGTCGACTGCGCGCCGACCGGCGAGACGCTGCGGCTGCTGTCGTTCCCCGACGTGGCGCGGTGGTGGATCGACAAGGTGTTCCCGTTCGAGAAGCAGATCCTGGCCGCCGCCCGGCCGATCGCCCGCTCGCTGCTCGACGTCTCGCTCCCCAGCCAGGCGGTGTTCGCGGACATCGAGCGGCTCTCGCAGAAGCTGATCGCGATGAACGAGATCCTGCGTGACCGCAAGTACTGCACGATCCGGCTGGTGATGAACCCCGACAAGATGGTGATCGGGGAGGCCATGCGGACGTTCACCTACCTGAACCTGTACGGCTACCTGACCGACGCGGTGATCGTCAACCGGCTGTTCCCGGCGGGGGTCGGCGACTACTTCGCGGCCTGGAGGCGGGTGCAGGAGGAGCATCTGGAGCTGGTGGACTCCGCGTTTGCCCCGGTGCCGGTCCTGCGCGCCCCGTACTTCGAGCAGGAGGTGGTGGGGCCCGGCATGCTCGATCGCCTGGCCGCCGAGCTGTTCGACGGCCGAAATCCCGGCGCCGTGCTCCACGACGCGCTGACCCAGGAGCTGATCGTCACCGACGACGGCGCCCGTCTGCGGCTGGTGCTGCCGTTTGCCAGCAAGGGCGACATCTCGCTGAAGAAGATCGGGCTGGAGCTGATCGTCGGCGTCGACGGCCAAAAGCGCACGATCATGCTCCCGCCCCCGCTGGCCGCGTTCCGGCCGGCGGCGGCGACGTTCGAGGACGGCGCCCTGGAGGTCAGATTCGAAGCCCAGCAACCAGCCAGGGAGACTCGAAGGTGAGCACCGACCCCCCGGACCCCACTTCGGAGCCCCCTGAGGATCCAGGTCTGCTCGACGAGACGCTGAGCCGCCTGGAGCGGCGGCTGGACCGTGCCTCGGAGGCGGCCGAGCGGCTGATCGTGGAGGCGGCGGCGCGGGCCGCGGGCTCTCCGGCGACCGGCCCCACGGGTTCTGAGACCGGGGATCCCCCGCCGGGCGAGGACCCCAAGCCGCCGCCGGCCGGCTGGCAGCGGCCCCAGCCTGGTTCCTCGGCGCGTGCGGAGGCCCGGGCCCGGGGCGAATTCGACCTTCTGCTGGAGGTCCTGGCCGGTCTGCGCGATCGAATCCCCCCTGAGCTCCAGCGCCGCCTCGGAGAGGCGCTGCGGGAGGTTCTGCTGGCGCTGCGGGCGCTGATCGATTGGTATCTGGAGCGGACCGATCGGCGCCGTGCTGAGCCCGCCGAGGTTCAGGACATTCCGATCGTCTAGCCGGCCTGGAGGGGGTGGAACCACCCGGCCCGGCGCCTACAATCGGTGAGTGGCCCGCACCTGGATCCTCACCGGTTCTCCGGAGAACCACGCGGCGACCCGAGTTCACGCATGAGCAGCCCTGGCGCTGGCGACGGTGCAGCCCGGAGGGTGGGAGCCGGCGCGGGACGGGTGTCGAGGGCATGGCGCCAGCTGCCCTCTGAGCGACGGCTGGCCGCCGGCGCCGCCCTAGGGCTGTTCGTGACCCTGTTTCTGCCCTGGTACCAGGACACCGTGATCGCCGGCGGTTCGACCAAGGCCGCCGGGCTGAGGCTGGCCAGCGCCTCGATCACCGGCTGGGGGGCGTTCTCGTTCGTCGAGGCGGCGATCCTGTTGGTCGCGGCTGGCGTGCTGGTGCTGCTGTTCATCCGGGCCGAGGGCGGAGCGTTCCACGTGCCCGGCGGCGACGGCGGCGTGGTCACCGCGGCGGGGGTCTGGGCCTGCTTTTTGATCCTGTGGCGGATCTTCGACAAGGAGGGCGGCCACAGCAACCACGGTCAGTACCTGACCAGCACCGGGATCGAGTGGGGCATCTTCATCGCGCTCGCGGTGGCCGGCCTTCTGACCTATGCGGGCTCGCGGATCAAGCTCGCCCACGAGCCCGAGCCCCCGCTGCCCGGCGAGAGCCCGCGGCCGTCGCGACGGGGACGGCGCCGGGCCGAGACCGAGGTGGGCGGCCGCCTCCGGGGGCTGGCCGAGGAGGCTCCGACCGCTTGGGTGACGCCCGACGCCGCCCCCGCTCAGCGGGTCCGTTCCGACGAGGCGCCCGCCGAGCGCGTCCGGGCCGACGAGGCCCCCACCCAACGCGTCCGGGTCGACGAAGCCCCCACCCAGCGCGTCGCGGCCGACGAGGCCCCCACGCAACGCGTCCGGCCCGATCAGGCCCCCACGCAACGCGTCCGGGCCGATCAGGCCCCCACCCAACGCGTCCGGGCCGACGAAGCCCCCACGCGGCGCGTCGCGGCCGACGAAGCCCCCACTCAAGCCGGGCCACCCGACGAAGCCCCCACACAGCGCGTCCGGCCCGAGCAGCGGCAGTCGCGGCGCCCGGTCCAATTCCCCAGCATGAGCGAGATCGACTTCGAGGACCCGCCCACGGCTCGGCTGGGGCGCTCGGCTCCCGGTACTCGCCGCCCGGACGGCTCCCCATCCGGCGGATCCGGCGGCGCCGCCGACTCCGCGGCCGCCGAATCCGACGAGCACCTGACGATCCCCCTCGATCAGCGCTCCGACTGAACCTGGAGCGCGGTCAGGCGCTGGGTGAGCCGGGCAAGTAGCAGCCCAGGAACCGCTCTTCGAGCTCTGACCAGGTCACGGTCGTGATGATCAAGGCCGTGATGGCGGGGCGCGATCTTGCCGATGGCTCGCTCGCCACCTGGGCTCGGTGGTGGTGCAAACGTCCCAGCCGACCTCGGCGCGTGCGTCTGGCGACAAATCCGAGACGAGCGGCCGGGTTTGTCGCAATCAGGCGCTCACGCTTGCGTCTGGCGACAAATCCGAGACGACCGGCCGGATTTGTCGCAAAGCGGCGGACCCGCGGGCAGGCGCGTGATAGCGCGGGCGCGCGGCCGCTCGCGCCAACCGCGCAGCCGCACGCGCCAACCGCCCAGCCGCGGGCCGCGATCCGCGCCGCGACCGCGACCGCGACCGCGCCCCCGCGCCTTACTTCCCCCCCGGCTGCAGCACGAACGAGAAGTAGGCGCTGACCAGCCCAATCACCAGGATTCCGCTCACGATCAGCGTCCGCGAGTGGATCAGGTGGCCGTAGACCCCGATCAGCAGGCCGAACACCAGCACGACGAGGAACGCCGTCAGCTGGGACTGCTGCGAGGCCAGAACGAGGATCACTGCCCCGAGAACCCTATATTTGGTGACACCGGCGCACGCCGATGCGGCCCAAATCCGGCCTCCGGCGCACCGGCAAACCCGCCCACCCGTCACCAACCAACCCGCCCACCCGTCACCACCGACCCCCGGGCCCCACCCGTCACCAACCAACCCGCCCACCCGTCACCAACCCAAGAAGGCGCAAAGCTGTCAACGTCTGATCGCACCGCCGCACCGAATTCGGTGCAGGACGTCTCCACAGGGCTACGAGCCGCCGGCTACCTGCCCGGCGAGTCCACCGCGCTGGTCTCCTTTCTGGCCACAAAGCTCGGCAAGCCGGTCCTGGTCGAGGGTCCGGCCGGCGTCGGCAAGACCGAGCTGGCCAAGGCGCTGGCCCGCTACCTGGGCCGCGCGCTGGTGCGGTTGCAGTGCTACGAGGGCCTCGACGAGGCCAAGGCGCTGTACGAGTGGAACTACCGCAAGCAGCTGCTGCGAATCCAGGCCGAGGCCGGCGACACCGGCTGGTCCGAGGTCCAGGAGGACATCTTCGGCGAGGAGTTCCTGCTCCCCCGCCCGCTGATGCACGCGATCGCCTCCGCCGAGCCGGTGGTGCTGCTGATCGACGAGATCGACAAGACCGACCAGGAGTTCGAGGCGATGCTGCTGGAGCTGCTGTCGGACTTCCAGATCTCGATCCCCGAGCTGGGACGGATCGAGGCCCGCACTCGGCCGATCGTGCTGCTGACCTCCAACAACACGCGCGAGCTGACCGAGGCGCTCAAGCGCCGCTGCCTGTACCTGTGGCTCGATTACCCTGAGCTCGAGCACGAGCTCGAGATCGTCCGCCTGCACTCCCCGGACCTGAACGCGACGGTCGCCCGCAAGCTCGTCGAGATCGTCCAGCAGGTGCGCGAGCTGGACCTGAAGAAGCCGCCGAGCATCGCCGAGTCGATCGATTGGGCGCGAGCGCTGATCCTGCTCGGCTCCACCGAGATCAACGCCGACACCTTCCGCGAGACGATGAGCGTGATCGTCAAGCACCGCACCGACCTCGACACGGTGGCGGCGCGGGTCGGGGTAAAGCTCGACGCCCCGGCCAGCGACGCGGCCGCCTAACGCGCGCGGCCAACACCGCCGGTGACCAGCGGCAACCCACCCTCCAAGCTGTACGCCCGGATCCCGGATCACGGTCCGGGCGGGTTCGACGGACAGCTGCTGGCGTTCGCCGAAGAGCTCCGCGAGGAGGGAATGGCCCTGGGCACCTCGGAGCTGCTGGACTCCTTCGCGGCCCTGGAGCAGGTCCAGTGGACCGACCAGGACGAGTTCCGCGAGGCGCTGGCCGCGACGCTGGCCAAATCGCCCGAGGACCGGCGCACCTTCGAGCTGGTCTTCGACCGCTTCTTCTTCCGCGCCGCCGAGGCCGAGGCGGCCCGTCAGAAGATCAGCGAGTCCCCGGGGCGGGCCGGCGAGGCGGGGGCCGAGGTCGATCTCGAGGCGCTGCGCCAGCAGATCGCGGCGGCGCTGCGGGAAGGCTCGGACGCGTCGCTGCGTGACCTGGCGCGGCTGGCCATCGCCGCCTTCGGCCGCGGCGAGGGTTCCGGCGTGCTGGGGGTCGACGTGCAGCGGATCCGCCGTGCCCTGGGGCTGAGGACCGAGCCCCAGCCCGACCTGCCCGACAGCGATCCCCGTCGCGAGGGTGTCCCCCGTGACCAGCTGCGCCGCTTCGAGCAGCACCTGCGGCGCGAGCTGGAGCGCAGCATGATCGAGCGGACCGAGAGCCTGCCGCCCAAGCGACCCCTGACCGAGCTCGATCGCGCCCTGCCCACCGGCCCGATCCAGGACCTGGCAGCGGTGCACCGGGTCGTGGCCCAGCTCAAGCGCCGGCTGGCCACCCAGGGCCACGAGCTCAAGGGGGCAAAGCGACACGCCCACGTCGACGTCCGCCGCACCATGCGGGCATCGCTGCAGACCGGAGGGGTGCCGATCGAGCTGCGCTACCGGCCCCGGCGGCCGCGCCGGCCGGAGATCTTCGTCCTCTGCGACGTCTCCACCAGCGTCACCAGCGCCAGCACCTTCTTCTTGAGCGTCCTGCACGCGTTGCACGATTCGTTTCGCAAGCTGCGCTCGTTCGTGTTCATCGAGCGGATCTCGGAGGTGACCGAGGTGTTCGAGCGCGAGCGCGACTTCCGCGCCGCCAGCGAGGCGGTTTCCCGGGACGCCGGCGTCGCCGACATCTCCGGCTACACCGACTACGGACGCGTCTGGACCGAGTTTCTGGCTCTGATCGAGGACGAGCTGCACCCGCGGGCCACGGTGATCGTGCTCGGCGACGCTCGCACCAACGGGCGGCCGCCCCGTGACGACGTGTTCGCGGCTATCACCTCGCGGGCCGGGCGGACCTTCTGGCTGAATCCGGAGCCACGGCTGTACTGGAACTACGGCGACTCGGTGATCGCGGCCTACGAGCAGCACTGCACTGCATTCGAGTGCTGGCGCACCGACCAGCTCGAGGAGTTCGTCAAGGCGCTGACTCGGCCGGTGCTGGCCTGATAGCGCGGACCCGGTGGCATAGGCTTGCTGCCGCTGTCAACGCGCCGTAGACTGACGGGGTCAGCACGGTGTGGGGGACCGTTTCCTTTGAGGGCAAAAACTAAGGGCAACCGGTGGTTCAGGCTCGCGAACAGCGGCCGCCTCCGAACGTTCCTTACCGTGATTGTGGCGGTGCTCGCCGCCGCCATTGCGATCACGGCCTACTCGACGTCGACGCTGCAGAGGCTCGAGGGGAGCACGATCGACGCTCGCTTTTCGGTCCGCGGCAAGCAGCCGACGCCTTCCAACATCGTCGTGGTCAAGGTCGACGACGCGACGTTCCAGGCGCTCAACCTCGAGTGGCCGTTCGCCCGCAGGGTGCACGCCCGCCTGATCGAGCGGATCGCGGCCGAGCATCCGGCAGCGATCGCGTATGACATCCAGTTCACCGAGTCCAGCGGGGGCTCGGCCAACGCCTCGCAAGCCGATGAGGTCGCGCTCCTGAACGCGATCAACGACGCCCACGGCCGGACCGTGTTCTCGACCACCGAGACAACCGCGAAGGGTGACACCCGCTTTTTGGGATCGGCCAAGGGCACCAAGCTTCTGCGCCTGGTGGGCTCCCGGCCGGCCAATGGACTGTTCCCGTTTGACGCCGACGGGGTGATCCGGCGCGAGTCGTACTCGATCGGGCACCTCAAAACGCTCGCGGTGGTCACCGCCGGGGTGGCCACGCACCGGCGGATCAGCTCGTCGAAGTTCAGCGACAACAACGCCTGGATCGACTATGCGGGGCCCGCCGGCACGTTCCCAACGGTGTCGTTCTCGGATGCGCTCAAGGGCCGCCTGCCGCCCCACTTCTTCCGAAACAAGATAGTCGTGGTCGGCGCGACCGCTCCGTCCCTGCAGGACATCCACCCCACTTCGACCGACAGCCAGATGGCGGGACCGGAGATCCAGGCGAACGCCATCGAGACCGTGCTCCGAGGGCTGCCACTGAGCTCGGTCCCCGGCTGGGTGAACATCGCCCTGATCGTGCTGCTCTCGTTCGCGGTGCCTCTGGTGAGCCTTCGGACCGGACCGATCGCCGCGACGGCGGTTGCCCTGACGATCGGCGCCCTGTTTACGGTCGCGGTCCAGCTCGCGTTCAACTCCGGTGTGGTCGTGTCGTTCGTCTATCCGCTGGGCGGCTTGATCCTGAGTGCGGCCGGCGCGCTCGCCGTGCAGCTGGTTACCGAGGCGTTCGAGCGCCTCCGCGTGCGCGACATGTTTGCGCGCTTCGTGCCTGAGAACGTCGTCGACGAGGTCCTGGCCAGCGCCGACGGTCTGCGACTGGGCGGAGTCCAGCGCGAGGGGACCGTGATGTTCACCGACCTCCGCGGCTTCACGTCGATGGCCGAGTCGCTGACACCCGCGCGCGTGATCGAGGTCCTGAACCGCTACCTGAGCGAGATGAGCGACGCGATCCTCGACCACGGGGGCACGCTGGTCGCGTACATGGGAGACGGCATCATGGCCGTCTTCGGCGCCCCGCTCCCCCAGGCCGATCATGCCGACCGCGCCCTGGCCGCTGCCCGCGAGATGCTGGAGGTCCGGCTGCCGCGGTTCAACCAGTGGTTGCGCTCGGAGGAGCTGAGCGAAGGCTTCCGGATGGGGATCGGCCTCAACAGCGGCCACGTCATGTCCGGCCATGTCGGATCCGAGCGGCGCGTGGAGTACACAGCGGTCGGGGACACGACCAATACGGCATCGAGGATCGAGGCGATGACAAAGGGGACACCGCACCAGCTGTTCCTGTCCGGAACCACCAAGGACGCGCTGCTATCGGAACCGGATGACCTTCTGCTCTTCGGAGAGAGCGAGATACGCGGCAGGACGGCGAAGATCCAGCTGTGGTCGCTGATCGATGCGCCGGAGCGCCCCGCCGGACCCGAACCGCAGGACGAGTCCTTGAAAGCATCCGGCCAGGCAGTGTAGGTTCAACCCCCAATCGCACCGGGAAACTAGGAGGGGCAGTTGTCGACCAAAGAACAAGTGCCGATGGCCGAACGTCTGGCGCTCTATCGACGCGCCACCAACTACATCGCCGCGGCGATGATTTATCTAAGGGAGAACCATCTGCTCCAGGAGCCATTGGATCCCTCCCACATCAAGCCGCGGCTGCTCGGCCACTGGGGGACCGTCCCGGGCATCAACCTGATCTACGCAGGACTGAATCGGCTGATCCTGGATACGGACGCGAACGTCCTGTTGGTCACCGGACCCGGCCACGGCGCCCCGGCGAACCTGGCGAACCTGTGGATCGACGGATGCCTCGAGGACATCAAGCCCGAGCTTTCCCGGGATCGGGAGGGTCTGGGGCGCCTGGTGCACCAATTCTCGTGGCCGGGAGGGTTCCCGAGTCACCTCGCCCCGATCGTGCCCGGCACGATCCACGAAGGCGGCGAGCTCGGGTACGCCCTCGCGACGGCGTTCGGCGCAGCACTCGACAACCCTGACCTGATCGTCGCCTGCATCGTCGGTGACGGCGAGGCCGAGACCGGCCCGACAGCCGGCGCCTGGCACTCCAACAAGTTCCTCGACCCGGCGACCTGTGGGGCGGTGCTCCCGTTCCTGCACGTCAACGGATTCAAGATCGCCAACCCGACGATCTACGGAACGATGAGCGACACCGAGCTGACGAAGCTGTTCGAAGGGTTCGGCTGGCACCCGATGATCGTCTCGGGAGCCGGAGATGACCTCGACACCCAGCTTGCCTCGGTGCTCGACACCGCGTACAGCGAAATCCGCGAGCTTCAAGAGGCGGCACGGGCCGGTAATCCACCCGAGCGGCCGCGCTGGCCGATGGTGGTGCTGCGCTCGCCAAAGGGCTGGACCGGCATCCGTGAGCTCGACGGGATCCAGATCGAGGGCACATCCAAGGCGCACCAGGTGCCGGCGATGCAGGCCGGTTCCAATCCCGAGCATCTGCGGGCGCTCGAGCAGTGGCTCAGCTCCTACCGGCCCGAGGAGCTGTTCGACGAGCGGGGCGGCCCGTCCGCGGAGGTTCTGGCGGCGTGCCCGACGGGCGAAAAGCGGATGGGCGCCAACCCGCACGTCAACGGCGGTCGCGTACGAGTGCCTCTGGAGTTGCCCTCGCTCTCCAAGCACGCGGTCGAGGTGCCGACTCCGGGAGGTTCAACCGCCAGCGCGCTGGGAGCGCTGGGGGACTACCTGGCCGACGTATTTCGGTCCAACGAGAACGAGCGGAACTTTCGCATCGTGTGTCCGGACGAGGTCGCGTCGAACCGTCTGCAGGCCGTGTTCGAGGCCACCGGGCACGCCTACGAGTGGCCGACCGACCACGCCATCAGCCCTGACTATGTTGCCGATGGACGCGTCATGGAGGTGCTCTCGGAGCACAATTGCCAGGGCTGGCTGCAGGGCTACGTGCTGACTGGGAGGCACGGAATCTTCCCGTGCTACGAGGCGTTCATCCCGATCGTGGACGGGATGGTCAACCAGTACGGCAAGTTCCTCAAGATGTCGCGCGAAGAGGCGAAATGGCGCAAGCCGGTCTCGTCGCTCAACTACCTGCTGACCTCGGTGGGGTGGCGTCAGGATCACAACGGCTATTCGCACCAGATGCCGGGCTTCATCAACTCGATGCTGAACCGGCGCGAGGACACCGCCCGTGTCTACCTGCCGCCGGACGCCAACACGCTGCTGGCAACGATGGCCCAGTGCCTGGAGTCCACCGGACTGATCAATCTGGTGATCGCCAACAAGCACCCGATGCCGAACTGGCTGTCGATGGACGCCGCGATCGAGCACGTTCGGCGCGGCGCGTCACAGTGGGGGTGGGCGAGCAACGACGAAGAGGGACCGGATGTGATCCTGGCCGGCTGCGGGACGATCCCGACGATCGAGCTGCTGGCCACCACTTCCCTGCTCCGGGAAGCAGTGCCGGACCTGAGGATCCGCTTCGTGAACGTCACCAACCTGTTTTCGCTGGCCCAGCCCGATGCGCACCCGGATGGCATGTCCCGCGAGGCGTTCCGTGAGCTGTTCACCGACGACAAGCCGGTGATCTTCAATTTCCACGGCTACCCGTCAGCTGTGCATCAGTTGATCCACCGCCGCCCGCGTCAGGAGCGCTTCCACGTTCGCGGCTATGTCGAGGAAGGCACGACGACCACGCCGTTCGACCTGCTGGCGATGAACGGCGTCGACCGCTTCCAGCTCGCAATCGAGGCGCTGAGCCGGGCCGACATCGGTGTGAGCGAGTTCGTGCGCGGGATGTCAGGCGAGTTCGCAGTGCGGACGATCGCCGGCGCGGGCGACGCTATCCAGACGTTCTCCAAGCGGCTCGCGGATCTGCGCCGGCAGGTGCGCGAGCAGGGAGATGATCCGGCGGAGATCACCCAGTGGGCCTGGACCAACGGCGGACAGGTCCGCGCGTGAGTCGCTCGGCTCGCTTGACGGCATTTCGGTTGACAGCGAGAATCAGGCGGTGCGAAACGGGGGCCACGGCATGACGGAGAGGGGCGATGGCATCAATCGCGGATAGCGCGCGCGAGCGCAGTCGCGCTCGTCTCGACGAAGGAGACTTCACCGAGAGCCTGCAAGCCGCTCGCGAGGGGCTGAGCGCGGTCCCGGACGACGTCGAGCTGCTCGTGCTCGCGGGGCGCGCCGGGGTCGAGCTTGACTCCGACGACGCCGTGGAGCACCTCAGGCGGGCCACCGAGCTCGCCGCCGATGACGCCACGGCGTGGCATCACCTCGGTGAGGCGCTCGCCGCCGAAGGCCTCACCAAGGAGGCCGACGCCGCCTTCCGTCGCGCCGTCGAGCTGGATCCCGACGATCAGATCGCGCTCACGCACCTCGGGCACACCTCGCTCGCCGCCGGCCGCCAGGACGAGGCGGTCGACTACCTGTCCCGGGCCGCCGACAACATTCAAGGCGCCTCGACTGCGGCGATCAGTCTGGTCGAGATGTATCGCTCGTTCGGGCGCTACGAGGATGCGGCGGCCCAGGCCAAGCGGCTCGCGGCAGCGGTCCCCGATGACGCCCTGGCCTGGCTCGACGTGGCCGAGCTCACATTCGAGGTGGGGCAGTTCGACGAGGCGCGGGCCGCGTTCGAGCGCCTGCGCGAGGTCGACGACGTGCCCGGCCACGAGGCTTATCCCATCCACGGCATGCTCCGGGTGGCCGTCCGCGGCGACGAGTGGGAGCGCGCCCAGCAGCTTGCCGATCAGGCCGCCGCGATCGACCCACAAGGTCTCGGTACCGACGTCGGCGCGTTCCTGCGCGCGCGCACCGGCGGCGACGGCGAAGACGAGCCGGAGCGCGTTCCGACCGCAGAGGAGCTGGACTCCGCCCTGGCCGCCTCGCTGGCCGAATATCGCCGCACGCTGGCCGACGATCGCCGCCTCAGCACGGGTGATTCGATTGGCTGACCTCGCCGCGGCCAGCCGTGCCGTATCGACCGAGTGGTTTCGCTGCCCGGCCTGTGAGGCCTTCGTCTACCACAAGCGGCTTCGCCGCAACTTGGGCGTGTGTCCCGAGTGCAACCATCATTTCCGCCTGCGGCCCAAGGAGCGGCTCGATCAGCTCTTGGACCCCGGCAGCTTCAAAGAGCTGAGCACGGATCTCGAGCCGCTCGACGCGCTGTCGTTCGTCGACACCAAGCCGTACACCGATCGCATTCGGGCCGCCCAGCGCAAGACGGGGTTGAAATCCGGCGCCCTCTATGGGACGGGCACGATCGATGGCTTGCCGATCGTGCTGGCGGCGATCGACTTCGGGTTCATCGGCGGGAGCATGAGTGGAGCCGTGGGCGAGGCGATCACCCGCGCCGCGGAACTGGCGCTGGAGGACCGCACGCCGCTGCTGGTGATCTCCGCGTCCGGCGGAGCCCGCATGCAGGAGGGCTGCGTCTCGCTGATGCAGATGGCCAAGACCAGCCAGGCGGTGGCACGGATGGCGGAGGAGGGCGTGCCCTACATCTCACTGCTCACCGATCCCACCTACGGCGGGGTGAGCGCGTCCTACGCCACGTTGGGGGACATCCTGATCAGCGAACCCGGCGCGCACATCGGCTTCGCGGGGCCGTCGGTGATCGAGCAGACGATTCATCAGCAGCTCCCGGCGGGCTTTCAGACGGCCGAGTTCCTGCTCGAGCACGGGATGCTGGACATGGTGGAGCGGCGTGAGAACCTCCGTCGCTCGATTCGAAACCTCCTCGGCCTGCACGCCGCCGCCGAGGCCGCCCGTGCCCCCGGTGGAGATCG
>DASXZB010000108.1:0-55860 GCA_036502145.1 Solirubrobacteraceae bacterium | reverse complement strand
CTACGTCACCCCGTCGGGGTGATTCCGGATCGGGCGGCCTGCGCACGGACCAGCTTCGCCTGCGCGTCGGACAGGCCACAGTCACCGAGCGCGGTGATGCCGTCGCGGACGATCGTCCGCACCGTCTCGCTCTGGTAGATCAGGCCGGATCGAGCGCGTAGACGCCGGGTAAATCCTGCCCCGACGGGCCGCTTAACCCTCCTCGTCGAGCACCTCGGTGGCTCCGTCGGGCCGGCGGTCGACGATCGCTCCCTGCCAGCTGCGCATGGGGTGAGCGCCGCTGCGCTGCAGCGCCCGCGCTCCACTGCGGGTGATGAAGAAGACCAGTACCGGCAACACCCAGATCCCCACTCGCCAGAAGTGGATCTGCGCCGTGTAGGAGACGTGCAGCCGGTAGAAGATCCGGTCGGTGGACCCGACCGCGAACACGATCACCACCCAGCTGAGGAACGCCGCTCCGATGGCGGTGCGGATCGGCCGGTCCCGGGGCCGGTCGAGCAGGTCGTGGCGGCGGCGGTCGCCGGTGATGCGCCGCTCCACCGCCGGCCACGAGAACAGGACCCCGAACACCACCAGCGGGAACGCGACGCCTCCCCAGAACGGGTTCGGGATCACGGTTCGTCCGGCGATCACCGGCTCGAAGTTCGGCATCAACCGCAGTGCTCCGATCAGCCACCCGATGTACCAGTCGGGCTGAGCTCCGTTCTCTGACAGGTAGGGGTGATACGGACCCCATTGCCAGACGGGGTTGATCTGGATCAGCCCGCCGATGAAGAACAGGACCGCGGTCACGGCCAGCAGCAGGCCGATCGAACGCAGCGCATAGGCGGGCCACATGGGAGTGCCGACCACGTTTCGCTCCTTGCGGCCGGGCCCCGGGAACTGGGAGTGGTGTTGGCGCATGATCATCGCCAGGTGGACCGCGATCAGCGTCGCCAGAGCGGCTGGGATCAGCAGCACGTGGACGATCTCCAGGCGCGGGAGGAAGGCGCTGGTGCCCGGGAACTGGCCACCCCAGACCAGGCTTCCCAGCTGGCCGCCGACGAACGGGACCGACAGGGCGACGCCGTTGGCGATCGCCAGCCCCATGCCCGAGAGCAGGTCGTCGCCGAGGGAGTAGCCGGCGAACCCCTCCAGGATCGCCAGCATCAGCATCGTCAGCCCGATGTAGTAATTGAGGTCGCGCGGCTTGCGGTAGGCACCGGTGAAGAAAATCCGCACCAGGTGAAGCACGATCGCGGCGACGAACAGGTCGGCGGCCCAGTGGTGGACCTGTCGCATCAGCAGCCCGGCCGGGACGTTGAAGCTGATGTCGAGCACGGACCGGTAGGCCTCTGACATCTGCTGCTCGCGGAGCAGCGCGTAGGAGCCGTGGTAGATGACCTGCGAGTCGCCCGGGATGTAGTACAGGGTCAGAAAGATCCCGGTGCCGACCAGGACGACGAACGCGTACAGCGCGATCTCCCCCAGCAGGAACGACCAGTGGTCGGGGAACACGTAGCGCAGCAGCCACTTGAAGGCCGGGGCGCCCCCGAGGCGTTGCTCGGTGTAGCGGACGCCGCGTTGGAAGCGGCGATGCAGCGCGCGCTCGATCAGGTTCATGTGCGGCGCACGCCCCACCACGACGGGCCGACGTCCTCGTCGAAGCGACCGGCCGCCCGCAGGTTGCCCTCGCCGTCGATCATCAGCGGCAGCTGCGGCAGCGCCCGCCCGGCGGGGCCGAAGATCACCTTGCCGCCGTCGCCGGGTGTGAACGTGGAGTAGTGACAGGGACAGGTGAACGCGGGCTCCGCGCTGGTCGGCTCGTACGTCGGGTAGCGGTACAGCGAGATCGCGCAGCCGGCGTGCGGGCAGATCTTGGAGAACGCCATGATCCCGTCAGGAGTCCAGGTCGCCCGGCTGGCCGGCAGGTGGATCATCTGCGGCGGCAACCTGACCACCAGCAGCCCGGCCCCGAACACCTCCGGGCTCTCGCCTTCCGGCAGGGCCGTGTAGAACGATCCGATCTGAATCGCATCTGCGGCGTACACGTGTCCCTCGTCGTCGACCAGCCGGATTCCCCGGGTCCAGGGGGAGGCGTGCAGCGAGTGAGAGGGCGGTCCCAGCGACGCCAGCGGGGCCACCGCGGCCGTTATCACCGCGGCTCCGGCCAGTCCGCCGGCGCCGGCCAGCAGCACCCGGCGCGAGATCCCTTCCCCTCCGGCCTCGATCACCTCGATCAGCTGCTCCGCCTGGGGCTCGTCGAGCAGCTGATCGCGCTCCTCGACGCTGGTCTCCTGGACAACTACCAGCTTGCCGGCCACGATCGCCGCCGCGGCCAGCAGCGCCAGCGCGCCGCCCATGGCGATCCCCAGCAGCTGGGTGTTGGTCTCGGCGACGACGTAGACGGCGGTGAACCCAAACCCGAACACCGCCGCCAGCGCCAGCAGCACGGCGACCACCGTCTCGGCCCGGCGGTTGGCCGGTACTGTGCGCTCCGAGGGGTCGACCTCATCCTCCGCGGGTTCCGGAAGAGATGCCGGAAGCTCCCGGCGGCGGGCCGTGCGCCATGCCGTGCGGGCGGCCACCAGGAAGCCAAGCGCCTTGGCGAGCCGGGGTCCGGTCGGGGGATCGGCGTCATCGCTCATTTGATGCTGCCTCCTTCACTCGTGCGCTCGCCGATCAGGCGGGCCACGATCACCAGCGCGGCTAGCGCGATGAACCACGCCACCATGCCCTCGGGGATCGGCCCGATGTTGTAGAGACCCCAGCCGCCGGCGTTGTCTGGGTGGCGGGTCCAGATCACGTACCGAGCGATCGAATCCAGCTGACGCTGGTTGATCTGCGAAGCGTCGAAGTGCGGCATCAGGTACGGCCCGATCCGCACCGCCTCGGCGATCTGCAGCGGCGTGGCCTGCTGCAGGCTGGGCACGAAGGCGCCAAGCGTCAGACCGCCCCGGGCGACGATCTGATGACAGCCCGCGCAGTGCAGCGTGAACTGGTGAAGGCCCTCCGACAGCGAGCCGGCGGCGGGGTTCGCCGCCGGAGCTGAGGGACCGCCTCCGACCTTGGTGATGAACGCGATCAGCGCGTTGATCTGGCTCGGGTCGTAGGCCGGCCGACCCCGCACCGGCTGGTCGCGCGGGGCCTGGAGCGGCATCCGGCCGGTCGCCAGGTAGAAGTTCACCGCTCCCGCCCCCACCCCCACCAGCGACGGCGCCACCCCCGACTGACCCTGCAGCATCGCCCCGTGACAGGACGAGCAGCCGTTCTCGTACAGCTGCTGACCCTGGGTGACCAGGGCCGGCGAGCTCGGAAAGGCCGTGGTGCTCGATCCCGGGCCCGGCGGCTCGGGTGACTTGTCGGGGGCGTTGGCAGCCCCGGTCGGGGGCTCGCCGGCGTCCGGGGCGGCCGTCGCAGCGCCGGCCCCGGAGGAAGCAGGGGCGGCGAACGAGACCAGGGCGATCGCTCCGAGGATCACCGCGACCGCGCCCCGGATCCACCGCGGGGTGCGCGCCGGGCGCCTGAACCACCACACCAGCAGTTGCCAGATCCGGCCTCTCATGGCTCGCGCCAGCGGTCGGCCAGGACGGGCTCGGGCAGGCGGCCCTCGCGTATCTGCAGGCGGCGCTCCTCGGCGACCAAGGCCGCCATCGCCTGCCACAGCCCGGCCAGCACCATCAGCGTGCTGCCGAGGACCCACATGATCGCGCCCGCCTGCTGCTGGTCGACCAGCGCCGAGATGCCCAGCGCGTGGGCCGGTGCCGCGTAGGCCGAATAGAGCAGCGCCGGCGCGCGGTCCAGGTAGGCGCCGAGCAGCGTCATCGGCAGCATCGCGGCAATCACATAGATCAGCCTCCCGATGCCATCCAGCCGCCGGCCGGGGACCGGGTCGCCGTCCAGGATCGGCCACCACATGAACGCTCCCGCCAGCAGATACAGCGAGTGCTCGGACTCGTGCAGACCGGAGTTGCGCAGCGTGGCGTCGTAGAACAACGGCAGGTGGGTCAGGGCGACCACCGCGTAGAACACGCTCAGGCAGACGATCGGATGAGTGACCGGGCGCAGCCGGACGAGCGCCCGGGCCAGCGGCCGACGGTTGCCGCGCGGCAGGCTGCGCAGCAGCAACGTCCCCGGGCGCCCGGCTAGGAGCAGCAGCGGAGCCAGCTCCAGGAGCAGCAGGTGCTGGACCATGTGGTCTGACAGCAGCCGGTCGTCGAACGCGGCCCAGCCGGACTGGAGCGCGACCAGCACGCACGCGACGCCGGCCTGGAAGGCGGCAGTCCTGGCTCGTGGCCAGCGCTGCCTGACGCGCCTGGCCCCGATCACGTACAGCAGCGACACGAGGATCGCCAGCGCGTCCAGGCTCCAGACGGGCTGCCAGTGGTGCCACAGCAGCGTCGGGATCGCGGGAACGCTCACCGGCGCTCCCGCTCGAGCCAGGCGCGGCGCTGGCGGCGCTCGGCCAGCCATTCGCGCAGCACCATTCCCAGCGAGACGACCAGCAGGCCGGCGCCGAAGTAGACCAGGAAGTGCCCGAAGGCAAGCCCGAACACGATCGACGCCACCGCCACCGCCACCAGTACCGCGCCGAGGCTGGCGGCGGGGACCGTCTCCGGGTCGCGCGTCGGTTGCGGGGGCCCGCGGCGCAGCGCATCGCGCCGGGCGCCGACGATCAGCGCCAGCGCCACCGCGAATATCGCCGCCGCCGCGAAGGCGAATGACCCCACCTGGATCGCATCGCCGGTCCAGATCCAGTTGATCGCCAGCAGAACCACCAGCAACGTGGCCCAGGCCAGCAGCGGTATCGCCCCGCCTCTCACGCCGGCGCCTTCTCGCGCTCGCGGTCCTCGGCGTGCTGGCGGAGATCGAGCAGCGGCGCGTAGGACCGGATCGGGGGAAGCGGCGCCTCGTAGTTGAGCGGCGGCGGCGGCGACGAGGTCGCCCACTCCAGAGTGTGGCCGCGCCACGGGTCATCGCCCGCTGGCTCGCGGCGGCGCAGCGAGACCCACAGGTTGACCAAGAAGATGGCGACGCCCACCGCGATGATCGCGGACCCGGCGGTCTCGAGCCGGTTCAGAGTTGCCCAGCCGGGGTGCTCGGCATAGCGCGAGATCCGCCGCGGCATCCCGTCCTCGCCGACCAGGAACATCGGGAAGAAGGTCAGGTTGGTCCCGACGATCATCACCGCGAGCTGGAGCTTTCCCAGCCGTTCGCGCAGCAGTGCGCCGGTGAGCTTCGGAAACCAGTGGTACACGCCGGCAAAGAACCCGAACACGCTGCCGGCGAACAGCGTGTAGTGGAAGTGGGCGATGATGAAGTAGGTGTTGTTGGCCGAGTAGTCGAGCACCGGGGAGGCCACGAAGATCCCGCTCAGGCCACCGATCAGGAACTGCACGAAGAACGTCAGGCCGAACAGCATCGAGCAGCGCAGCACCACGGCCCCTCCGATCACCGTGCCGATCACGTCGAAGTACTCGATCCCGGCCGGGATCACCAGCGCGGTCGAGGTGAACGCGAAGTACTGATTGGTGACACCCCCGGTGGTGAACATGTGGTGCGCCCACACGCTCATCGAGAGCGCCGCGAAGGCCATGACCGAGGCGACGAACGCCTTGTAGCCGAACCAGCGCTTGTTGGCCCCCACGGCGATCGCCTCGGCCGCCGCTCCGAGGTACGGGAAGAACATCACGTAGACGACGGGATGACCGAAGAACCAGAACAGGTCCTGGTAATCGATCGCCCCGCTGAACCCTGAGTAGATGTTGCCCCCGTGGCGGTCGATGTAGAGCAGGATCATGGCCACGATCAGGACCGGGAAGGAGCCCACCACCATCAGCACGGTCACCAGCCCGGTCCAGGTGAAGACCGGCATCCGCAGCAGCGCCATCCCCGGGGCACGGCGCCTGGCGATCGTGGCCAGCACGCACCCCGCCATCACCACCGTCCCGCTGGCAGCCAGGATCACCCCCAGCACCCAGAGGTCCTGGCCCACGCCCGGCGTGTTGGTCCCGTTTGACAGCGGTACGTAGGAAAACCAGCCGGCGCGCCCGGCCCCGCCGGCGCTGAGCCAGCCTGACTGCATGATCAGCCCGCCGGCCAGCCAGGTCCAGAAGCCGGTCAGAGCGGCCCGGGGGCCGGCGATCGAGATCGCGCCGATCTGGAGCGGCACCAGGTACATCGACAACGCGATCGCCATCGGCGTGACGAACAGATAGATCATCGTCGAGCCGTGCATCGTGAACAGCTCCGAATAGGTGTTGTCCGACACCAGCTGTCCGTTGGGCTCGGCCAGCTGCGCCCGCATCAACAGCGCAAGCACGCCGCCGATCAGAAAGAAGGCGAACGAGGCCAGCCCCAGGTTCAGGCCGATCCGCTTGTGGTCGGTGCTGGTCAGCGCGCCGACCCAGCCGGCCGAGCGCCACCGCGGGGCTCTCAGTGGGGGCGAGTGGACGGTCATCCGCCGCGGGCGTGGGCGCGCGCCCAGTCGGCGAAGGCCCCCGGGGACAGCGCGCGTACCGTGAACACCATGTCGGCGTGACGCAGTCCGCAGAACTCGGCGCACTGACCGGGGAACGTCCCGGCCCTGGTGAAGGTCAGGGTCACGTTCTCGGTGGCGCCGGGGATCAGGGCGCGCTTGAAGCGAAGCTCCGGAATCCACAGCGAGTGGATCACGTCCTGGGAGGCCAGCCTGAAGCGGATCGCCTCGTTGATCGGGACCACCAGCGGCTGGTGTCCGACGGTCCCGCTGCGGACCACGATTCCGTAGCTGGGGTAGGTGAACTGCCACTCCCACTTGGCCCCTGTCACGTCGACGGTCAGGTCGGGGCGCTCGCGCGCGGACACAGTGTCGACGCGGTGCTCGGCGGTGAACGTCAGGTACAGCAGGAAGGCCACCGTCGCGGTCAGCAGCAGCGCGTAGCCGGCCTCGAGGCCGTTGTGCTCAGACCAGCGCGCGGCCTTCTCGGGGGGACGCCGGCGGTAGCGAAATACGGCGGCGGCGATCGCGATCACGATCACTACGAACACGCCGGCGGCGATCGGCACGTAGACAGCGAACAGCGTGTCGTATTCGTGACGCGTGCTGATGAGGCGGGTCAGGATCACGGGCAGCGGACAGGCTGGGCGATCGGTCCGGCGCCCACTTACCCGGCTGCGGTGGCGCCAAACCGGCGGTCCAGGGCGCTCGAGGCCCCTGCGGACGGCCGTGGGAGCCCCATCGATCTGGCCAGATCCCCAGTCTGGTGCCGAGACGAAACGGGGCCACCGGTTTGTTCTTGCGGTCCGAGGGCGTAAGGTTGGGCGAGCGAAGTGGGCGCACAGGCGCAGTACCAAAATCAATGCATAGCGATCGGCGACCCCAAGGAGCGGCCACGGCGACGGCTGCCGTGCCTCCCGAGTGATGGCCAGCGAGCGCTTCGAATCAGCGCTGCCGCGCAGCGTTCAGGCGCCCGGTATCGCCCGCCGCTGGGTGGTGAGCTGGTTCGCCGAGTCACTCGACGAACAAGAGCTCGACACGGCGCGACTGCTGACCAGCGAGCTGGTGTCCAACGCGGTGCTCCACGGCCGCGGCAACATCACGCTCCGTGGCAAGCTCGACGACGACCGCGCGATGGTGGAGGTGATCGACGAGGGCGCCGGGTTCGAGCGCGTGGTGCGCCAACACAGCTTCGAGGAGCTGCACGGCCGCGGCCTGGAGATCGTCGACAGCGAGGCCAGCCGCTGGGGGATCCACGAGGGCACCACCCACGTGTGGTTTGAGCTGGAGCGGGGCGGGCCGCGGCTCGGCCCCGAAACCAAACCCTCGGCCTGAGCGCTGCGGCCGTTCCGCGCGGTCGCCCTGGGCCCGCGGTTGCTCTGGGCGCGCGGTCGCCCTGGGCGCGCGGTCGCGCATGGCGGGCGAGCAGTCCCCGGACCGTCGGCCTTCGGAGGTCCCCCCGGCGCTTGGACGGTGCTGGAAAAGCGACGATATTCGTACCTTTTCCGGCACGCATCACCAGGCGCGCCCGGCCGGCCGCAACCGCTCCCGCCCGGCCGGCCGCACCGCTCCCGCCCGGCCGGCCGCACCGCACCCCTCCCGCCGGGCCCGCCGCACCGCCCCACCCGGCCGGCCGCACCGCCCCAGCCCCAACATCCGCACGAGTGTTCATGCAATAATGCGCGCATGGGACATGGCATCGAGCCCGAGCTTGGCTATCTCTCCGCCGGGACAGCGCGCTCGGTGGCCGAGACGATGCAGGCGCTCGCGGCCCCGAGCCGGGTGCGGATACTGAGCCGCCTGGCTGCCGGCGTGTGCTCGGTCGGCGACCTGGCCCGGGACATCGACATGGAGCAGTCGGCCGTCTCCCAGCAGCTGCGCGTCCTGCGCCACCTCGGCCTGGTGGTCGGGGAGCGCGATGGACGGCGCATCATCTACGGCCTCTACGACGATCACGTCCGCGCGCTGCTCGGCGAGGCCGTCTCGCACACCGAGCATCTGCGACTCGGTCTCGCCGCCCGCCCGGCGGCAGCCGTGCTGAGCGCGTGAGCATCGCCCCCGCCCTGGTGGCCGCCTCGGCCGGGGTCGCGTTCGGACACGCCGTACTTCCGGACCACTGGGTGCCGCTTGCCGTGCTGGGGCGGGCCCGGCGCTACCCGCTGGCCAAGATCGCGCGGCTCTCCAGCCTGGCCGGGATCGCCCACGTCCTGCTGTCGATCGTCCTCGGCGCGGTGATCATCGCCATCGGGCTGCAGTTCCGCTCGGCCATCGAGAACGCCCAGGACACGATCATCGGCTGCCTGCTGGTGGCGACCGGGGTGGGGTTCATCGTGATCGAGCTGACGGGACACGGCCACCACGGCCACCACGGCCACGGTCATGACCACGGCCACCACGGCCACGGCCACGGTCACCACGCCCACGACAGCGACCCCCAGGGCCACGCCGACCACCGAACCGAGCCCGGAGCCCGCAGCGTCCGCGGGCTCGCCGCGCTGATGGTCCCCTTCGGCGCCGCCGCCTCGCCCGACCTGACCATCTTGCCGGTATTCCTCGCCGCCACGACCGCGGGGGTGGCCACGGCGGTCAGCTCGGTCGTGGTGTTCGCGGCGGTCACCATCGGCACCATCGTCGGGCTGACTCTGGCGGCCGCTAGGGGCAGCTACCAGCTCCGGGGCGAGTGGCTGGAGCGTTGGGGCAACGCGCTCACCGCGGCGGTGCTGCTGATCATCGGCGCGCTGGTTCTCGCCGGAATCCTCTGACCGCCGTCGGGGTGACCAGCGAGGGGGCGGCTCGGGTCTACGCTGAGATCAGATTCCAAAGAATCCGACCAAGGAGGGCTGACATGATCCTCATCTGCTACGACGGCTCGGACGACGCCAAGGCCGCGGTCAAGCAGGCCGGCGCGCTGTTCGACGGCCGTCCCACGACCGCGCTGAACGTCTGGGAGCCGTTCAGCAGTCTGATCCTCCGCACGCCGGCCACGTTCGACCTAATCTCCGGCGTGAGCGACACGGTCGACCTCGACAACGCGGGCCGCAAGGACGCGGAGCGCATCGCCCAGGAGGGCGCCGACCTGGCTCGCGAGGCCGGCCTTGACTCGTCCCCGGCCACGGCGATCCGCTCTCTCTCGGTCGCCGAGACGATCGTCGCCGAAGGCGACCGGACCGATGCCTCGGTGATCGTCATGGGCTCCCGCGGCCTCGGCGGCCTGGGATCGTTCTTCCTCGGCAGCGTGTCCCACGCCGTGCTCCAGCGCGCCGATCGCCCGGTGATGGTGGTCCCCTCCCAGGCGGTCGCGGAGCGCCGCAGCGAAAAGCTCGGCACCGCCACCAAGACCGACGGTTGACCAGTTCGGTCGATTCGCCTCGTCTCATCTGACATTCGACGTGCGTGCAGGGGGTCACAGATAGGCGCCGGGGCTTGCCTGAACCCAACCGCGGTGACAGAGTTGGACTTCGAAAGGGGAGTCCGCGGTGAGCAGCACTGCCGACAGCGGTCGGGGCCAAGCCCAGTTTGTGGGTGCGACCACCGGAAGGGTTCAGGTGGGTCGCTACATCGTGGACCCCGGCAACCCGGCGGGGACGCTCCTGTACCCGGCCCCACGCAAAGCGCGCTCGGCCCCGCCCCCGGAGCTCGTGCAGGGCATCGCGGACGAAGGCCCCGGCGAACCTGAGCCCAACAAGGAAGACCTGATCGACAAGGCCGACCGGCTTGTCGACAAGGCATCGGATGTCACCGACAAGGTCGAGAACGTGGTCGAGCTCACCCGCGCGATCGTCGAGGGACGCGCGCTGGAAGCCAACACGGTCACCAAGGAGATAGCCGCTCTCCTGGCCCTGGTAGAGCGGCTTGACCGGAACGGCCATTTCAAGGACGCGATCCGGCTGGCCCGCCCGCTGTGTCGGCTGTGCGCGCTCACGCTGCGATGGGCGGCACTGATCGAATCGCTGCGGCTCGTCTTCCATGCCGCCACCGCGCTCGCCGACTCGCGAACCATCGCCTGGTCCCAGCACGAGCTCGGCACCCTGCACCAGGTCGCCGGTGACGTCCCCGGCGCCCGGCAGCTCCTCGATCAAGCGCGGCGCACCAGACAGGAGATCGGTGACGAGGAGGGGCTGGCGGCGACCACTCACAACCTCGAGCTGCTCGGCAAGCGCGCGCTCCCCATGCCGAGCACGCCGGCGTTCGTCGCGGCCGGCGCGATCGTGCTCGTGGTCGCAGTCCTGGCCCTGGCCAGCGGGACCGGCAGCGACCACGGGACCCCATCGAACGCTGGCTCGACGAACGCCGCCGCGGCCCGCTCCAGCGGCCAGACCTCCGCGGTCAACAGCTCAGGACCCTCCAGCGGCCAGACCTCCGCGGTCAAAAACGCGGGCCTGTCCTCCTCCACCACAGCCACCCAGCCGAACTCCACCGCAACGTCGAGCTCAGGCACGCAGAGCAGCTCCGGCCCGGGCCAGGGGGCGGCAGTCGCCCTGGTCTCCCCCACCCTGCTTCGGTTCGGCGACCAGGCGGTACACGACCCTACGACCGCGCAGCCGCTGACCGTCACCAACCATGGGACCGCCGCGCTCGATATCAAGGCGACGCCCGGAGGAAGCGATCCAGGTGACTTCTCGGTGGCGAACTCGTGTCGCCCCGTGGCTCCTGGCCGCAGCTGCACGGTCGAGGTGACATTCGACCCACATGCTCTGGGGTCGCGCTCGGCCACAGTCACCTTCGTCGGCTCCGCACAACAGATCCAACTCACGGGAACCGGGACCGGAGTACCGACCGCGACGGTCGTTCCGTCCAGCATCGATTTCGGGGCCGTCGAGAAAGGCGTTCAGAGCGTGAAGCTCACCAACTCCGGAGACGGATCGCTGATCGTGCAGCCGGCCGGGATCAGTGGCGATCCCGAGTTCACGGTCTCACACGACACTTGTAGCCAACAACCCATCGCGCCTCAGGGATCCTGCACCATGACTGTGGCGTACAGCTCACAGGACGGCAACGCCCACAGCGCGAGGCTTCAGCTGACCGACAACGCGCCCAACGACATGCCGACAGTCGACCTGACGGCGCAGGCCGCGCAGGCGGCTCCCAACCAGACCGGCGATAACACCGGAACCGGCACCGCCGGGTAGTTACGGTGAGCCGACGCCGAGGCCCGGCTCGGCGTCGACGCGGACCGCCTGGGGCTGATCCTGGGCCACCACCGCCGCCCACTCACGCAGCCGAAACCGCTGGACCTTGCCGGTCAGGGTCCGCGGCAGATCGTCGACGAACCGCACCACGTGGGGGTACTCGTAGCGCCGCATCCGCTCCTTGCACCAGGTCCGCAGCTCGTCGGCCAGGGCGTCGTCTCCCGGCCCCCCGGCGCACTCGATGTACGCCGCGACACGGCTGGCGTCGCCCACGGTGACGCCGACGACGCCCACGCCGCCGACCCGGGGATGCTCCAGCAGCGCGTGCTCCATGTCGACCGGTGAGACCCACAGGCCACCCACCTTCAGCATGTCATCGACCCGGCCGACGTAGGCGTAGGTGCCGTCCTCGCGCCGCTCATAGCGGTCTCCAGTGGCAAACCAGTCGCCGCGCATCGACGCCTTGGTCTTCTCGTGCTGGTGCCAGTAGAACGCCGCGCAGGAGTCTCCGCGGACCTCCAGCGCCCCGATCGCCGGACCCTCCAGGACCGTCCCGCTGTCATCGACCAGTCGCAGCTCGTAGCCCGGCACCGGCCGGCCGGTGGTCCCGGGGACGATCTGCCCCGGCCGGTTGGAGCAGTAGATGTGCAGCATCTCGGTCGAGCCGATCCCATCGACGATGTCGAGGCCGAACCGCTCGCGCCACCGGGTGATGGTCGTCGGCGGCAGCGGCTCGGCGGCCGACACGCAGAAGCGCACCGAATCGAGCGCCCCGTCGGCATCGGGGTCACGGACCAGCGCGCCGAACAGGGCCGGGACCGAGAAGAACACCGTGGGACGGTGGCGCCGCAGCGTCTCGAGAATCGGCCCCGGCCTACTGGGCCCCGGCATCAGCACCGAGCTGGCGCCGAGGCTGAGGGGGAAGGAGAGGCCGTTGCCCAGGCCGTAGGCGTGAAACAGCTTGGTCGTCGAGAACGTGACGTCGTCGGGGCCGAGCCCCAGCACCTGGCGCGCGTAGTTGTCGCACGTCACCGCGATGTCGTGGTGAAGGTGAACCACTCCCTTCGGCTTGCCGGTGGAGCCCGAGCTGTAGAGCCAGAAGGCCATGTCGTCGCGGTGCGTGGGGCTCGCGTCCAGCTCGTCGGACTGTCCGGCCAGCGCCTCGTCGAGCTCGACGACGTCGGCACCGTGCCCGCCGCGGACCAACCAGCGGACCGGGCGCCCGGCCAGCGCCGCCGCCAGTCGCTCCTGCATCGCAGCGTCGGTGACCACGATCTCGGCGTCGGAGTCGTCGACGAAGTGGCGGAAGTTGTCGTCCTTGTCCAGCGGGCTGACTGGAACCGGGACCGCTCCGATGCGCATCGCGCCGAGGAACACGATCGGGAACACCGAGGTGTCGTCCAGCACCAGCAGCACGCGCTGCTCGCGTCGTACCCCCAGCTCGAGCAGCAGCCGGCCGGCGCGATTTATCTGCCGTCGCAGCTGGTCGTAGGTCAGGGCCGCGTCAGCGGCGACGATCGCCCGGGAGTCGCCGCGTCCCGCCTCCACTTGCCGCGACACCAGGTCACCGGCGTTCAAAGTGGCTGGCATATACGGCCTCCTACCCTAAGCCGCCTCGACACCCACGCCGAGCCCGGCCTCGAAGCCCTCGAAAAACGCTCTGGCCCGCGCGTCCCAGCGGGCATGGCGCTCCACGAACAGCGCGTGGGCGCGCTCCCGAGGCCAGCCGGGGGCAAGCAGACCCGGCGGCAGATCCGGGTCCAGGAAGGGGAACTTGCGCCACGCGTGGACGAGCAGGGTCTGCTGACGAAAGCACGCCTCGGGCGTCGAGGCCCGCGCCCGCGAGAAGTCCTCGATGAACGCGCTGTACTGCTCGCGTACCCGCGCCAGGTCCCAGGCATCGGCCACCAGCCGATGCGGATCGCCGATGCTGCCGAACTCGGCCACGAACGACTGCGCACCGGCCGCTGGCGCCTCGGCGATCGCGGCCGCCAGCTCGCGCTCGCGCTCGACGTGCGGGGTCAGCCAGACGCCGCCGCCGAGCGACCCCAGCCCGGCCCAGGCCAGCCGGGTGCGCAGCTGATGGCGAACCGCGCGGCGCTCCTCGGGAACCCGGAGCACCACAACCAGCCACCGCCCGTCCCACTGCCATGGCTCACCGAACGTGTAGATGCGCTCGGCGCCGGCGCGGAGCAGCTCCGCGGTCGGCGCAACCAGCGACATCCGGGCTCGGCGGCCCCGGCGCTGGGCCGAGAGCCAGCCCTCGCGGGTGCTGCGCGAGAGCGCCTGCCGGGCCGCCTGCTGGCTGTAGCCGACCGACACCAACGCCGCCACCAGCGTCTCCTGCCACACGCTGCCCGAGCGCGGCAGCACGTATTCGCCGAGCATCGTCAGCAGCAGCGAGCGCGCTGCCGGCGCCCCGACCGACCTCCTGCGCAGCTGCTCGTCCATGGCGATGCGGACCCTAGCCGGTCAGCCCGACTCGGCGGGGGGCCCGGTCTCGCCAGCGCTTCGGCCGCCGGTCGACGCGGAGTCCGCGCCCAGCGAGTCAAAGTCGGCCCGCAGCGCCTCGAAGTGGGTGTTGCATCCCCGGCAGCGCAATTGACTGGTGATCAGCTGGCCGCCCCACGCGGAGACCAGCTCCACCTCGGCCGAGCCGCAGAAGGGACAGGTCACAGCGGCCGCGCTCACCGGCGCCGCTCCTCGTCCCAGCCTTCCCAATCGGACGGGTCCTCGAGCGCGACCTCGACGCCCTCGGCCTCGAAGCGCGCCGCCAGCCAGACCCGAACGCGCTCGCGCACCACCTCAGGCCCGTCGGCGACCATCGCCGCGGCGACCGCGGCCTCGTAGCCGGGATGGTCGGGGGGGCCCGGCCACCGCGATGCCTGCGCCCACATCTCCCCCACCCGCTGGGTGAGCAGCTCCAGATCTCCGCCCCCGGTCCGGCAGATCCGTCGCAGCCACGCCTCGGCGTGAACCCGGTGGGCGCCCTCCTCCTGCAGGATCTTCCGGGCCCGCTGGGCGAGGGGCTCGATCGAGCTGTCGCGGGCGCTGGCCACGAACGTGGTCAGGATGCCGTCCACCACCAGGTTGGCGGCGATGAACGAGGCCCAGTCGTCGAGCTCGTGGTCGATCACGGCCAGCGGATGGCCGGCCGCCAGCCCCTCGTCCTCGCGCGCCACGCCGAGCTTGGCGAGCACCGGATAGGTGGAGCGGGCGTGACCGAGCTCGTCCTGGGCCATCGCGGCGGCGGCCACGGCCGACTCGATCGTGGGGGCGCTGACCGCCCATTCCCCGTACCGGCGGCCCAGCGCTCCCTTGTTGTCGGCGAGTGAGCCGACCAGGGAGATCATCGTCGTGGTGGCGGGGTCGACGGCGGACGGTGTCGTGGTCATGCCAGGATCGCCTCCCGGATCTGGCTGCGGGGCACCAGGATCATGTGGATCCAGGGCTGCTCGTCGTAGATCGCCCGCGCCGAGACCAGCGCCAGGTCCTCGTCGTCCTCGGTCACGGTGCCGACGTGGTGCAGCGGCTCTTCGTAGGCCTTGCGCGCGAACACCTCCCAGACAGTCTCGTGCTCGCGGCTCATACCGCGATCCCCAGCCGCCGCATCGCCTCGCGGGCGTCGGCGCGCAGGCGGTCCTTGGTCCACACAGGGTCCCAGACGACCTCAATTCCAACCGAGTCCACATCGGGGTCGGCCAGCAGCGCCTCGCGGATGTCATCCTCGATGAACTCCATCGCCGGACAGCCCATGGCGGTGAAGGTGATCTCCAGCTCGGCGCGGCGCTCCGCCACCCGGTAGGCGAGGCTGACGATGAGGCCCATGCCCACCACCGAGACCGGGATCTCGGGGTCCTGTACCCGGCGCAGCGCATCCCACAGGCGCGCCTGCACCTGCTCGGCGGCCGTCAGCACGGCCACGCTCATCCCGCTCTCCGCAGCGAGGTGGTCTGATACCCGCGCTGGAGCGTGCGCACGTAGTCGCGATTCATGGGGCCCCGCGCCCGCCAGCGCTCGATCACCTGATCCCACCCGATCGCACCGTCGTCCAGCTGCCACCGGCGCTCGGACCCGTCGAACTGCACCGGGAACGGGCAGTCGATCACGTACTGGTCAAGCTCGGCGTCAAAGTGCGCCGGGACTTCGATCCCGATCTCCTCCATGAACGGCACCACCGCGCCCATCCAGCCCTGCCGCAGCTCGTCGTTGGACTTGCCCTTGAAGCCGTAGTCGAGCTGCTCGGAGTGTTGCTTGCGATCGTCGGGCAGCCCGAACCACTCCAGGGTCAGGATGAACATCCAGTCCACAGCGGCCTGCACCTGCACTCTGCCGTCCGGGTCCTTGGCGAGCTTCTTGCACCAGGTTCGGCCGTGGCGCAGATGGAAGGTCTCCTCCTTGTCGACCTTGGCCAGGGCGCGCTTCCAGGGACCGAAGGTGCTGGACTCATAGACGTCGGACAGCAGCACGAAGCCGGCCTGGTCGTACAGGGCGTTCGCACACACCAGCTCCACCCACGAGTTCAGCGGGACGTCGAACGCGTACGGGTACTTGAACTGCTCGGCGGGGCGCTCGTAGATCAGCCAGTCCATGTCCACGCCGAGGTCCCCGAGTAGCCGGTAGCCGATGTGGGCGTGGGCGAGCTCGTCCTGGATGATCGACATCGCCGAACCGAAGTTGTTCAGGGCCGGGGCGTGCTGGGCAGCCCTCAGATACGAGGGAGCGCTGACGAACTCGGTGTCGGCCGACACCGTGAGGATGCGCCGGATCCCCTCCAGGTACTTGGGCGACATGTGCTGCAGACCCTCCACCAGCTTGCCGGAGCCGAGATGGTCCTGGACCTGCTCTTCGGTGAGCGGCGCGAGCTCCTGCACCGGTATAGCGACCACTGGAGCGCTCCCTTTCGCAGATATGACACTTGACTTACGCTCGGCATCGTATAGTCTCTCGATCGTCAGGTCAAGGCCGCAAAGGAGGCACCGGTGCCGGAGATGCTGATTGGAGGCGAGTGGCGCCAGGCCACGGCCCACGAGGAGCTCGAGGTGGTCAATCCCGCCACCGAGGAGACGGTCGATCGGGTGCCGGCGGGATCCCCCCAGGACGTCGAGCTGGCGGTGGCGACCGCCAAGCGCGCGCTCGGGGAGTGGTCGCGCACCGACGTCGAGAAGCGGGCCGCCATCTTGACCAAGGCCGCCGACCTGATCCACGAGCACGCCAAGCAGCTCGCGGCCACGCTGACCGCCGAGCAGGGCAAGCCGCTCGCCGAGGCGGCGGGCGAGGTGACCCACCTGGGGCACGGCGTCCGCTTCTACGCCGAGGCGGCGACCAAGGTGCGGGGGACCTACCAGGACCTCCCCTCCACCCTCGGCCCGGCCTACGGAATGGTGGTCCGTCGGCCGATCGGGGTGTGCGCCGCGATCACGCCCTACAACTTCCCGCTCACCCTGCTGGGCACCAAGGTGGCGCCGGCGCTGGCAGCCGGAAACTCAGTCGTCGCCAAACCGGCGGCGACGACGCCGCTGGCCACGCTGGAGGTGGCGCGCCTGTTCTCCGAAGCCGGAGTGCCGGACGGAGTGCTCAATGTCGTGACCGGTCGGGGCTCCGAGATCGGAGACGCCCTGGTCGGCCATCCCGATGTGCGCCGGGTCGCCTTCACCGGCTCGACCGCGGTCGGCCGGCACGTCGCCGCGCTGGGGGCCCCGGACCTCAAGCGGCTCACGCTGGAGCTCGGGGGCTCAGACCCGGTGATCGTGTGCGCCGACGCCGACGTCGACGCCGCCGTCAAGGCGGTGATCATCGGTCGCTACTGGAACGCGGGCCAGGCCTGTCTGGGCTGCAAGCGCGTGTTCGTGCACGACTCGGTCTACGACGCGTTCGTCTCGCAGCTGGTGGAACGCGTCGGCCGCTACGAGCCCGGCGACGGCACCGTCAAGGCCGAGAAGCCCAAGCTGAGGATGGGTCCGATCCACACCCGGGCCGCACGCGACGAGTTGCTGGAGCAGATCGAGGACGGGGTCTCGTCGGGCGGCGAGCTGCTGATCGGCGGCACCCCCGGCTCGAACGGCAAGGGCCACTTCCTGGCGCCGGCGGTGATCGCCGAGCCCGGCACCCGCTCGCGGCTGATGACCGAGGAGGTGTTCGGCCCGGTCCTGCCGGTCCTGCGCTTCAGCGACTTCGACGACGCCATCGCGCGCGCCAACGACACGCCCTACGGATTGGGCTCGTCGCTGTGGACCCACGACGCCCGGCTGATCCACCGCGCCGCCCAGGAGATTGATTCGGGCATGACCTGGGTCAACCAGATCCACTACGGCTACGACGAGCTTCCCTTCGGCGGCGTCAAGGCGTCGGGCTTCGGCAAGGAACACGGCCTCGAGGCGCTGGACTCCTACGTCGAGCTCAAGTCGGTGGTGGTCGGAGGGCTGGCCTGATGGCGGTGAGCTTCGATCGCGACGGCGGGGTGGGGACGATCACGCTCGACAACCCGCCCGCCAATTCCTACGACCTGCCGGTGATGACCGAGTTCAGCGAGGCGGTTGACGCTGCCGTCGAGTCAGGCGTCCACGCCGTGATCGTCGGCAGCGCGTCGGAGAAGTTCTTCTCCGCCGGCGCCGACGTCAAGAAGTTCGTCGAGGGCGACGTCGAGGCCAACATGGCGATGATCCGCACCAGCCAGGCCGCGTTCAAGCGGATGGCGGCGGCGGCACCGATCTTCATCGCGCACATCAACGGTCATGCGCTGGGCGGAGGACTCGAGATCGCGCTGGCCTGCGACGTGCGCCTGGCCAGCGCCGGCGACTACAAGCTGGGAACCCCGGAGGTGACCCTGGGTCTGCTGCCCGGAAACGGGGGCACCCAGCGGCTGACCCGTCTGCTCGGACCCTCGCGGGCCATGGAGCTGTTGCTCACCGGCCGCACCTATTCCCCAGAAGAAGCGCTGGCCTGGGGACTCGTCGCCGCGGTATTCGACGCCGACCGGGCGCCGGCCGAGGTGCGCGCCTACGCCGAGCGCTTCGCCGCCGGAGCCACCCTGGCCACCGCCGCGATCAAGCGGTGCGTCCACGAGGGCTCGCAGCGCTCGCTCGACGACGGGCTGGCGCTGGAGGCCGAGCAGATGGAGCGGCTGTTTCGCTCCGATGACGCCGCCGAGGGCCTGCGCGCGTTCCTGGACAAGCGCCGGCCGGAGTTCGCCGGAGGATGACCACCGAGACGGTCGTCAGCCACGCCGGGGGGTTCGTCGCCGGCGGAGTCCATCACAATCAGGGAGATCCCCTTCCGGTCACCAATCCCGGCACCGGCCAGGTCTTTGCCGAGGTCCCGCAGGGGACCGACAGCGACGTCGACGCCGCGGTCGGCGCTGCCGGGGAAGCGTTCTCGGAGTGGTCGGAGCTGGCGGTCTCAAAGCGCGGGGAGATCCTGGGCCGGGCGGCGGGCCACGCCGAGCAGCACCTCGACGAGCTGATCGCGCTGCTGACCCGCGAGCAGGGCAAGACGCTGCGCGACGCGCGCATCGAGGTGAGCAAGGCGATCGACACGCTGATGCATTACGTGGGCCTGTCAAAGGCGCTGCGCGGCGCCCACGCTCCCAACCTCGACCCCGGCGTCGATGGTTTCGTCCTGCGGCGACCGCTGGGGGTGGTCGGGGCGATCGTGCCCTGGAACTTCCCCACCACGCTGCTGTGCAACAAGCTGGCGCCGGCGGTGGTGGCCGGCAACACTGTCGTCGCCAAGCCGGCCGGCACCACGCCGCTGACCACACTGCGACTGGCCGAGCTGCTGGTCGAGGGCGGGCTCCCGCCCGGCGTGTTCAACGTGGTCACCGGCAGCGGCTCGACCACCGGCACCGCGCTGGTCTCGCACCCGCTGGTCCGCAAGATCGCCTTCACCGGCTCGACGCCGGTGGGCGAGCAGATCATGGCCCTCGCCGCACGCGGCACCAAGCGGGTCACGCTGGAGCTCGGAGGCTCGGATCCGATGATCATCTGCGACGACGCCGACCTGGACGCCGCCGCCAGCGCCGCCTCGATGGGCCGGTTCTACAACTGCGGCCAGGCCTGTCTGGCGATCAAGCGGGTGTATGTGTTCGAGTCGGTCGCCGACGCCGTCATCGAGCAGGTAACGGCCAAGGCCAAACGACTGAAGGTGGGACGTGGCGATGTCAAGGGGTCGCAGATGGGCCCGCTGCACACGGCCGCCCAGCGTGATGAGGTGGACCGCCAGGTCCAGCAGACGCTGGCCGCCGGTGGCACTCTCACCGCCGGCGGCGGTCCACCGGAGGATCCCGAGCTCGCCGACGGCTTCTTCTACACGCCGACCGTCGTGGCCGATCCACCCCACGACGTGCCGATGGCCACCGAGGAGGTGTTCGGCCCGGCACTGCCGATCTGGCGAGTCGCGGATCTCGACGAGGCGATCGAGCGCGCCAACAGCTCCCAGTTCGGCCTCGGCTCGTCGGTCTGGACCCGCGACCTGGGCCGCGCGCGGCGGGCCGCCGAGCGGATCGAGGCCGGCTACACCTGGATCAATTCGCGCACCAAGGTCTACGACGAGCTGCCGTTCGGCGGCTGGAAGTCCAGCGGATACGGCAAGGAGCACGGCATCGAGGCGTTTGACTATTACACCGAGTCCAAGTCCGTGGTCTTCGGCGCGCAGCGCTGAACGGCAGGTCCGCAAACTCGATGACCGACTGGCCGTGGGACCTGGACACGCTGCCGGCGCCGCTGATCCCGCTGGCGGACACCTTTGAGGGGTTCCTCGGTCTGGAGTGGATCGAGTTGACCTCCACCAGCGCGCGTGTGCGCTTCGAGGTGCGCGACAACCTCAAGCAGCCGCTCGGTCTGCTGCACGGCGGGATCTACTCGGCGGTCGCTGAGACCGTGGCCTCGGTCGCCACCGTGCGCGCCGTCTGGCGCCAGCAGCTGATCGGCTCCGGGCTCAGCAACCAGGCGAGCTTTCTGCGCCCGATCACTGGCGGCTCGGTCGGCGTGACGGCGCGTCTGCGCCACCACGCCGACCGCGAGTGGCTGTGGAGCCACGAGTTCCGCGACGACCGCGACCGGCTGTGCGCGCTGGTCGACGTGACGATCGCGGTCCGGCCGGCACGCTCGTGAGCGGGTCTCAGACGGCCACCAGGATCGAGCTCGGCGGGCTGGCCCTGGAGCTGCTCGACCTGCCCGGGCCAGCCGAGCGGGCTGCGCTGGTGCTGCTGCACGAGGGGCTGGGGTCGGTGGGGCTGTGGCGCCAGTTCCCGGCGCGGTTGCACACCGAGACCGGCCGGCGGGTGATCGCCTTCTCGCGCTACGGCCACGGCCAGTCGGCCCCTCCCCCACGCCCCCGCACGCCCGCGTTCTTTCACCAGGAGGCGCTCGAGGTCCTGCCGCCGCTGCTTTCGCAGCTCGGCGCGACCGAGCCCGTCCTGGTCGGCCACAGCGACGGCGCGTCGATCGCGCTGATCCACGCCGCCCACCGGCCGGTCTCCGGACTGGTGCTGCTCGCCCCCCACGTGTTCGTCGAGCAGGTCACGGTGGAGGCGATCCGCGATACCCGCCAGGCCTACCTGGCGGGCGGCCTGCGAGAGCGGATGGCCCGCCACCACGCCGACCCCGACGCCGCCTTCCGAGGCTGGTCAGACGTCTGGCTGGACCCGGCCTTCCGAGCCTGGAGCCTGGAGGACGAGGCCGGTCACCTGACCGCGCCCACGCTCCTGATCCAGGGCGCGGATGACCCGTACGGATCCCTCGAGCAGCTGGCGCGCATCGAAGCTCGCGCCGGCGGTCCCGTCGAGCGCCTGGTCCTCCCCGGGGGCCACAGCCCGCACCTGGAGCACCCGGAACGGGTGGCGCGGTCGATCGCGGCATTCCTCGGCCAGATAACATAAAGACCTCATGCAGCTTCTCGGTGGCCCGGCTCGGATCAGGCAGGCCGGATGAGTCTTCACCACGTGCTCGGCGTGCTGGAGTCAGATGAGGAGCGCCTGTGGGCGGTGCTTGACCGCGCCGTCGCCCTGGCCGAGGCCGAGGGCGCGCACCTGACGCTGGCCAAGACCAGCGATCCGGGGCGGATCCTGAGGCGGATGGGGCCGCTGGTGAAGCTCCCGGCCGTGATCTCGAGCGCCAAACCGGAGACCCAGGGGGCGGCTGCCGATCGCCTGGCCAGGGCCGCGGAGTTCGTCCCCGGCTCGGTTCCGATGACGACGCTGATGCTGGCTGCGGACACGCGGTCGGCGCTCGGGGAGCTGGTCTGCAGCGGCCCCTACGACGTGGTGGTCGCAACGGCGGGGCTGCTGGGCCGTTACCGCAAGTTGACCCGGGAGCTTCACCGGCGGGGGGTCTGTGCCCTCGGCGTCCCCACCGCTTGCGCGTCGCCTCAGCCTGTCGGGCGCCCGCCGGCTACAGCTCGCTCAGCCGGGCCAACAGCGGGATCGCCTCGTTGAGGACGGCCTGCTCGTCGGCGGAGAAGTCCTGCTCGATCGCCTGCGCCAGCCAGCCCTCGCGGCGCTGACGGTCCTCGGCGAGCACGCGACGGCCGTCGTCGGTGAGCTCGATCAGGGTGCGACGCCGGTCGTGGACGTCGGGCCGTCGGCTGATCAGCCCCTGGGCCTCGAGGTCGGTCAGGGTCTGACCCATCGACTGGGGTCGCACCCGTTCGGCACCGGCCAGGTCGACGGTGCTCTGGGGGCCCTCCCGGTCCAGCCGGCCGAGCACGGCGCCGTGGCTCAGCGAGAAGCGGTGCTCGGCCCGCAGGCGCCGCATGAGCCGGCCGAGCACGACTCGGAGCTCTGAGGCGAGCAGACTCGAGTCCACGTGCGCGGGCACCGGCCAACTATATGGCATTGGAAGGCAGACTGCTCAGTTTGCCTGTGTAAACTGTGACCACATGGCGAGCGCCCTGAGACTCCGATCCGGTTTACGCACCCCCGCCGGTTCCAGCTCAGATCAGGATCGCTACAAGTGGATCGCGCTGTCGAACACCACGCTGGCCGTCCTGCTGGCGACCCTGGACGCCTCGATCACGCTGATCGCGATGCCTGACATCTTCCGCGGCATCAAGCTGGACCCGCTGGTCGCCGGCAACAGCTTCTACCTGCTGTGGATGGTGCTCGGCTACCTGGTCGTCTCCAGCGTGCTGATCGTGAGCCTCGGGCGCCTGGGCGACATGTACGGCCGGGTGCGGATCTACAACCTCGGATTCGTCATCTACACCGTGGCCTCGCTGCTGCTGACCATCGACTGGCTGACGGGGCGGGCCGGGGCCACCTATCTGATCGTGTTCCGGATCGTGCAGGGGATCGGCGGCGCCTGCCTGCTGGCCAACTCCGCCGCGATCCTGACCGACGCCTTCCCCGCCAACCAGCGGGGTATGGCCCTCGGGATCAACAACATCGTCGGCGTCTCGGGGCTGTTCGTGGGGCTGATCCTGGGCGGGATCCTGGCCCCGATCAGCTGGCGGATGGTGTTTCTGATCTCGGTGCCGGTGGGGCTGTTCGGAACCGTGTGGGCGTATCTGAAGCTGCGGGAGCTGAGCACCCCGAACCGCACCCGTGTCGATTGGCCCGGGAACGTCACCTTCGCGCTCGGCCTGATCTTGATCATGGTCTCCATCACCTACGGGATCAGGCCCTGGGGCGGTCATTCGACGGGATGGACCAGCCCGCGGGTCATCGCGCTGCTCGCCGGAGGCGTGATCTCGCTGATCGCGTTCGTCCTGGTGGAGCGCCGGGCTCGCGATCCGATGTTCCGACTCTCCCTGCTGCGGATCCGCGCCTTCACCTTCGGCACCCTGTCGACGTTCCTGGCGGCGGTGGCGCGGGGCGGCCTGATGTTCATGCTGATCATCTGGCTGCAGGGGATCTGGCTGCCCCAGCACGGCTACGACTTCACCCAGACCCCGCTGTGGGCCGGGATCTACATGCTGCCGCTGACCGCGGGGATGCTGATCTCGGGGCCCGCTTCCGGCTATCTCTCAGACCGCTACGGCGCGCGGTGGTTCGCCAGCGGTGGGATGCTCGGCGCCGCCGCCAGCTTCGGCCTGCTGATCCTGCTGCCCACGGACTTCTCCTACCCGATGTTCGCGGTCGTGCTGCTGATGATCGGGATCTCGATGGGCCTGTTCGCGTCTCCCAACCGGGCCGCCGTTATGAACAGCCTCCCGCGCGGCGACCGAGGCGCCGGGGGCGGGATGAACCAGACGTTTCAGAACTCGGCTCAGGTGCTGTCGGTGGGGATCTTCTTCTCGCTGATGATCGCCGGGCTGGCCAGCTCGCTCCCGCACGCGCTGGAGTCGGGCCTGGCGGCCCATGGCGTCTCGGCCTTCCACGCGCATCGCGTCGCCCAGACCCCTCCGGTGGTGGTCCTGTTCGCCGCCTTCCTCGGCTACAACCCAATCCAGCATCTGGTCGGGTCGCATGTGCTGGGCGCGTTGCACCCGCAAGCCCAGGCGCTGCTGACCGGGCGCAGCTTCTTTCCCCAGCTGATCTCTGACCCGTTCCGATCCGGACTGCACGCGGCGTTCGCGTTCGCGATCGCGGCCTGCCTGATCGCGGCGGCGGCGTCGCTGATGCGCGGCGGCAAGTATCACCACGATGACGCCGAAGCCGAACCAGCTGGACCCGACCGCGAGGCCGCTCCGGCCGAGTTCGCCGCCGCGTCGGCCACTCGCTAACTCAGACTCAGCTCAGCTCGTGGCGGGCCCGTGGTCTCGCAGCCTGCGCGCGGCGTGCGAGCCGTGGGCGCCGCCATGGTCCCTGGCCTCGGCGTCCAGAGCGGTCAGCGGGATGCGCCCACTCACCCGGGTGCCCTGACCGGGGCGGGACTGCACCGAGAACTGACCACCGACCGTGTTGATGCGATCGCGCATGTTGACCATCCCGGCTCCGACCCGGGCGCCGCCGCGGTCGACCAGTCCGGGGCCATCGTCGGACACCGAGAAGCTGAGCACCGAGTCGGTCTCACGCAGGACGATGTGGACCGCATGCGCTCCGGTGGCGTGCTTGGCGACATTCTGCAGCGCCTCGGTGCAGCAGAAGTACACCGCGGTGGCGATCTCGTCGGGATACTCGCCCAGGCCGTTCACCTCGACCGTCGCCGGCACCGCCGAACGCAGCGCCGCCGAGCGCGTGGCCACCGCCAATCCGCGATCCAGCAGCGTCGCCGGATAGATCCCCCGCGTCAGCGACCGGATCTCCTCCAGCGCCTGCTCGACCTCGGTGATCAGCTCCCGAAGTGCGGCTGCCTCCCCCGGATGCTCGCGCTCGGCGCGCTCAGCCGCCAGCTCGAGGTGGATGCACAGCCCGACCAGACGCTGCTGAGCGCCGTCGTGCAGGTCACGCTCGATCCGGCGCCGTTCGTCGTCGGCGGCGGCGAGGATGCGTGAGCGAGAGGCCCTCAGCTCGCTGACCATCCCCGCAGTGCGAGTCGCGACCTTGTCTGAGGCGAAGGCCATCGATGCCGCCGCCGCGGCAGCTTCGACGAACGCGCGGTCCTCGCGCAGCGCCTCGTCGTGGACGATCGCGACGACGCGTCGCCGCCCGTCTCGTACCTCGGTGCAGGAGCGCCCGGACTCGGCGCCGAGATCGTCCACCAGCGCGCCGTCGACAGCGACCCAGTGGCGCTGCCGCCGCGACCACGATGCGATCTGCAGCCGCGGATCCTCGAACGCTGCCGCCAGCAGCTCCCGCACCTGCTCGGGGCCCGGCATCTCGAGGATCCGAGCGTTGATCTTCCGGATCCCGGCGGTCACGAACAGGTGCCAGCGAGCCAGGCCGACCAGAAACCCGAGGGCGATCGCCGGCACGCCCAGGGCGAGCGCCCAGGCGCCGGCCTCAACGAACGTCGAGTCCGGCGAGATCCGGCGAGCCACGATCAACACGGCGAACGCCGCCCAGCGCACGCCGGCCGCGGCGAGCACCGGCGTGAGCGTACGGCGCATCAGCGGGCTGGCGCCGCGGATCCGGACCGCCAGCCGTCCGGCCACGAGCAGGAACACGATCACGGTGAGGACTTCCCGCGCCGGAACCAGGAAGCTGTCGACGAATGCCGGCTGGTGGCTGAGAACCATGAACGCGTTGTGCGGACAGCCCAGATAGCAGCTCGACCAAGGTGAGGGGGCGGGATAGGTCGCCACCAGCAGCGCAGTCGGCAGGTACAAGAGCAGCGTTGCGATCGAGACCACGACCAGTCCGCGATCGACCCGGGTGGTCAGCCGTCCGGCCGGGAATGCCAGCAGCGCGTAGACCAGCGCCGGCTCGGCGACCCAGCCCGCGACCCGCCCCACGCTGTAGAGCACCGGCGACACCGAGGTCGACAGCGAGGACAACAACCAGACCACGCTGACCACCAGCAGCAGCCGGCCGAACCGAGCGTGAGCCGGACGGTTGCAGGCATAGAGCGCGACCGCGAGCGGGACGCCCACGACCACCGCACGTCCCACGGCCTCGAGCACTACCTCGTTGCCCGACGCGCCGGTCGTGGGGCCAGCCCCCGCCGCGGTGACCCCGGCCGTGACCGCCACCGCCGCGGCGGTCAGCGCCCCGATCAGCGCCGACGAGATCCACTGCGTCGGTGGCTCCTCGAGGCTCGCGTCGGCGACCGCGGCCCAGCCCGGCTTCGGTTCGTCTGCCACTACCTGGGACCTCTGACTTACGGGCGCCGCCCACCCTCGCAAGCTCGTTGATAACAAACATCGGCGGCATGAGCAAGCGACCTGCACGCTCTGTGGAAGACTTCTGGCACCCGCAATGAGCGAGCCCCCTCCTTGGCGCGGCAGCGAGAGCTCATGAGTGACGGTGCACGCCCCCCCATCCGGGTCATCGCCGCGGACGACTCCTACGTCGTGCGTGAGTTCCTGGCCGCGACGCTCGAGTCCTCCCCCGAGGTCGAGCTGCTAGCCATCTGCTCGAACGGCAAAGAGCTCGAGGCGGCGATCGAAACCGATCCTCCGGACGTGCTGGTCACCGACATCCGGATGCCGCCCTCCGGGGGCGAGGAGGGCATCCAAGTGGCGGCCAGGCTGCGCCAGACCGATCCTGACGTCGGCGTGGTGGTGCTCAGCCAATACGCGGAGCCGGCCTATGCCGTCGCCCTGCTGGAGTCCGGGTCCGGCCGGCGCGCATACCTGCTCAAGGAGCGGGTCCGCAACCGACAACAGCTGATCGGCGCGATCGAGGCTGTCGCCGACGGCGGCTCGGTGATCGACCCCCAGATCGTCGATGTCCTGATCGCGGCCCGCGCGCGCCGGGCCAGCTCCCCGCTCGCCGAGCTGACCCCTCGTGAGCTCGAGCTGCTGGCTGAGATCGCGGCGGGCAAGAGCAACGGCGCGATCGCCGAATCGCTGGTGCTGACCAAGCGGGCGGTCGAAAAGCACGTCAACTCGATCTTCTCCAAGCTCGGGCTGCCCGAGGATCAGGATGTCTCCAGACGCGTCAAGGCCGCCTTGATCTACCTCGCGGAAACCGAGCGCTAGCGCAGAGAACGGTCCGCCAGGCCGCGGATAGGGGGGCTGGCCACCCACCATCAAACGTGCCTGTACGGTCGGCAGGGAGGCGCCTGGCTGAAAAACTCGGGGGCTTGAATCACGCAGCCCAACAGAGCTCGCGCTCGCCCGCCCCCACCCGGTCAGCGGTGTCCGGAGACGTGCGAGATGCCAGGGAGCCCTCGGCGGGCGATGGGGATGTCTCGGTCCTGATCGTCGACGACCAGGCACCGTTTCGCAACGCGCTGCGGGAGCTGATCACCGCCGCCGGCGGGTTTGCCCTCGTCGGGGAGGCGTGCTCGGGCGAGGAGGCCACCGAGGCGGTCAAGCGCCTGGCACCACAGCTGGTGGTGATGGACGTCGTGATGCCCGGTATCGGTGGGATCGCGGCGGCCCGGCAGATCCTGCAGCACACCCCGGCGCCGGTGGTCGTGTTGATCTCGGTCGACGACCCGGCGCTGCATCCCGACGCCCTATCGCTGGGGGCCAGGGTGGCCCTGCTGCGAAAGCAGGACCTGCGGCCGCGGCGGCTGCACCAGCTTTGGGATATGCGACTCGCCTGAAATCCGAGGCTGACATCACCCAACTCGGACGATGTGGGCAATGCTCTCCGTTCCTAACCTGCTGGCATGGGTGGACAGACCGAGGATCTCCTCCGTCGGCTGGCCTACAACGAGGAGAGCTCAGCTCGTGCGGTCCTGACCCTGGCACCGGGCCGGTCAAACAGCGAGGTGGCCGGTCTGACCCCCAAGCTGACAGCGCTGGTGCGTCTTGCGGCACTGATCGCGCTCGACGCGCCCACACCCTCGCTGTGCTGGGCCGCCGAGCAGGCCGCATGTGCCGGAGCCAGCGTGGGTGAGATCGTCGGCGTCCTGGTCACGGTGGCGCCGGAGGTGGGGCTGTCCCGCGTGGTCAGCGCCGCTCCGCGCGTGGCGCTGGCGATCGGCTACGAGACCGGCGTCGAGCCCGACGATTGGGGCCTTCGGCGCGAGTGATCGGGACGAACCCTAACTGCCCAGCAGCCCGGCCCGCGAAGCGCGCCGCACGGCCTCCGAACGGGACACCGCGTCAAGCTTGCGATAGATCGCGTGGGCTTGAGTCTTGACCGTGTTGACCGATACGTCCAGTAGCTCGGCGATCTCCTTGAAGGAACGGTGACTGGGGAGGAATCTCAAGATCCGCAGCTCGGCGATCGTCAGCGACGAAGGGCCCGACAGCGAGCTCTCGGCCAGGCTGTCGATCTGGGCCCAGGCCTGATCGAAGCAGTGCTTGAAGATCACCGCCTCCCGTGTCCGACGGGCAAGCCGAGACGCCTCGGCCAGCAGCGTCCGAGCGCGCACCGTGTCCGCCAGTCCGAGGGCCGCGCGCGCGAGCATGATCCGCGCCTCGGCGCCGTACCACGGGATGAAATCGCCCAGGGCGGCGAGGAGGTTGGTCGCATGACCCAGATCCCGCTTGGCCTCGTCGATCCGTCCCTGACGGGCACGCGTCGCCGCCGCGGCGGCAAACACCAGGGCAGAGAGCGGGCAGGCGTTGAGCAGGCGCGGTTCGACGATCGCGGCCGCTCGCTCGGCGAGCTCACCAGCGTCATCCCAATCATCCTGCTCGATCGCGATCAGCGCCAGCTGCGCCAGACACAGCGAGTTGATGATCGGGACGCCGGGAACGCTGCCCTCCACCCCTTCCTCGAGCAGGCGCCGCGCGCCCTGCCGATCGCCGGCAAGGTGTGCGGCCACGCCACGCAGCAGACAGCAGATCGGGCGCCACCGGCTGTGGTCGGGCTCCAGCCGATAGGCCCGGGTCGCGGTCCGGGCCATCTCGTGCGCGCCCGATCGGCATGCCGCCGCTTCGATGATCGCCACGCCGGCCTCAAGCCCCCGGTCCATGGGCGACGCCTCGCCATCACTCGCCTCGATGGCCACCAGAGCCCAATCTCGAGCCCGGTCCACGTCGCCGCCCATCAGGCTGGTGTGCGCGGCGGCAAGCGCCAGTCGGCCGTGCGCGGCGATCTGCTCGCGGCCGAGGCCATCGAGCCAATCCTGGACCAGCTCGTGCTGTCCTGAGCCGAGGTAGCAGGCCAGGTTTGCCCACAGCAGCTCGCCGGCGGCGGGGCCATCGGCGGCCGCGATCGCGTGCGTGATCGCGCCTGGCGTGTCCCCGCGACGCCGGAGCCAGACGCTCGCCCGGCTGTGCAGGGCGGGCTCGAGCTGGGATTCGGACCGGCGCAGACCTGCCCTCAGCGTCGCCGCCAGCAGCCCGTGCCAGCGAAAGCGCTCGTGGGCACGGTCCACCGGCACCAGCATCAGGTTCAGCGCGGCCAGCTCGGCCAGTGTGCGAGCCGAGCCATCCTCCTCGAGCACCGCGTCGCAGAGCGGTCCGGAGAGCTCGTCGAGCACTGAAGTCCGCATCGCAAAGCGGGCCAGCTCGGGCGAGAGGCCGTCCAGAAACTCGTCACGGAAGTACTCGGCGATCAGGTGATCGCTGCCCCTGAAGTTGCTCACCCCGTCGGCGAGGTCCTCCTGCCCTCGCACCGCCAGCGCGGCGAGGTAAAGCCCAACCGGCCATCCCTCCGTGCGTGCCGAAAGCTCCTGCACCGACGCGAAGTCGAGCTCCAGCCCGGCGAAGCGCAGCAGCGTGGCTGCTTCTGCCGGGCTCATCGCCAGCTCGCCGGTCCGGACCTCCACCAGGGCGCGCTGGGCCCGGAGTCGGCCGATCGGCAGCGGCGGCTCGGTGCGCGAGGCGACGGCGATCTGCGAACCCGGCCGCAGCTGCTCGAGGAGGCTCATCACGGCAGCCTCCAGCACCCCGGGTGCAACGGCCTGCGCGTCGTCGAGGACGAGCACGAAGGCGCCCTGTGCAGCTGCCTGTGCGGCCTCCTGCACCGCGCCGGCCAGCGACGCCACCAGGACGACCGGATCGCGGTCGCGAGCGTCGAGCCTGATCCAGACGAACGGTCGCTCATCGCTTTGTGCCCACTCGGCGAGGAGCGTCGACTTGCCGTAGCCCGCTGGCGCGACGATCAGCGCCAGCGCGGCATCGCGTGCGTTTTGAAGCCGGCTGACCAGCGCCGGGCGGGCGACGAGCCCGTTGCGCCGGCTGGAGGCCCTTTTCAATGCCTGTACAGCCAAGATCCTCCGATCCTCTCAGCGAAATGGCTCGCGCTTGTAACCAATATGTTCTCCCTCACCGGGGCCCGCGCGGCAAGAGGGCACGCCTCCGTGTTGGGGGAAGGCGGACACCACCCTTGCCGGAATGGGCGATCACCGTGCGCAGCCGCTGTGCGACGGCGCTCACTCCATCGGGGTGATGCAACCCGTGGCGCGATACGGCAATCTGCCGAACCGTATGAGACTGCCTTGGGTCATCCGGAGCGTCGCCGCCGGGACCGCCGGCACCGCCGCGCTGACGCTTGCCTACGCCGTGGAGCGCCGTCTGCGTCCGCGACACCGGGGCCCGCTCGACTACGACGACAGCCTGGTTCCCGGACAGATCGTCGCCTCGATCATGCACCTGCCCCACGTGACCGCGCGCGAAGAGGACGAGCTCGGGCTGGCCCTGCGCTGGAGCTATGGCTCGGTTTTCGGGGTCTGGCACGGGCTCCTGCGGCGCCGGCTGGGTGACCCAGCCGCCAGCGTGGCGTTCGGCAGCACGCTGATGACGGCCACGCTGACCATGTTCCCGCTGCTGGGGCGCACCCCGCCGCCGTGGCGCTGGCCGCCGAGCACGCTCGCCACCGCCTTCGGCACGCATCTGGCGTACGTCGTCACACTGGCCGCGGTCGATGACTCGCTCTAGTGTCGCTCGCATCTGGCGCGTCGGTGCCGTTAGGCGATCAGCGTAATCACCGCGCGGAGGATCAGCAGCGATCCGATTGCGGTGCAACCGATCACGACGATTCGGCGGCCCCCCCGACTGAGTCCGGCTTTGACCCGGTTGATCGCCTGCGGCGTCCAGTCGGGAGCGATCACGAAACAGAGCAGAGGCACTTCCAGCAAAGCGAGCATGACCAGGTTGACGAGCACTACCAGTAGGACCGACCCTGCGTCGCTGTAACCGAGTTTGGCGATGCCCGTCAGCGCGGCCAGATACGAGGCCCCGGGCAGCGTCAGAACGGCGCCCACCGCGATCGTTATCTTCCAGTCGCCTTTGGTCAGCGCACGCTGCCAGCGAGGTTCCGCCTTCGGCTTGGCCTTGCGCTCCTTGCGGCGTTCCCGTCGCTCTCTGACCGGCTCATCGCGGTGCGTGCGAGCCACAAACGCGATCAGCAGGAGGATGCCGGCCACGATCAGATCGATCACCGGATTGATCGTGTGCTTGCCGGCTTTGACGATTCCGGAGTCCTTCGCCGCGAGCACGATCACGATGCCAAGCGTGATGCTGGTCAGCAGCGCCCCGATCAGATAGCCGAGCATCAGCTTCTTCGGGCTCGGCAGCAGCAACATCACCGTGGTGACGGCGACCAGCGTGGGGTTCGCCGTCGCGGTCAATGAGAACAGCACGACCTGACCCATGCCCGGAGACTAAGTGCGGGCGGTCTGGGTCACTGGCGAGCGATCTTCGGAAGCCTCCGCGGAAGCGGCCGTCCGAGGCGCCGTCAGCAACGCGGTCACTACGTGGGCCACCACCGCCCCGACGATGATCAGCGGCTCGGCGCTGACTCCGGACTTGGCGGTCAGGACCGTCCCTATGACCACCGCTGTGAGCGGAAGCCTCAGCACCGCCACCACCGAGGCGGCCATCCCCACCGCCACCGCCGGCGTGATCGGGAACCCCGGCAGGTGCGAGAACAAGATCCCTCCGGCGGCGCCGAGGAAGATCGCTGGAAAGGTCGGACCACCGCGAAAGCTCCCCAACGAGATCGAGTACGCGATCCCCTTCAGCGCCACCAGCAGCAGCAGCGCGCCGACCGAATAGGTCCCGGCCTGGGCGATCAGCCCCGGGAGCTGATCCTGCCCGGAGAACAGAACATCGTTGACGCTGTGCGGGGTCGCCTTCGAGAACGCGATCGCAAGCCCCGCGATGATCAGCGCCGCCACGGGCAGCACCAGGAACGGCCGGGGGGCGGCGAGTCGGTGGCTCTCGCGCCCGCCTCGCATGATCAGCCGCGTCACGACGGCGACCACGATCGCCAGCAGGATCGTCCAGCCGAAGTTGCCGAGATGGGGATGAGCGAACGAGGGCAGCGGCAGGGCGTCGAGGGCATACGCGGATGTGCTCAGGCCGGTGAAAGACCCGATGCCGAGCGAGACCAGTGACCCGATCCCAGCGGCCAGCAGTCCCGGCAGGAGGATTAGCGGCAGCCGGGGACCACCGATGCCCGTCGCCTCGATCAAGATCACCGCCGCGATCAACGGCGAGCTGAACACGAACGACAGCGCGGCGAAGCTGCCCGCCGCCGCGACGACGACCACGACCTGATTCGGCGCATCGCGCCGCGACAGGCGGATCGCCGTCGCGCCCAGCCCGGCGCCAAGCGCGATCAGAGGCGCCTCGGGTCCGATCACCAGCCCCAGACCGATCGAGGCCAGCCCCGCGAGCACGATCCCGGGGATGTCGCGAGCCAGGGGCGGTGGCCCTCCGGTGGCCAGACCATCCGCCGGGACGTGTCCGCCGCGGCCGGGAAGGCGCGCGATCGCGAACGCGGTGATCAGCGCACCGAGCGCCAGGACCGGCAGCGGCCACCACACCGGAGGACCGTTGGGATAGCCGAGGGCGTGCGGGAGGTGCGTGAACGCCTCCCGCTGGATCTGGTACACGAGCTCGAGAAAGCACCAAGCCGCCAGGGACACGACCACCCCGACGATCGCCGCCAGCACCAGCAGGACGACGAACTGCCGGCTGCGGATCGTGGCGCTCGCCTGCTCGGGTGTGACCTCCGGCGGGGGGCCGGCCGCGGCCGGCGAACTGACCTGTTCGGGCATGTCAGACCTCGGAGGACCCCACGGGGACACCATATCCGCGGGGCGGGACGGCTCATCATCCGCTTCGGATGAGTGCGGCCGGGATGCGCCGGGCTGCAGATCCCGGGGCGGGCTTCACCCGATCGGCATGATGCCGTCGGTACTCGCCGGGGTTGCACTGCAGTCGTGCCGAAAAACCGGGCGCCGGATCCTCGACGCCGGGGCGTTGTCGACCCCCGACTGTCCCGTCACGCCCGTGTCACCCGCGTATTCATCGCCGCTTCCGTGGGGCTGGGGTTCGTGAGTGCGCTGCTGATAATCGCCCAGGCATGGCTGCTCGCCTACCTGATCGCCGCCGCATTCGCCGGCAAGAGCGTGGGCGCGCTGCTGCCTGGCCTGGCCGCTCTGCTGGCGGTGGTCCTTGGCCGGGCGGTCGTCGCCTGGAGTGCTGAGGTTGTCGCCGGACGCTCATCGGCACTGGCCAAGCGCCAGCTCCGCGGCGCGCTCCTTCGCCACTTGATCGCTCTCGGCCCGGGACGGCCCGGCGAGCAGGGCGCCGGCGCGATCGCCACCTTGGCGACGCGCGGCCTCGACGCCCTGGACGCCTACTTCTCTCTCTACCTGCCCCAGGTCGTCCTGGCCGTACTGGTACCTGGCGCGGTGTTGGCCGTGGTGATCGCCAACGATTGGGTCTCGGCCGCGATCATCGCCGGCACGCTGCCGCTGATCCCGATCTTCATGGCTCTGGTCGGCGCCACCACACGCGAGCGGACCGAGGCTCAGTTTCGGAGCCTGCAACGTCTCGCCGGCCACTTTCTCGATGTGGTGTGCGGGCTGCCGACGCTGAAGGTGTTCGGCCGCGCCAAGCGCCAGATCGCCGTGATCGAGAGCGTCAGCGACCGCCAGCGGGTGGCGACGCTGTCAGCGCTGCGGGTCACGTTCCTCTCGTCGCTGATCCTCGAGCTGCTGGCGACGATCTCGGTGGCGCTGGTGGCGGTCGCGGTCGGATTGCGACTGCTGGCCGGCGATCTCGGCCTGCAGACGGCGCTGCTGGTCCTGTTGCTCGCGCCCGAGGCCTACCTTCCCCTGCGGCTGCTCGGCGCCAACTACCACGCCAGCGCCGAGGGGATCGCCGCCGCCGAGCAGGTGCTAGAGGTTCTCGAGACACCGCTGCCGCGGGCGGGCCCGGTGAGCGAGGCTCCCGATCCGGGGAGCACCGGCGTATCGGTGCGCGAGCTGACCGTCCGCTACCCGGGACGGGCGCAGCCGGCGCTCGACGGGTTCTCGCTCTGCGTCGAACCTGAAGAGATCGTGGCGGTCACCGGCCCCAGCGGCTGCGGCAAGTCGACGCTGCTCAACGTGCTGCTCGGGTTCGTGACCCCGGCCGCCGGGTCGGTGTGGATCGGGGACTGCCAGCTCACCGACCTGGACCTCGACGCCTGGCGCCGGCGCATGTCCTGGCTGCCGCAGCGGCCGCACCTGTTCGCGGCGTCGATCTCAGAGAACATCCGGTTGGGGCGCCGGCAGGCCAGCGACGAGCAGGTCTGGAGCGCGGCGGAGTCGGCCGGGCTGGGACCGGTGCTCGAGCGCCGCCGCGAGGGGCTGCAGACGATGATCGGCGAATCGGGCGCCGGGCTCTCGGCCGGCGAACGCCAGCGGGTGGCGCTGGCGCGCGCGTTCTTGCGCGATGCCCCGCTGCTGCTGCTCGACGAGCCGACCGCCAATCTCGACGGCTCCACCGAGGCCGAGGTGCTGGAGACGATCCGGCGGCTGACCAAGGGCCGAACCGCGATCCTCGTCGCCCACCGGCCCGCGCTGGTTGGGCTCGCCGATCGCGCTGTCGATCTCAGCCGCCTGGCGGTGCCGGCGTGACCGCCACAACGCCTTCGAACCCGCTCGCGTCAGACGAACAGCCGCGCGCCTCGGTGCCGGAGACCGTAGGCTTCGCGCGCCCGGTGGCCCGCCGGGTGCTGTTGGCGAGCCTGCTGGGTGCCGGCGCGGTGGGTGCCGGCATCGGGCTGCTGGCGATCTCGGCGTGGCTCATCTCGCGGGCCTCCCAGCACCCCGAGGAATCCGCGCTGGCGCTGGGAATCGTCGCCGTCCAGCTGTTCGGGCTCTCGCGGGGGCTGTTCCGCTACGGGCAGCGGTTGAGCAGTCACGACGCGGCGTTTCGCGCTCTGGCCGATCTCCGGGTTCGGGTGTACGAGCGCCTGGAGGAGCTGGCGCCGGCCGGTCTGCCGTCGTTTCACAGCGGAGACCTGATGGCGCGGTTCGTCCACGACGTGGAATCGCTGCAGGATCTGGTGGTCCGGGTTCTATGTCCGTTCGCCATCGCGATCCTGGTCGGGGCGGCCGCAGTGGTCCTCGTGTGGTCGATCCTGCCGGCAGCCGGCCTGATCCTGCTGGTCACGCTGGTCATCGCGGCAAGCGCGCTTCCGTGGCTGACGGGCTGGCTCGCGCGGCGCGGAGAGGCCAGGCAGGCCTCCACCCGCGGAGAGCTGACCAGATCGGTTGTCGATCTGGTCCGGGGTGCGCCCGAGCTGGCCGCCTACGGAGCCGCCGAGGCTCAGCTCGAGCGCGCTTGGGAAATCGACGGGCGGCTTGGCCGTATCGCCGCCAAGACCGCTCGCACGGCCGGAGTGGGACAGGGACTGGCCTCACTGCTGCCGGGGCTGGCGATGTTCGCGTCGCTGGTGGTCGGCGTGATCGCGGTCCGGAGCGGGCAGTTGCCCGTAGTGCTGCTGGCGGTGGTAGCGGTTGTCCCCCTGGCGGCCTTCGAGCTGACCACCGGCCTGCCGGCGGCGACCCAGTCGCTGGCCCGGGTGCGCCAGTCGCTGGGCCGTGCGCGCCAGGTCCTCGACGCCCAGCCGCTGGTGGTCGATCCCCCTGATCCACGCCCGCTCCCCCGGCGCCCGCAGACCCTGCGCGTCCGCAACCTGCGATGCCGCTACGACGAGGCTGCGCCCTGGGTGCTCGACGGGCTCGATCTCGACCTGAGCTCCGGTCGCCGGGTGGCGATCGTGGGGTCCAGCGGGGCGGGGAAATCCACCCTGGCGGACGTGCTGCTGCGGTTCCTGCCCTACCAGGGAGGGTCGGTCACGCTGGGAGGAGTCGAGCTCTCAGAACTGCGGGGCGACGACTGCCGGCGGGTGATCGGCCTGGTCGCGCAGGACGCGCACATCTTCGATTCCACGCTCGAGGCAAACCTACGGCTCGCCCGGCCGGAGGCGACCACCGCACAGCTGCGCGACGCGCTCTGGCGGGCACGATTGCTGGATTGGGTCGACGAGTTGCCCGCCGGCCTCCAGACCGAGGTGGGCGAGCACGGCGGCCGTATCTCCGGAGGACAGCGACAGCGGCTGGCCGCCGCGCGTGGCCTGCTGGCCGGATTTCCGATGCTGGTGCTCGATGAGCCCGGCGAGCACCTGGACACGGCGACGGCGGACGCGATCGTGGCCGACGTGCTCGAGGCCGCCGGCCCGGCCGCGGTCCTGCTGATCACCCACCGGCTCGCGGGGCTCGAGGCGGTCGATGAGGTGATCGTGCTCGATGCCGGCCGCGCGGTGCAGCGGGGCACTCACGCCGAGCTGCTGGCGTGCGACGGCGCCTACTCCGAGATGTGGCTGCGCGAGTCCGAGCGGATCTCCGGTTCCCGGGAGACGCACTAGTGCACTGGCGCTCATCCGAACCGGGTGATGATCGAGCCCGGGGTCGACCCTAGGTTTCGGGATCCAGACCCCGGGCCGTGAAGGAGACACCCAGATGGCAGTGGCCACGCCTCAGCAACCGCACGGCCGACTCGAAGCCAAGGACGCCGGTCAGCCTGCCGACGCGCTGGTCGTGTTCGGGATAACCGGAGACCTCGCCAAGGTCATGACCTTCGACTCGCTCTACCGCTTGGAGGCACGAGGTCTGATCGGCTGTCCGATCGTCGGCGTCGCCGGCAACGACTGGACCGTCGATCAGCTGCGAAGCCACGCTCGAAGCTGCATCGAGGACACCGAGGACAAGGTCGACGACGCGGTCTTCAAGCGGTTTGCCGACCGCTTGTCCTACGTCCATGGCGACTTCACCGACCCGGCGACGTTCACCAGCGTGGCGGACGCGATCGGCGACGCTCGCACGCCGGTCTTCTATCTGGAGATCCCGCCGTTTCTGTTCGCGACAGTGATCAAGGGCCTTTCCGAGGCGGGACTGACGGCCAACGCCCGGGTGGTCGTCGAGAAGCCCTTCGGCCACGACCTCGAGTCCGCGCGCGCGCTCGCCGCCGACATCCACCAGTACATCGATGAGTCACAGCTCTACCGGATCGACCACTTCCTCGGGAAGATGGGGTTGGAGGAGTTCCTCTACCTGCGCTTCGCCAACTCGATCCTCGAGCCGGTGTGGAACCGCAACCACATCTCCAACGTGCAGATCACCATGGCCGAGAGCTTCGGAGTCGAGGATCGCGGGCACTTCTATGACCCCGTCGGCGCGCTCCAGGACGTGGTCGTAAACCACCTGATGCAGCTGGTGGCGGCGGCCGCGATGGAGGCTCCGGCGGGCGCCGACCCCGGCACGCTCAAGGACTCCAAGTTCGCACTCTTCCGCGCCATGCGGGACGCCGACCCAGCGCACTACGTCCGCGGCCAGTACGACGGCTACCTGGACATCGACGGGGTGGCGCCGGATTCGACCACCGAGACCTACGCAGCGCTGCGGCTCGAGATCGACAACTGGCGCTGGGCCGGCGTGCCGTGGTTCATCCGTAGCGGCAAGCGACTTCCGGTCACCCAGACCGAGGTTCGATTGGTGTTCAAGCGCCCGCCGCGCCTGGGCTTCCTGCCATCGGCGGGGCGAAGGCCTCCGGTGGCCAGCCAGCTGGTGCTCAAGCTCGATCCGGTCACCGGCGTCCGCCTGATCGTCGACGCCCATCGAGCCGATCACGGCGGCCCGCAGGAGATCACGCTCGATATGGAGTTCGCCCAGGAGGGCGGCGAGGGCCCGACCCCGTACGAGGTTCTGCTGCAGGCCGCGATGGCGGGAAACAGCGCGCTGTTCACCCGTCAGGACAGCGTCGAGGAGGCGTGGCGGATCATGCGGCCGCTGCTGGAGCATCCACCGCCCGTAAGCCCCTACGCGCCCGGGACCTGGGGGCCGAAGGAGAGCGATCAGCTGCTGAGCTCGGCCCACCAACGCTGGCTCGGTCCTTGGGTGGTGGCGTCATGAGCACGACCTCTGAGAACAAACGCTCGGCCAAGAAGGGCTCCGGCGACGGCCGCGAGGCGGCCAAGCCCTCGCCGGCCGCTCCCGTTCAGAGCGCCGCGGCACCTTCGTCGTTTCCGCCGATCGCCGATTACGCATTCCTGTCTGACTGTCACACCGGCGCGCTGGTGGCGCCGGACGGATCGATCGACTGGCTGTGCGTCCCGCGCTTCGATGCGCCCAGCGTGTTCGGCACCTTGCTGGATCGCGAGGCCGGGGCGTTTCGCCTGGCGCCGTTCGGTACGACGGTTCCGGCGGCGCGTTACTACGAGCCCGGCACCAACGTGCTGATCACGACGTGGAAAACGAGCCAGGGATGGGTCGCCGTGCGGGATGCCCTGACCCTGGGTCCGACCAGCCACGAGGACACGATCACGCCGCACACCCGCCCACCCGCCGACGAGGACGCCGATCACATGCTGGTCCGGACCGTCACCTGTCTGGAAGGCGAGGTCGAGATGGAGCTCGTCTGCGAGCCGGCGTTCGACTACGGCCGTACCCCGGCCGAGTGGACCCTGGCCGACGATTCCCGTCATGCCGCGGACGCCAGTGGAGCGGGCCAGACGATTCGCCTGCGGACCGATCTCCCGCTCGGAATAGAGGGCAGCCGGATCCGCGCCAGGCACACCTTGCGAGCCGGTGCGCAGGCCTACACGGCGCTGTCTTGGGGCGAGGACCTATCGGGGCCGACCGACGTGGACGCCGCAAACCGCCGTCTCGACGCTACCGTGCGCTTCTGGCGGCGCTGGCTGGATCGCGGGCGATTCGCCTTTGACCACCGCTGGCGGGAGGCGATCCACCGCTCGGCGTTGACGATCAAGGGGCTGACCTACATGCCCACCGGCGCCACCGTGGCCGCGCTGACCACGTCGCTGCCCGAGACGCCCGGAGGCGAGCGAAACTGGGACTACCGATACACCTGGATGCGCGACACCACGTTCACGCTCCAGGCCCTGCATCTGCTCGGCCTCGACTGGGAGGCTGACGAGTTCATGCAGTTCGTGGCCGACATCGAGCCCAACAGCGACGGCGCGCTGCAGATCATGTACGGGATCGACGGCCGCCGAGATCTCACGGAGAGCTTGCGTGAGGATCTCAGCGGGTATGCCGGCGCCCGTCCGGTCCGGATCGGCAACGGGGCGTTCGACCAGCGCCAGAACGACGTCTACGGCGCCGTGCTCGATTCGATCCTCAAGCACACCGTGCACAGCCAGCGACTGCCCCGGCGCCTGTGGCCACTCGTGCAGTCCCAGGCCGAATGTGCGACAAAGAGCTGGCGCGAGCCCGATCAGGGAATCTGGGAAGCGCGGGGCAAGCCCCAGCACTACGTCTCCTCCAAGCTGATGTCATGGGTGGCCCTGGACCGGGCCGCGCAACTGGCGGCAATCCGAGGCGACCGAGAGCTGCAGGCCAGCTGGCAGGCCACCGCGGAGGAGATCCACGCCGACATCCTGGCTCACGGCATCGGCGCCGACGGCGTGCTGCACCAGCATTACGACACCGACGCGCTGGACGCCTCAACCCTGCTGGCGGCGATGTTCGGGTTCCTGCCTGGAAACGACGAGCGGCTGCACGCCTCGGTACTCGCGATCGCCGACGACCTCACCGAGAACGGCTTCGTGCTGCGCTACCGCACCGACGAAACCGATGACGGCCTGTCCGGCAAGGAGGGAACGTTCTTGATCTGCTCCTTCTGGCTGGTATCGGCGCTGTCGATCGTCGGCGAGGGCCAACGGGCCCACGACCTGATGGAACGGCTCCTTCGGGTGGCATCGCCCCTGGGTCTCTACGCCGAGGAGTTCGACGCCGACACGGGCCGCCACCTGGGCAACTTCCCCCAGGCGTTCTCGCACCTGGCGCTGATCGAGGCCTCGGCGCGGATCATCCTCGCCGAGAGGTTGACCATCGAAGGACTGGGACCGCCCAGCTCCGGGGCCCTGGCGAGCTCGATCCCACCCACCCCGGCGCCATAGAAGGGTTCTCCGAGATGAGTTACGACGTGATCATCATCGGGACCGGCGCGGGCGGGGGGACGCTGGCGCGACACCTGGCGCCCTCCGGCAAGCGGGTGCTGCTGCTCGAGCGCGGCGGCTGGCTTCCCCGGGAGCCGGCGAACGTGTCCGCCGAGGAGGTGTTCGTCAACGGCCGCTACGTGACCTCGGACATGTGGCGCTATGAGAACGGCGAGGTCTTCCAGCCCGATGTCCACTACTTCGTCGGTGGCGCCACGAAGATGTACGGCGCGGCGCTGTACAGGCTGCGGGCCGAGGACTTCGAAGAGCTTCACCATCACGATGGGGTCTCCCCCGCCTGGCCGATCGGCTACGACGCATTCGAGCCGTACTACACCCTGGCCGAGCGCTATTACCACGTTCACGGCGTCCGCGGCGAGGACCCCACCGAGCCCCCGGCCAGCGCGCCCTATCCGTATCCGGCCGTGTCGCACGAGCCGCGGATCCAGAAACTGGCCGACGACCTCGCGGCGACCGGACACCACCCGTTCCACGCGCCGTGTGGGGTGATGCTCGACGAGGGCAACATGCCCTACAGCGCGTGCATGCGCTGTAACAACTGCGACGGGTTCCCCTGCATCGTGCACGCCAAGTCGGACGCCGACGTGCTGGGCGTCCGCCCCGCCCTGGAGCACTCCAACGTCGAGTTGTGGACCGACGCCGAGGCCGTACGGCTGACGACCAACGAGTCGGGGTCCGCGGTCACCGGAGTGGTGGTCCGCCGCGGCGGCGACGAGGAGACGGTCGAGGGCGACCTGATCGTGGTCTCCTGCGGCGCGGCCAACTCCGCCCGGCTGCTGCTGATGTCAGCCACCGATCAGCACCCCAACGGCTTGGCCAACGGCTCTGACCAGGTGGGCCGCAACTACATGTTCCACAACAGCCAGGCCGTCCTCGCCCTGTCGCGGGACGAGAACTCGACGGTCTTTCAGAAGACGCTGGGCGTCAACGACTACTACTTCTCAGGCCCGGATTTCGAGTTCCCGTTGGGCAACATCCAGATGGTGGGAAAGTCCCAGGCGGCGATGTTCCGAGGTGAGAAGCCGGGCGAGACGGCGCTGGCGCCGTCGTGGACGCTGCGCAAGGTGGCCGACCATGCTGTCGACTTCTGGCTCTCCACAGAGGACCTCCCGCGTGCCGGCAACCGGGTCACCGTCGACTCTGGCGGGACGATCACGATCGCCTATCACCCCAGCAACGATGAGCCCAAGCATCGGCTCTACGAACAGCTCAAGTCGATGCTCTCCAAGCTGGACATGGAGGGCCATCACCTGCTCCCCCACGCCGCCTATCTCAAGAACGAGATCCCGGTCGCCGGTGTGGCCCATCAGGCGGGCACCTGCCGATTCGGGACCGATCCCGCGAGCTCGGTTCTGGATGCCAACTGCAGGACCCACGAGGTCGACAACCTGTACGTGGTCGACACCAGCTTCTTCCCCAGCATCGGGGCGGTCAACCCCGCGCTGACGGCAATGGCCAACGCCCTGCGAGTGGGGGATCACCTGCTGGAGCGGCTGTCCGTGGCGGCATCCCCGGCGGCGGCGGCCCCGGTGCCGTCATGAGCGCCGACGAGGCCGACGAGGCCGGCGTGGGTGACGCGGGTGACGGTGGTGACGGCCGGGGTGACGGCAAGCGCCATGTCGTGATCGTCGGCGGTGGCTTCGCCGGTCTGGGTTGCGCGGAGCGGCTGGCCCACGAGGACGGCGTCCGGGTCACGCTGATCGACCGCAACAACTACCACCAGTTCCAGCCGATGCTCTACCAGGTGGCCACCTCCCAGGTCGCCCCCAGCGACATCGCGCAGTCGATCCGGGAGGTGTTCGCCGACAACGATCGGATCGACGTCAAACTGGCCGAGATCACCGAGGTCGACATGAACCGCCGGACGGTCAAGGCGGCCGACGGTGAGCAGTGGACCGCCGACGCGCTGGTCCTGGCCGCCGGTTCACAGCCCAACTTCTTCGGCACCCCAGGCGCGCCGGAGTACTCGTTTCCCCTGTACTCGCTCGACGACGCCAACCGTCTGCGTTCCCGGATCCTCGGACTGTTCGAGCAGGTCGACAGCGACCCCAGCCTGGTGGCGCGGGGCGCGCTCAACTTCGTGATCGTCGGCGGCGGCCCCACCGGCGTCGAGGTGGCGGGCGCGCTGGCCGACATGATCGCGATCACGGTTCCCGCCGAATATCAGGACCTCGACGCCAGTGCGGCTCACGTCCACCTGCTCGATTACGGCGACGCACTGCTCAAGCCGTTCTCGGACAAGGCCCACGGCTACGTGGCCAAGGTGCTGACCGAGAAGAACGTCTCGCTGCATCTCGAGACCGGTGTCAAGGAAGTCGCGAGCGGCCACGCGGAGTTCTCGGACGGCACGCTGATGCCGACCCGATGCGTGATCTGGGGCGGCGGCATCCAAGCCGCCGCGGTGGCTGTCGACGGCGGCCTGGTGTCGGGCCGCGCCGGACGGATCGATATCCAGCCCGATCTGACCGTGGCCGGCAGCCCTGACGTGTATGCGGTCGGGGACGTCGCCAACGTGCCCGGTGCGGACGGACACCCGCTGCCGCAGCTGGGATCGGTCGCGCTGCAGAGCGGCACCTGGGCCGCCGACAACATCCTGGCCGGCTTCGCGGGCAAGCCGCGCAAGCCGTTCGCCTACCGCGACAAGGGGATCATGGCCATGATCGGCCGCGGCGCGGCGATCGCCGAGGTGGGCGCCAAGCACCACGAAGTGCATGGGGAGCTGGCCCACATCGCCTGGCTGGGGGTCCACGCCAGCCTGATGACGGGAGCCCGGGCCAAGCTCGAAGCCGTGATCGACTGGAGCTGGGACCGCTTCTCCAAGCGCGGCGGGCCGCACGTCCTCGACCGCGGAGATGCGGCGCAGATCGACTGGGACGACGACGCCGCGGTCCCTGCCCCCGGGGCCGGCTCGACTTAGGAGGACTCTTCGCCCCTCGCTAGACGTGGTGCATCTGGGTTCGCCTATACGGAACTAAATTGACATCACGTCTTGAGACTCGCCCCCGGGGGCGCCGGTGGAGCCGGGGTCTCCGCTGTATCGGTCGGCCCGCCCACCCGGGCCCGGAAGACGTGGTAGGACCACCCCTGGTACAGCAGCACCAGCGGCACGAACACGATCGCCACCACGGTCATGACCGTCAGCGCGTACTTCGCCGAGGATGAGTTGGAGACGGTCAGGTTGTAGGCGTGGTTGGTGCTCGAGACGATCACGTTCGGATACAGGCCCACGAAGATCGCGATCACCGCGGCGGCCATGGTGACCGCCGAGCCCGCGAACGCCCATCCCTCCTGGTGCGCGTAGACCAGGTAGCCGGTCCCCAGGACCGCGAACACCACCAGCGCCATCAGCGGGCTGGCCAGGTGATCGCCGGCGGTGATCCGGGTCCAGACCACGAATCCCAGGACCACGGCCGCCACCGGCCAGACCAGGACCCGGGCGGCGCGGGTCGACCGCTCGCGCACCGCACCAGTGGTCTTCAACATCAAGAACGTGGCCCCGTGCAGCAGGCTCACCGCCAGCAGCGTCACCCCGGTCCACAGCCCGTACGGCGTGAGCAGATCGAAGAAGTTGCCGGTGAACTCGTGCTTGGAGTCGATCGGCAGTCCGTGCAGCAGGTCGCCGAGTCCGATTCCGATCAGCAGTGGCACCAGGGCGCTCCCGACGATCGTCGCCCAGGTCCAGGTCCGTCGCCACCGCGGGTCGCTCAGCTTGGAGCGAAATTCGAACGACACGCCGCGGACCATCAGCCCGGCCAGGATCAGCAGCAGCGCCAGGTACAGGGCCGAGAACATCGTCGCGTACCAGGCCGGGAAGGCGGCGAAGGTGGCCGCGCCGGCCACCACCAGCCACACCTCGTTGCCATCCCAGAACGGACCGATCGACTCGATCGCGCTCGCGCGTTCTTCGTCGGTGCGGCCCACCACGGCGTGCAGGACGCCGACGCCGAAATCGAATCCCTCCAGCACGAAGAAGCCGGTCCAGAAGAAGGCGATGATCACGTACCACAGGGTGTGCAGGTGGAGCATCAGTAGGCCAGCTCCGGGGCGGCCGTGGGACCGGCGCCGGGATCCGGCTGCGCGGCCTCGGCGTCAGGCAGGCCCCGGCGCGCGTAGCGCAGCATCAGGAACAGGTCGGCGGCTCCGAGCGCCAGGTAGAGCGCGACGAACACGATCAGGCTGATCCAGATCTCGGTCGAGCTGACCGACGGCGATACCCCCTGCAGGGTCTTCATCAGCCCCTGCACGATCCACGGCTGGCGTCCGTTCTCGGTCAGCATCCAGCCTGCGGTGTTCATCAGAAACGGCACCACGGCGGCCCACATGGCGATGCGCAAGAACCACTTCGAACGCTCCAGCCGCCGCCGGTGCAGCAGCCACCCACCCCACGCGGCGAGCAGGAACAGCCCCGCCGCCAGGTAGGCCATCACCCGCATCGACCAGTACTGGATGAACACGTCCGGGATGTAGTTCCCGGGGCCGTACTGCTTGGTGTACTGCTGCTGGAGCTGGTTGAGCCCCACGACCTTGCCGTTGAAGGAGTTGGTGGCCAGGAACGAGAGCAGGTCGGGGATCGCGATCACCTTTGTCGGCGTCTTGTCGCTCTTGCCGCCCCCGATCTGAAAGGCCGAGAACGAGCACGGCTGGCAGTTCGTCCACTGCGCCTCGGCGGCCGCGATCTTCACCGGCTGGTACTTGTCCTCCACCACCCCCAGCTCGCTGCCCACGAACAGCGCCAGCCCCAGCGTCGGGATCAGGACCACCAGTGCAAGGTGGGCGGAGCGCTTGAACGCAGTCGCCTCGATCCCGCGCCGCAGGTACCACACCGACACGGCGAGCATCACCACGCAGCCGGTGACCAGTGAGGCCAGGATCACGTGGACATAGCCCCACAGGAACGTGGGATTGGTGAACAGGGCGAGAACGTTGCTCAGCTGCGGCTGGTGTGTGGTGGGGTTGACCGAGTAGCCGACGGGGTGCTGCATCCACGAGTTGGCGGCGAGGATGAACGCGGCCGACAGCATCGAGCCGAACGCCACCAGCCAGATGCACGCCAGGTGCAGCTTCTTGGGCAGCCGGTCCCAGCCGAACAGCCACAGCCCGAGGAACGTGGACTCCAAAAAGAATGCGCCCAGGCCCTCCATCGCCAGGGGAGCGCCGAACACGTCGCCGACGAATCGCGAGTAGTCCGACCAGTTCATCCCGAACTCGAATTCCTGGACCAGGCCGGTCACCACCCCCACGGCGACGTTGATCAACAGCAGGGTCCCGAAGAACCGGGTCAGCCGCCGCTGCTCGAGGTTGCCGGATCGGTACCAGGCGGTCTGGAGAACCGCGACCAGGAACGCCAGCCCGATCGTCACTGGCACGAACAGGAAGTGGTAGATGCTCGTCGTCGCAAACTGCCAGCGCGCGAGATCCGTGCTCATTCGCGTTTATCTCACTCGACCGGCCGAGCCGGCTCATCATCCCAATGGGGTGAGGGTGAACCCAGCGATGGCCGTCACCCCGTTGGGACGATGCTGGCGCCCGCGTCGACGCCTACGTTGACGCTGAGTGGATCCCGCCGAAGAGCTCCTGCGCCGCCTCGCCGTCAACGACGAAAAGTCCGTCGACATCGTGCTCGCGGGTGGATCGGGGTACGGAGTGGACGCGGTGCTCCGGCCCAAGGTCGATCTGCTGGTCCGGCTGGGCGCGCTGGTCGCCGTCGGCGCCGCCACCGCCTCCCTGCAGTGCACCGTCGAGCTCGCGCTCGAGGCCGGAGCGACCGAGGCCGAGCTCGTCGGCGTGCTCGTCGCAGTGGCGCCGACGGTGGGGCTGGCCCGGGTGGTGGCCACCGCCCCCAAGCTCGCCACGGCGATCGGCTACAGCGCCATCAGCGACGACTGACCCCAGCGCGGCCGGGCCGCGGGCGCGTCGCCAATAAGCTGGCGGCATGCCTGGTCCACTGGCGCCGGAGGTCTCGTGGAGCTGAGGCCGTTTCGCATCGAGCGCTACTACGCCCGCTACGAGTTCAGCACCCGCTACATGCTGTCGAGCAGCGACTGCGAGTCGCGCACGATCGCCGAGCTGCTGAAGCTGGAGCCCGGCGCGCAGGAGCGCCTGCTGAACACCTGGTGCGGCTACACCGAGTCGCCCGGGTCGCTGGAGCTGCGCGAGGCGATCGCCGCGCGGTACACGGAGATCGAGCCCGACGACGTGATCGTCACCTCGTCCGCCGAGGAGGGGATCTTCCTGCTCAACCACGCGCTGCTGCGGGCCGGAGACCACGCCGTCGTTGAGACCCCCTGCTACGAGTCCGCGATCGAGGTCGCGCGCAGCACCGGCGCCACGGTCAGCGCGTGGGAGCGCCACTTCGAGGACGGGTGGGGCCACGACGTGGATGCGCTCGAACGGCTGCTTGGCCCCCGGACGCGGCTGCTGTATGTAAACCAGCCGCACAATCCGACCGGAACCCTCATGGACCGGGCCACCTTCGAACGCGTCGTCTCGATCGCGTCTGAGCGGGGGATCACGGTGTTCAGCGACGAGGTCTACCGCGAGCTCGAGCATGACCCCCGTGACCGGCTGCCGGCAGCTTGCGACCTCGATCCGGGGGCCATCTCGCTAGGCAGCATCTCCAAGAGCTACGGGCTCCCCGGTCTGCGACTCGGATGGCTGGTCACTCGCCACGCGCCCCTGCGCGAGTCGGTGCTGCGCCTCAAGGACTACACCACGATCTGCTCCAGCGCCCCCAGCGAAGTGCTCACCGCGATCGCGCTGAGAAACCGCGACATCCTGCTCGACCGCAATCACGCGATCGTCCGGCGCAACCTGCCGTTGCTCGACAGGTTCTTCGAGCGCCACGCCGAACGCTTGCAGTGGGTCCGGCCCACCGCCAGCCCGATCGGCTTTCCGCGCGTCAGCGGCGTCGAGGACGTGGACGGATTCTGTGGGCGGCTTGCCGCGACCGGCGTCCTGCTGCTGCCCGGCTCGGTGTACGACCGGCCGGCCCACGTCCGGATCGGCTACGGCCGCGCCAACCTGCCCGATGCGCTGCAGCTGCTCGACGACTCGCTGGCGGACCGGGCACAGCCGGCGCGCTAGAGCTTTGCCCGGTCGATAACAGAGCGCGGTGGCGCGCCGCACCGGCCGTATCTCACACACGGGTCGGCTCGCAACCCCCAGAATGGATTACATGGAAACCTCCGGGACCGAGGTGGTTGGTGGCGAGCGTCTGCGCGTCGGCGTCGGGTTCACCCCGTTCGAGACTCGCGCCGGCCTGATCTCGAGCCTGGCCATGCTGGCCGACGAGCTCGGTCTCGATCGAGTCGATGTCGCCGAAGGGTGGACACACGATTCAGTGACCCTGTTGACGGAGCTTGCCCTGCGTACCTCGCGGATCGGCCTGGGCACCTCGGTGATCTCGGCCTGGGGACGCTCCCCGGCGACGGTGGCGCTCACCGCGGCTGGGCTGCAGCGAGCCTCCGGGGGTCGGTTCTCCTTGGGGATCGGAGCCAGTAGCCCACCGCTGACCGAAGGCTTTCACGGCATCGCCTGGGGTCGGCCGGCCCCGCGGCTGCGCGAGACACTGACGGCCGTGCGCGCCCTGCTGGCGGGCGAGCGGCTGCCGAAGCCGGCACCGGGGGCCCGTCCCCTTCGATTGGGTGCATTGCCTGAGATCCCCGTGCCGATCATGCTGGCGGCGCTGTCCGCTCCCTCGATCCGGCTCGCCGGCGAGCTCGCCGATGGGTGGTCGCCATTTCTGTGGGCGCGATCGCGCCTCGATGAGGGCCGCGCGCTGTTGTCAGAAGGCGAATCCCGGTCCGAGCGGGCCACGCCGACGCAGGTCTCGGTCGGCGTCCCGGTGGCCCTGGGCCGCGACGAAGCCAGCGCTCGGCGGCTCGCGGCATGGTGGCTATCGACCTACACCACCAGGATGGGGCCGCTGTATCCGCGGCTGCTCGCAGAGCGCTTCGGGATGGCCACCGCCGTCGATGCGGTGATCGATGCCACGGGTGGCAATGGGCCGCCCGAGCTCCCGGCGGTAGCCGAGCAGCTCGCCCACGAGGTCACGCTGATGGGCACCTACGATCAGGCGACGGAGGCCGTCAGGGCCTGGTTTGCGGCCGGCGCCGACAGCGTCCAGCTGGTGCTCCCGCCCGGTGCCGGCGAGGACGAGCTCGCCGAGATCGTGAAGGTCGCCGCCCGCATCGTCTCCGCCCCGCCGCCAGCGGAAACGGTGCCCTTGGCAGCGCGGCCGGCCTCGGTTGGCGCGGTCGGCGATTAGCCGTCGTCGACCAGCCCCTGCAACGGGCCGAGCAGTCTCCGCGACCGGCGCGAGATACCCGGGAGCTCGAGCAAACGATGCGTCGGCTCCTCGCCGGCCTGGCGCCGGCGCAGCTGCTCGAACGCGATCGGACGCCACAGCTCGTCGACGGTCTGCGTGGGGGTCTGACCGGCGATCGCCGGTGGGTCGACATCGAGGTGCTCTGACCAGAGCCGCAGCCGAGTCGAGCGCGCCAGCTCCCGGTCGTCGGTGGCGACGTTCATCTCGGTGTCGTTGAACAACGAGTGCGCGTTGAGGTTGGCCGACCCCACGGTCAGCCACCGGTCGTCGACGATGCCTACCTTCGCGTGCACGTACAGCGGGTCGTCGCGGCCGTCGCTCAGCGACCGGATCGTCGCGGCCAGGAATCGGCCATGACCGTCGTCGGCCGATATCAGCACGCCGAGTTGACCCTGGGTGTCGTCCTGCCCGTTGTTGGCCTTGGCCGGGAGCAGCACCACCAGCCTGAACTCGTCGCTCGGGGGATCTCGAAGCTTGGCGGCCAACAGCTCCACCACCTCCGGCGACCACAGGAACTGGTTCTCCAGGTAGATGTACTCGCGGGCGCTGCGGATCGCCCGGACGTAGCTCTCGAGAATCCGGAAGTCGCCTGACGGGAGGCGCTCGTACATCCCGTCCGAGACCGTGCGCACCACCTGGACGGTGTGCTCGCCCGCCGGCGGTGCCGGCGCGATCGCCGCACACGACTCACCGGTCAGCTCGAGCCAGCGCAGCGCAAAATGGTCGTACACGTCGTGGACGGCCGGTCCGCGAACTAGGGCCGCGACATCGTGCCAGCCCAGCTGGCGGCGCGCCGGATGCCGGCTGCTGTCGTATCGATCCCCGCCGAAGTCGGTCATGTCGATTCCGCCCACGAACGCAAGCTCCCCGTCGATCACCATCGTCTTCTCGTGATGGCAGTGGAACGGGTGCTCGCGGGGATCGCGCTCGCATCGGATCCGGGTGCGCCTGGTGAGGGTGGCGATCGCCTCCTCCACCTGGCGGCGCGACGGGTGAAACGCCGGCAGCGGAGCCCCCGCCCAGACCATCACCCGGACGTCGAGCCGCTCGGCAGCTTCCGCCAGCAAGACCCCCAGCGCCGCGTGGCGCTCGCCGCGCTCGAGCGCGAAGTGGGGGGCCAGGTGCCAGCCCGTGACGTACACGAACTCCCGGGCCTGCTCGATGGCCGCCGCGATCGCCGGCAGCGCCTTCGCGCCATCGACCAGGACCTCCAGCCGGCAGCCCTGGCGCGGCGGCGGATCGCCCGCCGCCCAGATGCCGTCGCCGTCGGGGTCGAGCGCGCGCTCCCAGCCCAGCCGGCTAAGTCGCCGCCGGTGCTTGGTGCGGACCGCGGCCTCGATGGCATTGCCGATCGCGGTGTCGGCGCCAGAGGCCAACCTCGCCAGTCGCGACGCTGCGCTCTCGGGCTCCCCGCTCACGTCCGAATCTTCGCAAGTCAGAACCGCTCGCGCGCTCTCGTGAGGCCCTCGATCAGCCGTCGCAGGCCTTGGCTGAAGAGCTCCTCGTCGCGGCCGGGGTCGACGCTCGAGACGTCAATCATCTCGTCGATCGTGGCCGGGGCCTGCCGTTTGGATTGTCGTGCCGCCGGCACCGGTGAAGGTGTGGCGAGGCGGCCGTGGGGTCCGCGCCGCTCCTCCTCGGCGAGCTGCTCGTCCGCCGCCCGGCGCGCGGCCGCGAACAGCACGGCGCCGATCATGAACGTGCAGTAACTGTGAAACGCGGCGGCGGCTTGCTCGCCCTCCAGGCCGAGTCGCTCGAATAGCGTTGCCATCAGCCCCAGCGCGGCGGCGGTGAACTCGTTCGCCGCCGGGGTCGCGGCCATGTAGCGCGCGAGGCGGTGGTGAGAGAGCCAGGCCCGGCGGGTGGCGATCCCGCCGTCGACCAGGAGATCGGTCGGGTCGGCGGCCAGCGGCTTCGGCGCGAGCGCCAGCAGGTTCGCGCCCGCCTCGTTCCAGACGAGCTCGACCGCGCCCTGGAAGATCGCCATCCGGGAGGGGTAATGGTGATAGATGGCCGCGGGGGCCACGCGTAGCGCAGCCGCGAGGCTCCGCAGGCTGGGCTCGCTCGGACCCTGGTCGAACTGGCGCAGCGCTTCCGCGGCGATCTCGCCCCGGCTGAGGTGGGTGTCGCGCTTGACGGCAAGCCTGGTCATGAGTGGTGCAACTGTCGAGGCGGGTTGACAAACCGAATCCTGGTCGGCTAGCGTACCGAACGTCGTTCAATAATCGGCACCTCAAGCGGAACGGATTCCGTATGACCTCCTCTCGCAGCGCGCTGCTGGCTCTCGTTGCCGCGGCTCTGATCGTCGGCCTCGTGCCTTCCTCGGGAACTGGCAAGGCCGCAACCTCCGCCCGGCCGGCGCGCATCGTCAGTCCCTCCGATGGTCAGGTGATCCGGACCAGTCGCCTCCGGCTGGTCATCGCCACCCCCGGGGGCGCGCGCCCGAGAGCGGCCGGCATCGACGGGTCTACCGTGACGCGCCTGCTGCGCCCGGGCGCGAGGGGCACCTATTCCGCGACGCTCACCCTCGGCCACGGCCTGCGCTACGGGATCAACGACGCCTTCGTCCTCGCCAAGGGGTCAGGCCAGCGCGGCAGCTTCGACGAAACCCACTTCGTCGTCGCCAAGCGCAACGATCGGCGGGGGCGGCTCACCACCCTCCGGATCGGCGCCGCCGATACGCCTGTCCGGGCGACGATCCGCGTGGTCAACGGCTCGAGCGTCGTCGCCTACGTCAACAACCACCGCGCCAATGGCGCATTCAGGCACGAGGGCAGGCGGCTGGTCGGGCGCCTCGGCGCCAACGACGGCCTGCACTTCGGGCGCAACCACATCCTGCTCATGGTCTACAAGGCGGGCTCCCGCACGGAGCGCGGCACCTTCGACGTCGCATCGCGCACCTTCTCGATCAGCCGAAGTCGCCCGCTCGCCGGCGCCGGCTTTGACAAGACGGTGACCGAAGGCAACTTCACGCAGCTGAACAGCCGCAGTTCGACGTTGCCGGGGGGATCGGCCGGACGCTCGTTTCGCTGGCGGATCGCCAGCGCGCCGAAGGGCTCGCACGCGAGACTCCGGGACGCCTCGAGCGCGACGCCGTCACTTACTCCCGACGCTCCCGGCTACTACGTTCTGCGCGTGTTGGTGCGCGGTCGCGGCGAGCCGGCCCAGGGTGGGATCGACACGGTCACGCTCACGGTCCAGCCGGATATCCCCCCGATCGGCGAGCGGCTGGAGACGATGACCCCGAACCGTGGCATCTTGCTCGACGGAAAGCCGGTCGAGAAGACCGAATGCTGTTTCGAAAACATCAACTACGCCGTGATCGATCGCAATACGCTCGATCCGACGACATCGGGAAGCGTCGAGACGACCATCGCCGGGGTGCAGAAGCTCAGCGGGATCGTGAACGACTACACCGGAACGCAGGGCTACCTCGTCGTACTCAACTGGGTGAACTTCCAGGACCCGTTCGGGTCGGCACGCGACGACTTCGACAAGTTGCTGCAGAAGATCGGCGCGAACAAGCTGACCACCTGGCAGCGGGAGGAGATACGCGCCGACCAGGCACCCGGGTCCGCGGTGGGAGTGGCCGGCGCGCCCGCGGGATCCGCATTCGTCACTTTCCCCTACCGGCGGGTCAGCACGAGTGAGTGTCCGAGCAGCCCGTGCGAGCAGTGGCGCACGATCGGCGGCATGTCGGGCGTGCTTCGCCGCAACGGGGTGACTGGCAAGTATGACTTCGGCTTCACCGACTTCGTCGACTTCGATACGGGGGTCAATACGACTCAAGCGCAGCCCTCGCCCCCTCAGCTGACGATCAAGCTGGGCGACCAGAGCCACACGCTGCCAAATCCCGGCGGCTCGGGCGGCTTCCACCTCCTGCGCCTCAACCCCAAGACGCTCGCGCCGTACGCCGATTTCGCCTATCGCACCAACTCCGAGGACGGCGCCGAGCAGACCGACCAGGTCCAGCGGCTGGCCAACGACCTCAACTTCAGCGCCGACCAGGGCGATAGGCCGCTGGTCATTCTCCAGGCCTACGGCACCCCCCACGGCAACGACGCCGCGTGGGACGAGGCGGCGAAGGCGATCCAACGTCTCGGCGGCACGCGCCAGGTGTTCAACGCCCTGAACACCACCGATCCGCGCCCAGAGAACGGTGAGAGCGCAAACCGCAAGGGCCCCTATGCCTTCGTCGGTCGCGTCGAGGAAAGCGCCCCCCGGGCGGAGGCGAGCTACTCGTTGAACGGCCTCCCCGGCCGCCTTCGCGGCGTACTGATGCGAGCCCGTGACGGAGGCTTTGAGCCGGTGCTGGCCGGGCCGGCGAGTCCGGACGGGCAGAACTCGGTCAACACGGAGCTGATCCGGATCGTCAACCAGGCGCCGGAGGCCTTCCCGGCATTCAAGGACAAGCAGGGAAACCTGATCGATGCGGCACATGCGCAGGCGGTTCAGAACTTCCTCGGCGGACCGCTGGTCACGAAGCTCTGTGCGGCGGCGGTCACGAACTGCGACATCCGCAAGACCTATTACCAGAACTATCGCTCTGACTGGTCATCGATCGAGGGCGACCTGAGCAACGCCGAAGGGCACAAGTGCCCGGGGGTCCACGAGGGGTTCACCGCAGACCAGTGCGAGGGAATGCGGGAGCAGCTGCGAGACGAGGTCTCCATGGTCGCCAAGGTCACGCACTACCTGGGCCCGGAGGGCCTCCAAGAACCGTTCGGAGCGGCCGGAGTGTCCGCACTGGCCGACATCGGGCAGATCTCGCAGGAGATCAAGGACGCGGTCAGGCCGCCGCTGGCCGACAACACGACTTCGCACACGCTATCGGGCATCTCGTACTTCCTCAAGCTGGGGCTGTTCGCCCCGCCGCCGGCAAGCCAAGTCGCAGCCGGGACCGCCGCGGTCTTCGGGCTCGCCGGCTACTTCACCAACAAGTCAGGCTCGCCGGACCTGATCGGCCCCCAGATCACGACATCGGCGAGCAACCTCGGCGTCGAGCTGGCCAATCGCTACCAGCAGGCGGGTGACAACCTCGACGACGTCGGCCAGCTCGTCGTGAGCGACTACGGCAAGCTCAGAGATGTCGCAAACCGGGTCGACGCCGCGCCGGGCCCCGGTGAGATCGACTGGCGGCTCGGCAGCCTGGGCAAGACCCGGGAAGACCTGCGGCGGGTGGCCAAGCAGATGATCTATGAGCGCCTGGTGCCGCTGGCCTACCCCGTGCTCTACGACCTCGGAGAGAGCGGCAACGCCCGCGGCTGGTACTGCTACGGCGGCGCGGTCACCTATGACAAGAATCTCTTCGGAGAGCAGCCCGACGGTGGACAGTTCATCGGACGCTTCCCGGCGGATCACTGGTCGCCGACGATTGCCGTCGCAACGACCCGCACGGTCGGTAGTTTGCACAGCGCCCGTGTCCCCGGGATCCCAGCGTCGATCACCGACGTTCTGTTCAAGGATCCTGAGAACGGAGGTCTCGGGCTCACCAAGCTCGAGTTCTACTCACCGGCCAACGGGTTCCGCTACCTCCCCTCCGAGCCGACCCGTAACCCGCAGTACAACTCGGCGACCGGGGAGTGGAACTCGCTCAACCAATTCCCGCGCGGCCGCCCCGACGTCATCACCTGCTTCTCGGTGCCCAACCCGCCCGGCAACTCGGGCTGAGCGTCGGTGGCGACCGCAGGTCCGGCGCGTCTGGACCGGCCGGCGGAGCGGTTCCCGGCACAACCGGATTACCTCTGGACCGCTGTCGGGTCAACTCACACTGTTAAGTAGTGTCACGTGGAGCACTTCGCGACGTCGTCACTCGCACGATGGTTCACCCCGGCACCGCGCGTGTCCGGTTCCACAAGTCTCCCAGTGCTCTGGGACATCGCCGGCACCGTTGCGTCAGTTAGCAGCGAAAGTTGAGGGGGTAGCACTCTTGTAACCAATCAAGGAACGGATCTGTGGCTACGACAAGCAAGACTGGTAGGACCACCAACGCCAAGCGCGGTTCGCGCGCGACCAGCGCGCCCGCGAACGGCAAGGCGGCAACCAGCAGCAAATCGCCGAACCGCAAGCCTGCGACCAGCAAGCCTGCGACCAGCAAGCCTGCGACCAGCAAGCCCGCGACCAGCAAGCCCGCGACCAGCGGGGCTGTCAAGAGCAAACCCGCGCCGAGCGGATCGGCCGCGCGCACCCGATCGGCGAGCAGCCGGGCCGCCAAGCCAAGCGCGGCCAGCAAGTCCGCATCGGGGGCCCGCCGAACGGCGAAGGCATCCCCCCGCGGCTCGGCCGGAGCCGCCCGCGCAACGCGGACCAGTCGTTCGGCCGACGCCGCCCGCGCCACGCGGACCAGTCGTTCGGCCGGGACCGGCCGGCCGGCAGCGACGGCGGACAGCGCCATGGCGACCGCGCCGACAGCGCGGTCCAACGGCACCGTGCGGGCCAGAGTTGCGAAGGGAGCGCTCGGTGCGCTCGTCGGGGGTGCCGCCATCGGTGCCGCCAGCCGCGTGGCCGGCAGGCATGCCCGGCGCCCGCGGGTGCTGGGGATCGCGATCCCCGAGGAGCTCGACCCGCGAAACCTCGATCTGAAGCGGCTGGCCAAGAGCATCGATCTCAAGACGGATCGAATCGACCTGAGGGACCTGGCGCGGCAGATCGGAAATGCCGCCGAGCAGATCGAGGCCCGCAGCGAGGACGTTCGCATGTTGAGCGCTCAGGCCAAGCGCCTCAGTCGCAAGCTCGCATAGGTCTTGCCCGGCTAGAGCAGGTTTCCGAGCGGCCCGAGGTTGAGGTTGAGATCCTCTTCGTCGAGGCCGAACTCGTCGCGCAGCTGCTGCATCCGTTCGGCGAGCATCATGAAGGTCTGTCCGAGGCGCTCGACCTGCTCCTCGGACAGACTGCCGTCGTCGATCCGGCGTAACGCCTGGCGCTCCATCAGCTGCCGTAGGAGCTCGACGATCGTCAGCACCAGCTGAGCCAGGCCCTTCTCCAGGTTCTCTGGATCGGCGTTCAGCCGTCGCGGCAGAGCGTCCTCGATACTGGGCAGCGAGCCGGCAAGGACATCCAGATCAGGTGGCCGATTGAGAAACTTGTCGCTCATTGCTCGGCAAAGCTGTAGGGGGGCCACGGCCCGGTGCAGGTCAGGCGCAACTCGGGATTCTCGGCCTGGAGCTTCGCCACCAGCGCGGAAAAGCTCTCCACCGCGCCGCGATCCACCAGGTAGGCGGCGCGCAGGATTTCTGAGTGCAGGCTCGGCGGTCTGGTCACGTGCGCGCGGGCCACGGCCGACAGCGGCTCGTGCACCACC
>DASXZB010000107.1:0-9761 GCA_036502145.1 Solirubrobacteraceae bacterium | reverse complement strand
GGGGGCGCGCGCCACCGACCGCTCTCGAGGGAGGAGAGGACAGCGATTTTCTGCTACCGCGATCCTGCGCCCCACAACCCGAGTTGGTTCGAAATCAACGCCGCGCAGCGCTACTGCACCAACTGGTCCCCGGCGTTCCTGTCGCTCCGGTGACCACCACGCACATTGATTGGCTAGCCGAGCTGGCGCGCCAGGCGCGGAGCGGTGGACTCACCCCTGATCCCAGCCGCCAAGGGCGGCGACTCCCAGGCCGGCTCGTCGCCGCTCTCCCACCGCTCCAGGGCATCCTCGAAGCCGGCCAGCCGATCATCAGCGGCGGCACCGCCGCAATCAGCATCAGGCTGGTGCACATGCCCTGCAGGACGCGACCGGCGATGAACAGGCCGGGCGTGGGCGCGAGCGCGGCCAGAACCGAGCCGATCACGAACAGGACCGCCTACAGCACCAACATCCAGCGGCCGCGCAGGTGCACCGCAAACTGGACCGCCAGCACGGTCCCGAAGGCATAGGCGGCGTTCGCCATCCCGCTCGTCAGCTCGAGCGCCTGCTTGCTGAGGCCGACGTCCTTGGAGAGGATCGGATCCAGTGGCGTAATGGCGCTGGTCAGGGCGAGATACCGGATCAGTGCAAACACCACCAGCGCCACCGCCCCCAGATAGCTGTCGGCCAGCGGGCCTCGGAATCGCATCAGCGCTGCCCGCCCGCCATGCCCACCGGCGCCCGGTGCGCTTCGCCGTCACGCGACACGGTCTCGAGCGCCGTCAGCGGCCGCCGCGCCACTGCGGACTCCATCACCGCCTCGTGCAGGATCAGGCCGATCAGGGCCAACCCGGCCATCGCCGCGGCCTCGAGCAGGATCAGCCAGAGCAGGGTGGGGCCCGAGAAGGTAAGCGACGAGACCACCGTCCAGCCGCCGATCACCACCACGGGCAGGTCGAGCCCCCGCTGCACCGGTCCGCGACCGCGGAACAGGAACGCGGTCGCGGAACAGGAACGCGGTCGCCACCACCAACACGACCAGACCTCCGATTCCGAACGCGATCCAGCGCAGCGCCTGCGAACCGAACGCAAAGCGCGCCACCAACAGGAAGGCCCCGGCGACCAGCACGAACAGGTTCGAGACAAATCTCGAGGTCACGGCCCGGTGGCTACCCACGGCCTATCGCGGTGAATCAAGCCGGCACGGTTTCGGCACCGCGCTACGGGTAGACAAGGCGGATGGCAGAGGCGATCCCCAGGCTCCAGCCCCGTGTGGAGAGAGAGCATTCCCCGGGTCAGGAGCGGCCCTTGCGCAGCTACGCCGCGCTGATGGGGACGTTTGCCGCGCTGGCCGGGGGCTTTGGGGTGTGGTTTCGCCGCAGCGGCCGCGAACTGCCCGACTCGATCGATGCGAGCGACTTCGCGCTGCTGACCGTGGCCAGCCACAAGATCGCGCGCCTGGTCGCCAAGGACCGCGTCGCCAGCCCGGTGCGGGCCCCGTTCACGCGCTTCGAGCACGACCCCGGCCCCGGCGAGGTCACCGAGGCGGCGCGCGGCCGCGGTCTGCGACGGGCGGTTGGCGAGCTGCTCCTGTGTCCCTACTGCCTGGGGATGTGGAGCAGCGCCGGGCTCACCGCGATGCTGCTGGTGTTTCCCCGCTTCACGCGGTGGTTTGCGGCGACGCTGTCGATCTACTTCGGCACCGAGCTGCTGCAGATCGGCTACAAGAAGGCCGAGGATCTGGTCGGCGATTGACCCGCCGCGACCCCGGCCCACGTTCGAAATCAACACCCGTTGGCGCGGGCGTTAGGAAACGTCGAGGCGTGGTAGAGGTCCGCCAGGAACCGACTCGCACCGTTTACCCCGAGTGGTGCGTACCGGTCCTCTCACGCAGCACGGAACGCGGGTGGGTGAGGCAGCGACGACGGTCGCGAGTACCTTCGCTCACCTGCGTTCCGCGGCTGCGCGTCTGGGGCGCGCCTCTGGCCGCGTCGAGTCCCCACCGCTGCCTCCCTCCACGACGACCCCAGCGGCGGTGGGGCCGGAGTGGCGGCGATCTGCGGGATCCGGCTACCGGATCGCCTCCGGTGCGCGTAGTCTGCATACCAGGAAGGATTTCCATTGCCTGAAACAAGCCAGCGCGGACTGGTGGTAATCGGTGCCTCAGCCGGCGGCGTAGAGACGCTGAGTCGAGTCGTCGCAGACCTGCCGGCCGACTTTCCCGGCACCATCTGCGTCGTGCTGCACATCGCGCCGGGCAGTCCGAGCGCCCTGGCCGCAATCCTGGATCGCGCCGGCCCGCTGGCCTGCCGCGCCGCCGCCGACGGCGAGCCGCTCGAGCCCCACCAGATCCTGGTCGCCCCGCCCGACCGACACCTGGTGATCGCCGACGGGCGCGCCGGCTTGACGTTGGGCCCGCGTGAGAACGGACATCGCCCGGCGGTCGATGTCCTGTTCCGGTCCGCCGCCACGGCCCACCAGGGACGCGTGGTCGGCGTGGTGCTATCCGGTACCCGGGACGACGGGACGGCCGGTTTGTCGGTGATCAAGGCACACGGAGGATCGGTCATCGTCCAGGACCCCGCCGAGGCGCTGTACCCAGGCATGCCCACCAATGCGCTCGCTCACGTGCGGGCCGACGCCGTGGTCCCGTCGAGTCAGGTCGCCGAAACCGTGGTCCGGATGCTGAGCGAGAATCCGATCGTGCCGCCCACTCCCTTTGACAACCCGGGCCACGGTGCCAATCCCGGCGCCACCGCCGCGCCGGTGGTCTCGGTGTGCCCCGAGTGCGGCGGGGTCCTGAGCGAGCACCGGGATGCCGGGATGACCCAGTGGAGATGCCGGGTCGGCCACCGGTACTCCCCGGAGAGCTTGGCCGACGCCCAGGGGGAGGGCGTCGAGGCCGCGCTGTGGGCCGCGGTGCGGGCGCTCGACGACCGTCAGGCGCTGCTGGAGCGGATGGCGGCGCAGCTGGAGTCCCGCGGCCAGCATCGCTCGGCGAGATCGTTTCGGCGTCGGGCCACCGAGGCCGGTAAGCAGGCGGTTTCGGTGCGAGAGGCGATGGGCCCCGCCGTCGCGGTGTCGCTGGGCAGAATCGCCGCCGATTCCGGCGAGGAGGAGGCCGTAATTGGCCAGAGATAGCAACGGCAGCCTCGACGAGCTGCTCGAGTTCATCAAGAACAGCCGGGGATTCGACTTCACCGGCTATAAGCGCTCGAGCATCGAGCGCCGGGTGGGCAAGCGCATGGCGGAGGCCGGCGTCGAGCGCTACGACGAGTACATCGACTACCTGGAGCTCCACGGAGAGGAGTTCGCGGAGCTGTTCAACACGCTCTTGATCAACGTGACGAGCTTCTTCCGTGACCCACCGACGTGGGAGCACCTCGCCAACGAGATCGTCCCTCAACTGCTGGCCGGTCTCGGTTCCGACACACCGCTTCGTGTCTGGTGCGCGGGCTGCGCATCGGGGGAGGAGGCCTACACGGTGGCGATGGTGCTGGCGCGCGTGTTGGGCGACGGCCAGTTCCGCGACCGGGTGAAGATCTACGCCACCGACGTGGACGAGGAGGCGCTCGATCAAGCCCGCCATGGTGCCTACCTGCCGCGTCAGATCGAGGACGTTCCTCAGGATGCGCTGGATCGGTTCTTCGAGCGCACCGATCAGCGCTATGTGTTTCGCAAGGACCTGCGGCGATCGGTGATCTTCGGCCGCAACGACCTCGTCCAGGACGCTCCGATCTCCCGCATCGACCTGCTGGTGTGCCGCAACACACTGATGTACTTCACCGCCGAGACCCAGTCGCAGATCCTGAGGCGGCTGCACTTCGCGCTTCACGACGACGGCATTCTGTGCTTGGGCAAGTCCGAGATGCTGATCACCCACACCGACCTGTTCGCGCCCGTGGATGTAAAGCGCCGCGTGTTTCGCAAGGTGATCAGGCCGGCCATGCGCGACCGGGTGCGAGTTCTGACCGCGGACCCCGGAAATGGGGGCTCCCCGAGCATCGCCGACAACCTGCGCGAGGCCGCGTTTGACATCTCGGGGAACCCGCAAGTGGTGCTGGATGCCAACGGCACGCTGGCAATGGCCAACGCCCCGGCCCGGCGGCTCTTCGGCCTGGGAGCGGATGACTACGGCCGGCCGGTACAGGATCTGGAGCTCTCCTACCGCCCGCTAGAGCTGCGTACGCACCTGGACACGATCGCTCGCGAGCCGCGGGCGATCGACGTCTGCGGGGTTCGCTGGAACCGCGACGACCGGGAGCGGGTGATCGACGTCCATCTGGCGCCCCTGCTCGGGAGCGGAGTGGTGATGGGGATCAGCGTGACCTTCCAGGACATCACGGAGGCCCAGGCGCTCAAGACCGAGATCGACAACTCCAGGCACGAGCTCGAGCAGGCGTATGAGGAGCTGCAGTCGACGGTCGAGGAGCTGGAGACGACCAACGAGGAGCTGCAGTCCACCAACGAGGAGCTGGAGACGACCAACGAGGAGCTGCAGTCCACCAACGAGGAGCTCGAGACGATGAACGAGGAGCTCCAGTCGAGCAACGAGGAGCTCGAGACGATGAACGAGGAGCTGCGCAATCGCAGCCTCGAGCTCAATCAGCTCAACGACTTCTTGGAGACGATCCTGACCACGGTCGGTCTGGCGGTGGCCGTAATCGACCGTCGCCAGCACGTGCAGATCTGGAACAGCCAGGCGCGGGAGCTGTGGGGACTCACCCCGGAGGAGGCCGAGGACCAGCATCTGCTGTCGCTGGACATCGGGCTCCCGGTCGAGCAGCTCCGGCAGCCGCTTCGCTCGCTGCTGCTCGACGGCGGCTCACGCCAGGAGCTGGTGCTCGACGCGACCAACCGCCGCGGGAAGGCGTTTCAGTGCCGAGTGATCTGCCTGCCGCTGCACGCCGGCAACGACGGGGAGGTGACGGGGGCGATCCTCATGATGGAGCCGTCTTCATAGCCCTGCGCTCCCGGATCAGGTCCCGGATCTGACGGCTGCGCTCACGCGTGGCCCCGGCGAGCTCGATCCGGGCCGCCCAGCTGGCAGCGTGGTTGGCGTGGTCGCGGCGGAGCGACTGGACCGTCTCGAGCAGGGTGGCCGTGACTATCGGCTCGGGGGGCGCGGGCGCCCGACCGTCCTGCCACGGCGAGTCCTCGGCGTCGATCAAGCCGGGCTCGCTGTGCAGCGGCAGTTGCTCGCCGCCTTGCGCAGGCGGCTCCAGCAACAGCCAGCCGCGGTCCTGACGGACCAGCGCGCCCCGCTGGCCGAGCTCCCTGAGGGCCAGCGTGACCGTGGGCCGTTTGGCGCCGATGAGCTCGCCCAGGGCATCGTGGGTCATGGCCAGGGGCAGGATCGTGCCCGACGTCGTCACGCGCCCCCAGGACTCCGCGAGCAGCCACATCATCGCCAGCACGCGGTCCTCGACGCGCGGCAGCTGGCAGATCACCAGCTGCGTGGCCAGCCGTTCGTGCTGGTCGGCCATCTTGCGCTGCAACCCGATCACGAGCGCGGGAAAACGCTCGATCATCAGCATGGCGTGTTCGTCGAGCAGCGCCAGCTGGGTCCGGGCGCTGGCACGATGGCCGCCCTGGACTAGCAGCGATGACCGAGCAGATCCGAGCGCTCCGATGATGTCCCCCGGGCCGAGCAGCCTGAGGGCCGATTGCTCGCCGATCAACACCCGGCGCAGCAGCATCCCGTCCAGCACGATCGCCGCAAAGGCGCCGGCCTCGTCGAGCAGCGCGTCGACGTCGACGTCTCCGCTACCCACCGTGCGGACGGGAACCGCGACCCGTGCCGCCAGTTCGCGCTCGTCGGCGGTCAGGAAGCTACCGAGGTCCGGTTCGGCTTCGAGCAAGCGAACCGTGGTCAGAGTCATCGGAAGGACACCTTCCTTTATTCAATCACCCTCAGGCGCCGGCGCCGAGGAACCGTCCGCGAACTGCTAGGTCTGCGCCGCTGTGTCCCGTAGCCGCGGGAGCACGTCCTGGCGGTAGGCGGCGAAGAAGGCGTCCTGGTCGGGGCCGATCTGGTTGACGTAGAGCTCGTCGAACCCGGCCTCGGCGTAGGCCTCGATCGCCGCGACGTGGGTATCGACGTCCGGACCGCAGGGGACGTCGCCGAGCATCTCCTCGGTCACGAGCTCGGATGCCTGCTCGAAGTGCTCGGGGGTGGGGAGGATCTGGGCCAGCTCGCCCGGTAGGCCCTCGTTTGGCCACAGCCGGTAGACGTGCTCGCGGGCCTGTGACTCGTCCTCGCCCCAGCAGACCTTGAGTCCGCCCTGGACCACCTTCTCGGCACCGCCCGTGGAGCGAAAGAGCTTGACCGACTCCTCGTCGGGGCCGACGGTGCAGTAGCCGTCGCCGATCCGGGCGGCCAGCTCCACCGATTTCTGGCCGAAGCCCGACACGACGATCTCCGGCGGGGAGCCGGGCAGGTCATACAACCGCGCGTGCTCGACCCGGTAGTGGCGCCCGCGGTGATCCCGAACACCGCCCTGCCACAGAGCCCGGATCAGCTCGACCGCCTCCTCGAGCATCTCCAGGCGCACGTCGGCGTTCGGCCAGGCGTCGCCGAAGATGTGCTCGTTCAAGGCTTCTCCGGTGCCCACGCCGAGGCGGAAGCGACCGTCGAGCAGCACCGCGGAGGTGGCCGCCGCCTGCGCTATCACCGCCGGGTGGATGCGCATCATGGGGCAGGTCACGGCCGTGGTCAGTCCCATCCCCGGGGCGGCAGCGGCGATCGCGCCGATCGTCGACCACACAAATGGGCTGTGTCCCTGGCGGTCGTTCCAGGGGTGGTAGTGGTCCGAGATCCACAGGTCCTCGAACCCCGCCTCCTGGGCCTGGACGGCCTGGGCGACGAGATCCTTGGGACCCCACTCCTCGCTGGACAGGAAGTAGCCGACCTTCATCGCAGATGCCCGTTCATTGCAGGCCTCAGATGCCCCGTTTGGAGGCGCCTAACCGGGGGCGTCGCCCGTTACCGCGCGGGAGCGGACGGGTAGGTGTTGGCGATGACACCGCCGGACGCCGCGGACGCTGACGATCGGCCTGATGATGGGCGCGAGGAGACCCCGCTCGAGCGGCTGGACCGCAACACGATCGAGCTCCTCAACGAGCTGCGGGTCGCCTCGACCGGGATCCAGTTCATGTTCGCGTTCCTGCTGGTGGTCCCGTTCGACAGCGCCTTCAAGCAGATTTCGTCGTTCGAGAAGACCGTCTACTTCGTGACGCTGCTCTGCGTCGCGGTTTCGGCGGTGCTGCTGATCGCCCCCTCGGTCCACTTCCGGATCCTGTTTCGCCAGGGGGAGAAGCGCTACTTGGTCAGCCTCGCCAATCGCCTGGCGATCGCCGGCATTGCGTTCCTGGGATTGGGATTCACCGGGATCCTGATCCTGCTGTCCGACTTCGTGGTCGGGGGCGTGTCCCCGGTGGTGGTCGGCGCGCTCGCGTTCGTCGGGATCGCCGCACTGTGGTTCGCGATCCCGATCCGCCGGCGAATGAAGTAGCGGCTCATCCGCCGCCGCCGGCGGCCCGCGCCGCTTCGCGTTCGCGACTTCGCTTGATCATGAACGCGCCGATCGAGGCCGCCAATGTCGCCACGACGGTGATCGCGTAGGCCTCCATCGCGACGTCGAGGATCCGGCCCGGCACGGAGAGCGGGTTGGGCAGCTGCGAGGAGACCGTCAGCAGCTGAGTCGAGGTCCAGAACAGGGCACTGCCGAAGCTCCTGATCTGAGTGCCCCGAACCTCGTGCTCGAACAGGAACCCCAGCGCGGCGCAGACAAGGTCGATCCCCACCGTGGCCAGCGCCAGCGCCACGATGCGGTTACGAAGCTCGGAGTGCGTCGGGGTGACCGCGTGAATGACCGCTCGGACCTCCCGGCCGGCGGCTCTGGCGACCTCTGCGACATACACATTTGCGTATTCGGCGCCGGCGCGGCCCGCTCCTGTGCGCCACCATATGCGTGCCCGCGTGCAGCGGGGTACCGTTGGAGAAAGAGCCAAACGACAGGAGACAGCAAATGCCAACGCCACTGCAAGCCCTCGCCGAGCACGGGCAGAGCGCTTGGATCGACTATCTGTCCCGTCCCTTCGTGCGCGACGGTGACCTCGCCGGCCTGATCGAGGACGGGATCGTCGGTGTGACATCCAACCCGACCATCTTCCAGGGCGCAATCGCCGAAGGCGACTCCTACGACGACCAGATGCGCGAAGTGCTCGCCCACGAGAGCGACCCCAAGCAGGTGTTCTTCACTCTGGCCGTCGACGACATTCAGGGTGCCTGCGATCTGCTGACGCCGGTCTTCGATCGCGGCGAGGAGACGCGCGACGGCTGGGTGTCGCTGGAGGTGGATCCCAACCTTGCCCACGACGCCGAGAAGACGGTTGCCGAGGCCAAGCGGCTGCACGCGATGGTGCAGCGAAAGAACCTGTTCGTGAAGATCCCCGGCACCCAGGATGGGCTGACCGCGATCGAGAAGACGATCGCCGCCGAGATCCCGGTCAACGTCACGCTGCTGTTCTCACTGCAGCGCCACCGCGAGGCGGCCGAGGCGTACCTGCGCGGCCTGCGGCGCCTGCGCGACAGCGGCGGCGACCTGAGCAAGGTGGCATCGGTCGCCTCGTTCTTCGTCTCGCGCGTCGACACCGAGGCCGACAAGCGCCTGGAGCAGATCGGCGGCCACGACGAGCTGATGGGCAAGCTGGCGATCGCCAACGCCAAGCTCGCCTACCAGACCTACAAGGAGATCTTCAGCGGCGACGACTGGGAGGATCTCAAGTCGGTCGGCGCCTCGCCGCAGCGCTGCCTGTGGGCCTCGACCTCGACCAAGAACCCCAAGTATCCGGATGACCTCTACGTCGAGGAGCTGGTGGGCCCCGAGACCGTCAACACGATGCCGCGGGAGACGATCGAGGCGGTGCAGGACCACGGCAAGATCGAGAGCACTCTGGAGCGGGGCGTCGACGACGCGCGCCGCACGCTGGAGCAGATCGCCGAGGCCGGCGTCGACTACGACGACGTGGTAGCGGTCCTGGAGCGCGAAGGCGTCGAGAAGTTCGCGGCCTCTTTCAAGGAGCTGATCGACGGCGTCGCCGCCAAGCGCGAGCAGCTGGTGGCTGCCTGATCGGCCCGCGAAAGGATCCTATGAGCTATTTGTCCGCCGTAGACCCCACCCCGCCGGCGCCGAGTCCCACGCCCCCGCCCAGTCCGGCGCCGCCGCCGCCGGAGCCGACCCCGCAGCCGACGGGGCCGACTCCGCATCCGGCGCCGCCGCAGCCGGAGGCGGCGTGACGGTGGACCGGGCTTTCAGCCGCGGTCTGTAGACGAACGCCGAGCGGTTAGAGAACAGCCGGGCGCGGTAGCTGTTGGCCGTGCCCGGTCCTCGCCTGCCGCCGCTGCTGCGCCAACTGGCGACCGATCCGCTCGGTCTGAGCCGGTCGGCGCAGTCCAAGCACTCCGAGCGGCTCCGGCCACGGATCGAGACCGCCGACCGGATGGTCAGGTCGGTCTGTCCCTACTGCGCCGTGGGGTGCGGTCAGCGGGTGTACGCCAAGGACGACCGGGTGATCCACATCGAGGGCGACCCCGACTCCCCGATCTCCCGCGGGCGGCTCTGTCCCAAGGGCTCGGCGTCCGAGCAGCTGGTGAATTCCCCGATGCGCGAGTACAAGGTCAAGTACCGGCGCCCCGGTGCCACCGACTGGGAGGAGCTCTCGCTCGATCGAGCCAACGAGATGATCGCCGAGCGGCTGATCAAGACGCGCGAGGAGAC
>DASXZB010000106.1:0-5267 GCA_036502145.1 Solirubrobacteraceae bacterium | reverse complement strand
GGCTACGGACACATTGCCGCCGGCACCAAGCCGGAGGCCCCTTGGAGGAAGGTTGACCACTGTGAGCTCCAGCTGGCGTAAAGGAGCTGAGCGTTGTCCCAGAGCTGGAGCTGATGACCGCGTAGAAGTTCCCGGCGGGATCACCCGATCGGCCTGCGTCTCGATGTTCGGCTTCCTCGCCCCGGGGCGCTTGTCCTTCGCCCCTTGAACGAAATCGTCGAACTCAGTGGGCGTTGCTGGCGATGCACCACACTCTCGCTATGGTGTCTCCTGGGGCGCTGACCTGCTGTTTTCCAGAGTCCACGACTCCGGCAGCCGCCCAATCAACAACAGCTCTCGCAGATGCCTCGCGTCAGCCCAGTCCGTCTTCGCACGCTTCTTCTTGCCCTTCAGCGCGCTGGTCTCGGCCGGCTCGGCCAAGTGCACCTCCGCGCCGACACGCTCGCGCTCCTCGACCACGAACCGCCAGCCCGTCGTGGCTTCCAGCACGACCTCCAGCGACTCGCCCATGAACTTGGCCAAAAACGCGCGGACACCCGCGCGGTCCGCCGGCGCGATCCGCGCTCTGAAGACCTCGCCGGTGATCGTGTCGATCCATTCCGTCGAAATCTGCGCACGATGCTGATCGAGCCCCATCACCAAAGACACGCCGCCACCTCCCCCTCGATAGCCCATCCCCGGCCGCTCCACCCCTCACGAGCAGAGTTCAGCCCGACCCATCGCATAGCGTGAGCCACGGTCGGTACCTCCGATTCGAATGGCCGGCCGCGCGGCCCTAATCCGCGCGCGCCTCCTACGCCGTTCGACGCGGAGGACCGGCCACCTTCACCGCCGGGTCCACGTCTCCCGGGACATGACATCTTTCGACATCCGACGGTGCCCGCCGCTCGTGATCGCAACGGCGACGATTCGGTCGCCCGGCTCGGCTCTGATCTCCCTGACTTCGAGGCCAACCATCGGGCCGATGCAGTTGGAGCCGGCGGCCCAGCGTGGGACTGTCCACCGCCTGGATGGGCAGCACGGGCAATGGCTTGGACGCCGCGAGCGAGCCTCGGAAATGCAGCGGCTGCTCGTCAGCCGGGCGATCTCCGGCATGCAGATCCGCTGACGCTTGGTGGGCTACGCTGCGCGGCGGCCGCCGCCGAGGAACGACTCGATGAATTCCGGGCTGGCCGACAGCTCGGCCGGCGTGCCCTCCATCTGCATCCGGCCGCTGCCCATCACGTAGGTCCGGTCAGAGATTTCCAGCACCGCGCGCGCCCGTTGCTCGACGACCAGCACAGAGGCGCCGGTGGCGGCCAGCTGACGGACATGCTGCTGCAGGACGGTGTGAGCGATGATGGGGGCGAGATTGGCGGTCGGCTCGTCGAGGACGACGAGCGCTGGCGCCAGCATCAGAGCGCGGCCCATGGCCAGCATCTTGCGCTCCCCGCCGCTCACCTTGCCGGCCCGCCGGCTGCCCATCCGGCTCAGCTGCGGGAACACCGACATGACGTGCTCGATCCGGGCCTCTACCTGGCGGGACTTGAGCAGGTACCCGCCCATCTCTAGGTTCTCGCGCACTGTCAGTGGGGCGAAGACGTCGTCGACCTGCGGCACGTAGCCGACGCCGAGCCGAGCGATCGCGTCGGATGGGAGCCCGGTCGCGACCCGCCCGCCGATCAGCACCGTCCCGGAGAGCGTCTCGACGACGCCGACGATGCTCTTGAGCAGCGTGCTCTTGCCCGACCCGTTGGGGCCCACGATCGACACGATCTCGCCCGGGGCGACGGAGATCGAGACGCCATGCACGACGGGGCTCCCGCCGTAGCCTGCGGTCAGCTTCTCGGTGCGCAGCTCGATGCCCTCGACGTGATCTTCCAGCAGGGCTCTGGCGCTGACCGGCTCAGCTGACAAGGTAGGCCTCCACGACTTCCTCCTTGGCGCGCAGTGCGGACATCGTCCCCTCGGCGAGGACCTTGCCGTCGGCAAGGACGAACACCGGGTCGCAGAATTCGTCCATGATCGAGAGTTCGTGCTCGACCATGATGACGGTCGTTCCCTCTTCGCACAGACGCACGAGCTGCATGCCGATCTGATGGGCGAGCCGCCGGTGGACCCCCGCCATCGGCTCGTCGAGGAGCAGCACGTCGGGCTGCGCCATCAGCGCGCGCATGATCTCCACGAGTCGTCTCTGACCTCCGCTGAGGTCGCCGGCGTAGCGGTCGGCGAGCGCCAGCAGGCCGAAGCGCTCGAGCATCGCCTCGGCGCGCTCGATCGATGCCCGCTCCTGGGCGCCCCAGTAGCGACGGCCCAACAGAGCTCCACGGAACGTCTCGCCCTTCTGATCCGGGATCGCCGCCACGAGATTCTCCAGGACCGTCAGGCGCTTGAACTCGCTGGCCAGCTGAAATGTTCGCACCAGGCCCATACGCGCCCGGCGGTACGCCGGCAGACCTATCACGTCCTCGCCCCGCAGGAGGACGTGGCCGGTCGTGGCCGGGAGTGTGCCGGCGAGGATCGCCAGGACCGTCGACTTGCCGGCTCCGTTGGGGCCGATGATCCCGGTCAGGCGGCCGCGCTCGAACGCCATCGACACGTGGTCGACGGCCGGGACGCCGTTGAAGGTGCGCACCAGATCGCGGCACTCCAGGATGACGTCAGACGACGCCGAGCCGTTGCTGCTGGGGACGGTGACGCTGACCGGCGCGGTCGCCTCCACGGCCTCAGGTGCCGTCGTCTCGGACGGGAGCGGGCGGGTCGACAGCTTGCGCCGACGCTCGGGCAGGATGCCCTGGGGCCGGAACCACAAAAAGAGCAGGATCAGGCAGCCGATCACGACCCACTGCAGCGCGGGGATCAGGTTGGGGTTGCCGTTGACCGGCGGGATGTACCGGGTCGCCTCCTCGAAGGCGACCGGGACGAGGATCGCGCCCAGGATGGCTCCGCGGTGGTTTCCCAGACCGCCGATGATGACCGCAGCGAAGAGGACCACCGTCTCCGCATATCCCCACGCCTGGGGATCCCACAGGTTGATGAAGCCGACGAGGACCGCGCCGGACAGGCCGGCGATGGCGCCGCCGATGACCAACGAGGAGGTCCGCAGCGAGCGTAGGTTCTTGCCGAGGGAGTCGGCGACGAGGTCGTTGTCGCGCACCGCCCGCTGCGTTCGGCCGAACGGCGAGTTGGTGAGGCGCTGGACGAACCAGTAGGTGCCGAGGGCGAGCAGGATCGCGGCGATCCCGTATCCCCATTGGTAGGTGGCGCCCTGGGGGTTGAAGTGGCTCTGCAGCGGGGACGGCACCAGCGACAGCCCGGCGGCGCCGTTGAACAGCGGCACGTAGTTGTTGACGAGCAGGTTGAACATCACGGCAGTGACGAGCAGGCCGACCGCCGCGAAGTCGCCCCGCAACCGCCGCCCCACGATCGCCGCAAACGGGATCGCCAGCAGGCCGCCCACGATCGCGGCGGCGATCCATGGCAGCGGGAACGGCAGACTCCAGCCCAGGACGTAGTGCTGGAAGGCGCCGTTCGCGCTGGCAGATGGGAGCGACACGACGGCGGCCGTGTAGGCGCCGGCGGCCTGGAAGATGATGAAGCCGAAGTTGGTGACCCCGCCGACGCCGAACTGCTGGCTGAGCCCCAGGCATGCGATCGCGTCGACGCCGGCGTACACAAGCAGGTTAGTGATGTAGTAGACCACCGGTGGGCTATGTCCTTCCCGCCTCGACCGGCGCTCCGAGCAGCCCGGAGGGACGGACTGCCAGCATCGCCAGCAGGATCACGAAGGCGATCACGTCCTTGTAGTCAGAGACGACGACGGCCGCGCTGATCTCGGTGGCCAGGCCGATGACGAGCGCGCCGAGCATCGCGCCGTAGGGTTCGCCGGGTCCGCCGAGGAACACCGCGGCCAGGATGAGGACGAGGAACAGATCGGTGCTCGTGGCCCCGAACGTTCCGGAGTTCATCGCAAACGTGACGCCCGCGAGCCCGCACAGCGCTCCGCTGATCAACCACGTGATGGTCACGACCCGTCCGGTCCGGATCCCGCAGTTGCGCGCCAGGTCGGGATTCGCAGCGGTGGCGCGCATCGCCTTGCCGAGCTTGGAGTAGCGGATCAGCGCGTGGACGAGCACCATCACGACCAGGCTCAGAGCGACGATGACCAGTTGGACGACGCTCAGCTCGATCGACCCCGCCTTGACCGTGGCGCCCTGGCTCATTTTGTAGGACACATTGGTGGCGCCGGCCAGCGCCTGGGTACCGAACTCGAGAATCAGCGTCATCCCGAGGGAGACGATGACCATCGCAATCGGCGAGCTCCCCCGGCGCTGGAACGGCGTGTACACCACGGTATTGAGAAACACCGACAGGACGCCGCCGGCGGCGATCCCCGCCAGCGCCGCAATCCAAACGTTGACCCCGGCGTTGTTGAGCGCGTATGCCGCGTACGCGGCCACGATCATGACCGCCGCGTAGGCGAGGTTGAGCACGTTCGAGACCGCGAACTGCAGCGTGAAGCCCACCGCCGCCAGGGCCAGGACGGCGGCACTGACGACGCCGAACCCGGCCGAGGTGACGAGGATGCTGCCCGGGACGAGCATCGCTGCTCAGAGCCCGAGCGCCCGCAGCTGGCTGACCGACAGGTTCCCGGACACTTTGACCGCGCCTGACGGCGAGTACGTGTCGGTCTGGAACAGGCCGGCAGAGTCGTGGTAGGCGTCGAAGCTCGTCGGCCCGCCCGGTCCCTCGTAGCGAATCTGCTTGCCGGACTTGAGCGCGGCGGCACCAGCGGCGTACGAATGGACCACCACCGCACCAGGTACCCCGTCGCCGATCTTGATGATCCACGGCATGAACGCCGTCGGCGAGGTGCTGTGCGCAGCCTTCATCGCCAGCGCCGCCAGGTTGATCCCGTCATAGAGGTGGACCGCTCCCGGCGCCGTCAGGTAGGTCGCGAAGTTGCCGGTGCTGCCTACCTTGCCCTTCTCGGCGAACATCGCCTTGGAGAATGCCTGGTAGGCCGGGCCGCTCGTCTGGGTCACGAGGTTGTCGGCGGAGAAGTTGGAGGCCAGGGTGCTCGCCCCCACGGCCGCCGCCACTGACTTGTACCAATCCGGTGAGATCGTCGCCGAGGTGCCGATCACCGGGATCACCTTGCCGCCGTTGAGCTGCTTGACCTCGGTCAGGAACGAGGCCTCGGTGGGACCCAGCGCCTCGGTCATGATCACGTCCGGCTTGGCGGCGACGATCTTCGCCGCCTCGGTGCGGAACGTGGTCGAGTTGAG
>DASXZB010000105.1:0-38154 GCA_036502145.1 Solirubrobacteraceae bacterium | reverse complement strand
CGTGGTCGACTACTACGGGACCTCCACGCCGCTCAAGCAGCTGGCCACGATCACCACCCCCGAGCCACGGCTGCTGACCGTGCAGCCCTACGACAAGAGCTCGATCAAGGCGATCGAGCGCTCGATCATGGAGTCCGACGTCGGTCTCACCCCCTCCAACGACGGCAACGTGATCCGCCTGAGCATTCCCGAGCTGACCGAGGAGCGCCGCCGCCAGCTGGTCAAGGTGGTGCGCCACATCGCCGAGGAGGGACGGGTGGCGATCCGCAACGTGCGCCGTGACGTGATGCACGACCTGCGTGAGCTCAAGGAGGCCGGCGACGCCGGCTCCGACGACGAGCACCGTGCCGAGCTCGAGCTCCAGAAGGTGACCGACGCTCGGATCGCCGAGCTCGACGAGCTCCTGGGGCACAAGGAAGAAGAGATCCTGGAGGTCTAGAAGTGGCCGTGCCCGGACGGCCAGCGGTGGGCCCGGAGGCCGCGCAGGCGGGCCCGGAGGCCGCGCAGGCGGGTGCTGAGCCGGCGCCGGACGGCGGTCGAGCCCGTTATGTCGCGATCATCACCGATGGCAACGGGCGCTGGGCGCAGCGCCGCGGGCTGCCGGTCGTGGCCGGCCACGAAGCCGGTGCGGACACCGTCAAGGCCCGGCTGCGCGACGCCGCCGAGCTTGGGATCGAGGAGTTCACCGTCTATTCGTTCTCGACCGAGAACTGGTCTCGCGACGAGGACGAGGTGGCGGCGCTGATGGAGATGTTCGCGCGGCGGATCGAGCTCGAGACGCCGGAGCTGGACGCCGAGGGGGTCCGGATGCGATTCATCGGCCGGCGCTCGGCGCCGGTGGCCGCCGGGTTGATCGAGCGGATGAACTGGGCCGAGGAGGTGACAGAAGACAACCGGCGGATCACGTTGTTCGTTGCATTCAATTACGGCGGCCGGGCGGAGATCGTCGATGCAGCCCGAACCTTTACGGGAACCACCGAAGCCGAGTTCAGCGCCCACCTCTACGCACCCGAGATGCACGACCCCGATCTGATCATCCGCACCAGCGGCGAGCAGCGAATCTCCAACTACCTCTTGTGGCAGGGGGCCTACTCGGAGCTGGTGTTCCGCGACGAGCTGTGGCCGGACTACTCACGCCAGTCCTTCGAGCAGACGCTCGAGGAATTTGCGGCGCGCCGGCGGCGGTTCGGGGGTCGCTGATGCCGTCCGCGCGGCGTTCGGAGGGGGGCCGGCGGTCTCGGACCGGCAATGGCCGCCGCGCAGGCGGCTCAGGGCGGCGTCCGCCGCCACCGGATCGCCGTCCCCGGCGCCAGCCGCCGGAGACCGGACAGAGAGGCAGGTCGGATCTGCTGGCCCGGATTCTGGTCGCGGTGCCGGCCGCGGTGGTCGCGATTGTGTTCATCGACCTCGGCGGGACGGCGTTCGCTCTGTTCATGATCGCCGTCGGAGCGGCCTGCGTGCACGAGCTCTATCAGATGCTGGCGCGGTGGCGACCGGCGGCGGTGGTGGGGTTCGCCTCGCTGGCGGCCATGGTCCTGGCGGCCCGCTTCGGCGGCGACCGCGACGTGCTGGAGGTCGCCGTGGCGACGCTACCGGTGGCCTTTGTGGTGGTGGTGGCGCGCGGCCAGCACCGGATGGCCACCATCTCGATCGCCGGCACGCTACTGGGCGTCTGGTGGATCGGGATCGCTTTCGCGCACGCCGAGCTGCTGCGCCAGCTCCAGCATGGCAACGCGATCCTGATCGACATCCTGGTCGGCACGTTCCTCGGCGACACGGCGGCCTACGTCGGCGGGCGGTTGTTCGGCCGGCGTCAGCTGGCACCCCAGATCTCCCCCAACAAGACCGTGGAGGGGCTGTTCTGCGGGATGTTGATCGCGATCCTGTCGGTGTTCGTGGCCGGTCTTTACCAGCCCTGGATGACGCAGGGCAACGCCTTGCTGCTGGGGCTGGCGGTGGCGCTCCTGGGTCCGCTCGGAGACATGTTCGAGTCACTGGTCAAGCGCGACGCGGGCGCCAAGGACACCGGCAACCTGTTCGGCGCTCACGGCGGCGCGCTGGACCGGCTCGACGCCGTCATCTTCACGACCGTGGCCGGTTACTACGTCTGGCTCGCGATCGTGCACTGATGCGGGAAGTCGCCCTGCGCGCCGGCAGGACCGCGCCGGGGAACCCTGCCGACCGCACCTAGAATCCGGGCCGTGCCGCGCCGGCTGGTCATCCTCGGTTCCACCGGCTCGATCGGCGTCCAGGCGCTGGACGTTGTCGCGCGCGGGGCCGGGGAGGAGCTGCGGGTGGTGGGGCTGAGCGCCGCCAGCGCCTGGGAGCCGCTGGTGGAGCAGGCCGACCAGCACGGGGTGCGCCGGATCGCGCTGGCCGATCCGGACGCCGCGGCGCTGGCCGCCGAGGCCTGGAGTGGGGAGGTGCTGGCCGGGCCCGACGGCCTGGTGTCGCTGATCACCGAGGCCGACTGCGACTTGGTCCTGAATGCGATCGTGGGCTCGGCGGGACTGGTTCCCACGGTCGCCGCGCTGGGGGAGGGGATCGACCTGGCGCTGGCCAACAAGGAGTCGCTGGTGGTTGGGGGAGAGCTCGTCACCGAGCTCTCGCAAGCGACCGGGGCTCGCATCATTCCGGTCGATTCCGAGCACTCCGCGCTGCACCAGCTGATCGCAGCCGAGCCGCCCGGCACGATGGAGCGGCTGGTGCTGACCGCCTCGGGAGGGCCGTTCCGGGGCCGGCGCGCCGAGGATCTCGAGGATGTCACGGTGGAGCAGGCGCTGGCGCACCCGACCTGGGCGATGGGCGGCAAGATCACCATCGACTCGGCGACGCTGATGAACAAGGGACTGGAGCTGATCGAAGCCCACCACCTGTTCGGGACCCCCTACGAGCAGATCCACGTGCTCGTCCACCCCCAATCGATCGTCCACAGCCTGATCCAGCTCTGCGACGGCGCCACGCTGGCCCATCTGGGCTATCCCGATATGCGCGTCCCGATCTCCTACGGGCTCCACTACCCCGATCGCGTCGATGTGCCGGTCAAGATGCTCGACCTGGCCGAGGTGGGCGCGCTGACCTTCGAGCCGGTGGATTCGGAGACCTTCTCGTGCCTGGGGCTGGCCCGGGCCGCGGGGATCGCGGGGGGCACGGCACCGTGCACGCTGAACGCCGCCAACGAAGTGGCGGTGCACGCCTTCCTGGGCGGCCGGATCCGCTTCCTGGAGGTCGCCGCGGTGATCGAGGAGACGCTCAACCGGCTGCCTGGGGCGCCCGTGCACTCGTTCGAGTCGCTCGCGCGGGCCGACGCCGAAGCCCGCCGGGTCGCCTCCGAGCTGGTGCGAGCCCATATGCGCGCTTGAGGGCCCCGAAAGCCGCGCTTGCCACACTAGGGGCACCCGCGCCCCGCCCGTGGCGGCGGACGCCGACCCCACGCCCATGTCCTACGCCCTCGCATTCCTCGGCTTCGCGGCCCTGATCATCCTCCACGAGGCGGGCCACTTCGCCGCCGCCAAGGCAGTGGGCATGCGCGTGGAGCGCTTCTCGCTGTTCTTCGGCCCGCTGCTGGTCAAGACCCGCCGCGGCGAAACCGAATACGGCATCGGCCCGATCCCGCTCGGGGGCTACGTGAAGATCACCGGGATGAACCCCAACGAGGAGATCGCCGAGGAGCACCGAGCCCGCGCCTACTACAACCAGCCGGTCTGGAAGCGGGTCGTGGTGATCCTGGCCGGGCCGGGGGTCAACCTGCTGATCGCGTTTGCGATCGTCTGGGTCCTGCTGCTCAACAACGGCCAGCCGATCCCGACCAAGCGCGTCGCCGCCGTGGCGCGGGGCTCGGCGGCGGCTCAGGTACTGCGTCCCGGCGACCAGCTGATCTCGGTCGACGGGGTCCGCGGCTCCGAGCCGCGGCTGCGGGCGGCGATCGGCAAGCATCACTGCGCCGGGCCCCAGGTCGCGGGCTGCGTCGCCGCCACCCCGGCGCGAATCGTGGTCCGGCGCGACGGGCGTCTGGTGGCCTTCAACGTCGCCCCGCGCTACAGCGCGGTCGATCGCCGTCCCGAGCTGGGGTTCGAGTTCGGGGCCGCAACGCACTATCCCAGCGTGGCCGGGGCGGCCTCGGGCGCCGTCTCGGGGTTGTGGTCGGTGACCAAGCAGACCGTCTCGACGGTGGCCCGGATCTTCGAGCCCCAGGAGCGAAAGCAGCTCTCCGGGGTGGTCGGCGGCTACACCGTGACCCAGGAGTCGTTTGCCACCAACACCTCCCAGGCGCTGGAGGTCTTGGCCCTGATCTCGCTGTCGCTGGGTGTGATCAACCTGTTCCCGTTCCTGCCGCTCGACGGAGGCCACGTGTTCTGGGCGGTGGCCGAGAAGATCCGCGGCAAGCGGATCCCGTTCGTGGTCATGGAGCGCGCCGGGATGGTGGGCTTCGTGCTGATCATCCTGGTGTTCTTCATCGGCCTCTCAAACGACGTCTCCACGCTGGCCGGCAAGGGCTTCAACGTACGCTGACCGGTTGGTCTGGGCGCTTAGCCTCGCTGCGATAGCGTTGCACCGAAGCAAGGGCCAACAGGAGACGATCATGGAGAGCAGCACCACGCAGCCAGCGCCCGCGGCGCGCGCCGAGAGCGCGGTCGACGCCCCGACCCTGGGCGAGGCCCTGCGGCGAACCGCGACCAACTACCCCGACCTGGTGGCCGTACGCACGCCCGATGACGAGGTCTCCCTGACCTGGAGCCAACTGCTGGGGCGGGTCAATGCGCTGGCCGGTGGGCTCGCGAAGCTGGGCGTGGCCCGCAGCGACTGCGTGGCGATCATGCTGGCCAACCGCCCCGAGTTCCAGATCGCCGACCTGGCGGCGGTGACGATCGGCGCAACTCCGTTCTCGATCTACACCACGTACCCTCCGCCTGAGGTCGAGTACCACTGTCAGGATGCCGGCTGCCGCGTGGCGATCGTCGAGCAGGCCTTCCTGCCCGTGGTCCTGGAGGCGCGCAAGAGCCTGCCCGCGCTCGAGCACGTGATCGTGGTCGACGGCGATGCGCCCGCGGGCACGCTGTCGCTGGCCGAGGTGGAGGGCTCGGACCCCGATTTCGACCCCATCGCGGCGGGCGCCGAGGTGACCCCGGACGACATCCTGACGCTGATCTATACCTCCGGCACCACCGGGCACCCCAAGGGCGTACAGCTGACCCACCGGGCGATCATGTTCACCGCCAGCCGAGTCCGGGAGGTGATCGAGTTCCCATTCGGTTCGCGAGTCATCTCCTGGCTGCCGTCGGCGCACATCGCCGAGCGGATGGCGCACCACTACATCCCGGTGATGTACGCCGGAAATATCACCTGCGCGCCCAATCCGCGGGAGGTCCTCTCCTACCTGCCGAAGGTGCGCCCGAACTGGTTCTTCGCCGTCCCCCGGATCTGGGAGAAGCTCAAGGCCGGCCTCGAGGCGATGCAGGCCGCCCAGCCCGAGGAGCAGCGGCGGCCGGTCCAGGAGGCGCTCCAGGACGCGCTGGAGCGGGTGCGGCTGCGCCAGCGGGGCGAGCCGGTCCCGCCCGAGCTGGAGGCCAAGGTGGCCGCGGCGGACGCCAACCTGTTCTCGAACCTACGCCAGATGCTGGGACTCGACGAGGCGGTCGCGGTCAACGTGGGGGCCGCCCCGACGCCGATCGACGTGCTGGAGTTCTTCCACGCCATCGGGATCGAGCTGGCCGAGCTGTGGGGCATGTCGGAGACCTGTGGCACCGGGACCGTCAACCGACCCGGCGCGATCAAGATCGGCACGGTGGGGCCGGCCGCGCCGGGGGTGGAGCTGAAGCTGGCCGAGGACGGCGAGGTGCTGTGCCGAGGGAACTTCCTGATGACCGGCTACCGCAACCAGCCCCAGCGGACGGTCGAGGCGATCGACCCCGAAGGCTGGCTGCACACCGGCGACGTGGGGACGATCGATGAGGACGGCTTTCTGAAGATCGTCGATCGCAAGAAGGAGCTGATCATCAATGCCGCGGGCAAGAACATGTCGCCGGCCAATATCGAGGCGGAGCTGAAGTCCGGCAGTCCGCTGATCGGCCAGGCCTGCTGCATCGGCGACGGACGGCCGTACAACACGGCGCTGATCGTGCTCGACTCCGACTTCGCGCCGCAGTGGGCCGCCCAGCGCGGCATCGAGGGAGCCTCGCTGGAGAGCCTGGCCGCCGAGCCCCAGGTCGCCGAAGCCGTTCAGGAGGGGGTCGATCGCGCCAACGCGCGGCTGGCCCGGGTAGAGCAGATCAAGAAGTTCACGATCGTCCCCGGCGACTGGCTGCCCGGCGGCGACGAGCTGACCCCCACGATCAAGCTCAAGCGCAAGCCGATCGCGGACAAGTACCAGCGCGAGATCGAGGTGATGTACGCCGCTTAGCCGGCCAGCCGGTCAGCCGGTCTGGCCGGTCAGCCGGTCTGGCCGGCGGCCGCGATCGACCGCGACAGGAGCTCGACGGGGTGGTGGATCGGCAGCGACTGACCGAGCTCGCGCAGGTGTAGGTCCAGCTGGGCGGCGCACCCGGGGTTGCCGGCGGCGATCGCCTGTGCCCCGGTGTCGAGCAGGTGCCGGGCCTTGCGGGCTCCGAGCTCGGCGGCAGCCTCGGGCTGGACGAGGTTGTAGATCCCCGCTGAGCCACAGCACAGCTCCCGTTCGGCGCCGACCTCGATCAGCTCCAGCGCCGGGATCGAATCCAGCAGCGCCCTCGGCTGGGCCCGGACACCCTGGGCATGCGCCAAGTGGCAGGCGTCGTGGTAGGCGACGCGCAGCGGCACCGGGCCCCGTGGCGCCCGCGCCTGGACTCCGCCCAGGACCTCCGAGACGTCGCGGACGCGGGACGAGAACTCTCTCGCCACGTCGGTCTCGAGGAGGTCGCCGTAATCCTTCATCGCCGAGCCACAGCCCGCGGCGTTGACCACGATGTGGTCAAAGCCGGCGCTGCCACCGGCCCGGGCGAAGGCGTCGATGGTGGCCTGGGCACGTTTCACCGCGCCCGGTTCGGCGCCACCGTGCAGCTCCAGCGCCCCGCAGCAGTCCGGCTGTTGCGGGGCGATCACCTCAAAGCCCTCGGCGGCCAGGGCATGAACCGTCGCCCGGTGGACGTGGGGATAGAACACACGCTGAACGCAGCCGAGCAGCAGACCCACCCGGCCGCGCGGCTCTCCGACCGCGGCGGTTCGCTCCGGGATCCTTACCCGCCGCTCCGCGCCGGTGGTCCGCGGAGCGACCTTGGCCAGCATCGACAGCCGGTCGGGAAGCCGTTCGACGCCCAGCTTGCGGGCCGTGGCCAGCAGCGGCGCCAGCGCGCGCAGCCGCTTGGGGTGGGGCAGGGTTTCATAGAGCAGCCTGCGGATCGCCCGCTCCGAGGCCGGACGATCGTGGTGGCGCTCGACCTGGGGGCGGACGCGCTCGATCAGCCGGTCGTACTTGACCCCGGACGGGCAGGCGGTGACGCAGGCCATGCAGCCCAGGCAACGGTCGAAGTGGGTGACCATCGCGTCGGACATCTCACTGCCGGGCTCGAGGCCTTCGCGCATCAACAGGATCCGCCCCCGCGGGGAATCCGCCTCGGCGCCCCACAGCGCGTAGGTGGGACACGTGTCGAGGCAGAAGCCGCAGTGCACGCAGTCGTCGATGACCGACAGCTCGGGCGCTCGGTGGGTGTCGAAAGCGGCCATGCGAATCAGATCCGATCCACGAACAAACCGGGGTTGCAGGTCCCGGTGGCGTCAAAGCGCATCTTTACACGGCGCATGAGCTCGATGGCGGGCCGCTGCGCCGGGCCCCACGGATCGAGCTCGGCGCGAGTCGCGGGCGGCGCGTCGAGCACGGTGGAGACGGTCCCGGGGGGGAGCTCCTCACGCAGCCGGCCCACGGCGTCGGGGTCAAGCTCGACGTAGATCGATCCCAGCGCGGCCCGGCCTACCACCGTGCCGGCACAGGCGTCGGCCGCTCGCAGCAGCGACGCCAGCGTGCTGGGGCGCGTGGAGATCCGGACCAGCGCCTGGCTGGAGGACCGCTGACCGGCCCGCTGGCGCTCCCACAGCCCCTGATCGTCGGCGGTCACCTCGGTCCGCTCGAGCCCCAGATCGGCCATCAGGCGCGCTGCGCGCTCTCCTCGCCGCCTGGCCTGGGGCCCGTCGCAGCGGGCCAGCAGGCCGCCCTGGCCCCCGCGCCAGGCGACATCGAGCGCGGCCAGCTCGAGCGGCGCGGACGAGAGTCCCAGCGCGGCGGCTGCCAGCGCCTGGCAGTCGCCGGAGCTGCCCAGCGCGGTCGTGGTGGCGGCGGGCATGGCGTGCAGCCGGACGTTGACGCTGAGGATCAGACCGAGCGTCCCGAATGAGCCCACGAACAGCTTGGCCAGGTCATAGCCGGCAACGTTCTTGATCACCTTGCCGCCGGAATGCGCGATCGTGCCGTCGCTGAGAGCGAGGCGGGCGCCGACGACGAGGTCGCGCGGGCCGCCGTAGCGGTGGGCCAGCGGGCCGCAATCTCCCGTGGCGACGATGCCGCCGATCGTGGCGCCCGGATCGCCGCCCAACGGCGGATCCAGGGCCAGCATCTGGCCGTGCTCGGCGAACGCGCGCTGGGCCTCGGCCAGGCGGACCCCCGCCTCGAGCTCGGCGGTCAGATCGCCGGCGTTGTGCTCGAGGATCCGGTCCAGGCCCGAGGTGTGCAGCTCGATCGCCGCAGGATCGGTGACATGGCCCCAGCCGAGCTTCGTCGCGCCGCCGACGATCCGCACGCTCAGCCCTTCGGCGCTGGCGGCGGCGAGGGCGGCGGCTGCCTCCTCGTGCGTGCGCGGGGCCTGCTGCACGGCGGTGGCCACGGTCAGAGCTCCGCCTCCGGACTGAGAGCTCCGCGTCCCACGCTCAGAATCGCTCCGCCACGCCGGCCCGCTCCAGCGGGTGCTGGCGATAGGGGCCCGGGACCTCCCCGCACAGCCGGGGGGTCGGCATCACCTTGCCGGGGTTGGCCAGTCCCGGGGGATCGAATGCGCAGCGCAACCGCTGGAAGGCGTCCAGGTCAGGCTCGGAGAACATCGACGGCATGTAGGCCTTCTTGTCGACGCCGACGCCGTGCTCGCCGGTGATCGATCCGCCGGCATCGACGCACGCCCGCAGGATAAGCGCGGAGAGCTCCTCGGCGCGCTCGGCCTCCCCCTCCTCGGCCGAGTCGTAGCAGATCAGCGGGTGCAGATTGCCGTCGCCGGCGTGGAACACGTTGGCCACCCGCAGCTGGTGCTCGGCGGCGAGCGCATCGATCTGACGCAGCACCTCCGACAGCCGCGTGCGGGGGATCACGCCGTCCTGCACGTAGTAGGCGGGGGCGATCCGGCCCATGGCCGCGAACGCGGCCTTGCGCGTCCTCCAGATCAGCTCGCGCTCAGCCTCGGTCTGGGCGATGCGAATGTCGAGGGCCCCGGCCTGCCCGCACAGGTCGATGAGGCGCTCGAGCCCGTACAGGCACTCCTCGCGCGGGCCGTCGAGCTCCACCACCAGCGCGGCGCCGGCATCGCGACGGTACCCGGCGCCGGTCGCCTGCTCGGCAGCCTCGATCGAGAGCCGGTCCATCATCTCGATCGCGCCCGGCATGATCCCGGCGTCGACGATCCCGGAGACCGCGTCGCCCGCCGCGCCGGTGTCCTCGAAGAACGCCACCAGCGTGCGGACGCTCTCCGGCGCCGGAACGACCCGGAGCCAGACCTTGGTGGCGACTCCCAGGGTCCCCTCGGAGCCGACGAACGCGCCCAGCAGGTCATACCCCGGGGCGTCACGATCGAGTTCGACCAGCGAGCCGTCCGAGAGCACCACCTCCAGCCCGGTCACGTAGTTGGTGGTGAAGCCGTACTTGAAGCAATGGGCGCCGCCGGAGTTCTCGGCGACGTTGCCCCCGATCGAGCAGACGATCTGGCTGCTGGGGTCGGGGGGATAGAAGTGCGTGGGTGCGACGGCACGCGACACGGCGAGGTTGGTGACGCCGGGCTCGACCAACACTCGGCCGTCGTCGAGATCGACCGACACGATCCGCCGCAGCCGCGCCAGCACGATCAGCACTCCCTCTGCCACCGGCAGCGCGCCGCCTGACAGTCCGGTGCCCGAGCCGCGGGCAACCCAAGGTACCTCGGCCTCATAGCAGGCCCGGACCACGCCCTGCACCTCCTCGGCGCTCCCCGGCAGGACCGCCACCAGCGGCGTCTCGCGAAGGTGCAGCAGGCCGTCGGATCGGTAGGTCGCGAGCTCGTGCTGATTGGTGAGCACGTGCTCGCGACCACAGATCTCCTCAAGGCGTGAGATCAGCTCCTCGGACCGGCCAGGCGGCATCTGCCCAGGAGTATTCCCGATGCGTGCCGGCTAATGCACTTTGATCTTGAAGCTGCGGCTCCTGATCGTGCTGCCCTGGATCACCGGAAGCAGCAGCGAGTTGCGGTTATAGGTGTAGCTGATCTGCACCGTGCCGCTCGACGGGAACTTCATACGGGTGTCGAAGTACCCGCGCGAGTTTTTGATCGTGACCGTCTTCAGGGTCTGGAACAGGCCCGTGCTGCCCTTCTGGAACTGGATCTGGACCGACCCGCCCTTGGCGAAGTTCGCCGGGCGAGCATCTCCCCAGACCTCGACCTTGCTCCGATGCGAGAACGAGGTCTTGGGCATCCACACCGGCAGGTTGTAGGCGAAGTAGGTCGCCTTCTTGGTCACGCCATCGGGGAAGATCAGGCCGCTGGCGAAGCCGGCATACACGCCGGCGTTGTGGGAGGGGTCGACCAGCAGGTACTGCATGTAGGACTTCAGCCGCGGGTTCTTGTAGCTGATGTACTCCGCCTGATTGATGTAGGTCGCCGCCGTGTCGGGCTTCACGTAGAGCCCCCCGGTCGGCGAGCGGAACGCCGGTGGCCGGGTGATGTAGCCGTACTCGTCGTTGTAGATCGGGAAGCGCTTGCGCGAGCCGTAGATCCTGACCACGGTGTCCATTTCGCGGACGAAGTTGCCCAGCAGCGGGAAGCTGGCGTAGTACTTGCTGCCGCGGATCTTGCCGTCGTTGAGCGGCGAGCCGTGGTCCGGGTAGGGGTGATCGGCGACGCCTGTGGCGTTGAACAGCGCCGGGTTCTGCTTGCGGAACTTGCTCGAGCCGCGGTTGGTGGTAGGGCAGCCCGTGGCCCGGGCCGCCGAGCCGCGCAGCTTGTTGTTGTTCTTGTCCAGGCAGTACAGCGCCCGGATGAACAGCAGGGGCGGAAGCTGGGCGAAGTCGCCCGGGAACTTGCCGCCGAAGAAGCCACGGGCGGCGTAGCCGCCAACCAGGATCGTGTCGCGGCCGTGGCCGGTGCTGTGAAGTGCCTTCCAGCCGCCGTTGAGCAGGCCGCGGTAAAGCCGGGGGGCAACCAGCGTCTTCGAGCCGCCGGTGGCCTGGGGCCCTAGATCTTCACCGAAGTTGGGCTCGTTCCAGATCGTCCAGAAGTGCACGCGCGGCACGACGGGCTGTCCGGGACCAGGCGAGAACGTGCCGCTGTAGCGCTTGGCGAAGGCGGTGACGAACTGGCCGTACTTCTTGCCGTCGGGGTAGTAGGCGAAAGTCGAGTTCCAGCTCTTGCCGTCGGGGAGCGGGACTCTGCGCTCGGCCCAGCGGGGGGCACCGCCGGCGAGCACGAAGTCAACGGTGATTCCGTAGGTCTTGGCGTTGCGGACGGCATTGTCGTAGGCAGCCCAAGCGGCCTGGTTGTAGTAGCCGGGCTTGGAGGCGTTACCGGCGGGCTGCTTGGTAGAGCTGGGGTTGGGCGCGAAGGCCGACCAGGGGACGAAGATCCGAGCGGTGGTGGCGCCGAGCTGGTGGAATGCCTGGAAGGTCGCGGCCGATCCGGGACCGACCGCGCCGGCATCCTGAATCATGCTGATCTGCGAGCTGGACGCCGAGGCGGTCGCCGGCAGCGCCACCGCTGCGGCTCCGGCCACCGCGATGCCGAGCGTCAACGCAGCGGATTTGCGAGGAATGAGTCGCTTGGCAAATGTTTTGGGCATAGTTCGGATAACAGCTCCCGAGGGTCAGAGTTGCGGCCTGACGGCGAGCGCGCCTGGCGCTCGATCCCGGCCAGGGCAAGCGCAGTTCAGGCTAGCGAAGCGCTCGGACCACTGCGCCGCGCTTAGCCAACCGTGATCGTAACCGTACGACTGAAGATCTCAGGGCCGTGGGGATACGACCAGGCGGTCCTGACGGCACCGCTGCCGGGAAACTTCTGCAACACGTCGAAGTAGCCGTAGCGATCGGTCAGCGGCGCCGTGGCGACGGTCCGAAACGGTCCGCTGGTTCCGGAGCGAAACTGGATCTGGGCCATCTGCGGCTTGCGAGTCTGGCGCCGGGCGTAGAAGACCGGCCGCACGCACCCCCAGACCTCCAGCGGATGGCCCGACGCCGTCTCCGTGGCGGGCAGGAAGATCGGCATGCGAAAGGCGTAGAACCCGGGCTTGGGGGCACCGGCGTAGGTCTCTAGACCGCTGGCGAAGTTGCCGCGCGGAGGATCTCTGAGGAGGTACTGGTCGTAGGACTTGATGCGCGGGTCGCGCCAGGTCAGGTACTCCGACCAGTTGATGTAGTACGCGGCCAGCGCCGGTGACACCGTCCCGGCTTCGGGATCCGGCGGGGTGGTCTGGTACCCGTACTCCGTCGAGTAGATCGGGTATCGCTTGTGAGAGCCATAGACCCGCTGCAGGGTGTCGAGCACGTGCTCGAACTTCGGCATCTCGGCAAGCTCGGCGAAGTCGGGCTCGTTCGGGGTGACCTTGTTCGGCGCCAGGCCCTGCGGGTAGGGGTGATGGGCCCAGCCGGTGGCTTGGAACATTCCGGGGTGCTGGGAGGCGAACCTGGCCGAGCTTGCCGCCGTGGTGGGACAGTCGCGGGCCGCCGCCGCCTGGCCGCGCAGCGGTTTGTATGAGGAATCGACGCAGTACAGCGCGCGCAGGAAGCGCAGCGGCGCCATCGCCGCGAACAGACCGGGCGCGTTGCCGAACGTCGCTCCCGCGGGTGCCGTCTCACCGATCAGGATCGTGTCGTGGCCGTGCCCGGTGGCCTGAAGGCCGCTCCAGGCGGCATCGAGCAAGCCGCGGTACAGAGCGCCCGACACCTCGACCTTGGAGTGGTCCTTGGTCTGCGGCGCGAGAAACACGCCGATGTTGGGCTCGTTCCAGATCGACCAGAAATCCACCCGCGGCAGCGGCCGCGAGGCCCCCGGCGGGGTGTAGTGACCGCTGTAGCGGATCGCCACGGCCCGCACGAACTGCCCGAACTCAGGCGCCGAGGGCCGCCAGAACGGCTGCGTGCTGGGACTGGGCGCTCCGGGCCCCGACGCCCATCGCGGGGGCGGAGGGTTGAAGGCCAGGTCCACGCCGATGCCGCGGGCGCTGGCGTCGCGCAGCGCCGTGTCCACGGCCGCCCAGTTCGCGGCCGGGTAGTCGGCCGGGTTCGACGCATCGAACGCGGGCCGTGTGGTGGAGGTCGGATCGGGCGCGATCTGGTTCCAGAACAGGTAGATGTGCACGCGCGTGGCCCCGAGGCGCTTGAGCTGGTCGAGCGTGCCCCCCGGATCCTCGTTGAGCACAAAGCTGGGATTGAAGATCGACTCCGGCCCGACCGGGCGCTTGACCGGCGGCAAGCTGGCCACCTTCGGAGATGACCCGCCGCCGGACACGAGCAGCACCACGACAACCGCGATCACGGCGACACAGGCCGCGCCGAGCGCCGCCAGCATGGCAGGCCGACGCAGCACTACACGGGAGCGGGCAGTGTGGGCAAGCGGGCCAGAATAACGGTGCGCCTGGCCGCGAGTGCCGGTGCGGCGCGACTCCAACCGACCGGTGCTGCGCCGGCTCCGCCTAACCTTCCCCGGAATGGCGCCTAGGTTCAACCGCGTGCTGGCGGTGCTCGCGAGCACGATGATCGTCGGCGGGGTGCTGGCCACCGCTCCCGCGCTCGGCGCCACCAGTCCCGCGATCACCGACTGCGTCGCCCACGCCGAGCTGACCAAGCACTACTCGCTGCGCGAGCTGCGGCGGGCCCTGAACACGATGAGCGCCTCGACCCGGGAGTACACCGACTGCTCGGACGTCCTCAACCGTGCGCTCGCCGCGGATATCTCCAACCCGGGCGGGGGCGGCACCGGAAGCAGCGGGTCGGGCTCGTTTCTGCCTATCCCGGTGATCATCGTCCTGGTCGTACTGATCCTGGCGGCGATCGGTTTCGGCGTGCTCGCCGTCCGTCGGCGCAGCTCCGGGACCGAGGGCGCGGGCGGAGGCGGGGAAGGGCCTTAATGGCCCCCAGCGCCGCCTACACTGGATCCATGCCCTCACGGAGACGAATCTCAGTCGGCGGAGTGCCGATCGGCGGCGGCGCGCCCGTCGCCGTACAGACGATGACCAAGACCGAGACCGCCGATCTGCAGGAGACCATGGCCCAGATCCGGCGGGTTGCCGAGGCCGGCGCGGACATCGTCCGGGTCGCGGTGCCCCGGGAAAAGGACGTCGAGGCCCTGAAGACGATCGTCGTCGACTCCCCTATCCCGGTGGTCGCCGACATCCACTTCAACTACACCCTGGCGCTGAAGGCGCTCGACGCCGGCGCTCATTGCGTGCGGCTGAACCCCGGCAACATCGGCGGCCCCGACAAGGTCGCGCTGGTGGCCAAGCGCGCCACCGAGCTCGGGATACCGCTGCGGATCGGGGTCAACTCGGGGTCGCTGCCCCGCCATCTCCACGCACTGGAGCGCGAGAACCCGGTCGAGGCCCTAGTCAGCGCGGCGGCCGAATTCGTCGAGTTGATGGAGCGGCTCGATTTTCAGAACTTCAAGGTCTCGATCAAGTCGACCAACGTGCCCAACACGATCGCCTCCAACCGCTTGCTGTCGCAGCGAATCCCGTATCCGCTGCACCTGGGGATAACCGAGGCGGGGACCAAATGGTCGGGCTCGCTGAAGTCCGCGGTCGGCCTTGGAACGCTGCTCGCCGACGGCATCGGCGACACGATCCGGATCTCGCTGTCCACCTTCCACGCCGAGGAGGAAGTAAAGGTCGCGTGGGAGATCCTCAAGTCCCTGCAGCTGCGCGAGCGGGGGCCGGTGCTGATCGCCTGCCCCACCTGCGGCCGGCTGCAGTTCGACATGGACACCGTCGTGGCCGAGATCGAGCGGCGTCTGGAGGACTACGCGGATCCGGTCGAGGTGGCGGTGCTGGGCTGCGCCGTCAACGGCATCGGTGAGGCCGCCCATGCCGACTTCGGGATCGCCGGAGGCCGCAACGAGGGCATCGTCTACAGCCGCGGCGAGCCGCTGCGCAAGGTCCCGACCGAGCAGCTGGTCGACACCCTGTTCGCCGAGATCGACCGCTACGCGACCTCCAAGCGAGTCGACGTCGACGCGTCCAAGGCCGCTGAGGCCGCCGAGTGGCTGCAGCGAATCGAGGCCGAGAACGCCGGCGAGCTGACCCCCGAGCGGCTGGCGGCGATGGAGGCCGCGGCTGCTGCCCAGGAGGATGACTCCGCCGAGCTGGCGCTGCTGCAGTCGCCTCCGGCCCGGCTGGACGAGTCACAGTCGCCGGTGACGGGGCGGCGCTTCACTCGCGCATAGTGCCGCCGCCCCACCAGCGCTTCGGTCCGATCAGCCGCCGGCCTTCTCGAAGCCGTCGGCCACCGCGGCCCAGTTGACCACGTTCCACCAGGCATCGATGTAGTCGGGGCGGCGGTTCTGATACTTGAGGTAGTAGGCGTGCTCCCAGACGTCGACGCCGAGCAGCGGGGTCTTGCCGTCGGTGAGCGGGTTGTTCTGGTTGGGGGTGGAAACGACCGCCAGGCCCGACCCGTCGTGCACGAGCCAGCTCCAGCCGGAGCCGAACTGGTTCACGCCGGCGTCCTTGAACTTGGCCTTGAAGTCGTCGAACGAGCCGAACGCCGAGTCGATCGCGTCGCGCAGCGCACCGTCGGGCTCACCGCCGCCGCTCGGTGACATCCACTCCCAGAACAGGGAATGGTTGAAGTGACCGCCGCCGTTGTTGCGCAGCGGGCCCTGCTTGTCGGAGGGCAGCGAGTTGAGGCCCTTGATCAGGTCCTCGACGGGCTTGTCGGTGAAGTCGGTGCCTTCGAGTGCGGCGTTGGCCTTGTCGACATAGGCCTGGTGATGCTTGTCGTGATGCACGCGCATCGTCGCCTCGTCGATGTGCGGCTCCAGAGCGTTGTAGTCGTACGGCAGTGGCGGTACCGAATAGGCCATCGCAAGGCTCCTTTGTCGAGTGGTTCTAGCTAAACATAGCCGGGAGCAGACCGGGCGTAGAGGCCGGGTAGGCTTCGCGCGGCGTGGCCCGGCTCTCCACTTACTTCTTACCCACCGAACGCGACCCGCCCGCGGACGCCGAGGCGATCTCGCACAAGCTCATGGTCCGGGCGGGTCTGATCCGCCAGGTCGGCTCCGGGCTGTGGTCCTGGCTGCCGGCGGGCTGGCGGATCCATCAGCGAATCGTGCAGATCGTGCGCGAGGAGATGAATGCGATCGGCGGGCAGGAGATGCTGATGCCGGTGCTGCATCCGGCCGAGCCGTGGCGGCGCACCGGGCGCTATTGGATCGACGAGCTGTTCAAGCTCCAGGATCGCCGCGGCGCCGACATGGTTCTGGCGATGACCCACGAGGAGATCGTCACCGGCCACGTGGCCGCCGCGGTCCAGTCCTACCGGGACCTACCGCTGATCCTCTACCACTTCCAGGTCAAGGAGCGCGACGAGCCGCGGCCGCGCGCCGGCGTGCTGCGCACCCGCGAGTTCATCATGAAGGACGCCTATACCTTCGACCGCGACGCCGAGGGTTTGGACATCGCCTATGAGCGCCACGCCGCCGCCTACGAGCGGATGTGCGACCGCTGCGGGCTGGAGTGGTACAAAGTCGAGGCCGACGTGGGGATGATGGGCGGTTACGGCGCCGACGAGTACATGGCGCCATGCGCGGCGGGCGAGAACGAGGTAGCGCTGGCGCCGGGCTACGCCGCGAACGTGGAGGTGGCCACCGCGGAGGCGCAGCCGGTATCGCTGCCGGAGGTGCTGGAGGCGCCGGAGCGGGTGTCGACGCCGGGGATGACGACGATCGAGGCGGTGGTGAACGCGCTCGAGCTTCCAGCGGGAGCGCTGCTCAAGGCGTTTCCGGTCATCGTCGACGATGAGATGCGGCTGGTGGTGGTCCGCGGCGACCACCGGGTCAGCGAGACCAAGCTCCAGAACGCACTGGGCCGAGAGTTCCGCGCGGCCCGTCCCGACGAGATCGCCGACCGCCTCGGGCCGCCGGGCTACATCGGGCCGGTGGGAGCCCAGATGCCGATCCTGCTGGACCGCGCGGTCAGGCCCGGTCCGTACGTCGTCGGCGCCAACGAGCCCGATGCGCATCTACGGGGCGTGGAGCCCGGGCGCGATTTCCGCTTCGAGACGGTCGACGTGCGCTCGGTGGTGGCCGGCGACACCGTCAACGGCAGCCCGATCCGGATCGAGCCGGCGATCGAGGTCGGCAACATCTTCAAGCTGGGAACCCGTTACTCGGAGCCGCTGGGCGCGCACTACCTGGACGAGTCGGGCACAAGCCGGCTGGTCTGGATGGGCTGCTACGGCTTCGGCCCGGCCCGCGCCGCCGCGGCCGCGGTGGAGCAGTACGCCGACGAGCATGGCATCTCGTGGCCGCGCGCGATTGCGCCGTTCGACGTCGAGCTGGTGGTTCTCGGCAAGCCCGGCAGCGCCGAGCGCGAGCTCGGCGACCGGCTGTACGCCGAGCTGGAGCAGCTCGGACTGCAGACCCTGTACGACGATCGCGACGCCAGCCCCGGCGAGAAGTTCGCCGACGCCGAGCTGCTGGGCTGTCCGCTGCGGCTGACGATCGGACGGCGGGCACTGGCCGCGGGCGAGGTCGAAGTGCAGATCCGCCGGGGCCGGCAATCCCGGGCGGTCCCGGTTGCCGGCGCCGCCGAGGCGGTCGAGGAGCTCTGGCGCGAGCTGCCGTGACCGGTGGCGGGGGCCGCTCATGAACCCTCCCATCACCAAGCGCCGGCTGTTCGGGGTCGATCGCTCCGGACCCCCGCCGGAGGCGACGCTGTCCACACAGCCGCTGAACCCGTGGACGATCCCCAACGCGATCGGCTTCTTGCGCCTGCTGGGAATCCCGGTGTTCCTGGTGCTGGCGCTGGGGAGCGAGGATGGACAGGACGCAGTGGCCACGGTGCTGTTCGCGGTGATCGGGTGGGCCGACTACCTGGATGGCTTCGCCGCCAGGCTGACCGGCCAGTACAGCCGCCTCGGGGCCCTGCTGGACCCGGTCGTGGACCGCCTGCTGGTGGTTTCAGGGATGGTGGTGGCGTTCCACTTCTCGCTGCTGCCCCGCTGGGCGATCGTGATCGTGGTGGCCCGCGAGCTGCTGATGCTCGGCCTCAGCCGCTATGCGCTCAAGCGGGGAATCGAGCTCAAGATCAACTGGCTGGGCCGCATCGGGGTCGCCCCGACGATGGGAGCGCCGTTCTTCGCCATGGCGGGGGTCCATTGGCTGGCCCTGATCCTGCTGTACACCGGGATGGCACTGTCGCTCGGCGCGACGGCTCTGTACCTACGGCGGGGAATTTCCCAAGCGCGGCGAATAGCAAAGGCGTAAGGTCCGTTTCACCTCTCGGGGCACCGACCCTAAAGCTCAGCTTGACCCTTTGAGGCTCCCCGGATATACTCGCGGAACCCGATTAGCACATCGACCCCGCCCCACGGGCAGGAGCAACCGGCATGGAAACCTTTCCCGATCTCGGCTCGCTGACGGATCAGGAGCTCAAGGACCTCATCAAGCAGCTGACCGAGGAGGAGATGGAGATCTCCTATCGGCGGAGGATCCTGCACGGGAAGATCGACATCCTGCGCGCAGAGTTGGTGAACCGGCTGCGTAAGAAGGACGAGACCGGCGAGTTGGTCATCTCGGGCGCCGACGTGCAGCAGCTCACCGACATCCTGGCTGGACGGGTGCCGGCTACCGAGCCCGAGTAAGCCGCGGGACGCGGTGGCCCAGCACTGTCCAGAGTGCGGCTTCGCAAACGCGGATGGCGCCAGCTACTGCCAGCGATGCGGTGCGTTCCTGGCACAGACAGAGCAGCCGCCCGGCGCGACAACCGCCACCTACAAGGTCGGCGAGACCGGCGACGTGGAGGTGGTGGAGCTCGAGAGCGTAGTCGCGCGGGGGGCTGCGCTGGTGATCCGCGCCGGCGGCGGACGAGCGGGGGAGAGCTTCGCTCTGGAAGGCACCCGTATGACCGTGGGGCGGCGGCCCGACAGCGACGTATTCCTCGACGACGTGACCGTCTCGCGTGACCACGCCGTGATCGTGCGCCGCGGCAGCGAATACTTCCTGGACGACCTCGGATCGCTGAACGGCACCTACGTCAACCGCAGCCGCATCGACTCACACCGCCTCACCGACGGCGACGAGCTCCAGATCGGCAAGTACAAGCTCGCGTTCCTGAGCCGCTGATGAGCACCGAGACCCACAACCCAGAGCTCGATCTCCCGGACCGTCCGGAGCCCGACGGCCGGCGGCCGCGTGAGAAGTCGGTCACGATCGGCGCCGTCTGCAAGGCGCTGAGCCAGGAGTTCCCCGACATCTCGATCTCGAAGATCCGCTATCTCGAAGACCAGAAGCTGCTGGCTCCTCGGCGCACCCAGGGCGGCTACCGGCTCTACACCCAAAACGACGTGCAGCGGCTGCGGACGATCCTGCGCCTCCAGCGCGACGAGTTCCTGCCCTTGCGGGTGATCCGCCAGGAACTGGCCAGCGGGCGCTCGGAGAACGAAGTCGCCCCGGCGGGAGGTGATCGTCGCGGCCTGCGCCGGACGGTTGTCACAGTCCGCGATCCGGGGGCGCTCTACTCGCTGGAGGACGTCGTTGAGGAGACCGGCGCCGACCACAAGCTGGTGCGCGAGCTGGTCGAGTTCGGAGTCATCAAAGGGGAGACGCGGGGAACCGGCGGAGCGGCGGGCGGGGTCCGGTACTACGACGAGACCGAGCGAGAGATCGTCCGGGCGGTCTCCGAGCTGGCCCGCTACGGCGTCGGCGGTCGCAACCTGCGGGTCTTTCGCAGCTCCGCCGACCGCGAGGCGCAGCTGCTGCAGAGCATCCTGGCGCCGGCGCTGCGCTCGCGCAACCCCGAGCGGCGCAAGGAGGCGATCGAGGCGCTGGAGAACCTGGCTTCGGTCACGACCCATCTCAAGCACCTGCTGCTGATCCGCGATCTGCGCAAGATCGCCACCTGACCGGGGCCTCGAGCTGAGCGGCCGAACGGGGGCTTGACAGCGGTGGATCTGCGGGCACTGATCCGGGACATACCTGACTTTCCCCGCCCGGGAATCGTCTTCAAGGACATCACCCCACTGCTCCTCGACGCCGCGGCGCTCGACGCGGCGGTGTCGGCACTGGGCGAGCTCGTCTCGCCCCCGCAGGTCGACTTCGTGGTCGCCGCCGAGGCTCGGGGCTTCATCCTCGGCGCCGCCCTGGCGCGCCAGCTGGGGGCGGGATTCGTTCCCGCCCGCAAGCCGGGCAAGCTTCCCGGCAACACGATAAGCGCCGAATATGCGCTCGAGTACGGGATCGACGCGCTGGAGGTCCACGCCGATGCGCTGGCCGGCGGCGCCCGGGTGTTGATTCACGACGACCTCCTGGCCACCGGGGGCACGGCCGGGGCGCTGTGCGATCTGGTCGCCGGGTTGGGGGCACGGATCGTGGGCTGCGCGTTCCTCGTTGAGCTGCTGTTCCTGGACGGCCGCCAGCGGCTCGCGCCCCACCCGGTTCACTCGCTGATCGAATACGAGAGCTAGCTCGGAGTTGGCCACCTTGCTTCGACATCGGACCCTCCCGGCCTCGCAGCAGGAGCTGTGGGAGCTGATCTCAGACGCCCACCACATGCCGCGCTGGTGGCCCGGGGTGGCTCGGATGGAGGAGGTCACCGCCGAACGGTTCACCCAGGTCTTCAAGACCAAGAAGGGGCGCCCGGTCCGGGCCGACTTCCACGTCGTGCAGTCCGAGCCGCCGTGGCTGCTGGCCTTCGAGCAGGAGATCCCGGGGACCCCGTTTGAGCGGGTGTTGAACGAGCTGGTGGTCGAGATCCGGCTCGAGGCGGTGGCGGCGGGGGGGACCGAGGTCACGATCGCCCAAGCCCAGAAGCTGCGCGGGTACTCGCGGACGGGGGGTTTTCTGGTGCGGGGCGCTACCAAGCGGCGGCTCGACGACGCTCTGGATGGGCTGGCGCGGATTACTTCTCCGGCTGGTGGCGGCTGAGGGGCCGGCTCGGGGGGCCGGCGGAGGTACCCGCCACTGCCGTCAGAACGCTGGGTTGGTCGGGGGTGCGGTTTGCTGGCTGGGGTGCGACGCGATTACGGCATTGGCGGGTGCCTCCGCCGCCCTTCGGTGGCACCGCCGAGCGGGACGTGGTGCATCCTGGTTTTGGTAGCCCGAACCCAGATGACCCACGTCGCTTCTGGAGTCCCCGCGGGTGCCTCTGGGGATCCCCGGGACCCGGACCAAGAGCGACCCCGGCGCCCGGAGCGCCCTAGGAGACCCCGGTGAGCGTCCCCTGGAGGATGACCGTGCCCGGCGCCTTGGGGTTGGCCTGGGTCTCCTCGGTCACGATCAGCTGTTTGAAGTGCGAGGCGTTGGCGGGCAGGCCGCCGGCCGTTGAGAGCCGGCCGTTCTTGCCCACGCCGGGGTTGACGAAGCCGAGGATCTTGGCGTCCGTGGGCGAGTTGTATAGCCACACCGCGTAGGCATTCGGCGGCTTGGTCGTGTTGGGGGTCACGTTCTGGGCGACGATCGCGATCCCGTTGTTGGCGCCCTCCTTGAGCACCTCGGCGATCCCAGCCGCCTTGCTGCCCGCGGTCGGCGGGGTCAGGTTGATCTGGGCCACCACCCGAGCGGCGGTCGAGCTGGTGGTACTCGAGCTGCCCGAGGGGGTGGTAGCACTCTGCGATGCGGTCGCCGAGTTCGAGGAGGAGTGGCTCGATTTCGACTTGCCGCCGGTGAGGAGCAGGACCAGGGCGACGATCACGGCCACCGCGACGACGCCGGCGATCAGGATCACCCCTCCCCGCCGCGAACTGGGCGCCGTGCCGCCCGGGCGCCCCCGGGGTGGCTCGCCGCCCGCCCCCCGGCCTCTCTGGACCCGTGCGGTCGGCGGCGGCGCGGTCGCCACAGCGGGCTCCGCTAACCGTGACGACGACGAGCGCTCGGCATCTGCATCGTCGTCCTCGGGCGCCAGGCCTTCGTCTGGCCCCTCGTCGTCCTCCTCGGGCGCCACGCCTTCGTCCGACCCCTCGTCGTCCCAGCCCGTGTCGGAGCCGGCGCCAGCCTCCACCGGGATCTCAGGCAGCGGGCCCTTGGCCAGCGGCCCCAGCTCCGAAGCCAGGACACGGGCCCAGGCCCGCTCGGCCGGGGACTCGGCGAGGCGCTCGCGAGTCTGATCGGCAACGTCGTCGGACAGCTGCCCGAGCAGGTAGTCGGTGATCAGGGCCCGGCGCTGCTGGGGCAGGGCGGTACGCGGTCCCAGCGTTTCGAGCGCGGTCAGTGCCCGCTGGCGCACCGCGTCCCGGTCGATCGACAGCAGCTTGGCGATGTCCTCGTAGCGTCGGCCCCGCTGCAGCACGAGCTGAAGGACCGCACGCTGATCTGCGGGAAGGCTGTCCAACGAGGCCATCGGCGCCGTAGCGTAGATGAGCAGCGAGCGGAATGCAGGCAGCAACCCGCGGGCTGGTTATGCGAAGGTGCCGGGCATGACCGAGGCGCTGCCCTTCCGGCTCGACGTCGGGTTCGACCGCCTGTACGGGCTCCGCGTCACCGAGATGGGGGATGGGTCGATGCGTGGCACCGTTCCCGTGCGAGACGCGATCAAGCAGCCTGCCGGTCTGGTCCACGGCGGCATCTACGCCGCCATCGCCGAGAGCCTCGCCACCACCGGCACGGCGCTGGCGGTGATCGGCGACGGCCGCACCGCGATGGGAATGTCGAACCAGACCAGCTTTCTGCGCCCCGTCACCGAGGGCCGGATACACGCCTGGGCGCGGGCCCGTCACCGCGGGCGGACCACCTGGGTGTGGGAGGTCGAATTATTCAACGACGCCGAGCGCCTGGTGGCGCTGTCCCGGGTCACGGTGGCGGTTCGCAGCGACGGCGGAAGCTGATTCACCGGCCCGGCGCGCCGTGGCCCAGCCACTCCTGGGCGAAGGCGCGCAGATTCGGGTCGCTGACCGATCCCGCCTTCAGCAGCCGGGTCCAGGCGAGCCCGACCAGCCCTGCGGTCCCGGGTTGCTGATCCAGGACGACCGCCTGCCCCGCCGCTGCCAGCGCCGGCGTGAACGGCGATGAGACCGCGTTGGCCAGCGACTGCAGCCCCGCCGGCGGGGACTTGGTCCCGTACATGATCACCACGTCGCCGACCTCCAGCGCCTGCAGCAGCTGGTCGACGTTGAACTGCGTGTCGTCGTGGGCGATCGGCAGCGGGACGTGCGCGCCGCTGGTCGGGGGCTGGGAGTCATAGACCGGATGCAGCGAGCCCGGCGCCAAATGGGCGTGACCCTGATCGCGGAACTTCACTCCCAGCGAGCCGGCGCTGGACGACACCCCCGGGTCGTCGCGTCCGGCGAGCAGGCCGCCCGAAAGGAGCGCGATGATGCCGATCGCGATCGCGAATGCCGCCACCACGATCGCGACACGCTCGAGCACCCGACTCAGCCTCGTGCCCCTTCTCTGGACACCGGCGACCGGCACTAAGTCATTCCGGGGTGCGCACCGGGCGTATCTCGGCCATCTCGAGCTCGCTGACCGGGCTCTCGCCGGCGGCGGCCACGAGCTCCTCGATCGAGGCCCGCAGCTCCTCGGCCAGCGCCTCGAGGTCCCCCATTGCGTCGTAATCGGCGTTGAGGCCGAAGTTGAGTTGGCCGTCGTAGCTCATGATCGCGATTCCGAGGGCTTGATTCTCGGCCAGCGGCACCATCGGATACATCGCCTCGAGCCGGCGAGAGAGCATGTAGAGCGGGAGCTGAGGGCCGGGCACGTTGGTCACCACGACGTTGAACAGTCGCTGGCGGGCCTGCAGACGGGCCGCCTGGGCCATGATCGTCGGCGGCGCGAAGCCGGTCAGCTCGGTCAGTACCTGGGCGCCCACCGCCTGGCCCGAGTCCTTGAGGCCGTCCATCTCGCGGGCAATCGTGAGCAGCCGCTGGACGGGATCGTGCACCCCCACGGGGAGCCGCGCCCACATCGCCGCGACCCGGTTGCCGAGCGCGCCACGTTCGACGTCGGCCCGCACCGAGACGGGGACCATGGCCCTGAGCACCAGATCCTCGGTCGACTCACCGTGCAGCCGCAGATAGCGGCCGAGGGCTCCGGCCACCGCCGCCAGCACGACGTCGTTGACCGTGCCGCCGAGGGCATTCTTGACGGCCTTGAACTCCGTCAGCTCGCCGCGAACCCAGGTGAAGCGCCGGTGCGGTCCGATCCGGACGTTGAATGGGCTCGGCGGGGCCGCCTGCAGCCCAGCCTTGGCGATCGCCCCTACGCCACCGAGTGTCTGGGCCATCCGGCCAGCGACGTGACGGGGGCCCCGCAGGGTCGCCCGGACGCCGCGGACGATCTCGCCCGGCACCGTGGCCCGCTCCAGAAGAGCATCGGCCAGCAGCTGGGCGCTGCTCGGCAGCGGCCGGGGAACCCATTCGCGCTCGGGCGCGGCCACCGGCATCGGCTCGGCAGAGGTGTCGAACAGCACCGTGGCGATGTCGACGCCGGATACCCCGTCGACCAGCGCGTGATGGGTCTTGGACAGCACCGCGAAGCGGTCGTCGGACAGTCCCTCGACGAGCCACAGCTCCCACAGCGGGCGGGTGCGATCCAGCGACTGCGAGAAGACCCGTCCCGCCAGGCGCTTTAGCTGCTCGTCGCCGCCGGGGAGGGGGAGCGCGCTGTGGCGGACGTGGAAGTTGACGTTGAAGTGCGGGTCATCCACCCAGACCGGGCGGCCCTGGCCCAGCGGCACGAACGCCAGACGCTGGCGATACCGGGGCACCAGGTGCAGACGCGAGAAGACGTGGGCGACGAACTCGTCGTAGGCGGGGGCGGTTCCCTCGAACACCATGCAGCCCGCCACGTGCATGTGCGCGGAGTCACGCTCGAGGTGCAGAAACGAGGCGTCGAGTCCCGTCAGGCGGTCTGGATTGGCCACCGGCTGATTCTTGCAGGCTTGGCCAAGTGTGACGACCTTCACATAAGACGCCCGCAAACCCTGCCACCCTCACGCGGTTCCAAAATCGACCTGCCGAATCGCCCCTGCCCGGTGCGGGGGTGAGCGGGGGACCCACTGCCGGGGTAGTCGTACTTATGCCTCCCGGCCGGGGCGAATCGGACGCCTGGCGCACAGCCTGCCGCGACCGTAGCGATCGCTCAAAGCGTGCTTCTGGCACGCCTCTGGAAACGTCGCGAGCCCGTCAGCTAACCACGTAGGCGCCCGGTCGATCCGACTCAGGAGGTCCTCGGTTTGAGGCCTAATTTCAGGCTGCGCAAGAAGCGCTCAGTACTTCTAGTGGCAATGACGATGTTGGCTCTGCCGGCGTCCGCGCTCGCTCTTTCGAGCGCGGTCCCCGAGCATGGCGCCGATACCCCTGCCGCCGCGTCCGGCGCCTCGCTGCGTCTGCGAATCGTCCCGCAGCGGCTGCAGTACAACCATCCCGTGACCGTCACCGGCCGCGCCCCGGCGTCGGTTGCGGGCCAGACGATCCAGCTCCAGACCGCGGCCAGCCGCGGATCGAGCTGGCAAGCGCTGCGTTCGGCCAAGGTCGACCGGGGTGGCGGTTTCCGGCTTCAGGCCGCGCTCCGCCGCTCGGGCTTTGTCCGCGTCGTGGTTGGGCACGGCGCTCCGGTGGCCACGGCGGCCACGTTCGCCGGCGCCGCCGGCGTCGCCGCCAGCCCGGCGCATCCGGTCACGGTGGCCGCGCAGTTGCGCGTGCAGCCGCGGCCCCGGGACCTGCTGGCCGGACAGGCCGTCAAGGTCGCCGGCAAGCTGCTGCCGGCCCGCGCCGGCCGCGTGGTCCATCTCCAGGCGCAGTCTCCGACGGGCTGGCGCACGCTGACCAGCACACGCACCGGTGGCGCCGGCGGCTTTCAGCTGCGCTCGACGCCCGCCAACGGGCTCCAGCGGCGGTTGCGCGTGCAGTTCGCCGGTGACCAGGCCAACGCGGGTACGACCCGCTCGGCCGGACGCGTGACCGTATACCGCGACGAGAGCGTGGCTTCGTGGTATGACGACTCCGGAAACACCGCCTGCGGGTTTCACGCCAGCATGGGCGTGGCCAACCGCGACCTTCCCTGCGGGACGAAGGTCCGGCTGCGCTACGGCGGGCGCTCGGTCACCGCGGTCGTCGACGATCGCGGCCCGTTCGTGGGCGGTCGCGACTGGGACCTGAACCAGAACACGGCCGCGGCGCTGAACTTCGGCGGCGTCGGCACTGTCTGGGCCACGCAGTAGCAGGCGCCCAGGGCTAACCACTCGGAGCGACCGGCGACCCGGAAAACGTCGCCGGTCGCTCCACTGTGCACTAGCCTCCGCAGGATGCGGGGCCGCTGCATCGCACATCTCGACATGGACGCGTTCTACGTCTCGGTCGAGTTGCGACGGCGGCCCCAGCTGCGGGGGCTGCCGGTCATCGTCGCCGGGAGCGGGCCGCGAGCGGTGGTGACCACCGCCTCCTACGAGGCCCGGCGCTACGGGGTGGGCTCGGCGATGCCAGCCGCTCGCGCGCGGCGCCTGTGCCCCGACGGCGTCTACCTGGCGCCCGACTTCCCCTACTACCGCGAGGCCTCACACGAGGTCATGGAACTGGTCCGCGGGTGCTCGGAGTCGGTGGAGGTGATCGGACTCGACGAGGCCTACCTGGATCTCACCGGTCTGCCGGCGCCGAGAGCCGAGATGCGTCGGCTGGCGATCCGGATCGAGCAGGCGACCGGGCTCGGCTGTTCGATCGGGATCGGCCCGAACAAGCTGGTGGCGAAGGTGGCCTCGGACGCCGAGAAGCCACGCGGGTTCGTCGTTCTCAGCCGGGAGCAGGCGTGCGAGCGCTTCGCGGGATCGCCGTGCGGCCTGATCCCCGGGATCGGACCCAAGACCGCCGAGCGTCTCAGCCGCTGCGGACTGGACACCCTGGGCAAGCTGGCGGCCGCCGGCCCGGAGGAGCTCGCGGCGCGGTTCGGGGCGCGGCTCGGCGCGGCGCTGCAGGGCCGCGCGCGGTTCGAGGACGAGGCGCCGGTCACCCAACAGCGCAAGGTGGTCTCGGAATCACGGGAGACGACATTCGACTACGACATCGCCGGTCTGACGCAGCTGGAGCCGATTCTGGCCCGGTTGGTCGATCAGCTCTGCGCCGCGCTGGCGAGCCAGCAGCGCCGGGGTCGCACGATCGGGATCAAAGTGCGCCTCGACGATTTCTCCACCCACACTCGCGCGCGCACGCTGGCCGAGCCGGTGTGCGCTCCCGAGCGGGTAGCCCCGGTCGCGCTCGATCTGCTGCGGAGATTCGCGCCGCCGCGTCCGGTGCGGCTGCTGGGAGTCCGAGTGGCCGGACTGCAGACCGACCGGCCGCAGGCCGAGCGGCAGCTGACGCTGTCGCTCTGAACGGCATCGAGTGGAGGCTCAGTAGAGCGCGGAGGCCAGGCGGCGGCGAGACTCGCGGGCCAGCGGGTTCTCGGCTCCGAGCTCGTCGAGGATCCCGACCACCACGCGCCGGATGTCATCCCGCGAACCGTCGGAGTCTGAGAGCGCCCCGATCAGTAGATCGAGCGCGCGCTCGTTGTCGCCGGCGTCGAGCGCAGCGAAGGCCGCGCTGAGATCGCCGCCCTCGCGCCGCTCGAGTTCGATCCTCGCCGCCAGGCCATCGGCGGCGAAGCTCCCGGGGACTCGCCGCACCAGCTCCAGCGCGCCGTCGGCGTCGCCCCGCCGGTGCAGAATGCGGGCCAGCGGGACCGCCGCGTCGGCGCGCGCTGGCTCGAGCTCGACCGCTCGGCGCAGCGATGCTTCGTCTCCGGCCGCGATCAGGTCGTCGGCTTCGGAGGGAACCAGCGACTCGAAGAAGCGCTCCACGGAGGCCGGCGGCTGTGCGCCGACGAACTCGGCCGCCACGCGCCCGTCGCGGAACGCCTTGACCGCGGGGATGCTCTGGATCCCGAACGTCCGGGCCAGGTTGGGGTTGGCGTCGACGTCCAGCTTGACCAGGTCGACCTTGCCGGCGCGTGCCGCGGCCGCCTTCTCGAGGACCGGCCCGAGCTGCCGGCACGGCCCGCACCACTCGGCCCAGAAGTCGACCACCACTGGGACCGCTCGCGAGCGCTCGATCACCGCCGCCTGGAAGTTGTGCTCGTGTACGTCCATACGCATCTGATGTTAGCCACGGCGCGAGAGTCCGCTCGGGCCGTCCGGCGGCCGGATCGTGTAGACAGATCGTGTGGCCGAGTTCACGATCGAGCGGGCCGGCGTCCAGCTCGCCGGCGACGAAAGCGGGGAGGGCAAGCCGGTCGTTCTCCTGCACGGCCTGACCGCGACGCGACGCTACGTGGTGATGGGCTCGACGGCGCTGGCGCGCTCCGGGCATCGGGTGGTCTCCTACGACGCTCGCGGTCACGGGAGCTCTTCGCCGGCCCAACAGCCGGACCAGTACGGCTATGAAGAGCTCGGTCAGGACCTTGTGGCAGCGCTCGATTGGGCCGGGATCGAGCGGGCCGTCCTGGCCGGAGCGTCGATGGGAGCTCACACGCTGCTGTGGTTGGCGCTGCACCACCCCGAGCGGGTGGGAGGCATGGTTGTCATAACGCCGGCCTACGAGAGCGAGCGCAACGACGATCCCGCGCGCCTGGCCCGCTGGGATGCACTCTCGGAGGGGCTTCGCAGCGGCGGGGTCGAGGGCTTTGTGGCCGCCTACGGCGAGCCCGACGTCCCCGAGCAGTGGCGCGAGACGGTGCTCAAGGTGATCCGTCAGCGCCTGTCGCTGCACGAGCACCCGGAGGCACTTGCCGAGGCGCTGCACATCGTCCCGCGCTCACGCCCGTTCGGGGAGCTGTCCGAACTGGCGGCGATCGAGGTCCCGGCGATCGTCGTGGCCAGCGCCGACGAGGCCGATCCCGGCCATCCCCGGGCCGTCGGCGAGCAGTACGCGGCCGTCATACCGGGCGCCCGGCTGGTCACCGACGAGCCCGGCAGCTCGCCGATCGCCTGGCAAGGGAGCCAGCTGTCGAAACTGATCGCTGAGGTTGCGGCTTCGGCTTCGTTGTGAGCTGTGCTTTTGGGGTTGTCTTGGGGGCGGGACAAGGCCTCGTCCCCGGCGCTCACCGCTGAGGGACTCGGGTACGCCGCGTTGGGCGTTGACCGCGCGAGTGAGCGGCGGGGCCGGACCTTGGCCCGCCTGCGCCGATGGCAGCAGGGTCACAGCGAAGTCGCAGCCGCGCGCCGCGCTCGCTTGGCAGCGAGAGAGGAGCGGACTGGCGCCCTCCCAGGCTCCGCCCGCCGTTAGGCTCACCGCCATGTTGCCAACCGCCGGGTACTCGGGCACTCCGCTGGTGAAGAAGCTGGGGATCAGGGCGGGGGCGCGGTTGGCGCTGATCGGGGCGCCGGATGAGTTTGACGCGACGCTTGGCGAGCTGCCCGACGGCGTGAGCGTGCGCCGGCGGGTGCGGGGGCCGGTTGACGTGCTGGTCGCCTTCTTTGTGCGGCGGGCCGCGCTGGTCAGGCGGCTGCCGACGCTGCGCGACGCGCTGGATCCGGCCGGCGGTCTGTGGATCGCCTGGCCCAAGCGCGCGTCGGGAGTTCAGACCGACCTGGGGGAGGGGGAGGTCCGCGAGCTGGGGCTCCAGGCCGGTCTGGTGGACAACAAGGTGTGCGCGATCGACGACACGTGGTCGGGGCTGCGGTTCGTCTATCGAGTGGCCGACCGGCCCGGGCGCAGCAGGTAGACGCGCGCGCAGCCGAAGTGCAGCTCTGAGGCGATCAGCGGCTTGAGCAGGCGAGCCAGGTTGCCGTGCTGCTTGCAGTCGGCGATCAGCAGCGCGGCCCCGGTCTGGCCGACGAACGCGCGCGCCGCCGCCGGACGCATGTGGCCGCGGAACAGGGCGTCGACCACTTTGGCGCGGGCCGGGTAGTCGCGGCTCCAGTAGCCGTGGCCAACCCACACCGCGCGACCGGTCTGGGAGGGGACCACGACCGCGAACGGGGTCGGCGCCAGCACCCCTCCCGGCGGGGCGTGGTCGGCGACCCAGTCAAGCGCCCGGACGTCTGATCGCGGCAGGTAGTACTGAACGGTGTGACTACTGCGAGCGGTACGGACGAACTTGCGAGCGTCGTAGGCCAGCCCCGGGATCGTCAGCAGCACCACCGCCACGGCGCCGATGGCAACGGGTACCCGCAATCGCTGACCGCCCCTTACGGCCAGCACGGCGAACGGGAAGCTCAGGCCCTGCAGCGCGTGCGGCGCGAACGCGTCGTTGGCGAAGTACGTGACGAAGCTGGCGGCGATCCACAACAGCAGCGCCCGCTCGATCACCACCTCACCGGGCCTTCGCAACCCCAACACGGCGATCAGCGCCAGCGGCCCGAAGCCGGCCAGCAGCACCAGCGGCGGCAGCCGCGAGATCACCTCGTACTTCGAGGCCAGCTTCCAGGCCGGGTCGGAGTGGCTGAGCCAGTAGTAGTAGCTCAGGGGAAGCGCGGCTCCGATCGCCGGTACCGCCAGCGTCAGGACGTGGCGAAAGCGCTGCCAGACCGCCAGTCCGGCGAAGATCACCACCAGCGTCACGCCCTGCCAGGGGTGCAGCCACGAAGCGCCCGCCGCGGCCAGCGCGGCGACGATCACGGGCCCTCGCTGCGCTGCGCCCATCCGCGCGCGGCGGACGGGATCGCTTCCCAGGTAGGGGTCAAGCGCCCGCTCCACGGCCAGCAGCGCCACCGGCACGAGCGCCAGCCCCAGCGCGCTCGGCACATACCCCCAGAGCTTGTTCGCCGCCAGGAGCTCATATCCGAGCAGATACAGCGAGAAGCGAAACGAGCCCGAGCCCAAGCCGGTCCAGCTGAACAGCGCGGTCAGCGGGGCGTACAGGAACACCGCCAGGACGACCGAAGCGAAGCGAGCGCCCAGCTGATCGCCGAAGAAGCGCCTGGCCCAGGCCACCGCCGCCAGCAGCAACGCCAGGGCGGCGATCGGCTTCCAGAGCAGATAGGCGAGCTGGAGCGAAAGGCCCAATCGCCACAGCCCGCCGGTGATCGTGAACAGCGGCTCGAGGTAGACGTGGCCACTCGGTTCGAGGCTGAACAGATCCGATGCCAGGAAGTGATGGCCGGCGTCGCGGGCCCAGGCCAGATACTGGAGCTGATCGGCGCCAAGTACCCCGTCGGCGCCGATCAGGCCGTCGGCACCTGTGAAGCGGGCGTGGAGATGAGCTGCGTGCGCCAGCAGCAGCACAGCCGGGAACACGCCCCAAAGCACGAGCGCCACCAGCAGCACGATCTCGGTGCGCGACGCCCGCGGCCCGCGTTCCGGCATGGCGCCCAATCTTATGTGCCCGCTTCAGGAGGGCGCGGGCAGGGAGGAGGGTCGCCGGCCGCGAGTCCGGCGACCCACCCCTATCCGGGTGCTACCCCGTCCCAGGTGGGGCGCTACCCCAGGCTTATGTTGTGGTCGGTCTTGCTGGTCGACTTCAGGTAGCCGTTGCCGCGGTAGAAGATGTTCACGTGCAGGTTCGCCCTGCGACCGTTGATCAGATGCTTGAACGGCACCTGGGTCGAGAACCGGCAGTCGGAGCCCACCTGCACCAGGTTGAACGCGACCTGGCGAGAGCCGTTGTAGTAGCGGATCCCGACGCGACCGGTGCACCGGAGGCTCGACGGGATAAACAGCGCGCCGTGCAGCGTGCCCGCGGTCGTGAAGACGTAGGGCTTGCGGCTGGCCCGATTCGGCGAGGTCCGCGTAGTCATGTGCGGCGTGCGCTTGAACCCCGGCAATGTGAAAAACGCGGCATCCGCCCCGACCGAGGTGAACGTCGGGTGCGAGGCCACGATCCGATAGTGGTAGAGCTTGCCGGGCGCCAGTCCGATCAGCTGCACCTGCACCGGCAGCGGCGTCTTGACCGCCGGCAGCACCGTCTGACCGATCGTTCGCGAGGTATACGGCGCCGGCAGGCCAGACTGGACGTACTGGACATACCAGGTTGTCTTCTGGCCCTCGGGATTGATGCTCCCGGTCAGGGTCGCATCGTTCTTGCCGACGTTCACCGATGGGCCGGTGATGACCGAGGCCGGCGGGGCGCCCTTGGTCTTGAGGGTCAGATCCTTGCCGAAGGCCGAGCCCGCCTTGCTGAGGGCGCCGATGCGGTAGTGATAGATGGTGCCCGGCGCCAGTCCGCCGACGGTGGCCTTGACGATGACCGGCTTGGTCCCTTTGCCGGCAGGGTGGCTGGCGCTCTGCAAGCCGTATGCCGAGGTGAGCCCGTAGTCGAATACGTAACCGGTCTCAACGCCGTGCGGGTTTACGACCCCTCGGAGCACGGCAGCGTCGGTCGTAACCGGCGTCGCCGGTCGTGTCACGACGGACGGGGACGATGCCGCCACCGCCACGCCAGTGACGGCGCCGGCCACTCCCAGAACCGCCGCGAGCAGCCTAAAGGTGCGCTTCATAGCTTTCTCCTCTCACGTTCGGATCGATCCTTCTATACCTAATCGGTTGTCGAAGTTGCGGTGCCGAAGCGGCGCGGAGGTCGCTGGCGTGGGCCGCGGATGATCTTCGATGAGCGGGCAAACTACACGGTCGCGGACAGGCTGTTCCGCTGACGCGGCGGCGAAACTGAGAAGCCGGCGCTAGGCTCGGCGGCGATGTCGGCCCTGCTCCTGTACGGCGACACCGAGACCAGCGCATCGATGCGTCACGAGGTCCCGATCGCGGTCGGGGACCCGTTTCTGCTCGCCCAGGACGGCCAGCGCACTTGGATCATGTGCTCAGGCCTCGAACGCGACCGGATGGCTCGGTTGCGGCCCGATGCCGAACTCCTGGCGACCGACGATCTCGGCTTTCACGAGCTGCTCGAGAGCGGTTTGTCACGCGACCAGCTGATGCTCGAGCTGGCCTCGCGAGCCGCCGCCAGGACCCAGATCAGCGAGGCGATCGTCGAGTTCGAGTTCCCGCTCGGGCTGGCCGAGCGGCTGCGCGCCGACGGAATCGAGCTGACGATCGACGACGACGCCGTCAAGGCCCGCCGGCGCGCCAAGTCCCGTGCCGAGCTGGCTGGGGTGCGCCGGGCTCAGCGAGCCGCCGAAGCAGCCATGACGGCCGCAGCCGGACTGCTTTCAGAGGCCGAAGTGGCCGGTGACACGCTGGTGCTCGAGGCTGAGCCCCTGACCGCTGAGCGGGTGCGCGCCGCGATGCGAGACGCCTGCTGGCAGCGGGGCGCGCTATTGGGACCGGAGGCGATCGTGGCGTCGGTGTGGCAGGGCTTCGGCCACGATCCCGGAAGCGGTCCGTTGCCCGCCGGGCTTCCGATCCAAGTCGACGTCTGGCCGCGCGACGACGAGTCCGCCTGCTGGGCAGATATGACGCGGACGTTCATCGTCGGGCCGGCACCACCCGACGAGGTGGTGCGCCAGCAGGAGCTGGTCCGAGAGGCCCTCGACGGTGCGCGGGCGGCGGCGCGGCCCGGAATCACCGGCCGGGAGCTTCACGCCGGCTGTTGTGAGATCTTCGAGCGCGCGGGCTACCGCACGCAGCGGACGGGGCCGGGGGAGGACCGCAACGAGGGGTTTCAGTTCTCGCTCGGCCACGGGGTCGGGCTGCAGGTGCACGAGGCTCCGGCGCTCGGCCAGACCGGGCGCTCCCCCCTGGTGGTCGGCGACGTCATCGCGGTCGAGCCGGGCCTGTGGCAGCGGGACGTCGGTGGCGTCCGGCTCGAGGACCTGCTGCTGATCACCGATGACGGCTGCGAGGTCCTGACCGAGTTCCCGTACGACACCCGGCCGAGCTGAACGCCCGGCCCGCGAGGGCGTGGGCGGGGCGTCCGCCGATGAGCTTGGCCGCCGCACCGGGTCCTGGCTTTCACAGCAATCGAAAGGGGAGATGTGCTCAGCGACGCGCGTCCAGCCACCAGACTGCCCGCACAGGACCTGGAGCGGGCCCGGAAGTTCTACGCCCAGACGCTCGGCTTGGACCCGGCCGACGAACGCCCGGGCGGGCTGTTATATCGCAGCGGGGACCGTGAGTTCGCCCTGTATCGCTCCGCCGGTCAGTCACCAGGCACGTTTACGCAGATGGTTTTCGAGGTCGACGACGTCGATGCCGTGGTGGCGGGGCTCAGGCAGCGCGGCGTCGTCTTCGAGGAGGTCGACGGCCCGCGATTCGCCACCGTCAACGGGATCGCCGAAGTCCGCGGCAACTATCCCAGCAAGCACTCCAGCGGCGAGCGAGCGGCTTGGTTTCGCGACAGCGAGGGCAACCTCCTCGGCGTCAGCGAGCTGATCAGATGAGCGGCGGCAGAGAGCTGATCGCCGACCTGTTCATCTCGCCCGATGGATTTGGCTCCGTTAAGGATTCACCCGCCTACTTCGGGTGCTTCGGTCGCGCCGCCCGCCAGGGCTGCCAAGCGCTTGAGTCCCGGCGGAGGAGGGAGTAGCGTTTTGCTGGTGCCCGGCTGACGCTGACCGCTTCCTTACGCCCTTTACCCACGTCCGCCTCCTGGCGGGTGCATTGCCCTGCGTCGTAGTGCACCCCGGACCACAGAGGGGGACGGATCAGCCCTCGGCCGAGCCGCAACCGTCACGATTACCTGCTGATGATCGCCCACAACGGGCCCTGATCGACGCACCCTTGGCCGCTATCTGCCGACGCGGCGCGATCGGACTTGCATCTGCCCGTAGCTGACCCAGCCCGGACCGCGCTGTGGCGGAAGCGAGCCGATGCCGCCGCCGGCGGGTAGGTCCGCAGGGTCATTGCCCACGCCGAGCAGGCTGCGAGTGAGCCGTTGGGTGCTGTCGAGCAGGTCGTCGAGTGCACGCGAGGCGTGCGCGGTGGTGACGACCTCCTGGGACGGCTGCTCGTGCAGGGACTCGAGCATCGCGCGGCGCAGTAGCTCCTTGAGGAATGAGGCGGTCACACCTTCGGTGCGTTGCACGATCTTGCGCGTCTCCGCCTTCGACAGCCGGAGCGGGACCGACCGGCCGTAGAGGGCGAGCAGCCGTTCGCGAGCGTCAGCATCCGGGAGCTCGATCTCGATTGCGACGTCGACCCGGCCGGGACGCGCCGCCAGCGCCGGCTCGAGCAGATCGGCACGGTTGGTGGTCAGCACGAACAGCAGATCGGCGTCCGCGGCGGCGCCGTCCATGGCGTCCAAGAGGTCAAACAGGACTGGGCTCGAGCCGGGCCCGAAGCTCCGATCCTCGGCGACCAGGTCGACGTCTTCGAGTACGACCACCGCCGGCTGCAGCTCCCGGGCGAGCTCTGACGCCGAGCCGATCGCGTGCAGCGCTCGCCCGGTGAGCATCAGGCGCGTGTACCCGGTCATCTGGCCGATCAGGTAGCGAGTGGTATGCGTCTTGCCGGTTCCGGGCGGCCCGTACAGCAACAGACCACGCTTGAGGTGCTGACCGGCGCGCAGCAGCGCGTCCCGGTGGGCGGCGACCCCCAGGGCGTGGCGCTCCACCCGCCCCAGCACCGGCTCGGGGAGCACGACATCGTCGCGGACGGTCCGCGGGACGCTGCCGAACTCGAGCGAAACCCCGCCCATCGGGCTGATGGCCAGGTCCAGCACATGCCCGCGATAGACATTGAGCTGGCTGCGCAGCTCACCGAGCCGGGCGTGCACGGTCTGCGCCGCGTCCACGGACAATCCGGCGATCTCCACGTCCAGGCTCTGTTCGTGCTCGGCCGGGCCGCTCACCAGGACCACGTAGCGACCGGAGGCGTCGGTCACCAGGAGGGCGGCCATCTGCAGGCAGGCCAGTGTCGAGTCCGGCCCGTTGGGCAGGTCGACCAGCGGCGGCGCCGATAGCCGCAGCGGCGGCATGGCTTCTCCGGTGACGAGCTGCTGCAGGGTCACCGACCCGTGGTGGGGTGGAATCGAGATGCCCTGCACCGAGACCTGGCGCCCCGGCTCTCGCGACCAGGCGTCCAGCGCGGTCTGGAGGTTCACATGCTCGAAGACCGGGAGCGAACGGGTCACCACCGAGCGTTCCGACCCCTCGTCGCCCAGGAACTCGCCGATCAGCGCGGCGACCTCGTTTCGCTTCCACGCGCCGGCCTGCCCGGAGTGCACCCACTCCAGGAACGTTCGGAACGCCGCCGCGAACTCGCGGGCCTCGGAATCCGACGCGCCCGTCATTCGCGCGCCGGCTCTGCTCCTGGCCTCATCAAGATCAGCGAACGATAACCGAGCAATCCATCTCACCGGCCAAGCGGAGCGCTGCTCAGGGGACCGGAGACTCGACGGGCAATCCCTGCTTGAGCGCTGCCTCGCGTAGGCGGTCGTCGTAGGTGATAGGCGCTCCGAGGTCGGGGCCGATCGACAGGGCTGCCGCGAGGTGGATCGCGTGAAGTGAGTGGAGCTCGGCCGGCTCCAGATCGCCCGCCCGGTCGAGAAGCGGTTCATCGAGGCGGACGAGCGTGATCGCGGCGAGCATTCGGCGGGCTTGGCCGAGGAGGTAATCATTGCCCGACCGCTTGAGCGCGCGCGCCATCTCGGTGCGCAGCAGGGTCGCTGACACTCGGTCTGGCCAGCGTCGCACAAACGCCGCTAGGCGCCTCCGTAGGAGACGATGAGGTCGGTGGCGACGCCGGCGATGAACCCGGCGGCGAGCAGATATAGGCCGAGGGTGCGGTAACCGTAGCGGCGCGTTGCCGTCCAGACCTCCCCGACCACGTAGAGAATCGCGCCGCCGGCGAGCGCGTAGAAGGCCAGCTCGAGCGGGTCCGAGTGGACCTGGTAGCCGACGATCGTGCCGACGAATGTCGGTCCACCGCCGATGAGGCCGGCCAGACCCAGCCACGCCCACGAGGGGCGCACTCCGCCGAGCGGGCCGACGATGCCGAACCCCTCGGTCGCGTTGTGCAGCCCAAAGCCGACGATCAGCACCGTGGCGAGGCCGATCGCGCCGGTCTTGGCCGAGACCCCGATCGCCAGGCCCTCGGCGAAGTTGTGGAGCCCAATCGCGACCGCGATCGTCATCCCCGTCTGCAGGGCGCGTCGGCGCTGGGCCTCGGCGTCCAAGTCGAGCGCGCGCGGCCGGGGAGCGAGCGCGGCGCCGGCCTCGCCGCCGGCGATCGGGGGCAGCGCGGCTCGACGGCGGCGCAGTCTGCGCTCGATCGCGGAGATGCCCGCGGTCCCGGCCGTGAACCCGGCGGCGAGCAGCCCGAACAGCCCCAGGAGGTGACCGAAGCCGCTCCTGTGGTCCTTGAAGCTCGATACGGCATCGGCGAGGACCTGCTGGGCGTGGTTGGTGACGTCCATGAAGATGAACGCGAGGATCCCGACCGAGAACATCGCCAACGCCACCCGCGCGCGATCATCGACCCGCGGGACCCGGCCGACCGGCAGGCCCAAGAAGATCGTGAAACCGGCGATCGCGCCCAGGCCGACCGCCTCTGCAAAGCCCATCGACAAGCTCCGTTTGATTAGGGAACCCTAATGAGGTGCCCCAAAGTTCTACCACAGCGGTCGGGATTCAAACGACAGCAGCCGCGGGCGGCGGTTCGAGCGCTGACCAACGGCGTGAAGCTCTCCGCGCCGCGGAGAGCGGCGGACCGGGCCTCGGCGGACAGATCCGGCGGCTTGTTCAGGGCGAGCGGGGGAGCCGGCGCGACGGGACTCGTTCGTAGCAGCGACGAATGAGGCGAAACGAGGCCTAAAGCCTGATCATCAACGCTCGATAATCGAGCTTATGTATACCGACAGACGGGTCTAGCGTCGAGGTGTTGGGGGCGCTGGTGGTGATCGTCGCGCGGCGTCGGCGTGAGCGGCGCCGCAAACGTTTCACTTAATCCACGCGCAGCGCGCAATACGGCACGTTTCGGGCGTCATCCTGGGACGTGATGCATTCTGGTTCGGCTCACCA
>DASXZB010000104.1:0-10699 GCA_036502145.1 Solirubrobacteraceae bacterium | reverse complement strand
CAGGACATCTACCGCGAGCCCGTCAAGCCGGAGCTGATCGCGCGACGGATCGGCGAGATCAAGTCCCACGGCGTCGTGGCCGCGGCGTCGCTGACCCCCCAGAAGGTGCGCAAGCACTACGAGGTGGCGCTGGAGGCAGGGCTGGACGTCCTCGTGATCCAGGGCACCGTGGTATCGGCCGAGCACGTCTCGCGCGACGAGACGCGGCCGCCGCTGAACCTCAAGGAGTTCATTCGCGAGCTGGCCCCGACGCCGGTGATCGTCGGCGGATGCGCCTCCTACCACACCGGTCTTCACCTGATGCGCACCGGCGCCGCCGGGGTTCTGGTCGGCGTCGGACCGGGCGCGATCTGCACCACCCGCGGCGTGCTGGGGATCGGCGTCCCGCAGGCGACCGCGATCGCCGACGTCGCCGCGGCTCGCTCCCAGCACATGCTCGAGACCGGCGACTACGTCAAGGTGATCGCCGATGGCGGGATGCGCAACGGGGGCGACATCGCCAAGGCGATCGCGTGCGGCGCCGACGCGGTGATGCTCGGATCGGCTCTGGCCCGCGCCTACGAGGCCCCCGGCCAGGGCTACAACTGGGGCATGGCGACCTTCCATCCCACGCTCCCCCGCGGCGCCCGCGTGGCCACCAAGCAGAACGGGACCCTGGAGGAGATCGTCAAGGGCCCGGCCCGCGAGAACGACGGCACCTTCAACCTGATGGGTGGCCTGAGGACGTCGATGGCGACCTGCGGCTACCGGGACATCGCCGAGTTCAACCGCGCCGAGCTGATGGTGGCCCCCGCGCTGCAGACCGAGGGCAAGCAGCTGCAGCGCGAGCAGGGTGTCGGCATGGGCGCGCGGGCAGCGGCGGTCGGTGTCGCCGACTAGTCCGTCCGCAGCGGCGGATCTCAAGCCCTCTTCCCAGTCGACGGCCGCCCGCGAGGCGCCGGTCGCGTCACCGCAGCCCGGGGCCGCCCGCGCGGCGCCGGTCGCCCCACCGCAGCCCGGGGCCGCCCACGAGGCGCCGGTCCTCGAGACGACGGCCAATGTGAGAGACGAGCTGCCGGCCGCGACCAACGAGGTCGTGGTCCTGGACTACGGTGGCCAGTACTCGCAGCTGATCGCTCGCCGGGTGCGCGAGTACGGCGTGTTCTCCGAGCTTTTGCCCTACCACGTCGGCGCCGAGGAGGTGGCCCGCCGCCGGCCCCGTGGCGTGATCCTGTCCGGCGGGCCTGCGTCGGTCTATGCCGACGGGGCGCCACCGCTCGAGACCGAGCTGCTGGAGCTTGGCATCCCGGTGCTCGGCATCTGCTACGGCATGCAGCTTTTGGCGCTCGAGCTCGGCGGCCGCGTGCAGGGCGCCGAGGTGGGGGAGTTCGGCCGCTCGGCGGTGGAGGTGATCGACAGCGGCCGCCTGCTGGCCGGGACCCCCCGGGAGCAGACCTGCTGGATGTCTCACCGTGACACCGTCTTCTCGGCGCCCCCGGGCTTCACCGCGCTGGCCTCGTCGACGGCCTCGCCGGTGGCCGCGTTCGAGTCATCGGAGCGCGGCGTGTACGGCATCCAGTTTCACCCCGAGGTCGTGCATACGCCCTACGGCAAGCAGGTCCTGACCAACTTCCTCACCGATATCTGCGGCTGCGACGGCACTTGGAGCGCGACCTCGGTGATCGAAGACCAGATCGAGCGAATTCGGGCCCAGGTCGGCGAGGGGCGGGCGATCTGCGGGCTCTCCGGCGGAGTCGACTCCAGCGTGGCCGCGCTGCTCGTGCACCGCGCCATCGGTGACCGGCTGACCTGCGTGTTCGTGGACCACGGACTGATGCGAAAGGACGAGGGCGCCCAGGTCATCTCGGCCTTCCGCGACCATTTCCGGGTACCGCTGGTGGCCGTCGACGCAGCCGACCGGTTCCTGGAGCGGTTGCGCGGCGTGAGCGACCCCGAGCGCAAGCGCAAGCTGATCGGTGAAGAATTTATTCGCGTCTTCGAGGAGGAGGCGGCAAAGCTCGACGACGTCCGCTTCCTGGTCCAGGGCACTCTGTACTCGGACGTGATCGAATCCGGCGGGGGCACGGGCGCCGCCACGATCAAGTCGCATCACAACGTCGGTGGGCTGCCCGAGGATCTGCAGTTCGGGCTGGTCGAGCCGCTGCGGGCGCTGTTCAAGGACGAGGTCCGCAAGGTGGGCGCGGAGCTCGGACTGCCCCAGCGGCTGGTCTGGCGCCAACCCTTCCCGGGCCCGGGCCTGGCGATCCGCGTCGTCGGCGGCGAGGCCACCCGGGAGCGCCTGGACACTTTGCGCGAGGCGGACGCGATCCTGCAGGACGAGATTCGCAAGGCCGGCCTGTACCGCGAGCTGTGGCAGTCCTTCTGCGTGCTGCCGGACATCCGCACGGTCGGCGTCCAAGGCGACGAGCGCACCTACGGCAACGTGATCGCGATCCGGGCGGTCACCAGCGACGACGCCATGACCGCCGACTGGGCCCGGCTGCCCTACGACCTGCTGGAGCAGATCGCGTCGCGGATGATCAACGAGATCCGGCCGGTGGGGCGCGTGGTGCTGGACATCACCAGCAAGCCGCCAGGCACGATCGAGTGGGAGTGAGAGGGGCTACGCGGCGGCGGCCGAGCGGCTGACGATCGGCAGCACGTAGGGACCGAGGTTGGGGGGCAGGTTGGAGCCGGCAAACCAGCTCGCTGTCGACAGCTCGGCGCGATTGATCGTGATCGCCGGCTCCGCCAGCTGGGCGCGGAAGACAAAGATCAGGTCGCGCCGGTGGTCGACGCTGCCCTCCACGGCGCCCAGCGATGTCCAGTCGGCCTCAATGCCGAGCTCCTCCTGCATCTCGCGGCGGGCCGTGGCCAGCGGCGCCTCGCCGCGCTTCATCGCTCCGCCGGGCAGATCCCAGTCACGGTGGCCGTAGGTGTGGCGGACGAGCAGGATCCGATCCTGGTTGACCAGCAGGCATTTGACCCCCCGCTTGGCGGGGCGGCGCACCAGCCACCAGAGCGCCAGCGTCCGGTAGGCGGCGCGGTAGGCGAGGCGTCTGGCGGCGATGGGAGGTTGCACGGGATTCAGCGTACGGGGCTCGCGGTCGGTCCGATCGGCCGCCGCGCCGGCGGTCCCGGCTTACCCGGCGCGATCGCCTATCATTGCCCGGAGCCGCGCGTCACCGCGCGGCTTGTGCATGCCATGAAGACCTACGTAGCCACACCAGCTGACAGAGAACGGGATTGGCTCGTCGTCGACGCCGCCGGGCAGACGCTCGGCCGGCTGGCGACACAGATCGCCGACGCCCTGCGCGGTAAGCGCAAGCCGACCTACACGCCGCACGTCGACACCGGAGACTTCGTGATCGTCGTCAACGCCGAGAAGATCTCGGTCACCGGCAACAAGCGACAGAACAAGCGCTACTACCGCCACTCCGGATATCCGGGTGGGCTGAGGTCGCGGTCGCTGGCCGAGATGCTCGACCGACGACCCGAAGAGGTGATCCGCCTCGCCGTCAAGGGGATGCTGCCCCGCAACCGCCTGGCCCGTAAGCAGCTGACCAAGCTCAAGGTCTACGCCGGACCCGAGCACCCGCACGCCGCCCAGCAGCCGCAACCGATGGAGATCGCGCAGTGACCGACGTGGAGCATCCCGAGGACGAGCAGCGAGACGAGGCCGCCGAGGCCGCGGCGGACGAGGTTCCCGCCGAGAGCGCGGAGGAGCCGGTGCCGGCAGAGCCCGCGGCTGAGGAGCCGGCGGCTGCCGAGCCCGTGGCCGAGGAGCCGGCGGCTGCCGAGCTCGCGGCCCAGGAGCCCTCGCCCAGCCAGGAGCCGGCGCCAGCGGAGGCGACCCCCCAGCCGGCCGAGGCGACCCCCCAGCCGGCGGAGGCGACCCCCCAGCCAGCGGAGGCGACCACCGAGGACGAGGAGATCGAGCTGACCCCGCGCCAGCGCCCGGCGATCCCCGGCGCGGACCTGATCCCGGACATCGTGCCCGAGAGCGATCAGTTCCTCGACGCCGAGGCCCGCGCCGCCGCCGAGGCCGAGGCCGAGGAGGCCGCCCGCCAGCAGGACGGCGACTCCGTCGAGGAGAGCCAGCCGATCGCCGACGCGGCGATCGACCTCGCCGCCGGCGCCCGTTACACCGCCACCGGCAAGCGCAAGACCGCAGTGGCCCGGGTGATCCTCAAGCCGGGAACCGGCACTTACGCGATCAACGGCAAGGAGCTCGACGCCTTCTTCCCCCGCGACACCCTGCGCCGGATCATCCGCCAGCCGCTGGAGACGGTCGGCTACGACGCGCGGATGGACGTGGTGGCGAGGATGCACGGTGGCGGCGTCGCCGCCCAGGCCGGCGCGCTGCGCCACGGCATCTCGAGGGCGCTGATCGTCGCCGATCCCAACCTGCGCGGCGAGCTCAAGCGCCGCGGCTTTTTGACTCGCGATCCGCGCGTCAAGGAGCGCAAGAAGGCCGGTCTGAAGAAGGCCCGTAAGCGTCCGCAGTTCTCCAAGCGCTAGCGCGCTCTGCACCGGAGATGTCGCGCCAGCTCTTTGGCACGGACGGAGTCCGTGGTCGCGCCGGACACTTCCTGACCGCGGAACTGGCACTCAAGCTCGCTCGCGGCGCCGTGGCCCGCGCCGGCGAGGCGCGGCCGCAGGTGCTGATCGTTCGCGACACGCGCGAGTCCGGCGAGATGCTGGAGTCGGCGATCGCCGCGGGCGTCACTGCGTCCGGCGGCGACGCGCTGCTGGCCGGCGTGCTGCCCACCCCGGCCGCGCCGCTGCTGGTTCGCCGCCACGGTCTGCACCTGGCGGCGGTGATCTCGGCTTCGCACAACCCCTACGAGGACAATGGGATCAAGCTGTTCGCGGCCGACGGGTTCAAGCTCGACGACGACACCGAGCACGCGATCGAAGCCGCGCTCGGCGAGCCGCCGCCCCCGCCGGCTCGGATCGGCCACGTCCGCCGGCTGCGCGGCGCCCTCGAGGACTATCTGCGTGAGCTGCACACCCGCTTCGTCGGGCTCGATCTCCATGGCCTGCGCGTGCTGCTGGACTGCGCCAACGGCGCCACCTTCAAGGCAGCACCGGAGATCTTTCGCCGGCTCGGCGCCGAGGTGGAGACGATGGCCGTCGAGCCCGACGGACGCAACATCAACGATGGTTGCGGCTCGACCCACCTCAGCGCCGTGGTGGAGCGGATGCGTGGCGGCCAGCACGACCTGGCGTTCGCCTTCGACGGCGATGGTGACCGGGTCCTGGCGGTCGACGGCGACGGACAAGTCGTCGACGGCGACGAGCTGATTGCGCTGGCGGCCGTCCACCTGCACCGGCAGAACCGCCTTCCCGGAGGCGGCGTGGCGGTGACCGTGATGACCAACTACGGCTTTCAGACCGCGATGGCCTCGGCCGGAATCGAGGTCGCGACGACGGCCGTCGGCGACCGCTACGTGCTCGACGAGTTGCGCCGGCGCGGCTGGGGCCTTGGCGGCGAGCAATCCGGTCACATCATCGAGCTCGGCTTCGGCCCGGGCGGAGACGGGATCGCCAGCGCGCTGCTGACGTTGGAGGCCCTGGAGGGCAACGATCTCCGCGAGCGCGCCACGATGGAGAAGCTGCCCCAGCGGCTGGACAACATCAAAGCTCCCGACCGCGGGGCGCTCACCGAGACGATGGCAGCCGCCGCGGTGATCGACGCGATCGAGCGCGAGCAGGCACAGCTGAGCGGACGGGGACGCGTGCTGGTCCGGCCTTCGGGGACCGAGCCGCTGATCCGGGTGATGGTCGAGGCCCCGACCAGCGAGGAGACCGATGCCGTCTGCAGCCGGCTCAGCGATGTTGTACGCGCCGTCCTACCGCGTTGAAATCCGCCCCGGTGACCATCATTCAGGGCGCTTGGCGGAGCTGCCGATAACATCAGCCCGCCAGCTCGCACAATCCAAGGATCGGAGCCGTGCGTCAACAGGCAAACCAAGGAGGCTCTGGTAAATGTGTGGGATCGTCGGCTACGTAGGCCCCAAGGACGTCCGTCCGCTGCTGATGGAGGGCCTCGAGAAGCTCGAATATCGGGGCTACGACAGCGCCGGCATCTCGGTGCTCGCCGGGGACCGGATCGATGCCGTGCGCGCGGTGGGAAACCTGAGCGCGCTGCGGACCGCGATTGAAGCGCGGGAGGCCGGCGAAGCGGCCTCCGGGGGCGCTCCGGTGGCGTTGGCCGAACGTCCCCAGCCCGGTACCGGGATAGGCCATACCCGCTGGGCGACCCACGGCCGGGTGACCGAGGAGAACGCCCACCCACACTTCGATACCACCGACAGCGTCCACATCGTCGTCAACGGGATCGTCGAGAACTACATCGCGCTCAAGGCCAAGCTGATGGAGAGCGGGGCGGTCTTCACCTCCGACACCGACGCCGAGGTGATCGCCCACCTGGTCGCCCACCACTACGACGGCGATCTCGTCGACGCGGTGCGAGCGGCCTACGCCCAGTTGCGCGGCCACTACGCCTTCGTGGCGATGGGCGCCCAGGACCCGGGAGTCCTGGTCGGCGCGCGCAAGGAATGCCCGTTGATCGTGGGCCGGGGCGACGGCGAGCAGTTCATCGGCTCGGCGATCCCGGCCTTCCTGCGCGAGACCCGGCGCGTGCAATACATGGGCGACGACGAGATCGTGGCGCTGCGGCCCGAGGGCACGCAGTTCTTCACCCCGGCCGGCGAGCCGGTGGAGCACGAGATCGTGGAGATCGACTGGGACGCCGACACGGCCGAGAAGCAGGGCTATGAGACGTTCATGCTCAAGGAGATCCACGAGCAGGCCGACGCCGTGGCCGAGACGATCGGCGAGCGCGCGGCGCGCGGGTGGGGGATCGACCTGGGCGACCTGGGAAAGGTCGACGACGAGCTGCTGAGGCGGGTACGCCGGGTGGTGATCGTGGCCTGCGGGACCGCATACCACGCCGGGCTGATCGGTCGCTACGCGATCGAGCAGTGGTCCCGGGTCCCGGTCGAGGTCGATATCGCCTCCGAGTACCGCTATCGCGACCCGGTGGTGGGCCCGGACGATCTCGTGATCGGCATCTCGCAGTCAGGCGAGACCGCCGATACGCTGGCGGCGATGCGCACCGCACGCCAACGCGGAGCGACCGTGCTGGCGGTGACCAACGTGATGGGTGCGCAGGCCACCCGCGAGGCCGACGGCGTCCTCTACACCCGGGCCGGGCTGGAGATCGGCGTGGCCGCGACCAAGACGTTCGTCAGCCAGATCACGGTGATGTACCTGCTGGCGCTGCGGATGGCCGAGGTGCGGGGCACGATGGGGAGGGCCGAGCTCAAGCCGCCGATCTCCGACCTCAAGCGGCTTCCGCACCTGATCGCCGAGCTGCTCGAGCACGACGTCGCGGGGATCGAGACCATCGCCCAAGCCCATCACGGCAGCGACTTCTTCCTGTACCTCGGCCGCCACGTGGGGCTTCCGATCGCGCTCGAGGGTGCGCTGAAGCTCAAGGAGATCTCCTACATCGCCACCGATGCCTACGCCGCCGGTGAGATGAAGCACGGTCCGATCGCGCTGCTGGACGAGAACACCCCGGTGGTGGTCGTGGCCACGCGGTCGCCGGTCTTGGAGAAGGTGATCTCCAACATCCAGGAGGTACGGGCCCGGGGAGCGCGGGTGATCGTGGTGGCCAACGAGGGCGACGAGCAGATCGGCGAGCACGCCGACGAGGTGATACGGGTCCCGCAGACCGACTGGATGCTGGCCCCGCTGCTGGCGGTGATCCCCCTGCAGCTGCTGGCCTACCACATTGCGCGGCTGCGGGGGCTGAACGTCGATCAGCCGCGCAACCTCGCCAAGACCGTCACCGTCGAGTGACCGCCGCCCCCTGAGACGGCCCGTGGAAGCTCCGTCCGTCGGCATCGACCTGATCGAGATCGAGCGCCTGGAGCGCGCCCTGGAACGACGCCCCCGCCTGGCCGAGCGGCTGTTCACCGACCGTGAGCGGGCCTACGCCGCCGCCAGAGCCCGCCCGGGCCAGCACCTCGCGGCCCGGTTCTGTGCCAAGGAGGCGGTCGCCAAGGCGCTCGGGCTGACCGCATGGAGCTTCGGCGAGGTGGAGGTGATCTCCACCGGCGGAGCGCCCACCATCGAGCTTCACGGTGCCGCCGCCGAGCGCGCCGCCTCACTCGGCGTGGCGGTGCACGTCTCGCTGACCCACAGCACCCGGGACGCCGCCGCCGTCGCCGTCCTGTCAACTCATGGGTAACGGCGCGCGATGACCGGCCTGCCCACTTGGGCAGAGCCGCTGCCGGACGCCGCCCAGCAGCGCGAGATCGACGCCTGGGCGATCGAGGAGCGCGGGATCCCCGGGATCGAACTGATGGAGCGCGCCGGCGCCGGCCTTGCCGAACTGGTCGCCGAGCAGGCACCCGAGGGGCGAGTGGCGGCGGTCTGCGGCAAGGGCAACAACGGCGGCGACGGCCTGGTGGTGGCCCGGCTGCTGCGAGAGCGCGGCCGCGACGTCGATGTGCTCCTGCTCGCCGACCCCGACGAGCTGCGCGGCGACGCCCGCGCCAACCTGGAGCGGCTGCCCGGCCGGCCGCCAGGCCCGTTTGACCCGGTAGGGCTCGACGGGGCTGCCGCGATCGTCGACGCGATCCTGGGGACCGGATTCAGCGGCCAGCCGCGCGAGCCGGCCAAGGGCGCCATCGAGGCGATAAACGCCGCCCGCGACCACGCCGTGGTCGTGGCCTGCGACGCTCCCAGCGGAGTCGACGCCTCCACCGGAGAGGCCTCGGGAGCGGCGGTCCACGCCGACGCCACCGCCACCTTCCATGCCGGCAAGCCGGGGCTGTGGATCGCGCCGGGCAAGGGTCTGTCCGGCGAGGTGACCGTGATCGACATCGGCATCCCGGCGGGGCCTCCGGGCCAGCCGTCGGTGGGGCTGATCGGGGACCGGATCCTGGCCTCGATACCGCGGCGCGGCCGCGAGTCGACGAAGTTCGCGGCCGGAGCGGTGCTGATCTGCGGCGGATCGCTCGGCCTCACCGGCGCGCCGTGCCTGGCCTCGGAGTCGGCGATGCGCGCGGGCGCGGGGTACGTCACCGCGTTGGTCCCGGCGTCGCTGAACCTGGTCTTCGAGCAGCGGCTGCTGGAGGTGATGAGCGTGCCGCTGCCCGACGACAGCGGCGCGCTGCTTGCAGAGGGCGCCGACACCGTCCTGGAGCGCACCGCCCGGGCCGGAGCGCTGGTGCTCGGTCCGGGGCTGGGGCGGGAGTCCGGGAGCCTGGAGCTGGCCCGCACCATCGCCCGCCGGGCCGAGATCCCGCTGCTGCTCGACGCCGACGGCCTCAACGCCCACGCCGAGCGCCTGTCCGAGCTGGCCGGCCGCCCGGCGGCGACGGTGATGACGCCCCACGCGGGCGAGCTGGGGCGGCTGCTGGGCCGCGAAAGCTCGGAAATCGAGGCTCACCGGCTGGCGTCGGTCCGTCGCGCGGCGGCCGAGGCTCAGGCGGTGGTGGTGCTCAAGGGAGACGACACGATCGTCGCCGATGCCGACGGCCGCGCCGCAGTCAGTCGCGGGGCGGCGTCGTCGCTGGCCACGGCCGGCACCGGAGACGTCCTTTCGGGTCTGATCGGGGCCTACTTGTCAAAGCGGATGGATCCGTTCGAGGCGGCCTGCGCGGGGGTGCTGGTGCATGCGCGGGCGGGCCGGATCACGGCTCGGAGGATCGGCACCGAGGGCGTGATCGCCCGGGATGTGATCGAGGCCCTGCCAGAGGCCCGCAACGCGGACCGCTGAGACGATGGCGCTGCGCGCGCTGGCACGCGTCAACCTGGCGGCGATCGAACGCAACGTCGCACACCTGCGCGGCGGGCTCGCCGGCGGTGCGCGGCTGTGCGCGGTGGTCAAGGCGGAGGCCTCTGGCCACGGCGCCGTCCCGGCGGCACACGCCAGTCTGGACGGAGGCGCGACGATGCTGGCCGTGGCCACTGCCGGGGAGGCGGCGGAGCTGCGAGCGGCCGGGATCGCCGCCCCCCTGCTGGTGATGGGCGCGCTGAGTGCCGAGGAGCTCCCGATCGCGCTCGCCGCGGGAGCCGAGGTGGTGGCCTGGAGCGAAGGCTATGTGGCCGCGCTGGAATCGGCCGCCCCGCGAGCTCCGATCAGGGTCCACGTGAAGTTCGACAGCGGCATGGGACGGTTGGGGACGCGCAGCTTCGACGAGGCGGTGGCGGTGGCCGAAGGCGTGCTGCGCGGGGCGCCGTCACTGGCGCTGGTCGGCGCGATGACCCACTTCGCGACCGCCGACGGGGACCCCGAGTTCGTCGCCGAGCAGCTGGCCGCGTTCCGGCCGTTTGCCAACGAGCTGCGCCGGCGGGTCCCGGAGATCGTGGTCCACGCCGCCAACAGCGCTGCGACGGTGAGCCGTCCCGACAGCCACTTCGACCTGGTCAGGTGCGGGATCGCGATCTACGGTTGTGACCCCATGAATCGCGATCCCGACGACCACGGCCTGGAGCCCGCGCTCGAGCTGACGTCCTACGTGGCCGCGGTCAAGCTGGCGCGCGCCGGGGAGAGCGCGGGATACGGGCGGCGGTTCGTGGCCGATACCGATACCTGGATCGCCACGCTGCCGATCGGCTACGCCGACGGGGTCCGGCGCGCGCTGAGCGACAACTGCGACGTGCTGATCGGGGGTCGCCGGTATCCGCTCGTCGGCAC
>DASXZB010000103.1:0-42248 GCA_036502145.1 Solirubrobacteraceae bacterium | reverse complement strand
CGACTTGACCTTCAACCGCGGGCAGCCGCGCCCCAGGCAGCGCACCGCCACGTGCGCGTTGCGAGTCAGCTTCTGAACCTTGATCGACCGCAGTGACGTGTGCCGGCCCGCCCAGCTCCAACTGATCACGAACCGGGCGTGCACGGCGCGGCGGCTACGCGGAACCGGGGTGGTCTGGGGGTTGGAGGTGGTGATCGTCTGATCGAGCACTGGGGAGACATTCTGGGCGGCGTCGGTCACTGTCACCGCCAGCTCGTGTGCGCCGTCCGGGAACCCGCGGGTGGGGACGGGGATGTCCACCACCTCGGTGCTCAGACAGGGCTGCGGGGCGTCGAACATCAGCGCGCCCGAGGCCGGGTCGGTACCCACCGCCACGCAGGCTCCGGCGTTGTCGTTGGGGACGCCGGACCACACCACCTTGGAGCCGAGCTTGGCGGTCACCGCGTGGACGCCGGGGCCGCCGGGATCAGAAGCCGTGAACACCAGGTGCGTCATCCCTCGCGCGCCGCGCTGCAGGGCGCTGCCGCTGAAGTCGGTCCCCTCCGGCGCGACGTTGCTGACCAGCAGCAGATGGGCCCAGTTGACTTCGGCCAGCGCCCAGGCGCCGTTGCGGGCGTTCGTGTTGCAGGCCCCATTTGGGTCGCCGGCCGCGCACCCGGCCTGCAGGTAGAGGTTGCCGCCGCGGCTCGCGGGCAGCGAGATCGGGCCCGAGAAGCCCAGCGTGTCGCTGGTGTTCTTGGAGCAGGCGACGAGCCAGGCGACGCACTGAAAGAACAGGTTGCTTGGGCTGTTGAACACCAACCCGGGCTCGTAGAGGGCCGCGATCGCTACGGCGTTGATCTTTGGAGGGTTGCCGGAGTCGGTCCCGTAGCCGTCGGCATCGAGGTCGACGTCGACGGTCCCACCGACCAGCCGCGACCCGCTGGGCGGCTGGTACTGGAGAAACTCGTTGGCGCCAACCGGCACCGGGTTGAACTGGCTGAGGATTGCTGACATCGGCGTACCCGGGCCGCATTGATTGTCGTTGGACGAGAATCCCCCGGGGTTGCCGGAGGAGAAGCCTGACCAGCCGTCGTTGGGCGCCGCCGTCCCGTTGGGGTTCACGCACGAGACCTGCATCCACCTGCCGGCCAGCGCCGGCGAAGGAGCCAGTGCCATGACCACGAAAACCATCCCGGCCGCCAGTCCTGCCAGGCAGAACCGCGTCGCACCCCTGGCTGCGAAGCCGCACCTCCTCAAGGACGGAATTTTAGAGAAGCGTCTCAGCCGCTGCGCACCTTCATCCCCGCCAGCTCGTGGTAGGTGGCGCGCAGATCGCTGCCGTTGCCGTAGTGGCTGGAGGCCCAGTTACTGTCGGCGATCGCCGCGATCTGCTGCTCGGGGCTCTTGCCGGCGCTGCGCGCGATCGAGCGGATGCTGGGGCTGGCGCCGCCCCACTTGCCGTCCAGGAAGTCGGCGGTCTTCTCGGCCGCCGAGTCGGGGTTGTCGAACGCCTTGTTGAACGCGATCTGCCCGGCTCCACTGTCGAAGTAGCCGATGTTGAGCCAGTTGTTGTTGCCGTCGGCCTCGCGCCCCTCGGCATAGCCGCTTGACTCCTCGGCCAGCGCCCAGGCAGCGACCACCCGCGGGTTGAGTCCGGTCAGCGCCGCCAGCTTGCCGACGAACGTCTCCTGCCCGTGTGTCAGAAGCGGGGAGCTGACGTCGATCGACGCCGTCCGGGAGCCGCGGTGGCCGCTGCTTTTCGACCGGCCCGAGGCGCCGGAGCCACCGGACCCGGAACGGCCTCCGCCGATCACCGTCCGGCCGGACCCGCTCAGCGGCACATTCGCATGTCCGCCGCCGACGGGAGCACCGCCTGAGGAACTTCCGTTGGAGTGCGGACCGGCGTGCCCGCCGGAAGCTCCGCCCACCACGGTTGTCCCCGAACCCACCGGCGAGCCGGTCCGGGGAGCGCCGTTGGCAGCGCCGCCGTGACTGGCCCCGGCGATCCGATCCTCGATTCGCTGGTAAGCGGCTGCCGCGGCCACCAGCCGCCGCATCATGCTGGTGATCTGGGCGCCGAGCTCGGTTATGCCGTAGTGCCACTGGCCGCAGAATCGTCCCAGTTCCTCCTCCAGAGCCCGACCGCCGAGCAGTCCGTCGTAGCCGTCGACAACCGCGTGGACTCCGAGCAGCTGGTCGTGGAGACGGCCGAGCGTGTCCCGCACCGCCAGCAGCGTTCGCGAATCGACCAGGAACTGCGACATGGGCCTAGTATCCGGCCGGGCCGGCCGGTGGGGAAGTGGCCGAGGGTATGGAGCGTGCAGTACCCGGTGGCGCCGTCGCCGGTGGGCCCACCAGGAGGTTCACTGGCAATCGCGACCGCGGCGGGACCCACTAGCCTTGGCGCGGCGCAGATGCGAGTTGTGCTCGGAAATCCCGGCGGAGACCAAGAGGATCTCGAGCTGCGCCTGGGACGCGAGGATGCCACCGTGGGGGATCTGCTCGACGCGCTGCCCGACGGTGCCAACGCCAGAGGGATTGTCATCGACGGCCGCTTCTGTCACGTTGATCTGGCACTGTCGGAGATCGGCCTGTACGAGGGCGCCCGGATTCGTCCCGCCGACGGCGCGCCGGACGGCCGCGAGCTGTCAACGGCGCCGCTCGAGCTGCGGGTGATCGCCGGCTTTGACGCCGGGCGACGGCTGGCGCTCGAGCACGGAGTGGTAGTGGGACGCGACCCCGACTGTGACGTGGTTCTCGGCGATGACGGGGTGTCACGACGTCACCTGCGAGTGCGGCCCAGCCAGGGCGGCTTGCGCGCCACGGTCAGCGACTTGGAGTCGGTGAACGGGACCTGGGTCGAAGGCAGGCGGATCAAGGAGCCGACCGACGTCGATCCGGAGACGGTGTTCGAGGCCGGCGATGTCGCCTTCACGATCGCCCCGCAGAAGGCGGTGCTGCCGGTCGATCCGGTCCGCCAGGCCAGCCTGGCCGGCACGATCGCGTTCAACCGGCCGCCGCGCACGCACCTCCCGGAGGCCGATGACCCCCTGGGCGTGCCCGAGCATCCCGGCGAGACCTCGCGCCCCCGGTTCAGCGTCGCCTCGGCGGTGGGACCGCTGGTGATGGGCGGGGTGATGGTGGTGGTGCTGCACAGCATCATCTACGCGCTGTTCATGCTGCTCAGCCCGGTGCTCGTGATCGGCAGCTGGATCGAGCAGCGGCGACACGCCCGCAAGAGCTCCCGCGGCGAGCACCGCGACTACCAGCGCAAGATGGTCAGCTTCAAGCGCGAGGTCACTCAGCGCCAGGCCGAGGAGCTGGTCCGTCGCCGGGAGGCGTTCCCGGACCTGGCGGAGGTGCTGCGCCGGGCCTGCGCTCCCGACCCCCGGTTGTGGGAGCGACGGCCTGAGCACAAGGACTTCCTCAAGCTCTCGGCCGGCTACGGCGAAGTTCCGTTCCGGCCCACGCTCGCCGACCGGCAGGCTCCGGGACAGGACGCCGAGGTGGTGCTCGCCCAGCACGGCTGGCTGCAGCTGGCACCGGTGCCGGTGGAGCTGGCCGACGGCGGCGTGGTGGGGATCGTAGGCCAGCGCGACCAGGCGCTCGCTCTGGCCCGCGCGCTGCTGTGTCAGGCCGCGGTCCTGCACGGCCCGGCGGACCTGACGGCCGCCGTGTTCACCGAGAGCCCGGCCGCCGAAGACTGGGACTGGGTCAAGTGGCTGCCCCACACGCGCGACGCCTCGGGCGCATCGGGCCGCCAACTAGCGGTCGGCACCGCGGCCGGCGCGGCGCTGGCCACCGAGCTGATCGAGCGCGACGAGGACGACAAGCGCGTCGCGCTGGCGGTGCTCGACAGCCCGGCGCTGATCGAAGGGCGCGGGGCCGCGGGACGAGCGCTGCTGCGCTCCGGCAAGCGGGTGAGCGGGATCGTGCTGGCCCGGTCCAGCGAGCGCCTGCCGGCGGCCTGCACGACGGTGATCGAGCTGGCCGACGAGGCGGGAGAGGCGAGGCTGTTCCGGCCCCAGGTCGGCGAGCGCGTCGACCCCCTGCTGGTGGCCGGCGCCTCCGCCGAGACCGCCCGCGAATGCGCGCTGGCGCTGGCCCGCTTCGAAGACGCCGACCTGCAGGTGATCGGCGGCGCGCTGCCGGACTACGTGGGGCTGTTCTCGCTGATCGGGATCAGCGATCCCGACGGGGCGCAGCTGCGCGAGCGCTGGCGGGCGGGCGCTGCCAGGACCACGCTCGACGCCACCTTCGCGCTGTCGGAGGACGGCCCGCTCGACATCGACCTGGTGAGGGACGGCCCCCACGGGCTGGTCGCCGGAACCACCGGCGCCGGCAAGAGCGAGCTGCTGCGAAGCCTGGTCGCGTCGCTGGCCACCGATTACGCGCCCGCGCGCGTGAACTTCGTCCTGATCGACTACAAGGGCGGAAGCGCGTTCGGCGAGTGCGCCGAGCTGCCCCACACCGTCGGGATGGTCACCGACCTCGACGAGCACCTCGGCGAGCGCGCCCTGCGCAGCCTTGAGGCGGAGCTGCGCTACCGGGAGCGGGTGCTGCGAGAGCACCGGGCGTCGGATCTGGTCGAGTACGACCGGCTCGTCGCGGAGGGCGCGACCGCTCCGCTGCCCAGGCTCCTGGTGATCATCGACGAGTTCGCCACCCTGGCCGCCGAGCTGCCTGACTTCGTGGCCTCACTGGTCGGGATCGCGCAGCGGGGCCGCAGCCTGGGGGTTCACCTGGTGCTGGCCACCCAGCGCCCCTCGGGGGCCGTCAACGAGAACATCCGCGCCAACACCAACCTGCGGGTTTGCCTGCGGGTCCAGACGCCCCAGGACTCCTCCGACGTGATCGACTCGCCGGCCGCGGCCAAGATCCCGCGCAACCAGCCGGGCCGGGCGCATGTACGGCTCGGACCCTCCGAGCTGATCCCGGTCCAGACCGCGCTGGTCACGGGCACCACGGCGGCCGGGCCGTCCGCGGCGGTGAGCATGGAGCCGTTCGTGCTCGACGCCGAAGGGGCAACTGGGACGCACGGCGACGGCGAGCAGCCGGACCTTCCTTCGGACCTGCGGCGCCTGGTCTCGGCGGCGGCCCAGGCGTTTGCGGACGAGCCGCCGCTGCGGCGGCCGTGGCTGCCTCCGCTGGCGCCCGAGGTCGAGCTCGACGGGCTGCTGGGGCTCGGTCCGCCGCGCCCCCTGGCCGGGGAGCGCGGGCTGGTGGTGGCGCTGGCACTGGCCGACGATCCCGAGGCCCAGGCCCAGTATCCGGTCGGCTGGAACGTGAACGCCGGCAACCTGTTGATGTACGGGATCGGCGGCAGCGGAACCACCACCGCGCTGGCCACGCTGGCGCTGGCGCTCTCGAGCACCGCCGACCCCGACCACCTCCACATCTACGTGCTCGACTTCGGCGCCGGCGAGCTGGGTCCGCTGGCTTCACTGCCGCACGTGGGCGCGGTGATCACCGCGCCCGAGCACGAGCGCCAGCGGCGGCTGCTGCGGCGGCTGCGTGGCGAGCTGGCAGTGCGCCGCGGCCTCGACCCGGCGACCCGGGCGGCCGCACCCCGGATCGTGCTGCTGCTCGACGGCTACGGAGGCTTCGCTTCCGAGCACGGGGACATCGGCGGCGACGCCCTGCGCGAGGCGCTGGCCCGCGTGTGGGCCGACGGGCCGGAGCTCGGGATTCACGCCGCGATCGCCGCCGACCGCCTCGGCGCGGTTCCCACCGCGCTGGCGTCGCTGGCCCAGCAGCGGCTGGCCTTCCAGCTCGCCGACGCCGCCGACTACGCGCAGTTCGGGCTCGTGCGCCGCTCGATCCCGCAGTTCACGGCCGGCCGGGCGGTGGTCAGCGGGTCGACCCAGGTGATCCAGGTGGCCCGGGCTCCGGAGGGGCTGGACCGGGCGGTGGCGCAGCGCGCCGGCGGCGGCGGGCGGCCCGAGGGCGGTCCGCCGCCGGTCGAAGTGCTTCCCGAGAGCGTCGCGCTGGACGCGCTGCTGGGGGCAGGGCGGGCGTCGCGCGACCCGCTGTTCGTGCCGATCGGGATCGGCGACGAGTCGCTGGAGCCCGCCGGATTCGAGCTCTACGAAGGCGATCACGCGCTGATCGCCGGGTCTCCGCGCTCCGGTCGCACCACCTCGCTGCTGGTTGTCGCCGAGGTGGTGTCGCGGCTGTATCCGGAGATCCGGCTGACCGGGATCGCGATCCGCCGCTCGGCGCTGCGCGAGTGCTCGGCGCTGGACCGCGTGGTGACGACCGTCGAGCGGCTCTCGGACCTGGCCGCCGATCTGAGCGCCTCCGAGCAGCTGCAGATGCTGTTGATCGACGACGCCGATTCCGTCGACGACCCCACCCGGGCGCTGAGCGATCTCTTCTCGGCGCCGCTGGGCAACCTGCACGCGGTGGTGTCGGGTCGCACCGATGCGCTGCGCACCCTGGGGCACTGGAGCGTCGGCGTGCGGCGGTCGCGGACGGGGTTGCTGCTCCAGCCCGACGTTCAGGTCGACGGCGCGCTGCTGGGGGTGACCCTGCCTCGCCGGCCGGCCCCGCCGGTCCGTCCGGGCTGCGGTTACCGGATCGATCCGGGTGGGTTCGAGCTGGTCCAGGTAGCCCACGCGCAGGCGGCCGTCGAGCCGGTCGGGGCACCCGCTAGCCCGGGGTCCGAGGGCGGCCGGGGCCCCGAGCGAACCCGCTAGCCCGGGGTCCGAGGGCGGCCGGGCCCCCGGAACCCCGAGCTAGAGGCCGCGGCCGCGTTCCTCCCGCAGGAGCTCGTTCTCGATCGTCGCCGGATCCTCGCGTCGGATGCCGAGCAGCCGCACGCCGAGGTTGCCCCTCGTGCCCCAGCGCCGCAGGTAGCCCGCGAACTGGATCACGGCGCAGATGCCGGTCAGCGCCGCCGCGGTCCCCGCCTGGCCGTGGGCACCGAAGCCGGCCCGGGCGCCGTGGCCGCCGACGGGGTAGGCGATCGCGGCGGCCAGCAGCAGCCCGACAGCCACGATCCAGGAAAAGCTCGAGAGCCGGTCGTTGGCGCGGACCCAGGCTCCGGGCAGGCCGAACAGCAGTGCGGCGGCGGCCAACCCCATGGCCACCGGCACGTGCGTGCCGACGACGACCAGCACGGCGATTGAGATCAATTGCGAACCGAAGCGCTGGACAAAGTGACTGGCGCCGGCGGGCTCGGTACCGGGCCAGCCCAGCCGCTTGCGGTGCACCCAGGCGCGAGTGTCACGAGGCGTTGTCATCACGCCAGCTCGCAGGTGGCCGCCATCGCGTCGAACAGGCTGTTCCACTCGGGTGCGCGCGGTGCCTGCGGAGTGGTGAAGGTGAGCGTCAACAGCCCGTGGCTGGTGTGCAACAGGTACTGGATGCGGAGCACCTGCAGCGGCTCGGATCCGGCCAGCATCCCGGCCGGTGCGATGTGGCGCACACGCAGGCCGCTGCCCGCCGGGAGCGTCACCGCGGCCACCTCGCGGCCGGTGAACGAGTCCTCGGTCAGCGGCTGCGACGAGACCGGCGCCGAGGGCTCGGCGAGCGTGACCGCCAGGCCGGCCGCCAGCGGCTGTCCGGTCGTCGTCAGCGCGAACAGGCTGCGCAGCATCAGCAGCCGCGCGTGCCCGGTGCCGTGGGCGGCGTGCGCCAGCGCGGCGGCCAGCGGGCCGTCGAGCACGGGCTCGCCGTCGGGGTCGAGCAGGTCGATCTGCTGCCAGTCCGGCGGCAGTGCGACCGCGCAGGTGACATCTCGGTTGGGTCTTGTCACGCCGGCCTCCTAATCCTTTTTGTCGCCGCCGGCAGAGCCGTCGGGCAGGACCTTGTCCTTGATCGCGTCCAGGGAGTGGTCGACCACCTGGTGGACAGCCTCGTTGGGCAGGGCAGCGCGGTACCTGAGCGTCTTGGCCGCCGCCAGCTGCGCCTCGTTGACCGAGCGCATATAGCTCAGCCGCGCCGGGCTCGACAGCCTCGCGGCGCTGTGGGTGATCAGCCGCGACTGCTCCTCGCTCAGCGTCGCCAGCGCGGTGCTGTGGCTGAAGCCGAGCGCCCGGACGTCGCCGTACTGCTCCAGCGCGCCGGCCTTGGTCTCGAGCATCCCGACGCGGCTCTCGGCGCTGCTAAAGGCTGGCAAGTCGAGCTTGCCGACCTCGCTGCTCATGACGTCGAATCCCACTTCGCCCCAGCTCTGCTTGCCTTCGATCGCCTCGACCGTGTCGGCTCCGGTCTTGGTCGTGGCGGCGTAGGTGGCAGCGGTTCCCGCCACGCCCTCGGTGGCCTCGGCGGCGCCGGCGACGGCCTCGAAGCCGAGCGCGTCGGCGGGGCAGGCCACGATCACGCAGACCGCCGCCACCGCGCCGGCCACGGTGCCCGCGTCCTCGCCGAGCTTGGCCCAGTCGTGCAGGTCCGTGGGGTGCTCCATCACCGTCCAGACGTCTCCGGGCAGGCTCTTGGCAGCATGCCAGACGCCCTTGCCGATGCCGGCCAGGACGTGTCCAGCACCGCTCACGAAATTCCCGATCGAATGCATCATGCTCGAGAACCAGCCGCCCTGCTGCGGCGCGACGCCGGCGGCGCTCGACACCGCCGAGCGGGCGTGGCCGCGGACGGTGTCGAACTCGTCCAGTACCTGGTAGGCCTGGCGCTCGAGTCCCGAGAGCTCGCCCTGGGCGCGCGAGACCGCGCCGCTGGCGTCGCTGACAGCGGTGTGGGCGTTGACCACGGCCGGCGTGGTGGGCTTGGCGTGGGGCGCCTGCGTGGCCGTGGTCAGGTTGCCCTGGGCAGTACTGAGGCTGCCCTGCGCGGTGGTGAGGGTGGATTGGGCGGAGCGCAGCTGAGTCGCCAGGGACTGGAACCTGGTGCGCAGCGGACCCAGCTCGCCGCTGTAGGTGCTCAGCGCGCCGGCCGCCTGACCGTATGACTGCTGGACCTTCTGCAGGTCCCCGGGCAGCTTGCCGAGCTGCTGGCGGAAGTTGTCGGCGGCGCCGCCGGTCCAGGTGGCGTCGCCGTGGGCGCCGTGCAGGCCGGAGATCGCGGTCTCGGCCTGAGACGCCACGCGCCGAAACTGGGTGGCCAGTGCCTCTACTTCATCCGAGTCGGCGGTCAGCAGCGCGTGGGCGCGTGGATCGGACAGGGGGTCGCTCATTAGTGGCCCCCGGGCTGACTGGCGCTGACGATCTCCTGCTCGGACTTGCCGTAGCCGGCGGCCGCGGCGTCAAGACGCTGGACCACCTGGCCCATGTGGTCTCCGAGCTTCCCGATCCCGTAGTTCCAGTGACTGCAGAAATGCTCGACCTCGCCCTCCAGATCGCTGCCGCCGAGCAACCCCTCGTACCCCGTCGCCACGCCGTGCATGTTCTGCATGCCGGAGTGGATCCCCGACAGGGTCGAGGAGAGCTCGTGCAGCGTCGCCGGATCGACTGTGAACGTAGTCATCGTTCGCGTCGTCGGTGATCGTGGGATTGCCTGGCGTCGAGCGCTCAGGCCATCGAGGAGCGGATCGTGTCCTCGGTCTGCTGGTACTGCGAGCCGGCGGAGCCGAGCAGCCGCGAGATGCCGTCCAGGGCGTCCTTCAGTCCGGCGGCCGAACGCTGCCACTCGTCCCACAGGGCATGGAACTGGCCCGAGGCGGAACCCTGCCATTCGCCGCCGACCACGCCCAGGACTTCGCTCTGCATCCGCGAGAGCTGGTCCTGGATGCTGTTGGACCCTGACTGCACGTTGCTGGAGAGAGTGTGAAGCTCCTCCGAGGTGACCTTGATGAGGCTCATGGAATAACCCTCCAAACGAGTTTTCGATGGCGCCGCACCGAACGACGCAAGCGGCAGTATCAGGTCCGCGCCGCCAGCCCGGAAGTGGCCGAAGGTATGGAGTGCGCAGTACCCCACCGGGCCTCAAGCGACCCGTTGGAACGCCCCGAGGGGCCCTGGTGGCGAGCGCTAGAGCTTGGAGACTTCGCCCTGCAGGGTGGTCTCGGCCGAGCGGATTTCGCCGCGCGCGCGGTCGTAGGCCTTGGCGTTGTGAGACTTCGCTGCGGCGGCCAGCCGGCCGTAGGCCGCGGCCGTGCTGGTCAGCGTGGCGGAGAGCTTGGCGGCCACGGGGCTGGCGCCGGCCAGGCGATCCACCTTCCGGGCGGCGCCGACGTAGGCGTGTTCGATCGTGGACGCATCGCTCGCCTGCTGAGCTGGCGTCTTGGCGTTCAGCAGCGCGGTGCGGGCCCGGTTGCGCGCCACCCCCAGGCTGAGGACGGTGGCGGCGAGCTGCTTGGTGGTCGCGGCCGCCTGGTCGGCGGTGGCCTGCTGCGCGGCCCGTCCCACGGCCTGCGCGGTGCCGGTGCGCGGGGGCTTGCGCTTGCCCACCGACGCGGCGAGTACGACGCCGCCGGCGGCCGCGGCGAGCATCGCCACCACGATCGTCGCGACCCCCACCCGGCGGCGCAGGGTGGTCGACGCGGTTTCGTCGTCGGGGCCGAGGTCGCGGTGCCGACGGGCGTTGCGCAGAATCGTCGTGTAGCTGCGCACCGGCTTGCGCCGCGGCGCCACGGTCGCCTCGGGTTCCTGGGCGCGCGGGCCGGTAACCGTCTCGGCAACCGGGCCTGGGGCCGGCTCGGCGGGACGGCCGCGATCGAGCGCCGGGGCCGGGGTGGCGGCCGGCGGGTCCTGGCTCGCCGGCGCCTGGACGGCGGGGAACTCGGCCGGGGTCAGGGTGCGGTCCTCGCGCCGGGGGTCGTCGACGATCAGGCGCGCTTCGCGACGCCACCGGGGCCCCAGCAGCTCGAGCACGATGTCCTCGAGCTCGAGCCAGGCATCGTCCGCGCTCTGGTAGCGGTCCTCGGGGCGCTTGGCGAGCATCCGTTCCAGCCACGCCGCAATCCCCTCGTCGATCTCGGGGGCGACGGTGCGCACCGAGGGGATCGGCTCGTGCACGTGACGGTAGAGAACCGCCACCGGAGTGTCGGTTTCCTCGAACGGGACCTGACCGGTGAGCAGTTCCCAGGCCACGATACCCAGCGAGTACAGGTCGGTGGCCGGTGTCAGGGTGGTGCCCAGGGCCTGCTCGGGTGACATGTAGGTGGGCGTGCCGATGGTCGTTCCGGCGACTGTCACCACGGCGCGGGTCACCGCGTGGTTGTAAGCGCGCGCGACACCGAAGTCGGCGATCTTGACCCTGCCGTCGACCGCCACCAGCAGGTTCTCGGGCTTGAGGTCCCGGTGCACAATCCCGTGCGCCTCGCCGTGCGAGAGACCGGCCAGGACGCCTTCCAGGACGCCGGCGATCTGAGCCGTCGAGAGGTGGCCGATGTACTGCCGCAGCGAACCGTGGGGGAGGTACTCCATGGCGATGTACGGGACGCCTCCGTCCTCGAAGTAGTCGTGCACTGTCACCACGTTGGCGTGGCTCATCGAGCCCGCCAGCCGTGACTCCTCGACGAACCGGCCGGCGAAGCTGGTGTCGGCGGGCTGGTATGGCGCCAGCTCCTTGAGTGCGACGTGTCGCTGGAGATCGCGCTGATGAGCGAGGTAGACGACCGCCGCACCTCCACGGCCGATGACCTCGATCAGGTCGTAGCGGCCTACCCGCTTTAGCACCTGTGGCATGGCCGGTCGGAGTCTGCCACCGTTAGCCATCGAGATGCTCTGCCCAGTCTGCCGCCGCCAGCTCGTCCGGTCTGAGCCCCGTTGCCGTTCCTGCGGCACCCCCCGGGACGGAGCCAGCCATCTCGACCTCGTCCTGCCGGGCGGCGAGCGAGTCCCGCTGGATCGCCGGCTGGTGATCGGCCGCGCTGCTGCGAGCGACCTGCGGCTCGACGACCCCAGCGTCTCGCGGATCCACGCCCAGATCGAGCTCGACGAGCGCGGAGCCGGATTGCAGGACGCCGGCTCGAGCTACGGGACGTTCGTGGACGGGCGCCGCTTGTCTGAGCGAGTAGTTCTGCACGCTGGGATGAGAATCGACCTCGGGGACCGCCGGCTTGAGGTCGCTGATCGCACCGATGCCGCCGCGGCCGGTCACACCGTCTCGGTTCCGGCCGGGATCAGCTTGATCGTCGAGCAGCCATCGGTGCGCCGTGCGCAGCTCGGCGGCCACGGCGCGCACAAGCCGCGGCTTCGCTCCGGATGGTCGCTCAAGCGGCTGGCCGAGGACCAGCGCGACCGCCCCTCCGGCGACCGCTACGTGCTCAAAGACCACCGATCGGGCGCGTTCGTGCGCCTGGCCACCGCGGAGGCCGAGCTCACTCAGCTGCTCGACGGCAGCCGCGATCTGGTCGACCTGATCGGCGAGGCGACCGCCCGCTGCGGTCCCGAGGGGCCGGCCAGGCTGGCTCGGCTGCTCGCCGAGCTGGCCGATCACGGCCTGCTGGTGGACGTGGCGGGGCCGCCGGCGACGACCGGCCGGGCCGGCTGGCTGGAGCGCCTGCTCAAGCCGCGCGAGCGGCCGCTGCCCCGGGTGCCGGCGCTGATCGCCTTCCTGTATCGCCGGGGCGGATTTCTGCTGTTCACCTCGCCGGTGCTGGCGGCCCTGGCGGTGGTGGCGGCGGCCGGCCTGGTGGCGTTCGTATACGTGATCGCCGCGCGCTACGGAACTCCGTTCGTGGTGGCGCGGCGGGTCGGCCTCGGTGCGCTGGTGTTCGTGCTGGGGCGCTTCCTGCTCGTCGTCTGCCACGAGCTCGCGCACGGGCTGACCGCGGAGTCGTTCGGACGGCCGGTGTCCAGAGCCGGGATCAAGATCGCGCTGGTGTTTCCGTACGTGTTCGTGGACACCACCGACGCCTGGTTTGAGTCACGCCGGCGACGGATGGCGATCAGCCTGGCCGGGCCGGCCAGCGATGTGGTGCTGGGAGGAGCCTTCGCGCTCGCCTGCCTGCTGTCGCCGGCAGGCAGCCCGCGCGACATCTTCTTCCAGGTCGCCTTCGGCGGCTACGTGGGGGCGCTGTTCAACCTCAACCCGCTGCTGGAGCGCGACGGCTACCACGTGCTGGTCGACCTGCTGCGAGAACCCGGGTTGCGCCGCCGGGCCTCGCGCCACCTCGCCGACGTCCTGTCCGGCCACGCTCGCCCCGGATCGGACGCCCGGCTGCTGGGGTATGCGATCGCCTCGTTGCTGTGGTCGGCGCTGACGGTGGCGTTTGCGGTGGTGCTGTCCCTGCGTTACTACCACCAGCTCGCCTCGCTGGCTCCCCCGGCCCTGGTCTGGACCGTGCTGGCCGCCTTCTACCTGGTCCTGGCACTGCCGCTGGCCGCGCAGCTGCTGCGGCCGTTGTGGAGCCGGAAGTCGGTCCTGGGCCCGTCGGCCGGGTAGCCGTCCCGCGCCGGAAACGACCGCGAGGAGCTAACTGGCGGCGGCGACCGGAACGCCCTGCAAGGTGGCGTCGAGCGCCTTGTCGAACAGGGCTCGAAGCGTCTCGGCGGCGGCGTTCTCCTCGGTCAGGATCTGCTCGGCGATGCCCACCGTCTGCTCGTCAGCAGCCCGGACCGCGACCCGCATGAGCATCTCGTAGGCACCGATCTCGAGGTGCTCGAAGGCGTACGCGAACGCGGCCAGCTTGGCGGAGGTGTCAGGCTGGGCGGCGAAGAACGCGCCCCAGTTCAGAGCCCCGATACGCAACGCGGCGTCCTTGAGAACCGACGGCTTGGCGCCACGCTCGTCGAGCCGGGTCGCCACCAGCCGCTGGTGTTGCTCGGTCTCAACGCGGTGGCTCTCGTAGGCAGCGGCCAGCTCGCGAGCTCCGGCCAGAGCAGGGGCCCTGCCGAGCAGCTGCAGCGCTTGGGCCTCGATCGCGTGCGCGTCGGCCAGATACTTGTCCAGCTGCCTGCCGAGGTCGGCCGGACTCTGCTGGTCGAGCGCCGCCTGGGCAGCGCGGTCAAAGCAGCCGGACAGCCGGTCGCCCATGGCCCGTTCCTGGTCGCCGATGCGGCGGGCGATCTCGACCGTGGCGCCGTCGCCGGCCCGAGCCGCCACCTTTGCCAACAGGTCGTAGGCCGCCTCCTCCATGTGCTCGTAGGAGAAGGCATGGACGACTAGCTTTCCGGGCGTGTCCGGTTGGGCCACGGCGAAGGCGGCAAATCCCAGGCCGGTCAGGGTGCCGGCGGCGTCCTTCACCTTCGAGGGCTTGGCATTGCGGGCCTGCAGGCGTTCGGCGACCAGGCGTTCGTGGTCCTGGGTTTCGGTGAGGTGATCCGAGAACAGCGCCGAGAGCTGCCGATCGCCGGCGATCCTCGGAGCCAGTCGCATCTGGGCCAGCGCCTGCTGCTCGATCGAGTGCGCGTCGGTCAGGTACTTCGTCAGCTGTTCGTCGAGGTTGCTGGGGGGCATGGGTCTCCTTTTGCTTTCTGAGGAGATGACCCCGTGGGTCGCCGGCAAACCTCGGTTGGACCCGTGGGTGGCCTGGGTAGTCGACACGACATGCCGCGCTCGATCTGGAACGGCACGATCACGTTTGGCCTGGCGGTCGTGCCGATCAAGGTGCATTCGGCCACCGAGGACCGGGGCATCCACTTTCAGCAGGTGCACGCAAAGGACGGCGCGCAGATCAAGCACGAGCGCATCTGCTCCAAGGAGGGCAAGAAGGTGCCCTACAAGCAGGTCGCCAAGGGCTACGAGGTTCGCAAGGACGAGTACGTGATGCTCGAGCAGGAGGAGATCGACGCCGCGGCCGGTGAGCGCTCCCATCTGATCGAGCTCGAGGAGTTCGTCTCGGCGTCGGAGATCGACCCGGTCTACTACGACCGGGGCTATCACCTGGGCGTCGGCGACGACGGCGAGGACGCCTACCGCCTGCTTCACGACGCCCTGGCGCGGGCCGATCGCGTCGGCATCGGGCGCTGGGTGTTCCACAACCGCGAGTACCTGGTGGCGATACGACCCCGAGACGAGGTGCTGGCCCTGCACACGATGCGCTTTGCCGCCGAGCTGGTCGACGTCGGCGGGCTCGCCATTCCCCGGCCCAGCCGAAAGCCCGCCAAGCGCGAGATCGAGATGGCGGGGTCGCTGGTCGACTCACTGCATCGGAGCTTCAAGCCGGAGGCATTCGAGGACGGCTACCGCCAGCGAGTCCTGGAGCTGATCGACGCCAAGGCCAAAGGCGAGGACCCCGAGATCCCCGAGGCCCCGGAGGCAGACGAGCAGCTTGACCTGGCGGCGGCGCTAGAGGCCAGCCTCGGCTCGGGCGGCTCGGGCGGCTCGGGCGGCTCGGGCGGCTCGGGCGGCTCGGGGCGGCGCAAGGGCTCAGGGCGTCGCAAGGGCTCCGGGCGTCGCAAGGGCTCCGGGCGCCCGGGGGGCCGCAAGAAGGCCCGGAGCTGACCGTGCCCCGATCGCTGTGGACCGGCTCGCTGAGCTTCGGACTGGTGAATGTGCCCGTCAGCCTGGAGCCCGCGGTGCGCGACCTGGACCTCCATTTCCGCCAGCTCCACGCCAAGGACGGCGCGCCGATCGAGGTTCAGCGCTGGTGCTCGAAGGAGAACGTCGAAGTCCCCTACGAGGAGATCACCCACGGCTACGAGCTCGACGACGGCGACCAGGTGATCGTGTCGGACCTGGAGCTGCAGGCGATCGAGCCGCGGCGGACGCGCACGATCGACATCGAGCAGTTCGTCGACCTGGCCGACGTCGACCCGATCTACTTCGAACACCCCTACTTCCTGGTCCCGGCCGGAGAGGACGACGGCTCGATCCGCGCCTACCGCCTGCTCACCGAGGTGATGAGCCGCACCGAGCGGGCGGCCCTGGGACGGTTCGTGATGCGGGCCAAGGAGCACCTGGCGATCGTCCGCGAGCGCGACGGCGCCCTGACCCTGACCACGATGCGGTTCGCCGACGAGGTCCGCGACACCAAGGACGTCGAGGCGGCGACGCAGAAGTCACACGAGCCCACGCGCAAGCAGCTCGACGCCGCGGCGGCGGTGATCGAGGAGCTCTCCGGCGAGTGGGAGCCCGACAAGCACAAGGATCGCTACCGCGCTCGACTGAAGCGGGTGGTCGATCGCAAGCGCAAGGGCGAGACGATCAAGGTCCCCAGCGGGGGCGAGCAACCGTCGCCGGCGCCCGACCTGATGGCCGCGCTGGAGCAGACGCTCGAGGAGCTCAAACAGGGCGGCAGCGCGCGCTGGTCTGACGAGCGCGAGCCCCAGGAGGCCTGATCACCTGGTTACCGCTGTCCGGCGGCGAGCGCGAACGCCTCCGCGGACGGCACGACCTTGGCCCGCATGTTGATCTCCATCATCCGCAGGGCGGCTTGGGCGAGGTTGGCGTGGATGTGGGCGACCGCGTCCCGCGGGAGCACCACCTCGAAATGACGCACATAGGCATCCAGGGCTGAGTAGAGGATGCACTGCTCGGTGACCTGCCCGGCCAACACCAGCCGCTCGATCTCGTACTGGCGCAGCATGTACTCGAGCTGGGTGCTGTAGAAGACCGAGTGACGCGCCTTGACCACGAACGGCGCGTGCCGCGGGGGCAGGATCGGCTCCACCAGCGACGGATCGGCGCCGTGCATCGCCGCTTCGGCGAGCTCTCGCGCTCCCGCGGTCCAGTCGCCGTAGTTGTCGTTGACGTAGACAGTCAGGACATCCTGCTCGCGCGCCTGGTCGATCAAGCCGCACATGTTGGGGAGAATCTCGCGAACCGACTCCATCAGCGGCTCGGCGTCGTCGTGCTCGTAGCGGTTGAGCATGTCGGTGACGATCAGCGCCGTCGTCATCGGTATTCGACCTAGCCTGACTTCTTGCCGCCCTTGCGGCCGGCGGCCTGCTTCTGGGCCCGGTTGCCGCCGCTGCCGCTTCCGCTGCTGCGGCTGCTCTGGCTGCTGCCACTGCTCCCGCCGCCGGAGTTCTTGCCGCCCTTCTTGGATGCGCCGGGAGTGTTGGCGATCGCAGCAGCGCGGGATTTACTCATCCCCTTCTTGCGCAGGCCTTCGTACTGCTTGTCGTCCTTCACGCTCGATCCATGATCCTTGGCCATCTCATACCTCCGTCCAATCGCGTGCGGATTGCTGCGAAATACCCGCAAATCGACAGCGCACACACCCCGCCGGGGATCGCTGTTTGCCCCTCCGGCGCAGCGGGCAGTAGCGCCATTGAGCACATTTATCGAGCAACGGAGGTCAGTTTGAGCGACATCGTCGACAAGATCACAGGCAAGGCCAAGCAGGCGGTTGGTGACGTGACCGGCGACCGGTCGATGCATCGAGAGGGTCGCAAGGAGGAGCGCAAGGGCGACGCCAAGGACGAGGCCGCCCGGGCCCAGGACAAGGCCGACGCGAAGGCCAGCGAGGTCGCAAACCTCGAGCGCGAGACCAACTAGCGCTTACCCCACAGCAGTGCTGCCGCCTGGCCGGATCCGGCCAGGCGGCGAGCGCTCGCCGCTCTAACGCCCCTTCAGCCGATGACCGTCACGCTTCGTGCCCGCAACTCATTCCCCAACCGATCGTGCAGCTGTACTTCGGCGGTATAGCGATCGGCTCTGGCCCCGGGGAGCGGTAACCAGCACGGCTGCGTCGTCTCTGCGGCGCCGGTGGCATCAACGCCGTGCCGCGCCAGGGACATGTGCACTGGCGTGCGGTTATCAGTCAAAGTACAGACGACAAACAGCAGCTCACCGTTATAGCCGCTGGCGGTGAAATTTGCCGAAACCACGAACCCGGGCTGACGCAGCCGGCTGGCCGGAGTGCCGCCCACCGACTGGTTCTGGCTCTGCAGGAGCCCTCTGAGTGTCGTGAGCGTCGCGCTGGGCTGGCTCAAGGTGATGCCCTTGGGGGTTGGGCTGCTGCGGTTGAGCCACACCGGGACGGCGATGCTGCCGGCAATCGTTACGACTAAGCCGATCAGCCATTTTGGGTCACTGAACACATTCCGGAGGAGCTTGGTCATCGTCGGCGATGGCCGCCGCGGCGGAACCACGCCTTGACCCAGCCGTATGCGACGACGGGCAGTGAGCACTTCGCCTTGTGATGACGGCACCCGTTTGTCCAGCGCACAAAGCGGTGGCCGCGGGCGGCGGTTGCCGCCAGGTGGACATTCTCCCACTGGGCGTAGCCATAGTCGCGGCATCCCGGGGAGCAGAGCCTGGTTCGGCAGCCTCCGGGCACGGTGTAGGTCACCCGGCCGCGGCCGCTGACCGTGATGCTGAACGAGTAGCTTCCGACGCTTCCCGGTCCGCACGAGGCGGCCGTCGCCTGGACGGGCGCTGACGCCGACGATTGCGCCTGAGGGGCGAGGGGGACCCCACCGGTCCCGAAGGTGCCCGAGACCGTCGCGTCGGCGAACATGGCCAACGTGCAGGTTGGCGCCGGGCCGCCGCACGGCGAGCCCCACTGACCGAACGGCACCGTGGCGCTGGGGTTCGCGGTCAAGGTCACCGTGGTCCCGAGCGGAAAGTTCGCGCTCGTACGCTGACACGAAGCCGTGCAGTCCAAGCGGCTCGGCTGACTGGTTATCTCCCCGTCCGGGCCGTAGCGATCGACGGTCAGGTGGACAGGGGTCATCAGAGCGGTCACTGTGGTGTCGGCCAGCAAGGGGACGTTGCAGGTGCGCCGAGTCCCGCACTGCCAGATGCTCCAGCGGACAAACCGTCTGTGGGGAGCGGGCGTCACTTTGAGCTGGACAGTGGTTCCGGTGGGAAATTCGGCGCCGCAGGAGCCGTTGAGGGCTCCATCGGCCGTTCGGGTGCAGTCGATGCTTCCCGACCCGCCCGAGATCGTGCTGGCGCTTCCGGCAACGACCTGCAAGGCGTCGGTTTGAGGCCGCGCTACGACGGCGAGCTCCGCATCGGCGCCGGGCATAGAGAAGGAACATGGCTGAGACTGCGGCGCGGAGCAGAGGCTCGGATTGCTCCAATGATCGAACGCGTAGCCGACCGAAGCCCGCGCAGTCACTGTCACCTGTGCGCCGGCCGGGATCTGAAGATCGCAGGTGCCCGAGCAGTCTGTGGTTTGCCCCGCGGCTGCCACAGCCGCGGTCAGCGAACCCGGCGAGCCGACGCCGGAGCCAAGCTGGACGGCGATCTCCAGGCTCACCTTCGGCGGCGGCGTGTTCATCCCTCGCGAGGAGCCGGCGACGGCCAGCGACGCGAGCAGGAGCACAAGCAAGAGCACCAAGCGCGCCCCGCGCTGGTGCGGAAACCCAGTCGCGTTCACGATGACCTCACCGCAACCCCTAGGTTGCGCTTCCTAGCGTTGCCCCATGCTGCGAAAATACCACCGGGACGGTCACTGCGGGAATTTATCGCCGCCCAGGCAGACGGGCTAACGGCGTTGCCATGGGAACGCTTCGGTTCCGTGGATAAAACTCGCACAAAAGCAGTGCAATATTTCAAGTACGGTGACCGCAGATGTTCGAGGGGTTCGAGACCCGCGAGCTGGATACCGAGCGCGGGTCGATCCACGCCCGGGTCGGAGGCAGCGGCCCGCCACTGCTGCTGCTGCACGGTTACCCGGAGACCCACCTGATGTGGCATTCAGCGGCGCCGCTGCTGGCCGAACGGTTCACCGTCGTGGCCACCGATCTGTCGGGCTACGGGGACTCGCTCAAGCCGGTCGCGGCCGGCGACCACGGCCCACACTCCAAGCGCGCGTTGGCCGCCGATCAGGTGCAGGCGATGGCATCGCTGGGCCACCAGCGCTTTGCCGTCGCCGGCCACGACCGGGGCGGCCGAGTCGCTTATCGGATGGCCCTGGACCACCCCGGTCGGGTCAGCGCGCTGGCGGTGCTCGACATCGTCCCCACCGCCGAGGTGTGGGCGCTGGCCGACGGGCGACTGTCGCTGGTCTACTGGCACTGGGGCTTTCTCGCGCAGCCGGCGCCGCTTCCCGAACGGATGATTCTGGGCGATCCCGACGCGTACTACGACCACCACCTGCGATCGATCGGGCTCGGCGGCGACCCGGCGCGGTATCCGCCCCAGGTCATCGACGCCTACCGCGCTCAGCTCGCCGACCCGGCGGTGGTGGAGGGCATCTGCGAGGACTACCGCGCCGGGGCCTCCATCGACCGCGAGCTCGACGAGGCCGACCGCGGGCGGCTGATCGAGTGTCCGGTGCTGGCGCTGTGGGGGACCCGCGGCGCGCTCGAGTTTCTGTACCGAGACGTGATCGAGGTGTGGCGCGGGTGGGCGCGCGACGTGCGCGGCCGCGGGCTGGAGGCCTCGCACTTCCTGGTCGAGGACCGTCCCGAGGAGCTGGCCGCGGAGCTGACGGCCTTCTTCGAGGCCTGAGCGCCAGCGGCTACGCTGTCGCCGTGCAAGAGCCCGCCGACGCCGCAGCGGTGACCCGACGGGGTCCCTTCTGGGACGTGATGGAGGGGCGGCGTGAGCCACCGCCGGCGGCGACGCTGCTGGGCTTTCGGCTGGTCGACGTCGATCCCGAGGCCGGCACGATCGATGTGGCGTTTGACGGCAGCGAAGGATTCCTCAATCCGGCGGGGCACGTCCAGGGCGGCTTTCTGGCGGCGATGCTCGACGACACGCTGGGGCCGGCGCTGGTGGCGACGCTGTCGGATGGCGAGTGGGCGCCGACGATCGATCTCCAGGTGCAGTTCCTGACGCCGGCCAGACCGGGCGAGCTGCGCGGTCATGGCAGGGTGGTGCGCCGCGGGCGCGACATCGCGTTCTTGTCCGGCGAGCTGCGCGACGAGGATGGGGTGGTGGTGGCCACGGCCACGGCGACCGCGATCATCCGCCGGCCGCGATCCTGAGCCCGGAGGCTCAGGGGGGCGCCGGCTCCCGCGCGGTGTCGACCGGACCGACACCGACCAGCTCCGCCAACCCGTTGGCGGCATCGACGATCTCGTCGAGCTCGGCCAGCAGCGCGGCGCTCTCGCTGTGGCGCGGGGCGGCCTCCTCGAACGCCTCGTAACTGGCCCGCAGGTCAGGTAGCGCTCCTTCCCGGGCGTCGCCCTCGAGTGCGGCGTCGACGGTCTCCAGCAGCGCGTCGATGTCCGCCGCCAGCGGTCGGAGCACCGGAAGCGGGTCGCGGTGGCGGTCCTCCTCGGCGTCGAGCCGCAGGACGTGCACCGCCTGGATCAAGCGGTGCATCGCCGCCAGTGCCCCCTGGCTGCGCTCGGCGTCGATCCGGCGGGTGGTGGGCTCCGAGAGCGAGCGCGCCACCGTCGCCTCGGCGCTGGTTCGCTCCAGCCGGGCCCGGCGGGCCAGCCGACGCATGTCGCCGGAGGGGGCTCGGCGCCCATCGATCAGCGCCGCCAGAACCTGTGCTGAGTAGTCGCGCACCGCCTCGACCAGTACGGCCAGCGACTGGAGGGCCGGCTGCGCCGACCAGGTGGGCCACAGCGCGTAGGCGAGCAGTCCGAGCGTTGCTCCGACCAGGGTGTCCAGCAGGCGGGCGCTGGCGGTGGCCAGCGTGTCCGGACTGACCACGTTGAGCAGGAACACCACAAGTGCGGTGATGAAGCCGAAACCGACCGCGAAGCTGGCCGGAAAGGTCGCGTAGCCGGCCCAGGCCAGCAACCCGACGAGCACCACGGTGACTCCGCCGGCGGGATGAAAACCGACCGTGATCGCGCCGGCCAGGGCGACGCCGAGACCGGTCCCCAGCGCGCGCTCGGTGCCCCGGGTGAAGGTGGCACCGAACTCCGGGCGCAGCACGGTGGCCGCCGCCACCACTATCCAGTAGCTGCGGGAGAGCGGCAACTGGCGCGAGATCAGCGCGGCGATCAGCACCACCACAGCCAGCCTCAGCGCGTGGCGACCGGCCGGCGAATCCAGTGACGCGTTGGCGCGGATCTGATCCCGGTCGGAGCGCAGTCGCTCCAGCGGGCGATTCGTGCGCCGGTGAGGGCGCCGGCTTCGCAGCCCTCCTCCCTCGCCGGCGGCCGTGGCCAGGTTGCAGACGGCTCGCAACTGTCCGGCCAACGCCGACACCCGACGCGACATCTGCACCACGGCCGAGCCCGCCAGCCGCGCGGCGGGCGGTGGGGCCAGGGTCCGCGGCCCGACCGGATGAGCATCGGCCAGCGAGCTGAGCTCCGCCACCCGCTCGCTGAGCTGGGCGGCGGCGCGGCGGTCGCCCTCGATCGCCCGGGCGGTGAGATCCAAGGCCTCCGCGGTCAGTGCCAGAACGCGCTCGACCAGCTCGCGCGACGCCGGTCTGAGGTGCTCGGCGAAGCTCTCGTGCTGTCTGACCAGCGCGTGCAGCGCGCTCAGCGCGACCCGGATGCGATATCCCTCGTCCACCAGGCTGCGCAGCGTCATCACCGCCGAATCGCCGAACAGCGTCAGCGAGGAGAGAGCCGCCTCGGCGGCGTCCAGCGCGGTGGCCGCCGGGAGGGCGGAGACCTGCGGCGCGTCGATCGCCAGCTTGGCCAGGGCCCGGTAGGCGGCGGCGGTGGCGGCTCGCCGCGCCCGCAGCGGCGGCGGCCAGCGGACCACATATAGGAACAGCACCTGAGCGGCACCGCCGGCGAGGACCAGGCCGGCGAGCCCGAGCGCGGGCAGGGCCGGCTGGCTGAAGCGCCCGAAGACGACGAACGCGATGATGGCCTGATTTCCCACCACCGCTCCGCGGTTGCCGACGGCCACCAGCAGGCCGGCCATCAGCGCCCACACCACGACCAGGCACAGGTGCAGCCACCCCACCGAACCGGTCACGCAGCCCACGAACGTCGACAGCGACATGACCAGCGCGTCGGTCGCCATCAGGGCCAGCGGCGGCCGCCCGCCGCCGGTGCGCCAGGCGATCCCGACCAGCATCGCGCCCGCTCCCATGGTCACCGCGGCCACGGGGTCTCCGGCGGCGATTCCGCCGCCCAGCACGGCCACGACCGGGATCGCCGCCAGCAACCCGGCGGAGATCGAGACCGAGCTGCGGTCAAAGCGCGCCGCCTGGCGAACGGCCACCGTCAGAGCCGCCGGCTCTGCGGTGGATCCGTCGGACGGGTTGCGGCCACCGGCGAGCATTTCGCCGTCGGACAGTAGCCCCGGGTCCCGGCTGACGGGGCGGTGGCGGCGGCCCAGGTCAGGCGAGGCCGAGGCGAGCGTAGAGGTCGGTCAGCGGACCGAGATGGCGCAGCTTGTCGGGGTTGACGATCGAGCGCACGCTCTGGATCCGCCCGTCGGCGATATCCAGCGCCCAGACGGCGATCAGCCTGCCCTCGCCGTCGAGCAGCCGGGCGCCGGGCTGGCCGTTGACCTGGACCTGCTGCAGCTCCCCATGCGCGATCCGCTGCAGCTGGCGCACCCAGACCACCAGCGTGTGGGCGACACGGCGACGGCCCCGCAGCGACTGGGCCAACGCCGGCACCTTGCCGCCGCCGTCCCCGTGCAGGACGACATCGCCGGTGAGCATCTCCTCCAGGCCCTCGAGGTCACCTTCCCGGGCCGCCGACAGGAAGCGCTCGGCGAGCGCCTGGCGTTGCTGGCGTGAGGTGTCAAAGCGGGGCCGGCCCTGCTCGACGTGGCGCCGGGCGCGGGTGGCCAGCTGGCGGACGTTGTCCTCGCGCTTGTCGACGATCGCCGCGATCTCCTGATAGCCATAGTCGAAGACGTCGTGCAGAAGCAGGACGGCCCGCTGCTCGGGGGACAGACTCTCGAGCAGGACCAGCAGCGCCAGCGACAGGGAGTCGGCCATCTCGGCCTGCCCGGCGGGATCGGCGGCCGGGTCTTCGAGCAGCGGCTCAGGCAGCCACTCGCCCACGTAGCTCTCCCGGCGGGCTCGCGCGGAGCGCAGCTCGTCGATCGCCAGCCGGGTGGTGACGGTCACGGCGTAGGCGCGCGGCGACTCGATCACAACCCCTTCCCGCAGCGCAGTCAGGACCCGAACCAGCGCCTCCTGGACCACGTCCTCGGCCTCGCTGACGCTGCCGAGCATCCGGTAGGCGACCGCAAACGAGGCCGGGCGGATCTGCTCGAGCAGCTGCTCGGCGGATTCGGTCATGGCCCCGACTCCCGCGCCGGGGGCCCACCACGGGCGTGCAGCTCGTAATGCATGGTGCGGTAGCGCATCACGCGGTGAGTCAGCGGCACGAGCGCCCCCTGGAGGATGGGATGGCGCCGGGCCAGCGCGCGGGCGGCGACGCGCGCCTCATCGTCGCTCAGCAGCGTGGCCCGCGCCGCCATCGGCTCGCCGGTCGGCTTGCCCCGCAGGGTGGACGTCGCCACCTCCACGGATGGGTTGTTGCCGATCCGCCGCGTCTTGAAGGCCCGGTCGTAGGAGCGAAAGAACGCCCGCTCGCCGTCGAAGGCGACGCTGACCGGCGTGGGGACGCCGGTTCCGTCGCGCTTGTACGTGGTGAGCAGGATCGTCTTGGAGCGCCGGAGCGCGTCGAGCCCGCCCGCCTCGATCGCCTCGGTCATGACCGGTGGCCGGCGCCCTGGCGGGGCCGATCGATCGACGGACCGGCGTCGTCGTCCGAGATCGCCCGGAAGCCTTGGCGCCAGCTGGGGTGAGCCGGTGTCCAGCCGAGCTCTCGCCTGGCCTTGGCGTTGGAGATCCCGCGGATGCGCGTCATCATCGAGACGCCGACTTCGCCGATGGCCACGCGGCCGAGCCAGACCGGAACGTGACGCGGCGGCTTGGCGCCGAGGGCCGCGGCCAGGGCGGGCAGCCACTCGGCGGCCGGGGCAGGCTCGTCGTCGGCGACGTTGTAGACGCCCGGCCCGCCGCGCTGCACCGCCGCCGCGGCGGCCGCCGCGGCGTCGTCGATATGGACGAAGGACCAGATGCCGGCGCCGTCGCCGACCACCGGGAAGCGCCGTTTGCGGACCATCGTGGTGATTACACCGTCAGCCGCGTAACTGGTGCCGGGACCGTAGAAGTTGGCGTAGCGCAGAACGATCCCCTCGACTCCGTCGTCTTCGAGCACCGCTCGCTCCAGGTGCCGGATGGCCCGCAGCGATTCGGTCTGCTCGGAGGGCGGATCGGGATCGAACGGATCGTTCTCGGTCTTGATCGGGCCGCCGCGGCGCTCGTAGGTCCAGTTGGCGTAGCTCTGCACAATGAACCGGCGCGCGCCGGCCGCTCTGGCCGCCTCCAGGAGGTGGTCGGTGCCCTCGGTGCGCAGTCGGTTGGTGAGCGCGAACACCCGGTCGAAGTGCTTGATGTTGGTGGCCCCGGTGAGGGCGGTGAGCTGGTTGATCACGACCTGGGGCTCGGCACGCATCACCGCCTGCATCACCGAACCGCGGTCCAGGGCATCGCCGAGGACCGCCTGGGCCCCCCGCTCCTGCACCACGCTTCGCTTGCCCTCTGAGCGCGTCATCGCCGTCACCTCGTGACCGTCGGCGATGAGCTGTGGTATCAGGCGCAGCCCGATCGCGCCGCTGCCGCCTGCGATAAAGACCTTCATCTCGGTTCACCTCCATTTTCAGTTCTACACCTATGGACGGTGATGCCCGGCGGTCTGTGACACCTGATCATGCCCTCGGAGGCGAGCAGCCCCGCGGCCTCCATCCGGCGAAGCTCCGGGTCTATACATTCTTGCCGGACGGGGGCTCAGTCGCGCATCAGAGAGAGGAGAGAAGACAGTTGTCGCAGCGCACCACACCGCCATTTCGCGCCGACCACGTCGGGAGCCTGCTGCGCCCGGCGGAGCTGACGAAGGCTCGGGCCCGGTTCAAGTCCGGCCAGATCGACCGGGACGAGCTGCGGGGAGTCGAGAACGACGCGATCGAGAAGGTAATCGACCTCCAGCACGACGCCGGGCTGCAGACGGTCACCGACGGGGAGTTCCGGCGGACCTCGTGGCACATGGACTTCATCTACTCGCTGTCCGGCGTGGAGCAGGTGGAGGGGGAGGCGCTGCACGTCCGGTTCCGCAGCGCCGAGGGCGAGTACGACTACGCGCCGCCGGCGATGCGGGTCACCGACAAGCTGGCGCTGCCGGAGACGATCTTCGCCGACGCGTTCGAGTTCCTGCGCGGGCACGCGCATCCCGACCAGACGCCGAAGCTGACGATCCCGTCGCCGAGCATGGTCCATTACCGGGGCGGCAACTCGTCGATTGACCAATCCGTGTACCCGGAGATCGACTCCTTCTGGGACGACCTGACCACCGCCTACGCAGATCAGATCCGGGGCGTCTACGAGCTCGGCTGCCGCTACCTGCAGCTCGACGACACCAGCCTGGCGTATGTCAACGACCCGGCCCAGCGCGCCCACATCGAGCAGATCGGCGGCGACCCTGAGCATCTGCACGAGCGCTACATCGCGAACATCAACAGGGCCCTGTCGGGCAAGCCTGAGGACCTGGTGATCACCACCCACCTGTGCCGGGGCAACAACCAGTCGATGTGGGCGGCGGAGGGCGGCTACGACTTCGTCGCCGAGGCCCTGTTCGGAGACCTGGAGGTCAACGGGTACTTCCTGGAGTTCGACGACGAGCGCTCAGGGACGTTCGAGCCGCTTCGGTTCGTGCCGCCGGGCAAGCAGGTGGTGCTCGGACTGGTTACCACCAAGAGCCCGCAGCTCGAGGACAAGGACCTGCTCAAGCGGCGCATCGAGGAGGCCTCGCAGTTCGTCGACGTCGATCAGCTGTCCCTGTCAGGCCAGTGCGGCTTCTCCTCGACCGAGGAGGGCAACAAGCTCACCATCGACGAGGAGCGGGCCAAGCTGGAGCTGATCGTGGAGGTGGCCTCGGAGGTATGGGGCGGGTGAGCGACCTCCCCGGCGCCCCGTCGCAGCGCGCACGCGAGCTCCTGCGAGGGGCGTTCGACACCCACATCCACATCTCTCCGGATGTGGTGCCGCGGATCGTCGACGACGTCTCACTGGCGCGGCGCTTCGCGGAGTTGGGCCTGGACGGGTTCGTGCTCAAATCCCACTACACGTCGACGGCGGAGCGAGCCGCCGTGGTCCGAGCCGCGGTCCCCGGCGTGCAGGCGCTGGGTGCGATCGTCCTCAACCGGGCGGTGGGGGGGCTGAATCCGCTCGCCGTGGAAGTCGCCGCCCGCGAGGGGGCCCGGACGGTGTGGATGCCCACCGTGGACTCCGTCAACGAGGCCGGCGAGCGCGAGGCGCCCCCCGGCGCGAAGGTGCCGGTGTGGGTGAAGCTCCAGCTCGAGCTGCGCGAGCAGGGGATCGAGATCGACCCCGTCCCGGTGGTGGACGACAGGGGCGCCGTCCTTCCTCAGACGCGGGCGGTTCTGCGGCTGATCGCTCGGCACGGGATGGTGCTGGCCACCGGCCACCTGGCCCGCGATGAGATCTTCGCCGTCGTGGACGCCGCGGTCGAGGAGGGCGTGAAGCTGATCGTGATCACCCATCCCGAGTTCCCCTCCCAGAACCTCTCACTCGACGATCAGGCGACGCTGGCCGGCCGGGGGGCGCTGTTGGAGCGGTGCTTTACGACCCCGCACACGGGCAAGATCGAGTGGGAGCGCTGGATCGAGAACATCCGCGCCGGTGGGCCTGAGAACTCCGTCCTGTCGACCGATCTCGGCCAGACGTTCAATCCGCCGGTCGAGGACGGGATGGCGATCATGGTGCAGCGGCTGCTCGAGGCCGGTTTCAGCGAAGATGACGTGCAAGTGATGGCGGTCGCGAACTCCCGTCGGGTAGCCGGGGCGCCTGCGCTATGAGCGGGCGCCGGGTGCTGGTCATCGGAGCTCACTCGGCCGACTTCGTGTGGCGCTCGGGCGGCGCCGTCGCCGTCTGTACGGCCGCGGGCGGCAGCGCCCGCGTGATCGCTCTGTCCTACGGCGAGCGCGGAGAGTCCGGCGAGCTGTGGAAGCAGGAGGGCCAGACGCTGGAGCGGGTCAAGGAGATCCGCCACGGCGAGGCGCAGCGGGCGGCGGCGGCCCTGGGAGCCGAGTTTCGCTGCCTGGACCTCGGCGACTACCCACTCCAGATCGAGGGCGACGCGCTGCGGCGCATCTCCGACGAGATCCGCGACTTCGCCCCCGACGTGCTGATCACCCACACCGACACCGACCCCTTCAACCCCGATCATCCGGTCGCCTCGGCGGCCGTCCAGCGCGCCCGGAGCCTGGCCGCCGGGGCCGGCGTGAAGAGCGGCTTTGCGACCGTCAAGCCACCGCAGCTGTTCCTGTTCGAGCCTCACCAGCCCGAGTTGTGCAACTTCACCCCGACGACGTTCGTGGACATCACTGCGGTGATGGACTCAAAGCGCGCCGCGATGGCCGAGATGAAGGCCCAGAGCTACCTGCAGACCTACTACACCGAACGGGCCGATCACCGCGGCAACCACGCTCGCCGGGCGTCCGGCGAGCAGGACATCCGGCAGGCCGAGGCGTTTCAGCGCGTGATCCCGCAGGTGGTGGGGCAGCTGTGAGCGAGACCCTGGCAGAGCTGGCACGGCTGGGCTCGGCGACCGTTTACGAGGCCGGAGGGCGGCGCAGCTATGTCGACGCCGATCTGGTCCAGCTGATCGCCGGCTCCAAGGTCGCCGGCCCGGCGCTGACGGTTCGCTGCGGCCAGGACGACAACCTGATGGTGCACGCCGCGATGGCGCAGGTGCGGCCCGGCGACGTGCTCGTGCTGACGATGCCCGAGCCGCGACCGGTTGCGCTGGTCGGCGAGCTGCTGGCCACCCAGGCGCAAGTCCACGGGGCCGCCGCGATCCTTGTCGACGCCTCGGTCCGCGACGTCGAGGAGCTGGTCGAGCTGGAGCTGCCGATCTGGGCTCGCTGGGTCCGGGTGCGCGGCGCCGCCAAGGACGCGCTGGGGACGATCGGGGAGCCCGTGCGGGTGGGGGCGGCCACCATCCGGAACCGTGACGTGGTGGTGCTCGACGCCGACGGCGCGGCCGTCGTGGAGAGCGAGCGGGTCGACGAGGTGCTGCAGGCGGCGCGCGAGCGGGCCGAGAAGGAGCTCAGTAAGCGCGCCCAGCTGCAGGCCGGAGCGCTGTCGTACGATCTCGACGGCCTGCGTGAGCGGGTGCAGGGGCGATGACCCCGGCCGCGCCCGAGCTCGCCCACATCGGTCATGCCGAGCTGCTGACGCCGAGTCCCGAGGAGAGCCTGCGGTTCTTCGTCGAGCTGTTCGGGATGGAGGTCGAGGCGCGCGACGGACAGTCGGTGTTCCTGCGCGGCTGGGGCGACTACCAGCGCTACAGCCTGAAGCTGACCGAGTCCGAGCTCCCCGGGCTGGGCCACGTGGCGATGCGGGCCTGGAGCCCGGAGGCGCTGACGCGACGGGTCGAGGCGATCGAGTCGACCGGACTGGGCATCGGCTGGATCGACGGCGACCTGGGCCATGGCCCGGCCTACCAGTTCACCGATCCCGACGGCCACCGGATGGAGCTCTACTTCGAGACCGAGCGCTACCGGCCCCCGGACCATCTGCGCCCGGCGCTCAAGAACGTGCCCCAGCGCAACGTCGGCCGAGGCGCCGCGGTCAAGCGCTTTGACCACGTCAACGTGCTGGCCGCAGACGTGGCTGCCAATCGCCGCTTTGCGCAGGAGCAACTCGGCTTTCGCCTCTACGAGCAGATCGTGCTCGACAACGGAGTCGAGTCGGGCGCCTGGATGAGCCTGACGATCGCCGCCCACGAGCTGATCTACGTCGCCGACCACGCCGGCGCCAACGGCCGCCTTCACCACCTGGCGTTCTTCGTCGACACCCGCGAGGAGGTCCTGCGCGCCGCCGACCTGATGCTCGACGCCGACGTGCCGATCGAGGCCGCGCCGTCCAAGCATGCCGTCGCCCAGGGGATGTTCCTGTACGTCTACGAGCCGGGGGGCAACCGGGTGGAGGTGACGACCGGGACGCACTTCATCTACGACCCGCTGTACGAGACGGTGGTGTGGTCAGAGGCCGAGCGCGCGCGCGGGCAGGCCTGGGGGGTCAAGACGATCGACACCTTCCACACCTATGGCACGCCCGATATCAGCGGCCGCGCCACCGGCCCACCGATCCCGCCCACCAGTCGCATCCCGTCGTCGGCCGGCTGAGGCTCTGGCGCCGTAGGGGCCGTTCGCCGGTTGAGCCAGCGCCGTGACCGCCGAGTGCCTGCGATGACCGGTGATCGAGCTCGCTCGATTCCCCGCCGGCCCGTGATCGGCATCACCTCCTACCTGGCGCAGGCTCGCTGGGGGTTCTGGGACCTGCCGGCGGCGCTGGTTCCGCTCGGCTATGCCAACGCGGTGGCCGCCGCCGGAGGGCGGCCCGTGCTGCTGCCGCCGATGCTGGACGGCGTCGCCGAGACGCTGGACGCGGTCGACGGCCTGATCTTCTGCGGCGGCCCTGACATCGACCCGGCCGTCTACGGTCAGCGCCCGGGACCCGAGACGGCCGCGGTCAGCCCGGAGCGTGACCCCGCCGAGCTGGCCCTGCTGCGGGCGGCTCTCGACGAGGAGGTGCCGGTGCTCGGGATCTGCCGCGGCATGCAGCTTTTGAACGTGGCCTATGGAGGGACATTGATCCAGCACCTGCCCGCGGTAGTCGGCCACGACGGTCACCGCACGCGGCCGGGCAGCTTCGACGTGCACGAGGTCGTGCTGGCGCCGGGGACCCGGGTCGAGGCGATTCTCGGGGAGCGGGCGGAGGGCTGCTCGGGCCACCATCAGGGGATCGATGCGGTTGGCGACGGGTTGACCGCCGCCGGGTGGGCGGCCGATGGGTCAGTCGAGGCCCTGGAGGACCCGGAGCAGCGGTTTGCGCTGGGGGTGCTGTGGCACCCCGAGGAGGGCGAAGATCACCGGCTGTTCGCGGCGCTGGTGGAGGCCGCGCGTGACGCCTGAAAGCGGGCTCGAGGCCGGCGCCGGCCGCGGGTCAGGGCCGGCAGCTCGTCACCGAGCCGGCGCGCTGACCGCGCTCCATCGCCTCTACCGCCGTGAGATGGTGCGCCAGCCCGGAGCTGCCGACCGGTCCGGCCGGCAACTCCACCACGAGTGCGGTGCTGCCCGCAAAGTCGTGGTTCTCCCATCCCGGCGCGGTCCCCGGCAGGAACGGCAGGCAGGTGGCGCGCAGGTGGGCCAGGTGGGCGTAGCGCCGGGCCACGCCGCGGTCGCCGCCGGCCATGTCGACGAGGTCCTGGTGCTGGTGGTACCAGATCGTCACCGCCGGCCTGACGCGGCGGATCAGCTTCATCGCCGCTCGGGTCTCGGGCTCTGACGCCGCTCGCGGGCCCGCGTAGTAGGTGGGATCCGACACCGGCCGCCACTGATAGGGGAAGTTGCGGTTCAGATCGACTCCGTGCGCGTTCTGGCGCGTGCCGGCCGCGGTGCCGTCGGGGTTCAGCTCTCCGATCAGCCACAGCTGCGCGCGCTTGGCCGGCCGACTGCGGGCCAGGGCGTGCACGATCCGCAGCCCCGCGCACTCGTTGCCGTGAATGCAGCCGACCACCAGGATTCGCCGCTTGGCGGTGCTGGGGCCGACCACGCGAGCCGTTATCGCCCGGCCGTCGACCGAGCGCCCGACGAGCACCATCCGGGCCGGCGCGGCCGGGGTCGCCGTGGCCGCTGTGACGCTCCGGACCGCCGCCGCACGACCTGTTGGAGCGGCTCCTGCGCCCGCGGTCAGCAGGCCGGCGAGCAGCCACGCCGCCAGCGCCCCGGCAGCTCGCCCGGTCACCCGTCCAGCCGCGCCCGAGCCCGCTCCAGGGCGGCGCGGGCGTCATCGCTGAACCGTCGCACCAACTCGGCGGCGGGCTGGTCCTGGGCCAGCTGGTGAGCTTCGCCGGCCCACAGGTTGACCCCTTCGCCGTCGCCGGCCGCTCGGGCGGCGGCTCGCAGCGGCGCCGTCAGGTAGTGGACGTGGGGATAGGCCGGGGGAGCGCCGGCGCTGTGCTCGCGCATGAAGGTGTTGACGATCCCGCGGGCGCGTCGGCCGGTGAACGCACGCGTGACCGCGGTGGGCCGCGGCTGAGCGAGAGCGTCGCGATGGGCTGCCGCGGTGGCGGCCTCGCGGGCCAGCATGAACCCGGTGCCGATCTGCACCGCCTGGGCGCCGGCGACCAGCGCTGCCGCGACGCCCGGGCCGTCGGCGATCCCGCCGGAGGCGACGAGCGGCCGGTCGGTGGCGCGGGCCAGCAGCCTCAGGAGCGGCAGCAGCGATAGCTCTCCATGGCCGTCGGCGTCCTCGAACGACCCGCGATGGCCACCGGCCTCGATCCCCTGGGCGATCAGAGCGTCGGCGCCGGCCCCGGCCGCGGCCCGGCCCTCCTGCTCGTCGGTGACGGTGACCCAGACCGCGGCATCGCTGTCGTGCAGCCGCTCCACCTGGTCGGCCGTCGGGCAGCCGAAGGTGAACGACACCACCGGAATCCCGAGCTCGGCCACCAGCTCGAGCTTGGCCTCCAGCTCGTCGTCGTCGAACCTCGGCTCGCCCACCGTCACTCCGCGGCGCTGCTCGTCGGCGGCCAGCTCCTCGGCGTAGGCCGCCACCCGAGCGCTGTCGACGTCGCGGTGCGACAGATGGAACAGGTTGAGGCCGAACGGCTCCGGGGTCAGCTTGCGGGTCTCCTGTATGTCCCGGCGCACGTCCTGGGCCGTCCGGTAGCCGGCGGCCAGGAAGCCGAGCCCGCCGGCGCTCGACACCGCCGCCGCCAGCTCCGGCGTCGATGGTCCACCGGCCATCGGCGCCTGGATGATCGGATGGCGCAGAGCACCGAGATCGAACACGACCTCGGAGCCTAGCTGGAGTTTGAATTGAGCTTGAGCTACAAATTTTGCGGTTGCATAATCGCTGAATGACTCAAGAAACGCTTAGATTCGTATGAGAACCTGATGTGGCATGAGTCGCACCGAACGTACAGCCAACCTGATGGGCGTGCTCGTCCCGTTCCTGGGCGTGCTCGCCGCCGTGGTCCTGCTCTGGAACCGGGCCGTCGACATAACCGACTTGGCGATCCTGGCCGCGATGTACATGGTTACCGCGGTTGGGGTGACGGTGGGCTTTCACCGGCTGCTCACCCACCGGGCGTTCCAGACCTACCCGCGGATCGAGCGGATGTTTGCGGTGCTCGGGTCGCTGTCGGTGCAGGGCTCGGTCATGGACTGGGTCGCCGACCATCGCAAGCACCACGCCCACACCGACCGCGAGGGCGATCCCCACAGCCCGCACGTCGGCCACGGGACCGGACTGGCCGGGCTCTGGCACGCCCACACGGGATGGCTGCTGGAGACGCAGGGCCAGGCCGACTGGAAGCGCTACGCGTCCGAGCTGTTCGAGGATCCAGCGATGCGCAGGATCGGCCGTAGGTTTCCGATTCTGGTCGGGGTCTCGCTGCTGGTTCCGACCCTGGCCGGTTACGTCCTGCACGGCTTCACGCTCGACGGCGCTCTGCGCGGCCTGGTGTGGGGTGGCCTGGTACGGATCTTCCTGGTCCATCACGTGACCTGGTCGGTCAACTCGGTGTGCCACTTCTTTGGCAGCCGCCGCTTCGACATCGACGACCACTCCACCAATGTCGGCTGGCTGGCCCTGTTCTCGCTCGGGGAATCGTGGCACCACAACCACCACGCGTTCCCGCGCTCGGCCTACCACGGGCTGCGCTGGTGGGAGCTCGATCCGTCCGGGCTGATCATCTCGGCCATGCAGCGTGTCGGCCTGGCCTGGAACGTGGTCCGAATCGCACCGGAGCGCCAGCAGGCGCGCACCTTGGCCAGCGCATAGAGTCCCGCCGGCCTATGGAGCTGGCCGGAAAACACGTCGTGGTGACGGGCGCTGCCAGCGGTATCGGTCGCGCCGTGGCGCTGCGCTTCGCCTCCGAGGGCGCGGCCCGGGTGGTGGTCGCCGACCTGAACGGCGAGCGCGCCGAAGCGGTGGCGCGGGAGGCCGGCCCCACTGCGGTGGGGGCCGCGGTCGACGTCGGCCGCGAAGCCGAGATTCAGTCCCTGGTCGCGCACGCGCGCGAGACCGGGGGGCCGATCGACCTGTTCTTCTCCAACGCCGGGGTGCCCGGGCCCGGCGGCGGCCCGGAGGCGCCCGACGACGAGCTGCAGCGGACCTGGGAGATCAACGTGCTGGCGCACCTGTGGGCGGCGCGTGCGCTGCTGCCGGAGATGGTGAAGCGCGGCGACGGCTACCTCGTCAGCACCGCGTCGGCGGCGGGTCTGCTGACCCAGGTCTCGGCGCTCGCCTACTCCATCACCAAGCACGCCGCGGTCGCGCTCGCGGAGTGGATCGCCATCACCTACGGCGACGCCGGCGTGAAGGTCTCGTGCCTGTGTCCGCAGGCGGTGCGCACGCCGATGCTCGACACCGCCCTGGAGGACCCCATCGGTGCCGCGCCGTTGCTGGCCGGAGGGCTCCTGGAGCCCGACGATGTGGCCCGAGAGGTGGTGGAGGCGATCCGCGACGAGCGCTTCTTGATCCTCCCCCACGAAGCCGTGGCCCATCACATGGCGCTCAAGGGCGCTCAGCCGGAGCGATGGCTCAACGGGATGCGCCGGCTGGTGCGTGAGGCTCGCACGCAGACCACGTCCGAGTCATAGCGCCTTCGGCAGCGGCGCCTGCCGGACACCAACCGCGGGCGCCTGCCTGGTGCGATCCGGCGCGGCGAACTTCGAGACCAGGCGAACGAAGCTGCCGATCTCGATCGGCTTGGCGACATAGTCGTCACAGCCGGCCCGCAGGGCCCGGGTCCGATCGCCGGCCGTCGCTCCCGCGCTGCAGGCCAGAATCGTGCACCGCCAAGTGGGTGGGCTCAACTTCAGCCGGCGGGCCAGATCGAGTCCGCTGCCGTCCGGCAGCCGGACGTCGACCACGATCAGCGAGGGAAGCGACTCGAGCACGAGCATCTCGGCCTCCGCGATCGAACTCGCCACCAGCGTGGTGTAGCCCTCGAACTCCAGAATTCGTTCGAGCAGCCGGCAGCTCAGCGGGTGGTCGTCGACCACCAGTACGGGACCCGTTCGGCGCTGGATCATCGCTGCGCCACCGCCCGGCGCGGCGATCGGGCTGCGGTGGGCCTGGTGCGCGGCCGGCCGCCGGTCGGGACCAGCGCCAGCGGCGGCTCGTTTCGGCTGGCCGGCGTCACCGGGAGCCAGGCGAAGAAGGTGCTCCCGCCGCCGACCACGCTGCGAACGCCGACCTGGCCGCCCTGGGACTCGACGATCAGCTTGGTCACCGCCAGCCCGAGGCCAGTGCCATCGCGAGCGGGCCCCGGCAGCGACATGAACGCCTCGAACACTCGCTCCTGGTCGGCGGGGGCGATCCCCGGGCCGGTGTCGGTCACCTCGAGCAGGACGCGCCCGCGTTCCCGCATAAGCCCGATCGTCACCGTGCCGCGCCGTCCCGTGAACTTGATCGCGTTTGACAAGAAGTTGAGGACCACCTGTCGCAAGCGCGCCGGGTCAAGCCGCGCGGTTCCGATCGGCGCTCGGTCAAAATCGATCGTGACCTCGTTGTCGGCCGCGATCTGGCGCAGCGAGCTGACGCACTCGGCCACCAAATCCGCGGGCTCGATCGGCTGCGGGGCGAGCCGGATGTGCCCGGATTGCAGCCGCGCCTGGTCGAGGATGTCGTTGACCAGCGTGAGCATGTGCTCGGCGCTGGTATGGATGATCCCGAGGTGCTCGTGCTGTATGTCGGAGAGCGGCCCGGAGCGGCCGTCGAGCATCAGCTCCGAGAACCCGATCACCGCGTTGAGCGGCGTCCGCAGCTCGTGCGAGAGGCTGGACACCAGGCGGTGCTCGACTTCGTCGCTTGGCCGCAGCTCATCCTTGCCGCGGATCAGCTCGTGGTTGGAATCGCTCAGCCGCTTGCAGTACGCGAGCATCCCTCCGAACCGCAGGACCAGCCAGGGCCGCCCGCGGGAGGGTGTGCCAGGCGCCGCATCCGACCACGCTCGCAGATTCATAGGCGCGGCATCAGACCACACTCTCAGTCAACAGACCGGCCGCTGAAGTCTTTGTGGAGACTCAGGCGCTTCTACCCGATGCCGCTGCGTAGTTTTCCGCAGAAGCCCGCCATGTCCAGTTTATTTCCAACTTCGGCCGGCGACCTCGAGCTGCCCGCGCAAGGCCGGCCAGGACGAGCGGAGCTGCTCCAGCGCGGCCCTTGCGGCCGCGGGGTCCTCGCCGCCGCCGGCCGCCTCGAGTTCGCCGAGCGCTCCCAGCACCGGGCTCGCGCCGATCATCAGCGCGCTGTTGCGCCCCGTGTGCGCCGCCAGCGCCGCGGCGGCGAGGTCGCCGGCGGCCACGGCGGCCTCGGCCTCGCTGACGGCATCGTCGAGCTCCCGCATCAGGGTGGCCACGATCTCCGGCAGCCCGACGCCGAGGGTGCCCTGCAGCTCGGCCAGGCGCTTGATGTCGAGCCCGCTCTCCACGGTCAGGGATGCAGGATGCGGCGCAGCCGGCGTGCCGTCGTGCCGAAGTCATTGTGGTTCAGGCTGGCCAGGCCGGTGGCCCCGAGCAGAATCACAAATACGCCGGCCACCAGCGCCACCACCGACAGGACGGCGGGCCAGTGGCGCTCGAGCTTCTCGCGGCCGGATTGGAGCAGCCGCTTGGCGTCCGGGCCGGCGACCGTCAGGACGACCATCATCGCCAGCAGTGGCACGATGAAGCAGATGTTGAACAACACCACGAAAAAGATCTGGCGCACCGCGCCGTAGCCAGAGCCGACGATCGCCGCGATCGCCGCGAAATACGGAAACGCGGTCGGCAGCTCGACCGCGGTGATGGTGGCGCCCAGAAAGGCCCCGGACCGGCCGCGCGGGTTGACCTGCCGCTGCTTCTCCCTCGGCCGGCCGAGACGGTCGCGATACCCCCACAGGAACACCGCCGCAGTGACCATCGCCACGCCGGCGATGATCTCGAGCACGTAGGCCAGATGACGGCCAGGATGCGGAACCAGGGCCAGCAGCAGCTGACCCGGGCCGAGCGCGATCACCAAGCCGCCGACCAGGTACACGCCAAACACGGCCAGGGTGAACTCGGCCAGGTCCCGGCGGGCGTGCTGACCGGCGGCGAGATAGAGCGCCGGGGCGATCGTCGACGGGTTGAGAGAATCCGCCAATCCGATCGAGACCACCAGGCCGACCAGCCGAAGCATGGCGCGATTCTGCCCGGGGGAGGGGTCCGTGTCCATTCTCTGCCGCGCTGGCCGGCGCCCCGCGGACCGCGTGATGCCAGCTGCGGGGCGCTAGACTGAGATGCGGCGCCGAGCGGCGTTTGTTTTGACGCCCGCGTTTGGGCGACCGATACCCACCACCACCTTTCCGGAAGCGCGCAATGGCCCGTGGAGACGTCCGGATCGCTGCCACCCTCGCCTGCGAGGAGTGCAAGCGCCGGAATTATCAGACAAATAAGAGCAAGCGCAACAATCCCGAGCGCCTGCAGCTTCGCAAGTACTGCCGCTGGTGCCGGCGCCACACGCCGCACCGCGAAACGCGCTGAGTAGGCGACCCGAGTAGTCCGTGGCTCGCAACCGCAAACGCGCCAAGGAGCGGCGAGCGCGCCGTCCCACCCCGGCCCCGGCCGCGCGACCGGGCGTCGCAACGCGGGCGCAGCCCCAGCCTGAGCGCGCCGACGCCGAGCGCACCGAGCCCGAGCGCGAAGAGCTTCCCCGCCCGGTCCCCGACGAGGAGCTTCCCAGCCCCCTCGAGCACGCGGCGCCAGACGCCGAGCTCGTCGACGCCCAGATCGCCCTGGGCCGTGCCGAGGCGGATACCGAGACGGGGGGCGCGCTGGCCGATGAGGACCTGGAGGATGACGGCGGCGGCTTGGACGGCGATGGCTTGGACGGCGCTCCCCCGGACGGCGCCGATGGCGGCGGTGGTGAGCTCGCCCCGGTTGGCCCGGGCGGCTCCGCGCCTGCGGAACGCCGACGGCTACCGGGCAACCGCCTGATCAACTTCCTGCAAGGAAGCTGGCGCGAGCTTCAACGGGTACAGTGGCCTGACCGCCGGCAAGTCATGCAGGCCACTGGGGTAGTGATCGGGTTTGTGATCGTGGCCGGCGTGTTCCTTGGTGTGGCCGATGCGCTGGCCGGCAAGGTCGTCAATTTCATCCTCAAGTAAGAAGCTTTCAGTCCGAAGAGAGAACATGTTTCGCTGGTACGTCGTCAACACCTATTCCGGTCACGAGAACAAGGTCAAGCACAACCTCGAGCACCGCGTCGTTTCGCTCAATCAGAAGCGCGCCGTGCGGCAGATCGTCGTCCCCACCGAGTCCGTCTCGGAGATGAAGGACAACCAGAAGGTGACGGTCGAAAAGCGCACCATGCCCGGTTACGTGCTGGTCCAGATGGACCTCAACGAGGATTCGTGGTCGCTGGTCAAGGGCACCCCCGGCGTCACCGGATTCGTCGGCGCCTCCAACGAGCCTGTCCCGCTGACGCAGGCCGAGGTCGACCGACTGCTGCACCAGGAGACGACCGAGCGGCCGCGCAGCCGCGCCCAGTTCTCGATCGGCGAGTCGGTCAAGGTGATCTCCGGCCCGCTGTCGGACTTCTCGGGCGAGATCTCCGAGGTCAACGAGGATGCGCAGCGGCTCAAGGTGCTGGTGTCGATCTTCGGTCGTGAGACGCCCGTGGAGGTCGGCTTCGACCAGGTCAAGAAGATCTAGCTTCGGGCGGAGAGCGAAATGGCAAAGAAGGTTCTAACTCAGATCAAGCTCCAGGCGGTTGGCGGGCAAGCCAGCCCGGCGCCCCCTGTCGGCCCGGCACTCGGCCAGCACGGCGTCAACATCATGGAGTTCGTCAAGGCGTTCAACGCCCAGACGCAGTCCGATCTCGGGACGGTGATTCCGGTGGTGATCACCGTGTTCGAGGATCGCTCGTTCACGTTCGTGACCAAGAGCCCGCCGGCGGCGGTCCTGATCAAGCAGGCGCTATCGCTCGAGAAGGGCTCGGCAGAGCCGCACCGCGACAAGGTCGCCCAGATCACCCAGGACCAGCTCAAGGCGATCGCCGAGAAGAAGATGAAGGACCTCAACGCCCGCGACATCGACGCCGCGGCCAAGATCATCGCCGGCACCGCCCGGTCGATGGGCGTGGACGTGGTCTGAGGAGATTCGAGAGGAACCGCTGATGGCTAAGCACGGCAAGGCATACCTAGACGCCAAGCAGCGCTTCGACCGCGAGCAGGAGTACGCGCCCGCGGAGGCGATCGCGCTCGTCAAGCAGCTCGGCAGCGCCAAGTTCAACGAGTCGGTCGAGGTCCACGTCCGCACCGGACTCAACGTGCGCCATGCCGACGAGCAGCTGCGCGGCACGATCGCGCTTCCCAATGGCCTCGGCAAGGAGGTCAAGATCGCCGTGTTCGCTCAGGGCGACAAGGCCCGCGAAGCGCAGGAGGCCGGCGCCGACGTGGTCGGCGGCGAGGATCTGGCAAAGCAGATCCAGGATGGCTTCGACGACTTCGACATCGCGATCGCGACGCCGGACATGATGCCGATCGTCGGTCGGCTGGGCCGGATTCTGGGTCCGGCGGGGAAGATGCCCAACCCCAAGGTCGGGACCGTCACCATGGACGTCGCCAAGGCGGTGGGGGAGTCGAAGGCCGGCAAGGTCGAGTACCGCACCGACCGCACCGCGATCGTCCATCTGGTGATCGGCAAGACGGACTTCGAGGAGCGCCTGCTGCTCGAGAACTACGCCGCGGTGATCGACGAGCTGATCCGCGCCAAGCCGTCGGCGGCCAAGGGCCGCTACATCCGCTCGGTCACCTTCGCGAGCACGATGGGTCCCGGCGTCAAAGTCGATCCGTCACGGACGCGCGACGTCGTCGAGGAGCCGGTGGCGGCGTAGAATCACTTTTCACCAAGAGACGATGCCCCAGACCTCCGGCGGCGCAGCTGCGTAAGTCCGGAGCAGGCGGAGACTCGAACGGTCGCTGTGCGTCGTGTCCGCGACGCCTGTCCCTTTCGACGCCCGCCTGAACCAGGTGGGCGTTTCTCGTGAGAGAGAGCGACCGATGAACAGAGACCAGAAGACAGCAGTGGTGGACGAGATCGCCGAGCAGATCGGATCCGCCGAGGCGATCTTCGCCGTCGACTACCGCGGGATCTCGGTCTCGCAGGCCGCCGAGCTGCGCGCCGCGCTGCGAGACGCCGACGCCCGCTTCCGGGTGGTCAAGAACTCGCTCAGTGAGCGCGCCGCCGACAAGGCCGGCGTCCAGGATCTCAAGCCGATGCTGATCGGGCCGACCGCGCTGACGCTCGTCAACGGCGACGCCGCGGTGGCCGCCAAGGCGCTGAACGATCTGTCCCGCCGGCTCAACCTGCTCGAGTTCAAGGGCGGCCTGCTCAACGGGTCGCCGCTGAGCGCCGACGACGTGCGGGCGATTGCGCGGTTGCCGGCGCGTGACGTGCTCCACGCGCAGCTGGTGGGGACGGTGGCGGCGCCGCTGACCGGGCTGGCGCGGGGACTGAACGCCCTGATAGCGGGGATCGCGATCCAGCTGCAGGCCATCGCTGACCAGGGCCTGGTCAGCGGTGAGGCTCCGGCGGCTGAGGCTCCGGCGGCTGAGCCCGAGGCGGCTGAGGCCGAGCCGGCGGCTGAGGCTCCGGCTGCTGAGGCTGAGGCGGCTGAGCCCGAGCCGGCGGCTGAGCCCGAGGCGGCTGAGGCTGAGCCGGCGGCCGAGGCTCCGGCGGCTGAGCCCGAGCCGGCTGAGGCTCCGGCGGCTGAGCCCGAGGCCGCGGCTGAGCCGGAGGCGCCGGCCGAGCCCGAGCCGGCGGCCGAGCCCGAGCCGGCGGCCGAGCCCGAGCCGGCGGCCGAGCCCGAATCCACAACTCAATCTGAAACCGAAACGGAAGCCGCGTCGGACGCGGAACCGTCCGACGACAAGGAGGAAGCATGACCACCACCCAGGAGTGGATCGACGAGCTCAAGACGATCTCCGTCCTCGAGCTCTCCGAGCGCATCAAGGCGCTCGAGGAGGCGTTCGGCGTCTCCGCCACCGCCATGGCGATGCCGGCGCCAGGTGCCGGCGCGGGCGCGTCGGACGGGGGAGCCGAGGCGGAGGAGGAGCAGACCAGCTTCGACGTCATCCTGACCGCGGCGGGCGAGAAGAAGATCCAGGTGATCAAGGTCGTCCGGGCCGCCACCGGCCTCGGCCTCAAGGAGGCCAAGGCGCTCGTGGACGAGGCCCCCAGGCCGGTCAAGGAGGGCGTCGAGAAGGCCGAGGCCGACAAGCTCAAGGCCGACCTCGAGGAGGCCGGCGGGAGCGTCGACCTCAAGTAGTCCCAAGCATCGGGCGCTTGTGCCAGACGCGCTCCGCACCTCGCGTGCGGGGCGCGTTCTGCGTCTGTAAGGGTCCTTCGAGAACTCTTCGAATCCTCTGACCTTCGTGTTCGCAGGCCGTGGTGGAGTCGGCGCATGACCATCCCAGCCCCGCTCCAGGACCGGAGTTCCGCCAACGCCCACTGCTCAGATCGTCCCACCGTGGGCCTCGAGGCCCGCCAACCGTTCGTGGTCGATTGCTTCTCGCTGCTGGACCACCGCACCCAGGCCCGCGCGGTGCCCCGCCGCCTCGCTGCACCCGGCCGCTACCTGTCGGTCGAGGACGGCGACGAGGTGCAGCTGATCGCACTCGAGCGTCCCATCACCCACATCGGCCGCGGCCTCGCCGCCGACGTGCGGATCGAGGACTCCCACGTCTCGCGTCGTCACGCCATCATCGCCCACCGGGGCGAGGGCGTCCGGCTCCTCGACGACCGCAGCTCGAACGGGACGTACGTGAACGGACGCCCGGTGACCGTGGCCCAACTCGCCGATGGCGACGTGCTCAGAGTCGGCCGGGCCGTGTTCCGCTACCTGGAGATCGAGCGGGGCGCAAAGCGACGGCCGCTGAGGCGGGTCTCGCTGGTGCGGCGCGGCCGCCGGCTGGCGCCGGTGAGCGCCGCCTGAGCCGTCTCGGCCTGAAAGCGCGGGGACGCCCGCCTGCGCGCGCAGCGACTCAAGGCCTTAGCGCTCGCCCTCGCGCGCCCGCGCCGACGTGGGTCATCTGAGTTGGCCTCAGCCGAACCCAGATGACCCACGCCCTGCCTTTGGGCCTGGGCACCAGCCGGCGCCGACGCGGCTCTCCGCCCGCAGACGCCGCGCGTCGATCCCGCCCGCACCCCCGCCGGCGGATTCCCGCTGCAACCCGCCAGCAACCGCCCACGACCCACCCCGGCTTGCCCGACGGCCGTTTTGGCCCTACACTGCCCCGGTCAGCCAATAGCCGTAGCCGCCCAAACCACACGGCGCCGCGCCACATACGTGGCCGCCGAGGGCGGGGTCCGTGAGAGCTGAGCGGTCCCTTTCACAGGGCGACATTGCCGTGTGCTATCTTTGCTGGTCGCGCTCGCGTAGAGTCTTAGGCTCGCGCCCGTGCCCAGTTCTCCCTCTCGACCGCCCGAGGAGTCGCCGTCTTGGCAACCGCTCACGCCCCCCGGACGCGCCGTAGCTTCGCGCGTCTGAACAAGGTCCTTGAAGTCCCCAACCT
>DASXZB010000102.1:0-52690 GCA_036502145.1 Solirubrobacteraceae bacterium | reverse complement strand
TACTCCGCTGCGGCCTCAGCAAACGTCACGCTCGCCGACGTAGCGCGAACCGCGCCAGATCGCGGAACCGGCACGGCAACAGCGACCGCCGCCTCCCGCCGGACCTCCTCCAGCCGATCGTGCAGCCAGTCCTCCGCCAGGCGCTTCGTGAAGTGCCCCTCGGCGGGCCGCCCACGCCCCGCCCACGCCGGCCCGATCTTGCGCTTGACCTGCGTCCCGTCGGGCAGGCGGTACTTGGCCCACCAGGACGCACCGCGAGCCTTTTCGAGCCTGAAAACGAACCCGGACGGCCGAACCACAGGCCCCGATACTAATGCAGATCTTGGTACCCGTTTGGTACCCGGTCCGAAATCAGCCGCCTACGGCAAAAGAAAAACCCCGGATTTCCGGGGCTTTCTTATAGCGGGGGCGGGATTCGAACCCGCGACCTTCGGGTTATGAGCCCGACGAGCTACCAGACTGCTCCACCCCGCGGCGGACATTGAAATATAGCAATTGGCGACAGATTCTTGACGCTGGCGGCCGCGTTGTAACGCGCCCTAAGGCTTCTCCCGGCACAGATCCGGGCCCGAGCACGGCGACGATGCTCAACCAGGCCATGCATCCCAGCAGCCCCACCGAGTAGAGCCAGCATCCCCCCAAAAACCCAACCGCAAAGGGTCAGTCAGATTCATACCTTGGGCCACTCCCCGTCCGCCCGGATCGGCCGCATACTCAGATCAACCCACATGAGCACGTTCAGCGTGAAAACCCCGGCCCTGGCCGCCGCCGCGGTGACGATCGACGCGACCACCGGCTCGATCCGCTCCGCGCAGAGCGCCGTTTCTTCGGCTTCGGGTCAAGCCGGCGCGTTCGGGGGCGAGCCCATCGGCGCGGCGTTCGACGCCATGTGCGGCCGCGCGCAAGCCGCGACCGGGGAGCTGGAGCAGACGATGCAGGAGCTCTCGCGCAACGTCGCGGCGGCATCGGTGGGCTACCTGGTGACCGACCAGGGCATCGTCCCGACTGACGCCCTCCCCGGATTCAAGGCATGATCAAATGATCAACGGAGGCGGTTCGACGGTCGCAACTGGAGGCTCCGTGTTCCCGGAACCGCCCAAGGGCTCGCCGGGCGAGATCTCGGGGTGCTCACGAACGCTGTCGAACGCCGCCGATGATCTAGAGCGCGCCGATGGCGGCCTGCGCGGCGCCAGCTCCTCGCTCGAGGCCGACTGGCAGGGGTACGCTGCCGCGGCCTACCACAGCTCGTCCGAAGCCCTGGCCTCGGTCGCTCGTGGGGGAGCCGAGACCTTCCGCGAGTCCGCTCACGCGGTGTCCGGCTACGCGACCGCACTCGACCATGCGCAGTCGGAGATCCGCCGGCTCCGCACCCTCTACGACGAAGCCAAGCACCGCCAGGCGGCCGCGGCGAATCTTGCCGGGCGGCTCGTCGGATCGCTCGCCTCGGCCACCAAGCCAGCCGAGGTGACCCGTCTCCAGAGCCAGGTCACCACCGCCGAGGGTCAATCGCAGGACGCCGGCAGCGAGGCCGACGGCTACGCGCAGCGCGCAAACACCGTGCTGGCCGAGTTCAAGCAGAGTGCGTCCCGCTACGAGCAGGTGCTGAACGGCGAGCGACCGGGCCGAGGCGGCGGACCGCTGGGGTCGCCGTTCTCCGGCGCCGGATCGGCCGGTCCAGGGTTTGGAGCCCCGTTCAACTCGTTCGCGCTGCCCGGCAACGGCTCCTTCGTCCCCGGAGGTCTGTCGGCCTACTCGGGCGTGATCCCGGTCGGCGACGACCCGTACAACAGCCCGATTCCCGGCTTCGGAATCTACTGGGATGGACGACACGAGAACCTCACCTCGCCCGACGATCTCACCAACCTGATCCTGCTGATCGCGCCGGTCGCCGGCATCCCGGCGCGCGAGCTCGGCGGAGCGGCGCTCCGCCAGCTCGGTATCAAGCTCGGGATCGGCGCGGGGGGCCGCGCAGCCGTTGACGACGCCGGCCAGAAGGCGCTGCAGACGACCCTCGACAGGGCGCTCGGATCCGGAGAGGCCCACCATCAGCCGTTTTCGCAGATCGTCCGGCGCTCGATCGAGGCCGGGCGGATGGGAAGCGCGACCGAACGGGTCGCCCAGTCCCAGGCGCGGGCCAGGCTGCTCGATGCGGCGGTCAAGGTCGTCGACAAGATCCATAGCCTGCCGCCCGGACTCCAGGAGGGTCTGGCCGAGATCGCCCATCGCGGATCGTTCTACCTGAGCTACGGCGCGACACAGCTGGGCAGGCTGCAGGCCAGCTTGCTGAAGTCCGGGACTCCCGCCGCCCAGGCGGCCGCTCGGGTGATCGGGCGTATCCTCAGCCTGCTCGGCCGATGAAACTGAAGCGCCGAAATCAGCCGCAGGTCGATCCCGATTTCGTCGAGCTGATCGCGGGGATCTACTACGCCTTCGAGGACAACCTCGAGCGCTGCCGACGGCTGACGGCGGAGCATCGAGCCGGCGGGGTAACCACCGAGCAGCATCGTGAAGCGCTGGACGGCGCGCGCAGGCTCGCCTACGTGAGCCGCGTGACCTTCGACGCGACGATGAACCTGGGACTGACCAAGCAGGTTTCGGAGGAGTTCCTGCCGGTCGGGGTGCTGGGCGCGCTGGCGCGACTGGCCTACGCGCTGACGGCGCTGGCCGAGGAGGAGTGCGAGCCGGAGGCGCTGCTGACGCCGGCCGAGCTCAATGGGCTGACCGCGCAGTACGACATAGCGAACTGGGTCGAGTACTGCCGCTCGCGTAACCCCGATATGAGAGCCGAGGACCCGTGAACGAGCTGCGACGCCAACTGCTCGATGACAGTGACGCTCCGGCACAGCTGAGTCCCCAGCTGCGGTTCCTCGCCTCACGGGGAGCCGCGGCAGCGGCACTGCTGCTCAATCACGCCGAGCTGTACAAGCACCTGTTGGAGCGCTACCAGCGTGAGGGAGCCTCGCCCGAGATCGAGGAGATCGCACTCGACGCGGCCGGAAACCTGGCCACCGTGCTGCAGTCCCTGCGCAGCCGCGAGGACCTCCTGGCGATGGTCCGGATAAGCCCCGATGTGCCGGGGATCCCGGTGGCCGCGATCGATCAGCTTGCATTCAGCTTCCTCCTGCTCACCGGACCGCAGTCGGAGGACGAATCGCTGGCCTGTCTGGCGCCTGAATGGGTCGATGCCGTGCTGGAGGCCGACGACGTCAAGGAGTGGCTCGACTCGCTCCAGGCAAAGCCGCTGACGATCGGGCCTCCGGACGGCGAGGCTTAGAGAAGTCGTTGGTAGCGTTCGCGCCTTGACGAACCGGGGACACGCCCGCTTGACGAACCGGGGACACGCCCGCTCGATCCACAGCGTGAGCGCCGACCACTCGGCGGTCGTCTGGGACAACGCGGCCACCCCGGTCCTGGAGGTCGAGTCGGGCGAGACGGTCGAGCTGGAAGCCGCCGATGCGTCCGGCGGGCAGCTCAACGCACAATCGACCACCGAGGACGTCACAAGCCTCGACCTCGGCAAGGTCAATCCGATCACCGGCCCCGTCTACGTCAATGGCGCGGAGCCCGGCCACGTCCTGGCCGTCGAGATCAGAAGGCTCAAGGCACACCACTGGGGCTGGACGGCGATCATCCCCGGCTTCGGCTTGCTCGCGGACGAGTTCCCGGACCCGTGGCTGAACATCTCCACGGTTGACGAAGCCACAAGGAAGGTCCAGTTCGCAGACGACATCGCCCTCGGGTTCTCCCCCTTCCCCGGGACCATCGGCCTCGCGCCGGAGGAGCCCGGCCAGCACTCGGTGGTCCCGCCGAGCAAGTGGGGCGGGAACATGGACATCAAGCACCTGCGAGTGGGCACGACGCTGTTCCTCCCAGTAGCCGTGCCAGGCGCTCTGTTCAGCGTCGGCGACACCCACGCCGCGATGGGCGACGGCGAGGTCTGCGGAACCGCCGTGGAGACCGCCATGGACATCGCCGTCCGGCTGACCGTCCGCAAGGACATCAGCGCCCGCTACCCGCAGTACCACGTCCCCCAGGGCCAGCTCGCCGAGCAGGAACAGTCGAGCTACCACGTGTGCACCGGGATCCATAACGACCTCTTCGAGGCGACGCGCGAAGCCATCCGAGCCACCATTGACTACATCGCCGAGCGCTACGGCAGATCAAGGCAGGAGGCCTACGCCATCGCGTCTGTCGCGGTCGACCTTCGGATCCACGAAGTCGTCGACGTCCCGAACTGGGTGGTCGGCGCCTTCCTGCCTGAGGCGATCTTCGGATAGCCCTCGCCAGCCGCGGGTAGGACGGCACAAGCCGTGGCCTCCGCCGCCTCCCCCACAGCAGGATCCCCGCGCCCAGCCGGGCTCAGACGGGAGCTGAAATTCTGGGAGGCGATCGCGCTCTCGATCGGGATCATGGCGCCGACCGCCGCCATGGCGCTCAACGGCACCGCGCCGGCCGGGCTGATCGGACAGGCGGTCCCGCTGGCGTTCATCTTCGCGACGATCGGGGTGCTGTTCGTCTCCTACGCGTTCATCCGGCTGTCGCGGTACTTCAGCCACGCGGGGTCGGTGTTCGCCTTGTCGGGCGCGACGCTGGGACCGCGGGCCGGGTTCTTCTCGGGCTGGGCGCTGCTTGGGACCTACTTTGCCTTCACGTGCGCGAGCACCGCCGAGGCCGGCACCTTCGGGGTGGCCTTCTTCCAGGGGATCAACGTCTGGACGTCGGCCGACTACATGGTCATCGCCGCCGTCGCGGCCGTCTTCATCGCAATCCTCGCCTATGGCGACATCCGCGTGGCCACCCGGTCGCTGCTGGGCATGGAGGGCATCTCGGTGACGCTGATCCTGATCCTGATGGTGGTGATCGTGGTCAAGCTCATCGCCGGCTCGTCCCCCGGCGGCCAGACGATCACGCTGGACGCGTTCAAGATCCCGGGCGGCACCACGTTCTCGGCCGTCGCCACCGCCTCGGTCTTCGGCTTCCTGTCGTTCGCCGGCTTCGAAGGCGCTGCCTCGCTCGGCGAGGAGACCGACAACCCGCGCCGGGAGATCCCGCGCGCGATCCGGACCGCGGTGATCGGGTCAGGGATCTTCTACATCCTCTGCATCCTCGTCCAGACGTGGGGATTCGGCGCCAACCCGTCCGGCGCCAAGGCGTTCTCGAGCTCGGCGGCGCCGCTCGGAGATCTGGCCAAGAGCTACGTCGGGTCGGCGATGTCCGACGCGATCAACTTCGGCGCCACCATCAGCGCCTTCGCCAGCGGTCTCGGCGCGGCGACCGCGGGCGCGCGGGTCCTGTTCGCGCTCAGCCGCGACACGCCGCTCAGAGGGGTTCTCGGCCGCACCTCAACCCGCAGTGGCGCGCCGGCCGGCGCGCTGACCGTGGTACTGGTCGTCGGGGTGGGCGCGATCGCCGCCCAGCGAATCGCCGGAGTCTCGGCGGTCAACGCGTTCTTCTACCCCGGCACGCTCGGCGTCCTGAGCCTGCTCGTCGCCTACATCGTCACCAACGTCGGGGCGATCAGGCACCTGTTCATCCGCGCCCGCCGCGCCCCACTGTGGGAGATCATCATCCCGCTGATCGGGATCGCCTTCCTGATCTACACGCTCGACCGCAACATCACCGGCGTCTCGTTCCCCTACACCCGCTTCCCACTGGTGGTCGGGATCTGGCTGGCTATCGGCCTGGTGATCATCGTGGCATCGCCGAACCTCGCGAGGCGGATCGGGGCATCCTTGGCGCGCGACGAAGGCCTGGAGCCGGCGGGCGAACAGCCAGCCGAACGCTGACCTAGAAAATCAAGGAGGCGCCTTGCCCGAAGTGACCTACCACCCCGCCGCATCCCGTGAGCTCCGCGCCTATCTGGCCCTGCCCAGGGATGAGGGGCCGTGGCCCGGCGTGGTGGTGATCCAGGATTCGCTCGGGCTGTCCGACGACATCAAGGAGCAGGCCGACCGGCTGGCCGCGGCCGGCTATCTGGCCTTCGCGCCCGACCTCTACTCGGGCCGGGGCATCGGCTGCGTCATCGCCACCCTGAAGGCCTCGCGCTCGGGTCACGGCGAGGCCTACGAGAACATCGAAGCCGGGCGCCAGTGGCTCAGCGAGCGCGCCGACTGCACGGGGCGGATCGGGGTGATCGGGTTCTGCATGGGCGGCGGGTTCGCGCTGCTGAGCGCGCCGCGATACGACTTCGGCGCCGCCTCGGTCAACTACGGCGAGGTGCCCGGGGATGCGGAAGACGTACTGGCCGGCTCGTGTCCGATCGTCGCCAGCTACGGGCGCCGCGACCGCACGCTGCGGGGCCGCGCCGACCGGCTTGAGCAGGCGCTGACCAAGCTGGGCGTCCCGCACGACGTCAAGGAGTACCCGGACGCCGGGCACAGCTTTCTGAACCGCATCAACGTGGGACCGGCGCTCGGTCCGGTGGTGAAGATCGCGGGGTTCAACTACCACCATCCGTCGGCCGAGGACGCCTGGCGGCGGATCCTCACCTTCTTCGACGCCCATCTGCGCGACGCCCCAGCGTCGTAGCGGTCGGTCACGGAATTGTTCCGATCTCGACCCAGAGTTGGCACGTCTGCGTCTAGTTCCGTTACGCGACTTGGTTCACCATCGACGGATGGCAACGCTGAAAGAGAAGATCGACGCCGAGCGGCGGATGCGGGACCTGATCGACAAGGAGGGGATGCCGGAGCCCGACCGGGTCGAGTACGGCCACACGTGTATCCGGCTGTTCTGGGAGCAGCCAAGAGCCGTGGTGATCGTTGATATCGATCCGCCGCCAGAGGGCTACGAGGACGACGGGGAGGTGGCGTTCGTGGACGCTGAGCAGTGGCTGGGGAAGACCCGGCCGGAGCGCGGCGAGAGCCCGTAGATCGGCGCATTCGGCGGGCGAAAACCCTCTGTATTCGATGGCGGCGCATCGAAACCTGCAATGGCGTACCTTATCCGCACCCAAACGCCGAGTCACCGGGCTGCCCACCCGGGGATCGGGGAACCCAAGTCGTTGGGGCGAGTCCCGTGGTGATCCACGGGAAGCGGTCACGAAAGTGATCGCGAGCCCGTCAGCTAACCCCGTAGGCAACAGGCACCAGAGCGAGTCCCCTAGCCCCCGAGGAGTCGCGTGCCCAAACTGCATACGTCGTCCCTGCCCGCCTCGCCCGCGTCCCGCACGTTGGTGGCGTCCGCGTCCCCCGCCTCGCCCGCGTCCCGCACGTTGGTGGCGTCCATGCCCCCCGCCACGTCCTCGTCGCGGCCGTTCATGCGCAAGCCCCGACGACGCGGCCCTCTGTTTACGCGGTCGCTCCGCGTGGTGGTGATCTCCTGCGCCGCCATCGCACTGGCCGCCGGCCTGGCCACCGGGGCCAAGGCCTCCCCGATCCACCGCGTGCTGCGCCTCGGCGCCCACGGCCGCGACGTGCAGACGCTCCAGCACTGGCTCAGTGCCGTGGGCCTCCACGCCGCCTCGGATGGCAGCTTCGGGCCGGCCACCAAACGCGCGGTAATCCGCTTCCAGCAGGCTGCCAGGCTCCGGCCGGCCAGCGGGGTGGTGGGCCGAAAGACTGCCCGGACGCTGCAGTCGTGGGTCTCGCGCCACCGCTCTGTCGGCTCCGGGTTGGCCAAGAAGGCCAAGCGCTCCAAGCGCTCGCTGCAGGCCAGCACGAACTCCGACTCGCCGATCCACCGCGTGCTCCGCCAGGGGATGAGCGGCTCGGATGTGAAGACGCTTCAGAACTGGCTGACCCAAGTCGGTATCAGCACCGCCGAGGACGGCAGCTTCGGCGCCGGCACCCGCCAATCGGTGATCGCCTTCCAGAACGCCGCGAACCTGAGCCCGGCCAGCGGAACCGTCGGCGCCCACACTGCGGACACGCTGCAGAGCTGGGTGCGCAACGGCCGCCACGTCTCCGGCAGCAGCAGCAACCCCCCGCCGAGCAGCCCCCCGAGCAGCCCGCCGAGCAGCTCGGGCTGGGTGTTCCCGCTGCGGCCCAAGAGCCTTGTCGTGTCACCGTCGAGCTGGACCCAGGACCAGGGCGTTGATATCGGCACGGTCGGCAACGCCTGCGGCTCGAAGGTGATCGAGGTGGCAGTGACGTCCGGGACGATCGTCAAGGAGGGGATCGACGGATTCGGCCCCGACGCACCGGTGCTGAAGGTCGCCAGCGGCCAGTACGCCGGGCGCTACGTGTACTACGGGCACGCCCAACCCGCGTTGGTAAGCGTCGGCGCCCACGTGAGCGCCGGCCAGCCGATCGCCGAGGTGGGATGCGGATCCGTCGGCATCTCAGATGCGCCGCACCTGGAGATTGGGATCAGCGCAAGCTCCAGCAGTCCACCGTGCTGTCCGAGCAACGGGGAGACCTCTCAGACGATGTACGACATCGTCAAGGGACTCTGGAACGGCTAGCCCCGCCCCAAAAAGGCCTGACCGCCCGGTCCCCGAGCCCGGCTCAGAGCATCTTCGACGACCAGAGGATCGCCGCCAGCACCACCGAGACGATCGACACGACCAGTCCCACGACCCAGCCCTGGGAGTGGCTGGAGACCATGATCGCGGCGATCGCGACCCCGATGGCGACGATTCCGCAGGTGGCGATCAAGCGAACGAGCAGCCGCTCGGCGCCGGACCGACGGACCCGCCGGCCCGGGAGCATGTTCTCCGACGTGCGGCGGCCCTCCCGGGCAGTGGCAGATTCGCCAGGCTCGGCCGAGGTCGAGGCCGACGCGGAGCCGGGAGCGGTGGACGCCCCGCGAGCCGACCCGGGGGCCTCCTCGTCCTCCCAGTCGCGCCGCTCGGCGAGATCCTCCTCTCGGGCGCCAAACGATGACTCGGGCTCGCCGGTGCCGCGGGGTGGATTGTGCTCCGGGCTCATGGTGATTGGTCTATCACCGTTCCGGGAGGACGGCAAACAACGCGGCGCGTGGACAGGCCACCCCGTGCGTAAGTAGCATCACCCGTCTCGTGATCAGGCTGGAGGGAGACGCTCGCTCGCATGACCGCCGTCCACGGATGACCGCCGCGCCGCCGAAGCATGACCGCCGCCGAGGCATGCCCGCCGCCGAGGCATGACCGCGGTCCAGGCATGACGGTCCAGGCCGAGCGGGTGACGTCGGTGGCCGACGTGGTCGGCACGACGATCGCCGCCCAGGGCGTCAAGGACGCATTCGGGGTGGTCGGCAGCGGCAACCTGGTCGTCACCAACGCACTCTGCGAGGGAGGAGTGCGCTTCCATCACGCCCGCCGCGAGGACGGCGCGATCTGCATGGCCGATGGTTACTCGCGCGTGAGTGGTCGGGTGGGGGTGTGCAGCGTGCACCAGGGCCCGGGGCTGACCAACACGATCACCGGACTGACCGAGGCGGCGAAGAGCCGGACGCCGCTGCTGGTGCTGGCCGGGGAGACGCCTGCCGCCGCGCTGACCTCGAACTTCCGGATCGACCAGCATGGCCTGGTCGAGTCGGTGGGGGCGATCGCCGACCGTGTCCACAGCGCTGCCACCGCCGCCGACGACGCGCTGCGCGCTTATCAGCGGTCGATCGTGGAGCGACGGCCGGTGGTGCTGATGCTCCCGATCGACATCCAGCCCCAGCCGCCGGCCACAACAGAGCCGAAGCGACCCCCGATTCCGGCGCTGCCGCACTTCGAGCCATCGGCGCAGGCCATCCATGGTCTGACCGATCTGCTCCAGTACGCGCTCAAGCCGGCGATCATCGCCGGCCGCGGGGCGGTGATCGCCGAGGCCCGGGACGAGCTCGAGCGGCTCGGCGAGATCACCGGCGCCCTGCTGGCCACGAGCGCTCCCGCCAACGGACTGTTCGGCGGTCTCCCCTACTCACTCGGGATCTCCGGCGGGTTCGCGTCGCCGTTTGCGGCCGAGCTGCTGTCCCAGGCCGACGTCGTGCTGTTCGTCGGGGCGTCGGCCAACCACTGGACGACGCGGGACGGCGCGCTGATCAACCCTGCGGCCAAGGTGGCGCAGATCGACACCGAGGCCGGGGCGATCGGTCGTCACCACCCGGCGGAGCTGGCGGTGATCGGGGATGCGGCGGCCTCAGCGCGCGCCGTCGCCGACGAGCTGCAGGAGCGTGACCACCACACCACCGGCTTCCGCACGCCGGAGCTCGCGACGCAGATCGCCACCCACCGCTGGTACGACGACCCCTACGAGGACGCTCAGACCGACGAGTGGATCGACCCGCGCACGCTAAGCAGGGCGCTCAACGACGTCCTACCGGCAGAGAAATCCGTCGCCGTCGACTCCGGGCACTTCCTCGGCTATCCGGCGATGTTCCTCACCGTCCCGGACGCCCGCGCGTGGGTGTTCCCCAACGGCTTTCAGGCGGTGGGGCTTGGCCTCGGCAACGCGATCGGCGCCGCTGTCGCCCGTCCTGACCGGCCGGCGGTGGCGGCGATCGGCGACGGCGGCGCGTTCATGGCGCTGGCCGAGCTCGAGACAGCGGCGCGGTTGCGGCTCAAGCTGCTGGTGCTGATCTACGACGACAACGCGTACGGCGCCGAGGTCCACCACTTCCGGCCGATGGGCCACGACGTCGCCAACGTCCAGTTCCCGGACGCCGACATCGCCGCGATCGCCACCGCCGCCGGCGGGCGCGGAGTGACGGTCCGCCGGACCGAGGACCTCAGCGCGGTCGAGGATTGGCTGGCCGAAAGCGAGCCGCGGCCGCTGGTCCTGGACGCCAAGGTCAACCCGACGATCTGCGCCGACTGGCTGGCGGAGGCGTTTCGCGGCGGTTGAGCCGACCCCAGACCCCAAGGAGAGAACCCGACATGTCAAGCACCCAGACCACGCAAGTCTCCGCGCTCCTCGACGGGCTCGCCTCGGGCCAGGTGGAGATCGTCGACCTCACCCAGCCGCTGCAGGAGTCCACACCGGTGATCCAACTGCCGCCGCCGTTTGCCAACACGCCCGGGCTCAGCCGCGAGGAGATCAGCAGATACGACGATCGCGGTCCCGCCTGGGCGTGGTACACGCTGACGCTCGGCGAGCACGTCGGCACCCACGTCGATGCCCCGATCCACTGGGTGACCGGCAAGGACGGCGACGACATCGGCTCGGTCAAGCCCGACACGCTGGTCGGTCCGGCGTGCGTGATCGAGAAGACCGCCGAGACCGAGGCCGCCAACGGCGACTACCTGCTGACGGTCGCCGACCTGGAGTCCTGGGAGGCCGAGAACGGGCGCGTCCCGGACGGCGCCTGGGTGCTGCTGCGCTCAGGCTGGGGCTCGCGCGCGCACGACCAGGACGAGTTCCTCAACGTTGGCGAGAACGGGCCGCGGACTCCGGGCCCTGACGTGGAGGCGTCGCGGTGGCTGGCCAACGAGCGCGGGATCGCGGGCTTCGGGACCGAGACGGTGGGGATCGACGCCGGCTCGGCCGGCGGGATGGACCCGCCGTTTCCGCTGCACAACCTGCTGCTGGGCGCCGGCAAGCTGGGGCTGACCCAGCTGGCGAACCTCGACAGCCTCCCGATCACCGGCGCGCTGCTGGTGGTCTCGCCGCTCAAGCTCGTGGGCGGGACCGGCAGCCCGAGCCGGGTGTACGCATTCGTGCCCCGCACCTAGAGCTACAAGACGTCGTTGAAGCTCCGCAGCAGGCGGCGCTGTGCCGTGCGTCCCCGGGTCAGGGCCTTGGTGGCGATTCCCACCTCCTGGACGCGGTTGCGGCGAACCTTCAAGACGCCGACGGCGGCGCGGCCGGGCACGATGTACCAGTGGTTGCGACCGATGTGGAACGCAGGCCGCTGCACCCTGAGCCGGCGCGCCACCCTGGCGAGCCGGGCGCCGGGACGCACGCCGTCGAGCGCGTAGTGGCGGTTCGCGGTCAGGGCGATCACGATCCGGCCCTTGTTCTGGCGGCGCGCCCGGGCCGGCAACCGCCGGAGCAGCTTGGCCGACGGATAGCCGACGCGGATACCCCATCCGGCCCGGAGACAGAAGTTGTCAAAGTCATTGTGAGTCCGCTTGAAGCGGGGAAGGATGTGGCGGGCGCGGGCGCGCGTCATCCCGAGTGCGAGCGGACCGAGCCGGCGTCCCGCGATCCGTCCGGTCGGGCGCGGGCAGCGACGGCTCCCCCCGGAGCCATTGGAGCCATTCGAGCCACCGGAGCCACCGGAGCCCTTGCCACCGGACCCTTTGCCACCTGACCCTTTGCCGCCGGAACCGGACCCGCCACCGGTGCTCGACGAAGTGATGAAGCAATTACTCGTCTGCCGCGAGACGTAGTTGAACGTGTTGCTCGAGGTGTTGTTGCCCGGGGAGCCCGTCGGGTTGCCGGCAAAGGTGAAGATCGGGCACCCGTGGGTGTCGGTCGCGACCGACGTGAAGTCGAGCAGCGAGCGGTCACTGGGACCGTTGGGGGTCGAGCCGCACAGGATTCCCTCGTTGCAGACATCACCCTTGTGGTAGACGAAGCCGGGGTTCACCTCGCTGTAGGAGAACGCCGGCGCGCTCGAGTTCGCCTGCGTTGACTGGGCGGTCGAGTAGGTCCACTTGCCTGCGGTGCTGTTCGGATCCGTGACGCCGTTGACCGTGCGGAAATAGCCGATCGTCAGTTGGCCCGCTCTGGGACCGCCGGCGGCGGCAGGCAGCATGTGGGCGGCGTTTGAGGCGCCGACCTGGGTCGGCACAGACCAGTGTGTGCCGTGGTCGGTGGAACGGAACATGTAGACGTTGGCCGTCTTGGCGAACGGCGTGTGGCCGATGTATCCGGCCCCGACGACATACAGGTTGTCGGCGCCGTCGATCGCCAGGTCGTTGAAGATGTCTCCGAACTGCACAGTGTTCTCGCCGTTCTGCTTCTCCCCGTCGAACACGGTGTAGTCGGTGAAGCTCTGGCACTTGTCGTGTGAGACGGCGAGGTAGAGCTGACTGAAGGTGCCGCTCGGCATGCCCTGGGCCGCTGCCAGTGCATTCTCGTGTTGCGTGGTGGTCGAGAACAGCACGTACAGGTTCCCCTTGCTGTCGGTGACGGGCTTGGCCACCAGCGTGCCACCGGTGATGTCGGTGGGCACGTTTGACTCGATCGTCGGGTCGGTGACGATCGAGCCGCAGGTGTTCGAGAAGTTGTCGCCGCCGGCGTTGTCGCTACGAAATGCCAGCGGCTGCGCGCTGACGAACTCGTGGTAGGTGAGGTAGAGCGTTCCGGAGGGCGAGGCGGTCAGCCACTCGCGGTCCTCCGAGGGTCCTGCCTGGCCGCCGTTGGTGGTCGTGCAGTGGTTGGGGTCCGGCGCCGGGCCGATGCCGCTGAACGTGTTTCCGCGATCGGTGCTCTTGCAGATCTGCGCGGTGCTGGCCTCCAGGTCGGCCACGTAGAGAGCGCCCTTGGAGAACAGCAGGTCGCTGTCGCCACCACCGGTGTCGGAACCGATCAGCTTGGCGGTCGCGAAGCTGCTGCCATCGTTGCGCGAGACCCAGAACCCGACTCCCGCGGTCTCGTTGGCGCCGCTGGGGATCCCCTGCGGTCCGGACACGAACGCATCGCCGAACGGGTCGGTCACGATGCTGGGCTCCCCTCCGGCCGCGCCGGTGAGCTTCACCGGGTTGGTGAAGGTTGCGGCGCTCGCCGCCGGTACGAGTGCGCCCAGTACCGCTACCACCGCGATTGCCATGCGTAGACGCATGAGATCCTCCCCGCTGCTTGGCCCGCCCCGTGACGGGCAAGCCTGATCACCTAGATTCTCGTATTTTTGCGCATCCCGGTCCCCGGGGGCGCCGCTAGCCCACCGCGGCGTAGGCGGCGGTGACTGCGTCGAAGTGGCGCTGGGAGTCCGGCGCCAGGCCCTCGTAGAGCTCGTGAAACGTCTCGGCCGCGCGCTCGCGCGCCGAGGAAACGGGTGCCAGCCGCTCCGGAAGCTCGGGGTCGATCAGCGCAAAGCCGCGGAACTGGTGCACCAAGCGGGTCCGGAGGCCGAACGCCTCCCGGTCCCCCAGAGAGGCCAGGGCGCGCCGGCGACACCACGCTGAGAACTCGGCCGAGAACGCCTCGTAGCGACCGACCAGCCCGCTGAGGCCCCAGGCCCGGGACACCAGGGCCGGGAGTCCGACTACGGCGTCCGGATGGGCGGCACCGTGCACAACGCTACGCCTCCCACTGCCCGAACACCGTTAGCAACGCGGCGTTGATGAGCACCGCAGAAGCGAACACAACGGCCGCGAGAGTGCTCGAGGCCGCCACGAGCGCGACCGTCGCCAGCGCAAACACGCCGAGCTCGAATGGCACCCGCGCCGGCAACGGCAGCCGTCGCTTGGCCCGGGGCGCGGCGAACCAGCCCCACAGGACAGCCATGACGAACGGTGCAGCAATCGCGATCACGACCGCTGCGATGCCGCTCGCGATTGTGCTGCCCCAGAACGCGAACGCGGCGAGCGCCGCCAGCTCGAGCATGAACTTCGCAAAGAGGTTTGCCGCTCTCATCCGATCCGGGCACGGGGATGGGACATCAGACCGTGTCGCCCTGCACCACATCGAGTCTCATCTTCTGCCGGGTCCACAGCCCGACAGTAGCCGCCCTACGGCTTGGCGTCGGGCAGTCCGGGCGGCGTGTCCTCGGTCTCGAGCGCTGCGGTCAGCCGTCGCATGGTTGCCAGCGCATCTGCGAGCGCGTCCGCGCCGAGCTCGGCGGCGATTTGGTCGGCCCAGGGGTGCTGCACGAGCGCGATCTGACGGATTGCCCAGTAACCGGTCTCGGTGCACGCGACCAGCTTGGCGCGGCGATGGGCTGGGTTGTGGCGGTATTCCGCCAGACCGCTGTTGACGAGCAGGTCGGCAATGCGCTGGACCGCTTGGCGGGTGATCCCCATCCGCCGCCCGATTTCGGCGACGGTGCGGGGCTGGTCGAGGATCGCGCCGAGTACCTGCCACCAGGCAGCGGTGAGGCCGCCGTGCGCTGCCAAGCCCTGGGCGATCTCGAGCAGCCTGCCATTGAGGCGAAAGACGGCCATGATCAGTTCGGTGAGGACATCGCCGGCCGCCGTCCTCGCGGGCGGCTGCGGCCACTGCTCGCGAGGCGGAACCGCCCCCGACCGCGTGCCGACGGCGTTCTTCACGTTGCCGCCGTGGCCGCCATCAGCCTTGGGAACGCCGTCGCGTCGCCGCGGTACAGGACGTCCTCGTAGGCCTCGAGGGCGTCCGGCGACGCCAAACCGAGCCGCGCGAGCGTGGCGGACGCGAACTGGACCGGTGACTGGGGGCCGGCGGTGATCAGCTCGCCGTCGACGACAGCCCGTGCGTCGACGTAGCGCTCGCCGCCTGCGTATCCGGTGGCGGCGAGGTACTCGGGCGCTGCGCTGGTGTGGTCGCGCGTGTCCAAGAGACCGGCTCGGGCGAGGCCGGCGGTGGCGCCGCAGATCGCCGCCACCGGGATTCCGGCCTCGAGGAACCGTCCGGCCGTGGCCGCGAATGCCTGCCCGCCGCCGGAGTCCCACATCTCGGCACCGGCGAGGATCAGCAGGCTGCTCGCCTCAGGGTCGAGGTCGGCCAGGAGCCCGTCGGGGAGGATCCGCAGGCCGCCCATCGTCGTGATTGGCTCCCGGGACTCAGCGACCGCGACAACGTCGAATCGCCTTGTTGTGTAACGGCCGGTACGCAGCTCGGCCAGCAGGTGGCCGACCTCGTAGTCAGCCATGGTGTCGTAGACACCAACGTGTGTAGTGAGAGGAAGTGATGTGCTCATAGACAATATGTTGTCATATAAGCAACATGTTGTCAACTCGGCGCTTGCGGTCGTCGCTCTGGCGGAGCAGCGAGGACCCGACCCCCGCCGGGCTTGACTATCGCTGCCTGAGGGTCCGGTGCGCGAACTCGACCAGGTAGTCGTTCAAGGCCAGGGAGGCCCGCGCGGCTCGTTCGACGTCTTGGTCGTGGATGGCCCGCAGGATCGCGATGTGGCGGTCGGCACCGTCGCGCAGATCGGCGGGGACGTCCCGCAGGTTGGCGAACCAAAACCGCCGCGAGAGGCCTTGAAGCGGCGCCATCGCCACCGGCAGGTATGGATTGCGAGCGGCGACAGTTATGAGGCCGTGGGAGCGCTTGAGCAGGGGGCCGAAGGCGCGGGAGTCACCGCCGGTGAAGGCGGCTAGCGACTCGGTTAGTTCGAGCATCGCCTGGCGCTGACCGGAGTCGCATCTGCGGACGGCTAGCCGCACCGCCAGCTCTTCGACGCTGCGACGGATCTCGAGCAGGTCAAGCTGTGACTCAACTGAGATCGGAGCGACGAGGATGCCCCGGCTGGGGTGGATCTCGACCATCCCTTCGCGGGCCAGACGCTGGAGCGCCTCGCGCACTGGGGTACGCCCGAGCCCGGTGAGCCGCGCCAGCATCGCTTCGGAGACCAGTTGGCCAGGCGGCAGCTCCTGGAAGGTGATCAGCTCTTCGAGCCGGCCGTAGGCCTCGTCCGATTTGTTGCCTGCATCGGCCCGGAGTCCGTCGCGGCGCTGGGCAAACGAAGGTGATTGGCGGGCCATCCGATGAGTTCTGGGCCCTGGACGCCCACCCCGACGCCAAGGAGGCCTTCGACAAGCTCTCCTACTCCAACCGGAAGCGGCACGTGCTTGCCGTTGAGGGCGCCAAGACAGAGGAGACCCGCCACAGGCGGCTGGACAAGATCGTTACCGAGCTACAGAGCACGAGCTGAGCCCGCCGGCCCCTGCCTTGGAACCCGGTGGAGCGGCCAGCGCGCTGGGCTGATAGATAGAGCCCATGACCTCCGTCCGCATCACCGCCATGGTCGGCCTGATCCTCGGGCTGACGGGGGCATCGGCCAGCTACGGGCAGGCCGCAACCGCCCCGGCACCGCCTACCTCTGCGCAGTGCCAGGTCACGTACAGCCTGGCCTGTTACTCGCCCAAGCAGATCCAGAAGGCCTACGACCTGGGGCAGCTTTACCGGCGTGGGCTCAACGGCAAGGGCCGCACGATCGTGATCGTCGACCCGTTTGGCTCACCCACCATCGGCGATGACCTGAGGGTGTTCGACAAGGCCTTCGGCCTCCCCGCACCGCCCGCGTTGCGGGTCCTTCAGCCGGTGGGACCGGTTCCGCCCTTCAATCCCCTCAACGTTGCGATGGCCAGCAAGGCGGGTGAAACGACCGAGGACGTGGAGTGGGCCCACGCCATCGCCCCGGGGGCGAACATCCTGCTGGTATTGACGCCGACCGCAGAGAGCGGCACCGGCGGTGGGTTTCCTCAGTACATGGCGGCCGAGAACTACGTCATCACTCACCGACTCGGCGACGTGATCAGCCAGAGCTTCAGCCTCCCGGAGCCGAGCTTCGGCGCCACTGCCGTGGTGCGACGGCTGCGCTACGCCTACGTCAACGCCGCGCGGAATCACATCACCGCGCTAGCGGCCGCCAACGATCAAGGCGTCAGCGGCTTTCTCCCGAGCAAGACGCTGGGCTTCTATACCCATCCGGTCGTGTGGTGGCCGGCCTCGGATCCTCTGGTGACCGGGGTCGGGGGTACACACCTCACCCTCAGCACGAGCGGACAGCGTACGTCGCCTGACACCGTCTGGAACGACACGTTCAATCCGGCCGTGACTGAGAACACATTCAAGGTCCCGCCGCCGTTTCCCTGGGCTGGCGGCGGCGGCGTGTCGACCATCTTCGGCCGGCCGTCCTACCAAAACGGCGTCCGGCGAGTGGTAGGACGCGATCGCGGCGTTCCCGACGTGTCGCTTACCGGATCGCTCAGCGACGGGATCCTCGTCTTCCAGACCGTGCAGGGGAAGCCGATGTGGATCCCGACCGGAGGGACCAGCGGAGCCACGCCGATGATGGCCGGGGTGGTGGCAATCGCCGATCAGCTGGCCAAGCGCCGCCTGGGCCTGATCAATCCGGCGCTCTATCAGCTCGAGCGCCGACACGCCCCCGGGATCGTCGACATCACCCGTGGCAACAACTCGGTTGCCTTCTACCTCCAGACCCCGAAGAAAGCGACCCCGGTTCCCGGCTACCGCGCCCGGCGCGGCTACGACCTGGCCTCCGGCGTGGGCACCATCAACGCTGCCCGCTTCGTGCCGGAACTGGTCCGGACCGCCGACGCGCTCAGCCTGCCGCCACGTAAGCGACGGTGACCGCCTCGAAGTGGCGCTGCGACGCCGGCGCCAGGCCCTCGTAGAGCTGGTGGAAGGTCTCGGCGGCGCACTCGCGGGCGGCCGACACCGGAGCCAGTCGCTCCGGCAGTTCGGGATCCACCAAGGGGAAGCCGCGAAACTGGTGGACCAACCTCGTCCTCACCTCGAAGGACTCGCGATCGTCCAGTGAAGCGAACGCCCGCGGGCGGCAGAGCCCGGCAAACTCCTCGCAAAAAGCCACATAGCGATCGACCAGACCGCTCAGGTCCCAGGCCCGCCCCACCAGGGCCGGCAGGCCGACCACGGCATCGGGGTGGGCTGTGAACAGGGTGGCGTACTCGGCCACCGAGAGCTCGGACAGCAGCTCAGCCACCTCGCCGGAATGGTCGTGGGGTGACACCCACAGGGAATCCTGCACCGAGCCGAAGCCCAGAAACCGCAGCCGCCGAGCCAACCGAGAACGCTCTAGGCGACGGTCCTCGGGGATCTGGTGCCACAGCACCGTCCAGTCGCCCTCCCGCTCGTGCACCTGCCCGAGCGAGAAGATCCTCCGGTCACCCTCGGCCAGCAGCCGGTCGGCGCGCCGCGTCAGCCGGTAGTGGACCAGGCGCCCGTCGCGCACGCGCGTGATCAGACCGCGCCGGACCAGCCGCGTGAAGGCCACTCGGGCGGCGCCCTCCGAGAAGCCGAGCTCGCCCAGCAGCACCACCAGCCCACCGGACCAGACCCGGTCGCCGAAGGGGCGGACATAGACACCGAGCATGGTGATGATCAGTTCCTGGGGCTGGAGCTGATCGCTGGTCGGCAGCGCGGGGAATGGCGGGTCAGCGAGGGAGGGCAGCCCTTGCAAGCTCATGACCAGCCGTCCGGCGCCACCAGCACCTCGGGCGGGTCGGGCTCGAACGAGCGCTCGAGCTCCTTGCGCACCCCGTCTGTGCGGCCGGTTGGCGGCCTGCGAGATCCGGCCTCGTACTGCGGGACCCAGGCCACGCCGTCGCCGGCGTACTCCTGCTCGGCGGCCGCGTGCAGCGTCCAGTGCGGGTCGTAGAGGTGCGGGCGCGCCAGCGCGCAGAGGTCGGCCCGGCCGGCTAGCACGGTGGTGTTCACGTCGTCGTAGCTGGCGATCGCGCCGACGGCGATCGTCGGCATCCCCACCTCGTTGCGGATCCGGTCGGCGAACGGAGTCTGGAAGCTGCGGCCGAATGCGGGCTGCTCCTCGGGGGTGACCTGTCCCGAGGAGACGTCGACGACGTCGCAGCCGTGGTCCTTCAACATCGACGCGAACTCGACGGCATCGTCCGGTGAGAAGCCGCCCTCGACCCAGTCGGTGGCCGAGATCCGCACGCTCATCGGCTTCTCGACGGGCCACACCGCGCGACAGGCGTCGAACACCTCCAGCGGGAAACGCGCCCGGCCAGCAAGCGCTCCCCCAAACCCATCGGACCTCACGTTGGTCAGCGGCGACAGGAACGAGGACAGCAGATACCCGTGGGCGCAGTGGACCTCGAGCAGATCGAACCCCGCCTCCAGAGCCCCGCGACACGCCCAGACGAACTGCTCCAGCACCACATCCATGTCGTGGCGGGTCATCTCCCGCGGCACCTGGTTGATCGGCGAATACGGGATCGGCGACGGCGCTATCACCTCCCAGTTGTCCTCGAGAAGCGGCTCGTCGATTCCGTCCCACATCAGCTTTGTCGAGCCCTTGCGCCCGGAGTGTCCGATCTGCGCCGCCATCGCGCAATCGCCGTAGCGATGCGCAAAGTCGACGATCCGCTTCCAGGCGGCGATGTGCTCGGGCTTGTACATCCCCGCGCACCCCGGCGTGATTCGACCGACATCGGACACGCAGATCATCTCGCTGTAGACCAGCCCAGCGCCGCCCAATGCCCGGCCCCCCAGGTGGACGAGATGGAAGTCGCTCGGCGTCCCGTCGACAGCCGAGTACATGTCCATCGGCGAGACGATCACCCGGTTGGGCAGCTCCAGCCCGCGCAGCCGAAACGGAGCGAACATCGGCGGGCGGTCGGCGGTGCCGTCGGCCTCGGAGACCTCGGACACGAACGTGGCGTCGCGCAGCCGCAGGTTGTCATAGGTCACACGCCGGCTGCGTGTCAGCAGGTTGAACGCGAACTGCATCCGCTCCTGGCCGACGTAGCGCGAGATCCCCTCAAACCACTCCAGCGAGGCCTGGGCGGCGCGCTGGGTGCTCTCCACCACCGGCCGCCGCTCGGCCTCGTAGGCGGCCAGCGCTTTGTCGAGATCGTCACACCCCGAGGTCCGAAACGCCCAGGCCAGCGCCACCGCGTCCTCCATCGCCAGCTTGGTCCCCGACCCGATCGAGAAGTGCGCGGTGTGGGCGGCGTCGCCCAGCAGCACCACGTTTCCCGACGACCACGACCGGTTGCGGACGGTGACGAAGTTGATCCACTTGGAGTTGTTGGCGACCAGCGAGTGGCCCTCCAGCGCCGAGGCGAACAGCTCCTGGCAAAAGGCGACGCTGGCCTCGTCGCTGACGCCAGGCGGCAGCGAGGCCGGATCGACCGCGTCCAACCCGGCCCGGTGCCAGGTGTCCGATCCGGTCTCGACGATGAACGTGCTCATCGTGTCGTCGTAGGGATAGGCATGTCCCTGGAAGACCCCGTACGGCGTCTCCTCGATGAAGAACTTGAACGCGTCGTAGACGAGGTCGACCCCCAGCCACATGTAGCGGCAGAAGCGGGGATCCAGAGACGGACGAAAGTCGCCAGAAAGGGCGGCGCGGACAGCGCTCGATGCTCCGTCCGCGCCAACAACCAGATCGGCCCATCCGAGATCGTCCAAACAAGCCTCGGTCTCGAACCGCACGTCGACGCCCAGCGACAGCGCCCGCCGCTGCAGGATCCCCAGCAGCTCGCGTCGGCCCAGGGCCGAGAACCCGTGACCGCCGGACCGCGTCCGCACCCCCCGGTGGTGGATGTCGATGTCGGTCCAGTGGGTAAAGCGCGAGGTGATCTCGCGATAGCTGGCCGGGTCGGCGTGCTCGAACACGGTCAGCGTCTCGTCTGAGAACACCACCCCGAACCCGAACGCGTCCTGGGCCCGGTTTCGCTCGAACACCGTGATCTCGCAATCGGGCGCCACCCGACGCATCAAGATCGAGAAATACAGTCCCCCGGGCCCGCCGCCGACAACCGCTATCCGCATCCGCAGAGAACCCGCTTACACGCCCAGGTCGCTGAGGTGCTCGTAGTCAAGCGCCAGCCCGTTGACCACGTTGTGCATCAGCGCCAGGGCAGCCCGAACGTTGGCCGCCGCCACCGGCGGCAGATCCTCTGCGCACAGCGCCTTGAGCTCGGAGTAGACGGCGAGCAGCCGCTCCTCGGACGCCGACAGCGGGTTGCCGAGCAGATCCGCGGTCATGCCGGCAACGCCCCGATCGGCGCGTCGCGCTTGTCGACGGTGCGCTTGGCTTTGAGCTCAAAGCGCGGGAGCTCGCCCTCCGAGGCGCGCTCGATCCGGAAGTTCAGCCCCTCGTGGGCCAGCGCCAGTTGGTTGTGCAGCGACTCGGCCAGTCCGTCCCAGCGCTCGAGATCCCAGTCGGGCTTGAGCTCGACACGCAGCGTGATCTCGTCGCGGACCCCCTCGCGCGTGATCACCGTCTGGAACTCGTCGACCTCGGAGAACTCGCGCACGATCGCCTCGATCGCCCGCGGGTAGACGTTGGTGCCGCGGATGATCTTCATGTCATCGACGCGCCCCAGGATCCCGCCCTCGTAGATGTCAAAGCCGCGGCCACAGCTGCACGTAGACGCTGGAACGCGGGAAACCAGGTCGCCGGTCCGGTAGCGCAACAGCGGGATCGCGCCGCGCCCGAACGAGGTCACCACCCGCTCGCCGGATTCGCCGTAGCCCAGGGGCTCCAAGGAGACCGGGTCGATGACCTCCTCGTAGACGTGGTCCTCGATGATGTGGGTGCCGCCCGGCTGGTGCTCGCACTCGAACACCATGATCGTGCCGATCTCGGTCATCCCCGCGGTGTCGAACGCCTTGGCGCCCCACTGCTCCTCGATCAGCGCCTTGGTCTGCGGGATCGACCCGGCGGGCTCGCCGGACAGGATCAGCCGCGACACCGAAGATCCCGGCAGGTCGAGCCCCAGCGACTCGGCCTCCTGGGCCAGCCGCAGCGCGTAGGTCGGAGTCGAGGCCACCACCGTGCAATCGAAGTCGAGGATCTGGCGCACCCGCGTCTCGGTCGTCTGGGCGCCTCCGGGCACGTTCAACACGCCGATCTTCTCCATCGAGTAGTGCAGGCCCCAGAAGCCGATGAACGACCCGTAGCCGAACGCGATGTAGGCCGTGTCGCCGGGCCGCACGCCGCAGCCCCAGATCCCGTAGGCCCACATCTCGGCGATCCAGGCCCAGTCCTTGCGCGAGTCCAGCGCTCGCAGCGGACCCTTCCCGGTGGTGCCCGAGGTGGTGTGGACGCGGATCGCACCATCGCCGCCGATCGTCGGGATCTCCCCGTAGGGCGGATGCTCGAATTGCGAGCTCATCCACTGCTCGCGGGTCAGCAGCGGCAGCTCGCGCAGATCCGACAGCGAATCCAGCGACGACCGGTCGAGCCCCGAGAACCCCAGCACCCGCCGGTACCAGGGGCTGCGCTCGGCCGCCCAGGCGACCTGGCGGCGGAGCTTGGCGAGCTGGAGCGCCTCGAGCGATTCGCGGGAGAGCGTCTCGGTCTTCGGATTCCAGTAGGGACTAGAGCCAGTCAACGATGGCGCCGGAGCATACCTAACATTGCTCCGGACTTCTATGTCGAGTATCGTCGGGCGAGCATGAGCCCGTTCCGCGCGAGCACGCCGCTGACCGAGGACTGGCAACACTTCGACTTCGAGGTCGACGACGGAGTCGCGACCGTGACGCTCAACCGACCGGCGAAGCTCAACGCCCTGACCTTCGACGTCTACGCCGACCTGCGTGACCTGGTCATCGAGCTGCCGCAGCGCGGCGACGCCCGCGTGCTGACGATCACCGGCCAGGGCCACGGGTTCTGCTCGGGCGGCGACGTGGAGGAGATAATCGCGCCGCTGCTGGAGATGGACACCGCCGGGCTGCTGGAGTTCACCCGCATGACCGGGGCGGTGGTCAAGGCGCTGCGGGAGTGCCCGCTGCCGGTGATCGCGGCGATGAACGGGGTGGCGGCCGGGGCCGGCGCGGTGCTGGCGCTGGCCTGCGACCTGCGCCTGATGTCTGACTCGGCCTCGTTCGCGTTTCTGTTCACTCGCGTGGGGCTGGCCGGCGCCGACATGGGCGCGGCCTACCTGCTGCCCAGGGTGGTGGGGCTGGGCCGCGCCACGGAGCTGCTGATGCTCGGCGAGCCGGTGTCCGCCGAGCAGGCGCGGCAGATGGGGCTTGCCGCTGAGGTCCTGCCCGTCTCCGAGCTTCAAGACCGCGCCGCGGAGATCGCCCGCCGGATCGCCGACGGACCAGCCTTTGCCTACGCCACCACCAAGTCGCTGCTGACCCGCGAGCTCGACATGGGGCTCGGCGCCGCGATCGAGTTCGAGGCGATCACGCAGGCGCTGATGATGAACAGCGAGGACTTCGAGGAGTTCTACCGCGCCTGGGACGAGGGCCGAAAGCCGGCCTGGCAGGGGCGATGAGCGAGCTGATCAACTCTTCCGAGCTGGCCGCGCCGACCGGGTTCTCCCACGCCGTCCGAGCCGGCGACACCGTCTACCTAGCCGGGCAGACGGCGCAGGCCTCCGACGGGCGGATCGTCGGCGACACGATCGTCGAGCAGTTCGATCAGGCCGCCGCCAACCTGATGACCGCGCTGCGCGCCGCCGGCGGCGAACCCGACGACCTCGTCTCGCTGCAGGTGTTCGTCACCGCCGTCACCGAGTACAAGGACTCGCTGCCGGGGCTGGGGGGCGTGTGGCGCCGGCACTTCGGCCGCCGCTACCCGGCGATGGGACTGTTCGGCGTCACCGAGCTGTTCGATCCTGAGGCCAAGGTCGAGCTGATGGGCACCGCGGTGCTCTCGCGCCCGGCATGACGGCGACCGCGCTCGACCTCCACCTGACCGAGGACCAGCGTGAGCTCTACGAGCGCACCCGTGAGCTGGCGGCCGTCACCCTGAAGCCGATCGCCGACGCCGGCGAGCCCGGGCGCGTCAACCGTCCGCTGGTCAAGGCGCTCGCAGATCATGGGCTTCTGGGGCGCGTGTTGGGAGGGGGAGGCGTGGCGTGCACCGAGCTCTGCGTGATCCGCGAGGCGCTGGCCCGGGAATGCACCGAGGCCGAGACCGCCTTCGCGCTGCAGGGTCTCGGCGCCTCCCCGATTCTGCAGGCCGGAACCGAGGCCTGCGTAGAGCGGTGGATCCCACGCGTGGCCGACGGCACAGCCGTGGCCGCGTTCGCGCTGACCGAGCCTGAGGCCGGCTCCGACGTCGCGGCGCTGTCGCTGCGGGCCGAGCCCGACGGCGACGGGGGCTACCGCCTCACCGGCGAGAAGCTCTGGATCTCAAACGCCCCCGACGCCGACATCTACACGGTGTTCGCGCGCAGCGACGCAGACGCCGCGGGGGCGCGCGGCCTGACCGCGTTCGCGATCCCCGGCGACGCCGACGGCCTGAGCGGCGAGCCCAGGCAGCTCCTGGGCCCGCACGCCATCGGCTCGCTGACCTTCGACGGGGTGCCGGCCACCCGCCAGCAGGTCCTCGGCGAGCCCGGCGCCGGGTTCCGGGTTGCGATGCGCACGCTTGACCTGTTTCGCCCCAGCGTCGGCGCGTTCGCGATCGGGATGGCGCGCGCGGCGCTCGACCTGGCCACCGCCTATGCGCTGGAGCGCCGAAGCTTCGGCAAGCCGCTGTCGGCGCATCAGGCGGTGTCGCACCGCCTCGCCGAGCTCACAGCCCAGACCGAGGCGGCCCGGCTCATGGTCCACGCCGCGGCCCGCGCGCACGACCAGCGGCAACCCGACCCGGCGACGGCAGCGATGGCCAAGCTCCTGGCCACCGAGACCGCGCAGCAGGCCGTCGACGCCGCGGTCCAGTTTCACGGCGCCCGGGCGCTCGAGCACGGCCATCCGCTCGAGCACCTGTACCGCGAGGTCCGGGCGCCGCGGATCTACGAGGGTGCGTCGGAGATCCAGCGGGAGATCATCGCCCGTCACATGTTCAGAGCGGCCGAGGCCGCGGGCGAGGGCGCCGCGTGAGCCGGACCGTTGTGGTCACCGGCGGGACCAGGGGGATCGGCCTGGCCGTGGGCAGCCGGTTCGCGGCGCTCGGCGACCGCGTCATTGCCCTGGGCCGCGACCGCGACGCCGTCGCGGCGGTGGGTGGGGTGGTCTGCGACGTCACCGACGAGGCTGCGGTCAGCGACACGTTCCAGGAGCTCGGCGAGGTCGACGTGCTGGTTAACAGCGCCGGCATCGGCGAGTCGGCGCCGCTGGCCAAGACCACGCTGGGGGCGTGGACAGAGCACTTCGACGTCAACGCCACCGGGCCGTTTCTGTGCATGCGCGCGGTTGTGCCCGGGATGCGCCAGCGGGGCCGCGGGGCGATCGTCACCGTCGCCTCCACCGCGGGGCGCCAGGGCGTCCCCTACACCAGCGCCTACAGCGCCTCCAAGCACGCCGCCGTCGGCCTGACCCGCGCTGTCGCCGCCGAGCTGGCGGGGACCGGTGTCACCGTCAACGCCGTCTGCCCCACCTTCGTCGACACCGGCATGACCGCGCGCTCGATCGCCAACATCGTGGAGAAGACCGGCCGCACCCCGCACGAGAGCGAGCGGGCGCTGTCCGAAAGCAGCCCGCTGGGGCGACTGCTCGAGCCCGACGAGGTCGCCGACGCGATCGTCTTCCTGGCGTCCCCGGCCGCGTCGGCCATCAGCGGCCAGGCGTGGGTGATCGACGGCGGCGGTATCCAGGCTTAGATGCGACACCGCGTAAGGGTCGGCAGAGGGTGGCGCATGGGAGGCGGCCCTCTCTCTAGGGGTCGGGCGAATATCTCTCCTACCGTGTGGTTGTTGCGACGTTCGGCCGGTGGTCATGGTGTTGCGCTGGAGCGCACCGGATTGCGCCGCCGAACTGTGCAAAATCTTTCCGCACCTGGCAGCATGCGTTCGCGGTAGGATAGTCGGCGGTCGATGCTGCGATCGGCAGCGGAGGGCAAGTTGGGGCGAGTATTGAAGCGAGTGTCGCGGGGCTGCGACTCGACATGGTTGGGACTGAGGCTGTCGTGCTTCTGTCGGTGATTACTGGCGCTCCAAAGCGGCGTGCACGACCGGTGCCCGGTGGCGATGGCTCCCAGCCGCATATCAGTCGGCCGCCATTTCCGCTCGCGCGACCGACATCTGCGTCCTGGCGGGAGCAGGCATTAAGCAGGGTCGCTGAGCTGAGGTTCGTACGCGATTGGCTGTTTGGCTCACCGACGTCTGCCTCCGTCAGTGATGAGGCGCGCCGGATCATCGATGACCACCTTGAGGCGGCGGCGGCAGCAGCGAAGGGCGGGAGCCCATGGAGGCCGGGCTATTTCATTGCTGCGCTGACAGGGTCCGCGGTGGAGCGTGTCATCAGTCAGCTAGACGCGGTCGAGTCGGAACTGTTACGGGTCGCTTCATCGGATTACCTCAAGGGTGAGCTGTCGGGCCTGCTTGCCCACGTGCAACTGCACCTGAAGCCGACCGATCCCCGGCGCGTGCGATTGGAGGGAATCGCAGAGCGCGTGATCCGCGATGAGGAGCACATCGATCTGACGCCGACGCTCATCACCCCTGCTGTGCGCGGGCGACGGGGGGTGTTCCGCCCGTTCACCGCACAGGATGCGTCACAGCGGGCGCTGGCGGCTGCGGTCGTGTCTCCGAACGGTAGAGGCCCTGATCCGAGCCAGCTCACCGAGAGCGATCGCCAGGCGGTGATCTCGGCAGTGCGCGCGGCGAGCACTGAAAGCCGATGGAAGGTCAGCCGCCTGCGCAGTTTTCGCAACGTCATCGCCGTCACCACGCTGGTGCTCGCGCTCGCGGCCATCGGCATGGTGGTCTTCGCCTTCAATAGGCCCGCGGCGCTACCGGTGTGCTTCATCCCTGGAAACGTCGTTTGCACGACCTCAACCACACCCGTTCCAGCTGCCGCCCAGCCGAACAGCAACGGCCAGCAGAGCGCGGCAAGCGCGGCGAGCGCTGACGCGCTCATGCGCCGGGTCGCCAGCGGCTGGGACGTTGCGGTCGTCGAGTTAGTCGGGCTGATCGCGGCCGCGATCGCCGCCGCTGCAGCTGTGCGTAACGTGGAGGGGACCTCGACTCCTTACAGCCTTCCTGTTGCCCTCGCGGCGTTGAAGCTGCCCACCGGTGCGCTCACCGCGCTCCTCGGCCTGCTCCTGATGCGCGGCGGCTTCGTGCCTGGATTGAGCGCACTCGATTCCTCCGCCCAGATCGTTGCCTGGGCCCTCGTCTTCGGCTACGCCCAGCAGCTCCTGACACGCCTGGTCGACAACCAAGCCCATACAGTCCTCGAGCAAGTGGGTGGCAACAGCAAGTCGCTCGCTCCGGCGGTGCCGGGTCACGCCGGCGGTCAGCCCCAAGGCGCGACTGCGCAATAGGAGCCCGACTCCGAACTGAGCGCGGTCCGCAGCCGGCGCTAAAAGTGGCGTCGGGAGCGCCAGCTAGCGAGGACGCGACCGGCCCGTCGGCCGTGCGACGGGGAACCCATGGCCGAGGCTGGGTGTGCCTACACACGGCTGGTCGCATCGCACAAGGCCGCGGCCTGCCACCGTCGGACGGACTGTGGTGGGTCCCCAACGATGGGCTGCGTGAGGTCTAGCGCTGGCTCAGCCAGCGGGGCTCACCGCGTGGAACTCGATTCGATACACCAGCGTGTCTTCCTCGATCGGCCCGGCGTGAGCGGCCCGCTGGCGCAGAGTCTCGCGGTCGGGCTCGCCGGCTTGTCGGACGTCCTGCGCGGTGATCGCCGCGAACGGGACGAGCTCGATGGCGTCGACCTCGATCTCGCCGGGCCAGACTCGGTAGCGGCCGCCCTGCCTGACCCGCGGGCGCTTCCACAGCCGGACCGTGAGCGTGATGTCTCCGGCCAGGACGTCATTGCGCAACTCGCGGCTGAACTCCATACCGGGGACCCTATGTCACGATCCCGCGGACCGGGTGCCGGGCACCCACGGTCGTCAAGGGCCCGTGACCGTCCCGGCGACGAGCGGATTCACGCGTGGTTGTCGCGCAAACCCGCCGGCGTTTGGCCATCACGAGTTGACAACCGTGAGCCAGCTACTCGGGGCTGAAGTTCGGATCGAGGACCGGCCTGCGAGGCCGCTCACCGCCTGACCAGCGATCCTGGCCGAGAAACCGGACTTATGGTCCGCTTTCTCGGCCCACATCACGATCGGCGACCGCCGGAATTCAGGCTCTGTATGCTGTATGCTCAGTCAGCTAACTAACTCATATTCTCGCGAGATCAAGCTGAATCGACGATGACTCGTGACCGGACCGATCACCGCCAAAGGCACGATCGGACGTCACCATTCGTACGAAAGATGGAGACATGCAGCAGCTCGACAAGCATGGTCATTCCCACCGAAGCCGCCGCCGACCCGGCGGCGCTGTAACTCGCCCGACAGCCCGAAAGGCCAGGTCCATGAAATACATGCTCCAGATCCGCTTCAACGGCGCAGACGCCGCGATCAGCGAACTCCCAACCGAAGAGCAACAAGCGATCTTCGCCGAATTCGAAGCCATCGGACGGCTGGACGGCGTTCTCGATGGCAACCAACTGCAGCCCCTCAGCACGGCAACGACCGTGCGCGTCAACAACGGCCTGCCGCAGGTCAGCGGCGGGTCCGCCGTCGACTCGCGCGCCACGCTCGACGGCTACTACGTATACGAGGCGCCGGACCTCGACGCAGCGATCGGACTCGCCGCGCGGATCCCCGCGACGCGCTTAGGCGGCTCCGTCGAGGTCCGTCCCGTCGTGGAGCGATAGCGATGGCGGAATTCCCGGCACCCAAAGATGGGATCGTCCTGACCCACTTCATCATCTCGGCCGATGTCGAGCGCTCGCGGCGGTTCTACACCGACGTGCTCGGAGGCGAGACCCTGCTGGAAGACGAGCCGGCGATCGTCGCGCTCGCGAACAGCTGGATCATCATCAACACAGGCGGCCCACCAACCGACGACAAGCCGGCAGTCACGCTTGAGACCCCACGAGATCCCGATCGCGTGAGCAGCTTCCTCAACATCCGCGTCGCCGACATCCACGCCACATACGAGCAATGGAGCGCCCTCGGCGCCGAGTTCCTCACGCCGCCGACCGACCGCGGACGCGAGCTCCGCTGTTACATGCGCGACCCCGACGGACACCTCATCGAGATAGGCCAAACCATCCGTGCTCCAGCTGCGAAGACATGAGGTCGGCCATTAGGGCCGCCCCCGATCCGCTGCTAACCATCGACTAGAAGCGGGATCCGCTCGTCTAGTCCACCGTCTCCCCTCTGTCGCCGGACCAGCGCTGAGAGCCCGGCTTCCGTTCTAAGGGTGCGTTCTGGCTGAGGCTGGTGGTAGTGCTGCACGCCCTGTGATCAACCCGCGTCGGTCAGACTCCGTGGCCGGACCCGTCTCGCACCGCGCCGTGCGCGCCTTAGGAGGATGAACGATGCCACGATTCGTCAAAATGCTCGCGCCGCTTTATGGCACCCAATCCATACGCGTCACTGTGGATTGGAGAAAACGACGCATTCGGAAGGTCAGGCTGGAGTATGTGCGGCCTCACTTGCTCCGACGCTTGTTCGATGCGGTGAGACGCTGACCAACTACGGCTCGACCCTCATTCCCGCGTCCGCGTGATCGAGACACGATCGAGAGTCGGAGCAATGCGGGCCGAATCAGGTGGGGGGGCGGAGTCAGAGCACGGCGGTCCAGACGGTGACCCCAAGTGCTGCTGGTCGTCGCATTCAACGTGGTGATGCTTGTGCTGCTGGTGATCAAGGGTCTGCTTGAGCTGCTGAGCTGCGGTCGGCAGCCGGCATTGCACGGGTGTCTTCGTGCTCACGCGAGTCATCTGACCGGGCCACTGCGGGCTGCTCGGTTGGGATGCTCAGGCTGAAGAACAACGCCATCAAGGCGATGACAGCGATGACCGACAGCGATGTGCGCAGCCCTTGGATGCGCGCGTTCGCGTTCTCTTCGACGATCGCGTCGGCTGTGGCCTTGGGTACATCGGCCTTGTCGAGGGCGGAGTGGAGGTCCTTGTCAGACAGGAACGGGACGCCGCTGGCGAGTTCGGTCTTGGCCTTGGACTTGATGTCGGCGGGGACGGCGGGGTTGTTCTGGATGCCGGCGATCAGTGTCGTGGTGAGGGCGGCGACCAGCACCGCGCCGCTCAGCGCGGTGCCGATCGACGCGCCAAGGTTGGTGACCGTGTTCTGCAGCCCGCCGACCTCGGCGCTCTCCTCGTCCGGGACCGATGACACGGTGACGCTCCCGAGCTGCGATGCGAGCGCGCCGATCCCCAGGCCGGCGAGCAGCATCGGCCAGGTCACGATGTCCGGTCCGGCGCCGGCATCGAGCGCCCCCACCATCACCACCAGCCCCGCGAACAGCGACAGGAAGCCGATCTGCACGACCCGGCGTGGTGACGCGTTGGGGAAGACCTTCGGGATCCCGGCAGCGGCCAGCAGGAGCGTGATCGAGAGCGGCAGCAGGCGTACGCCGGTCGCGATCGCGGATAGCCCGAGCGAAACGGACAGGAACAGCGGTACCGCGAAGAACAGCCCTGCCTGCAGCAGGTACTGAAAGAAGAACGAGGTCAGGCCCCCGCGCAGCGTCCGGTTCAACAGGATCGAGGGGTTGATCAGCGGTTCGACGCCGCCGGCGATTCGCCGGTTCTCCCATCTGAAGAACAGCCACAGCACGACTCCGCCGCCGAGCATCAGCCAGATCGCCGGGGAAAGGCCGAGCCATTGCGGGGCGTCCGGCTTGGGCTGAACGAACCCCCACGAACCGGCCTTGAGGATTCCGAACACGACCAGCCCCAGGCCGATCGCGGACAGTGCGGTCCCGACGAGATCAAGCCGCGGCCGCGTCTGCGGCGGGACGTCGGCCATCCGGCGCCCGACCGCGAGAATCGCCAGAACGATCAGCACCTCGCCTACGAACACCCACCGCCACGACGCGTAGGTGGTAAATAGCCCGCCGATCAGCGGACCCGCAGCAACCGCGATCGCGCCCGCCGACGCGACCAGCCCATACGCGCGCGGCCGCCCCGCCGGCTCGAAATTCGACGCCACCAACGCGACGATCGCGGGCAAGATCAACGCGGCACCAACACCCTCCAAAAACGACCAGCCGAACAGCAGCACAGCGAGACTCTTAGAGATCGCGGTGATGAACGAACCACAGCCGTAGATCACACACCCGATCGCGAACGCGCGCTTGCGACCGAGGATCTGACCGAGCTTCCCGCCCGTGATCATCAACGACGCCATCACCAGCGTGTAGAACGTGATCGCCGTCTGAATCCCAGTCACCGTCGTACCCACGTCCTTGGCGACCGTCGCGATCGACACGTTCATCACCGAGCTGTCGAGCGTCATCAAGAACTGGCCCGAGGCCAGCGTCAACAGCACGATCCCCGAAGCGCTCGCTGCATGCTCGCTCCTCTCCATGGCGCCGCGAACGTATCAAGCATCGCGGTGGCGCTGGCAAATCCGAACCGGACCGGTGGCTTCCGGTCCGGCGGGCAGGCGGGCGGGTCAGATGACCCGAGCAAGGGCCTACCGGCGGCCCCTATTTAGCGGAACCGCGCGAACCGCTAGCTGCGGATAGAGCTTGCCTGATGCGTAGCTAGGCGCCTGCCATCTCGTCGATGCACACGGTCGCTGCGAGGATCAGAGCGTCGTTCTCTCCGGCTGCGATCTCGATGCCATAGGTGTCGCGAACCCGGAACCACCGCTTGGAGACCTCGGCCACTTTGTTGCCATCGCGCTCGATCTCGTACTCGTGATCGACGATGTTCCCCTTCGCGCTCAGCTCACCGCCGTCTCCGAGCTCGATCGCGAACCGATCACGCAGGGGTGTGATCAGCGCCTTCTTGATCGTCGCGACAGTCTCTCCGTCACGCTCGATCTCCATCGTGTCGCGGATGCGGAGCTTCTTCTCCTGGATCTTGAGCAGCTCCTCGCCCGACGGGCTCTCCAGAATGAACGTGCTCCTGACCCGAAGCGCCTTGCCGTTGACCTTGAACGCGCGCTCCCCGCTTTCAGTCTCGATCCAGAAGTCATCGCCGACCGAGAACAGCTTCTCGCGCATCTGGTAATGCGTGCCGCCGACCTCATCGTTTCGGCGCAGAAATCCCATACAAGCCTCCTTGTTCGCACGTGAGGAGCCACCCACGGGAGCCGTGGCTCATTCTCCAAGGCGCCACGCCATCTGCGTCGTCCCTTCTGGGTGAAGCCGTCCTGCACAGGGTGCCGCAGCCCACTGCATCGAAAAACGGCAAACTGTGATTTAGATGAGAAACCGGCAACCCCGGATCAGCTGACATGGCGCGCAGGGTGATGCTCAAGCGGAGCATCGGCCGGATCGCGCTCGCAGTCGCGCTCGCGCTGGTGTTCGCCGTCCCGGCGCAGGCGGCCCTGAGCAACGCCGACGGGATCGCCGTCCCGGCGCAGGCGGCCCTGAGCAGCGGCGACGGGATCACCGTCCTCTCCCAGCACCAGCTCAGCTCGCGCCTGATCGCTCTCACCGTCTCCACGCCGGCGCTGAAAGCGACGGCCAACATCAGGATCCTGCTCCCCGACGGGTACGCGGCCAATCCAGCCAAGCGCTACCCGGTGCTGTACCTGCTGCATGGCACCAGCGGCGGCGCCGCCGACTGGACCACGATGGGCGCGGCCGAGCAGACCACGGCCGGAAAGTCGCTGATCGTGGTCATGCCCGACATCGCCCAGAACGACAACGGCGGCGGCTGGTGCACTGACTGGTACAACTCCGGCGCCTACGGCCAGCCGGAGTGGGAGCGGTTCCACATCGGCGAGCTGATCCCGTGGGTCGACCACAACCTGCGCACGACCGTCAGCCGCCAGGGCCGCGCCATCGCCGGCCTCTCCCAGGGTGGCTTCTGCTCGATGAGCTACGCCGCCCGCCATCCGGACCTGTTCTCGTCCGCGCTGTCGTTCTCAGGCGCACCGGACATCGCCTACGACGCCGAAGCCCAGGCGCTGGTCACCCCGGTGATCAACGCGACCGAGGTCGGGCTCGACGGCGTGGCGCCCTACTCGATGTTCGGCCTCCGGCAGACCGAGGAGATCAACTGGGCCGCCCACGACCCGACCACGCTGGCCGCCAACCTGCGCCACACCGACCTGCTGATGTACACGGGTAACGGCCACCCCGGCCCGCTCGATCCGCTGCTCCCCAATCCGGAGGCGGACCTGATCGAGTCAGGAGTGGAGCAGCTGACGATCATGTTCCACAGCCGGCTGCAGGCACTGGGGATCCCCAGCCTGTTCGACGACTACGGCGCCGGCACGCACAGCTGGCCCTATTGGGCGCGCGACCTCAAATGGTCGATCGCCACCGTCATGGCTGACTTCGCCCACCCGCCCGCGACCCCGAGCGAGGTCACCTACACCAGCGCCGACAACGCCTATTCGGTCTACGGCTGGAGCGTGGCGATGCACCGCCAGGTCCGTGAGTTCAGCACCCTGGTCGGCGCCAACCGGGCAGGGTTCGAGCTACAGGGCAGCGGGAGCGCCCAGGTCCAGACCCCGACCACCTACCGCCGTCACACCCGGTACCGGATCACGATCCGCGGCAGGACGAACACCGTCAACACAGCCGCCGGCAAGCGCCTCGAGATCCAGGTTCCGCTCGGCCCCTCCAACACCGTCCAGGAGTATCCGGCCGACGGCCCCCCAGTCGGGACCACCGTGTACACCACCAAGGTCTCGATCCGCCCCGCGCCAGCGACACCCAAGCCCAAGCTGAAGCCCAAGCGCCCCCACAGGCAAAGGCGCTAGAGCGTCTCGGGAACCCCGAAGCGCCACAGCAGGCCGTCGTCGCGGAACCGCGTGATCGAGGCGATCCCGTCGCTGCGCACGCCGAGCACGAACAGGCCCGATCGCACCCACCGGTCACCGGAGCGCAGGTAGTAGGCGTAGGCCGGCTGGCCGTTGGCGGCGGTGGCCACGAACCGCCACGGCCCCTTGCGCCCTTGGTGGCGGCCGCGCAGGAACTCGGCCACCTGGCGGCGGCCCTGGTGCCATTCGGGCTCGGGCGGCATCGAGACCACGGCGTCCTCGGTCAACAGAGCCACGATCCCGTCGATGTCGTCGCGCTGGAAGGCGTCGGCGAACCGGTCCACCATCTGGCGCTCGGCCCGGGTAACCGGCACCGCCAGCCGCTCAGGCCGCGTCGGGACCCGGGCCTCCAGCACCGCCCGGGCCCGCTGCAGCGCGCTGTTGACCGAGGCCGTGGTGGTCCCCAGCATCTCCGCCACCTCCTCGGCGCGAAAGCCGAGCACGTCACGGAGCACCAGAACCGCCCGCTGGCGCGCCGCCAGGTGCTGCAGCCCGGACACGAACGCCAGCGCGACCGTCTCCTTGGCTTCGTAGCGTGCCTCCGGCCCCGGAGCGGCGTCGGCGATGCCCTCCAGCAGCAGGTCGGGATACGGCTCCAGCCACGAGATCTCGGCGAAGCGCTCTGACAGCCCGTGGCCCGCCGAAGCCGCCCCGCCGACCGGCTGGGGCCGCCGCGAGCCCTCGCGCAGGGCGTTCAGGCAGCGGTTGGTGGCGATCGTGTACAGCCAGGCCCGCAGCGAGGAGCGGCCCTCGAAACGCTCGAGCCCGCGCCACGCCGCCAGCATCGTCTCCTGCAGCAGGTCCTCGGCGTCCTGCAGCGAGCCGAGGATCCGGTAGCAGTGCAGCTGCAGCTCGCGGCGGTAGGGCTCGGTCAGCTCGGCAAACGCCTCCTCGTCCCCGCGCTGGGCGCGGGCCAGCCGGGTTCCCACCGCCAGTTCATCGCTCACATCACGCATTCAAGAGGACACGACACCGCCTCGGCCGCAAATTCATCGACCAATTTGTCCCCCCGGCGCGGGGATGGGTCCGAGGCCCCCCGGAATACCTGACGAACGGGGCCGCCGAGAAAAACCTCTGAATAGTGGTGCCTTGTTGACTTTTGATCGTTGATTTGGGTAGCTACAACTGAATGGAGCCGCACCTCGCCGCCTTGGCGGGCGATGGCCCGCCCACGGGCCATCGCACGCTCGCTGAGAAGGCGTTCGACGTCCTCCACAGAGCGATCGTCACCGGCCAGCTGTCGCCCGGGACGCGGCTGCCGATCGAGGACCTCGCCGAGGTCCTGCACATGAGCCCGATGCCGATCCGGGAAGCGGTACGCCGTCTGGACGCGGTCGGCTTGGTCGAGAACATTCCTCACCGGGGGGCGCGGGTGACCGAGCTCTCGGTCTCCGATCTGACCGAGGTCTACGAGATCCGCCTGGCGCTGGAGCCGCTGGCCGTCCGTCGCGCCGCGGACCGCTTCACCCCGGCCGACGAGGAAAACGCACGGCGGCGGCTGGCGGAGCTGGACGCGATGGCCGACGACAACTCGGCGGCCACCTCAGAGGCCCACCAGGCGTTTCACTTCGCGCTCTACGGCGCGGCTGGGTCGACCTGGCTGTTGCGGATGATCCGACCGGTGTGGGAGATCAGCGAGCGCTACTGCCTCGCCCTGCCGGAGTCTCGCCAGCTCAAGGTACGCACCGGCGAGCACGAAGCGATCGTCGCCGCCTGCGCGGCCCGCGACGGCGAGCGCGCCGCCGGGTGCCTGCACGACCACCTGGCGACGACCGCCAACAACGTCGCCGCACGGATGGACCATGAGCCGCTGTTTCAGGTCAACTCGCGAAGTCGGGCTGGGCGTCGCGCGCCGCGTCGGCGCGCCCCTTAGGCTCCTCCCAGCTCTCCTGGCGGCCCAGCGCGGTCTCGTCGAGCAGGTAGTAGGACCCGCCCATCGTCTCGAGTCCGCGGGCATATACCGAGTAGGTGTGAAACACCCGGTCGCCGTCGCGCAGGAAGCTCGAGCGGCCGGGGAATTCTCCGGCCATCTCGATCCCCACCCCGTGCTCGGCGTGCTCGGTCGCGCTGCGGTAGTTGTACTGCACCGGTGCCACCGACTCGTCCAGCGACACGTGGAAGTCGTAGTTGAAATCGCTGCCGTAGGACGAGTACCACGGGAACGTCCAGCCCCGGCGGCGCTTGTAGTCCTGGAGCTTGGCGTACGGAGCGCGTGAGACGTAGGCCAGCGTGGTGTCGCGCACGTGCAGATGCTCGAGGTGCCCGGGCGACATCTCGTCGGCCCCTGCCGTGCAGCTCGAGCAGCCGTCGTTCCACGAGGGATCGAACATGAAATGGCCGACGATCAGCTGGTGGCGGCCGTCGAACAGGTCGATCAGCGCCGCGTCGCCGTCGGGTCCCTCGAAGCGGTAGTCCTTTGTCACCTCCACCATCGGCAGCCGCCGCCGGTCGGCGACCAGGGCGTCACGGGCGCGGGTCAGCTCCTTCTCGCGCTCCAGCAGGTGCGTGCGGGCGGAAACCCACTCGTCGTGGCTGACGATCTCAGGCAGGCTCATGGTCAGTCTTCCTTCGCTCAGGGTTCACACCATGGGACCGACCGGCGAGCGGAAACTGATCGGCGGCGGCTGAGCCGCGGGCCACCCGGCCCGCGGCTCACCACCACGGAGCCACGGGCCACCCCGCCCGCGGCTCACCACCCCAGATCAGTGCAGGAGCTGCAGGGAGTTGGCCGCCGGTCCGCTGCCGTTGTCGTCGACGAAGTACATCCCGCCGTGGTGTGGCGCGAGGGCGATCCCGAACAGGTCACCCGCCCCATCGGGCACCAGAGTCTTGGTTGCCACGTGGGTCCCTCCGGGACTCGTCTCAACCACGTTGCCGTCCCCGCCGTTGGCAGTGACGATGTTGCCGTTTGGAGCGATCAGCAGACCGAGCGGGTCGTTGAGATCGCCCCCCATGGCGACGGACATCCCGCCCCCTCCGAGCGCGGTCATGCGCCTGGCGGCATCCGGGATCGCGGCGATGCGGTTGTTGTTGGAGTCGGCGACGTACAGAACCCCGCGGCGACCGAGGCCCACCCCGGTCGGCCCAACCACCAGCGCGTCGGGGTCGGTGCGCTCGGCAAAGCCATCCCCGATCACGGTGTTCGACGTCACCTGCGGCTGCCCGTGGCGAACGCGCAAGCCGATCCGGATCACCGTCCCCTGGTCGACCACCTTGCCACCCGCGGCCACGGTGCCGTTGAGCACGTTGGTCACGTACAGGGTGGCGTCCTTGCCGTGATCGGTCGCGGTCATGTCCCACGGGCCGTTGATGTCGGGCGCGGTGATCGTCTTCACGACGTTGCCGTTGGCATTCAGGATCGTCAGCGCACCCGCTGTGGCCATCGAGGAGTCGCCGCCGGGGGCGGGGAGGTTGCCCACGACCACGAACCCGCTGTGGAGGACCGCCAGCGCGGTGGTCAGACCGACCGCCGGCGTCGAGCTCGGCGGCGGGACGACCGCGAATACGTGCTGCTGTCCGCTCGGCGAGATCTCGACGATGCTCGAGCCGGTCCCCTGCTGGTTCTGCGAGTTGTTGAAGTTCGAGACCAGCACGTCGCCCCGGACCAGGTCGCCGGTGCTCTTACGCACCACCGCGACCCCGTAGGGGTTCTGATCGCCCATCGCCGGCCCGCTCGCCGGTACCGCGGGGGCGATGGTGCTGATGTGGCTGAACTGATTTAGAAACGAACTGGCGCTGGCCACGGACGCGCTGGCGGCGGCGGCAAACACGACCGCCGTGGCTGCGAGTGCGCGGACCAGCTTGAGGGCAAGGACATTCATGGAGCCCCTCTCGCTTGGGAACAAGAATGTGCGCGCAGTCCCCGGAGCCTGCAGTCGTCGAGACTCCGATCCGCGCCGTTCCTTCCCGGCCAGTGTGAAAACTTTCTCAGCGGCCCAGGTAGGCCCGCTTGAGGTCCTCGCTCTGCAGCAGATCTCCGGCCGCGCCGGAGAGCACGATCTCGCCGGTGGAGAGGACGTAGCCGCGGTCGGCGATCGACAGCGCCATGGTCGCGTTCTGCTCCACGATCAGCACCGCCACCCCGGACTCGTGGACCTCCTTGATGATCCTGAAATTCTGCTGCACCAACGCCGGCGAGAGCCCCATCGACGGCTCGTCCATCAGCAGCAGCCGCGGACGCGACATCAGCGCTCGGCCCATCGCCACCATCTGCTGCTCGCCGCCCGACAGCGTCCCCGCCAGCTGCTCGCGGCGCTCGTGCAGACGCGGGAACAGGCTGTGCACGCGCTCCAGGTCCTCGTCGAAGGTCTCCCCGGTCTGCAGCACCGCGCCCAGCTCCAGGTTCTCGCGCACCGTCATCTGTCCGAACAGGCGGCGGTTCTCGGGCACGATCGCCAGTCCGCGCGCGATCCGCTCGGGGACCTTGCGGGCGGTGACGTCCTCGCCGTCGAGCATGACCCGCCCGCTGCGCGGCCGCACGATGCCCAGGATCGTCTTCAGCGTGGTCGACTTCCCCGAAGCGTTGCCGCCCAGCAGGCAGACCAGCTCGCCGTCGTCGACCTGGAGCGAGATCTCCTCCAGGATCCGCATCTGGGCGTAGTAGGTGGTGACGTTCTCCAGGCTGAGCAGCATCAGTGCCTACTCGCTCTCGGCCAGCGCCTCGGGGTCGCGGCCCAGGTACGCCTCGACCACCGCCGGATGGCCGGCCACCTCGTCGAAGCTCCCCTCGGCGATCTTGACCCCGTGGTCCAGCGCGACCACGCGGTCAGAGCAGCCCGCGACGACGTGCATGTCGTGCTCGATGACCAGGATCGCCACGCCCCGCTTGTCGCGCAGCTCGCCGATCAGCTCGGTCACCTCGTGGGTTTCGTTGGGGTTCATCCCGGCCGCGGGCTCGTCGAGCAGCAGCAGCCGCGGCCGGGTGGCCAGCGCCCGCGCCACCTCCAGCCGGCGGCGGTTGGCGTAGGAGAGGCTGTAGGCGGGCTGGTCCCAGCGGTAGCCGGCCAGCCGCTCCCCGAAGAACGACAGCACCTCCTCGGCCAGCTCGCTTACCTCGCGCTCCTCGCGGCGGGCCCGGGGCAGGCGCAGGATCGACTCCGCCGGGGTGGCCTTGGTATGGCCGTAGGTGGCGGCCATCACGTTCTCCTTGACCGACATGTTGAGAAACAGCCGCAGGCTCTGGAAGGTCCGCGCGATCCCGATCCGGGTGATCTTGTAGGCCTCGCGCCCCGCAATGCTCTGCCCTCCGAAGCGGATGTCGCCGCCGGTCGGCTCATAGACGCCGGTGATCACGTTGAAGACCGAGGTCTTGCCGGCGCCGTTGGGACCGATAATGCTGACGATCTCCTGGTCTTCGACGTTGAGGTCGAGCTCGCTGAGCGCGCTCAGGCCGCCAAAGGCCAGTGACAGCTTGTCGAGCTCGAGCAGCGCCACCGGACTTCACACCACCTCGACGCGTCGTGAGCCCAGCAACCCCTGGGGCCGAGCGTTCATCATCACGATCAGGATCGCTCCGAGCAGGATCTGGCGGGTGATCGACGGCTCAGCGACCAGCCGCCCCTCCCACACGCACGCCGCCAGGTACAGGGTTGGCACCAGCACGATGGTTCGCCAGCGGCCGTGGATCTGCACCAGCGCGATCAGCAGGCAGATCAGGACCACGAAGCCGATGTTCCCAGCCGTGGTCGGGTTCTGGGGCACGATCACCCAGCTGTGCAGCGCCGAGGCGATCCACCCGCTTGACTGCGGGCCGCCGGCCACCGCCGAGGGGCTGATCGCCTTGACGATCGCGTGCAGCGCGAACCCCAGGACGACCGTGGACCCCAGCACGAGCGCCAGCTTGCGCCACGGCCGCATCTTGACCAGAAGCGTGAGCAGGATCAGCCCGTAGAAGATGTAGCCGGCCTCGGTGCTGCTGCGCAAAAAGCCGTCCAGGGTGACCCCCACCACCAGCCCGCCAAGCACCGCGCCGGCCATGCTGCCGGCGCCGCCGAGGATCAGCGCGGCGTAGATCAAGATCAAGAACGGGGTGTCGAAGTCGGTCGGGAACACGCTGGCCTGCTGGGCGGCGAACACCGCCCCGGCCAGCGCCGCCACCACCGCCCCGAAGCTGAATGCCATCAGCTTGACGCGGTTGACAGGGATCGTCATCAGCGTCGCGGCCAGGGGATCCTCGCGGACCGCGCGCCAGGCTCGGCCGGTGCGCGAGGTGTCGAGCAGGTGCAGCACCGCGATCGTCAGCACCAGCAGCACCAGCAGCAGGTAGAAGTAGCCCTTGTTGCTGAGGATCTGCACGCCGAAGCTGTGGATCGGGTCCAGGGCGAAGATCCCGTTCGGGCCTCCCAGTTTGGATGGCGCGACGTTGTTGGTGAACTCGACGAACGCCTCGCCGAAGAACAGCGTGACGATCGCCAGATAGTCGCCCAGCAGCCGCCGTGAGGGCAGGCCGACCAGCAGCCCCAGGATCGCCGCCGCCACCATCACGATCGGCAGCGACAGGATCGCCGGCAGGTGGACCCCCGCGGTGCTCAGCTGGTCTGAGGACAGCAGCGCGAACCCGTAGGCCCCGAAGCCGTAGAAGGCGATGTAGCCGAGGTCCAGCAGGCCCGCCCAGCCGACGGCGATGTTCAGCCCCACCGCCAGCAGCGCCAGCAGCAGAGCGTTGATCCCGACCTGGAGCTGGAACTGGTTGCCGAGCACGAACGGGACCAGCGCCCCGGCGATCCCGGCCAGGGCCAGCCGCGGCCACCAGCCGACCTTGTCGGTGCGCCGCTGCACGTCGCCGCGCCATCCCGGCGCGTACTGGCGGCGGCCGCCCGCGCGCATCACCCACTCGTCGACTCCGACCTGCGGACCGGTGATCGACTGGGTCTGGGACTCGGCGGGGGGCAGGTCACTCATCGCTAGGGGACCAGTCTCAGACTTTCTGCAGCGGGGCGCGTCCCAGTAGCCCCTGCGGACGCAGCACCATCATCACGATCAGGATCCCGAACACGATCAGGTTGGTCAGCGTCGAGGAGATGTAGCCGGTGATCATCGACTCGGCGATGCCGATCAACAGGCCGCCGAGCATGGCCCCGGCGATCGAGCCGATCCCGCCGACCACGGCGGCGGTGAACGCCTTCAGCCCGGCCACGAACCCGATCAGGTTGTAGACCTGGTTGAAGACGAGCCCCGCCATCACCCCCGAGACCCCCGCCAGCACCGAGCCGATGAAGAAGGTCGCGGCGATTGTGTAGTCGACGTTGATCCCGAGCATCTCGGCCGCCTCGCGGTCGGCGGCCACGGCGCGCATCTGCTTGCCGAGCCTGGTCCGAGAGACCAGCAGCCGCAGCCCGATCATCAGGATCACGCTGAGGCCGATCACCATGATCCGCACGATGTCGATCTGCAACACCCCGATGTGGATTCCGGTCGAGAAGGAGATGAAGTCCGGCGTGTTGTAGACGCGCGTCTGGGAGCCGAACAGCAGCAGGACCGCGTTCTCGAGGAAGAACGAGACCCCCAGCGCGGTGATCAGCGGCGCGATCCGGGGAGCGTCGCGCAGCGGCCGGTAGGCAAAGCGCTCGATCGCCACGCCGAGCACCCCAGTGAGGCCGCCGGCGATCACGAACATGAACAGCAGCAGCAGTGGCACCGGGATCGTGAGCGCCATCGCCCCGCCGAACCACTGGATCACGAAGTAGCCCATGAACGCGCCGATCATGTACAGGTCGCCGTGGGCGAAGTTGAGCAGCTTGAGGATCCCGTAGACCATCGAGTAGCCCAGCGCGAGCAGCGCGTACAGGCTCCCCGTCGTGATCCCGTTGACCAGTTCCTGGACGAAGAAGTGCATCGCGGTCCGAAGTCCTACACCACCTAGGGCCGTCGCGCGCTGCGCGCGCCCCGAAGGACGCGCGCAGGCACGGCTGCAGCTAGGCGATCAAGCGCTGGGGATCTGCTTGTACTGACCCTTGGCGTTGATCTTGAACAGGAAGAACTTCCCGTTGACCAGGTCCCCGTGGGAGTCGAACTTGATCGGCTGCCCGAGGATCGAGGTCGGCTCGTTGGTGGCCTTGATCGCCGCCAGCACGTTGGAGCGGCTGGGGGTCTGGCCGGACTTGCAGACCGAGGCGATCGCCTGGTCGATCACGTGCGTGGCCGCGTACACCGGCGGGCCGAACGTGCCGTAGCTGCCGAACTTGGCCTTGGCCGCGTCGGCGATCGCCTTGTCGGCCGGGATCGAGGTGATGTCGGGCCCGAACGAGGACACGTAGGAGCCGTTGATCGTGAACGTCCCCGGCGAGAACAGACCGTCGGTGCCAAAGATGACCGCCTTCTTGTGCTGCTCGGCCAGGTTGCGCCCCAGCTGCTGCGCGTTGGCCGCCACCTGCCACGGCAGGACGACCACGCTGGTCTGCGGCGTCACCTTGCTGATCAGCGACGAGAAGTCGGTGATCTTCTGGCTGACCGACTCGTGGTCGACGTTGATGCCCGCGGCCTTGAACACCGGCGTCATCGCCGACACCAGCCCGGTGGAGTACGCCTCCTGGTCGTCGACCAGCAGCAGCGACTTGGGATGCAGCGTGTTGACGATGTAGTGCGCGTCCTGGGGACCCTGGACGCTGTCCTTGGAGACCACCCGGAAGAACGTCGGGTTCTTGCCCGTGGTCAGCGCCGCCGCCGTCGCCGAGCCGGTGATGAACGGCATCCCGGCGCGCCCGAACAGCGGTCCCACCGCCTCAACCTCCTGGCTGCCGGCCGGACCCACCACCGCCACCATCTTGGAGTTGGAGATGAACTGCTGGGTAACGGTCGTCGCCTGGGCGGGCATCAGCTGGGTGTCGCCCTGGACGAGCGTGATGTTGGTCTTGTTGGCGGTGTTGTCCATCGACACCGCCAGCTGGGCGAAGTGCAGCTGCTCGGCACCGAGCATCGCGACCTGGCCGGTGATCGGGCCTTCGAATCCGACCGCGGCGTTGCACTTGCTCGAAGAACCGCCGGCGGCGGCCGAGGTGCCGGCGCTCGCGCTCTTGCTGCTGCTACTGCTGCTGCTGCCACAGCCGGCCGCGATCAGCGCTGTCAGCGCTGTAGCGGTCAGGAGCAGACGTCCCTTCATGGCCTGTCCTCCTCCTCTGGAGTGATTGTCTCGATTGTCAAGATCAGCCCTGATACGCGGGGGTTCCGTCCGGGTAGTAGGCCGCGGCGGGCGATCCCGCGGGACGGAAGACTCCCACCACCCGCATCGGCTGCTCGCCGGTGTTCTCCAGGCAGTGGACGGTGCGGGCGGGCAGCTGGATGCACGACCCCGCCGCCAGCGACTGCTCGAATTCCCCGGCGTGCATCACCCCGCGTCCGTCGAGGACGTAGATGACCTCGTCGTAGGTGTGGAAGTGCTCCGGCGCACGCGCGGTGGGGATGTAACCGACGAAATGGGTCGCCGAGCGTAGCCCGCAGGTGGGGTCAGCGACAACTCTGAACTCGCGCTGGGTCGTGGCCTGCTCCAGTTCCTGGTCGGCGAGCGAGCGGACGGCGGCGGTCGGGCTCTGATCGCCGTTTGCCGGCACCGGATCCGGGATCCGGACCGCGACCAGCCGCAGCGGCTCCGGGCCCGGGTTCTCGAGCGCGAACTCCTGGCCGGGGGCGATGTAGATGCCGACCTCGGGCTCGAGCCGGTAGCTGTCGCCGGCCACGTGCACGGTCCCGCGGCCGGCGAGTACGAACAGCGTCTCCTCGGCCTCGAGTACGCGGATCGGGTCGGTGCGGCCTGGCGCGCACTCGAGCACCGCCTGCTCGAGCGGATCGAACCCGGTCCGCGATCCGACCGTGGGGCGCACGCTGAGCCGGTCGACCGAGCCCGGGCGCAGGGGCACCTGGTGGGAGTCGACGACGGCTACGCTGGCCATCGCGCTACCGGGAGGATGTTGTCGTGGGGCGTCACTCGGTCGAGGTGGCGGATCGAGCTGGGGCGGCCCGTTACCCGCGCCACCCTCGCACATTCGTCTTGCGCGGGTCAACCACCTGCACCGGCCTTACGCGCTCTTAACGGCCTCCACGGCGATCTCGGTCCCGGCGAGCGCCAGCGACACCGGACAGGTCGCCTTGGCGCGCTCGGCCAGAGCGGCGAACTGCTCCTGGTCGACCCCGGGGACGTCGCCGGTGGTGCGCAGGTCGATCCTGGTGATCCGAAAGCCCTCGTCGGTCTGCTCCAATCGGATCCGCGCGCTGGTCTGCAGGTCGTTGGGCGGGTGGCCCTCGTTCGAGAGCAGGTCGGCGAGTGACATCGTGTAGCAACCCGCCGAGGCGGCGGCGATCAGCTCCTCGGGGTTGGTGGAGCGCTCCACGTCCTCGATTCTCGCCTTCAGGGTGAACGGTCCCTCGTAGGCGCCGCTGCCCACGCCGATCCGGCCGCCCCCCTCGGACACGGTACCTTGCCAGCTGGCCTGCGCCGTGCGGGTCACTCGAATGCTCACGATCAGCCGTCTCCTCTGTCTGGGTAGCCGGCGGCGCGCGCGGATGCGGAGCGGCTTGAACCAATTCGTATCGTTATGCGGCTGATCAAATCATCGTCTCGGGAGGGCTGCAAGTGCTAAACCAGGCCAGCGATCTCAGTGGTGTCCGGGAGCGCTTCTCGGCGCTTGGGCAGGGCTTTGCCTTCTTCGACGCCCCCGGCGGCACGCAGGTTCCCGACGAGGTCGGCGACGCGGTGGCGGGGGCGATGCGCGAGGCCAGCGCCAACCTCGGCGCCGGCTACGCGACCAGCTTCCGCGCCAAGCAGATCCTCGAGACCGCCGAGGCCGGGGCGGCCCGGTTTCTCGGCTGCGAGCCCCACGAGGTGATCTTCGGCCCCAACATGACCTCGCTGAACTTCATGCTGTCTCGGACGGCCGGGAGAGGCTTTGACGCCGGGGACGAGATCCTGGTCTCGTCGCTTGATCACGACGGCGGAGTGGCGCCGTGGCTGGAGCTGGCCCACGACAAGGACCTGGCCGTCAAGCACATCGAGCTGACCCCGGACACCCGGCTCGACTACGACGACCTGGCTGCGAAGCTCTCCGATCGAACCCGGGTGGTGGCCTTCGCCTGGGCGTCGAACGCGATCGGGACGATTGTCGACGCCGCCCGGGTCTGCGCGATGGCGCACCAGGCGGGGGCCCTGGCCTGGATCGACGCCGTCCACTACGCCGCCCACGAGCCGATCGACGTGCGAGCGGTGGATGCCGACGTGCTGATCTGCTCGCCGTACAAGTTCTGCGGCCCGCACCTGGGGATGGCCTACGGGCGGGCCTCGCTGCTCGAGACCTGGCGGCCCTACAAGGCGCGCCCCGCCCCCATGTCCCCGCTGAGCCGCCGCTTCGAGACCGGGACGCCGCCGTTCGAGCTGCTGGCCGGCTTCAACGCCACGCTTCAGTATCTGGATTCGATCGGGGGCTTCGACGCGATCGTGCCCTACGAGCGCTCGCTGGGCGAGAAGTTCCTGGCCGACATCTCTGAGTTTGTGACTGTCTACGGGCTCCCGGGCATGGAGGGGCGGGTACCGACTTTCCTGATCAATGTGGAGGGCGTTGCGGCGGTGGATATTGCGGCGCGGTTGGCGGAGCGGGAGATCGGGGTCTGGGCCCATGACTCCTGGTACTCGCTGGACCTGTATCGCCGGCTGGGGTACGACCGGGATGCGGTCCGCCTGGGGTTCATCCACTACAACACCGTCGAGGAGGTCGACCGGTTGGTGGGGGCGCTGGAGGCTGTGCGGGGGTAGCTGCGGCTGCGCGCCGGGCGGGAGCGTTTAGTGGCTGGGGAAGGTGGAGTGGAGCCGCCGCTGTCCATGCGGAGGCGAGCTCCCCGGCGCTCGGTCGGCAAACGTCCCAATGCGTGCCCTTCGGCGGTGGATTGGGACGTTTGCGGCGTCCCAGGCGGCAAACCTCCCAACGCGCATCTCACAGGGCTCGGTTGGGACGTTGACCGCACTTTTCGTAGCGATCTCGGCACACGTCCGTCACCGTCTCGGCACACCGCCGGCCGAGCCACCATCCCGGCGCGCCGCCGACCCTGTCTACCCCCTCCCCAGCGTCATTCTGCACTAGGCCGACGCCACGGCCTCCTCGCCGGACCCGTCCCCGACGCCACCCACGTCAGGCCGGGACCGGTCCCAAACCCCTCAGTCTCCCGACCCACCAGCCCGCTCGGCCTCGAACAGCTCTACCAACCGGCTGCGCACGTCCCACAGCCGCGGCAACTGACGCTGCGCGACCAGCTTGCCGAGGACCTGGACCGGGGTGCCCTGGGTGCCGATGCTCTCCTCGCCGAGGGCGCGGGCGACGGTGGCGTAGTGGCGAAAGCGCCACACCCAGATCCGCTGGTCCCAGTCGGTCAGGCCCTCGGCCAGCGCGTACAGCTCCTGAAACTCCTCCGCCCGGCGGTACAGGTCGGCCACCGAGATCCCGGCCCGCTCCAGCGCCTGGTCAAACGCCCCCGACACCCGCTGGGTGACCCGCGCCACGCGGCGAAAGCCGGGCGAGTCGAAGCCGCTGCCGTGGCCGAGCACCACCCGGATCCGCTGGTACTCCCAGGGGTTCATCTCATCGAGCATGTCGAGCTGGTTGGTGACGTACTGCAGCCCCAGCACTGCCCGCCGCAGCAACCGCGCCGCTCCCAGAAACTGCTCGCGGTCGACCAGCGCAGCCGCCTCCTCGACCTCGGCGGTGGCGAGTTTTAGCCACAGCTCGGAGGCCTGGTGGACGGTCTGGAACAGCAGCTCGTCGCGGTGGACCCGTTCGGCGGGCTCCTTCTGCAGCGACAGCAGCTCGTCGGTGCGCAGGTAGCGCTCGTAGTCGCTGGCGCCGGCTCCCGGCAGCACCGGTTGGCTCTGATCGCTCTCGTCGATCACCGAATCACCCACCTCCAAGGATCTCGGCCAGGGTGGCCAGATTGATATTGCCCCCGGACACGATGCAGACGACCTTTCCCGCTCCCGCCCGGCCGGCCAGCGCGGCGGCGGTGGCCAGCGCCCCGGCGCCCTCGACGACCACCCGGACGCGCTCGGCCAGGGTGCGGACCGCGGAGCGGGCGTCGGCGAGCGGCACCGCGAACGCCTCGTCGACCACCTCCTGCAGCCGCGGCCACATCGGGTCGAGCACCCGGCGGCTCCCCGCGCCATCGACGAACGAGGCCTCGTAATCGACGTCGACGGGCTGGCCGGCCGCGAGCGCCGCCGACAGCGCAGCGCCGGTCTCGGGCTCGGCGGTATAGATCCTGGTCCGCGGAGACAGCGCCTTGATCGCGCTGGCGATCCCGACCGTCAGCCCGCCGCCACCGACCGGGATCACCACCGCGTCGGGGTCAGGCAGGTCATCGAGGATCTCGAGGCCGATCGTGCCGTTGCCGGCCATCACCGCCGGGTCCTGTACGGGGTGCACGAACAGTCCCTCCAGCCCGTCGATCCGGCTGGTCACGATCGCCTGCCACCACTGCTCGTAGGGGACCGGCAGGACCCGGCCGCCGAGCCGCTCGATCGCCGCGATCTTGGCCTCCGGAGCGTGCTCGGGAACCGCGATCGTCGCCGGCAGCCCGAGCTCACGGGCCACCCAGGCCACCCCCTGGGCCATGTTCCCGGCGCTGGCGGTGAGCAGCCCGCGCTCACGCGCGGCCGCCGGCGCCGAGCGGATCGCGTTGGCGGCGCCGCGGATCTTGAACGAGTTGATCGGCTGCAGCGTCTCCAGCTTGCACCAGATCTCGGCCGGCGCATCCTCGATCCGCAGGCGCACCAGCGGGGTCCGGACCGCGACGTCGGCGATCCGTCCGCGCGCCTCGCGGATCGCCGACAGCTCGATCACAGCTCGACCTCGGTCCCCAGCCCCAGGCGCCGCGCATTGGCGATCGTCAGCTCGGCGGCCGCGAGATCCTCGACCCCGATCCCGAGTGAGCGAAACAGGGTCAGCTCCCCGTCGTCGCGCCGGCCCGGATCAAGCCCGGCCAGGACCTCGCCGAGCTCGGCCTGGACGTGGTCCTCGCCCGGGATCGCGCCCTCCGAGACGGCCAGGATGAACTCCCCGGCCTCGTTGCGCAGCGACTCGCGGCTGTCGCAGAACAGCCGGCTGGCGGCGACCGTCGCCACGTCGATCTCCCACGCCGCCGGCGAGCTGGCGCCGACCGCGTTGACGTGGGCGCCGGGAGCGAGCCAGCCGTGCTCGAGTACCGGCTCGCGCGAACTGGTGGCCACCACCACGACGTCGGCGCCCCGCACCGCTTGCTCCGCGGTCCCCGCTACGGCGGCCCCACCCGCGCCGGAGCCGGGCGCCGCCCCCGCAAGGGCCCGGGCGTGCTCGGCGGTGGGGGCGTAGACCCGGATCTCGCTCCAGTCACGCAGGCCGTCGAACGCCCGCAGGTGGGCGCGACCCTGCACCCCGGCGCCGAGGATCGCCAGCACCCGGGCATCCTTGCGGGCCAGCATCCGCGTCGCCGCGGCGGTCACCGCGGCGGTCCGGATCTCGGTCACCGCCGAGGCGTTCATGATCGCTGTGGGCACGCCGGTCTCGCCGTCGAACAGGGTCACGATGCCCTGGTGGGCGTCGAGACCGCGGGCCGGATTGCCACCGATCACGCAGATCGCCTTCAGCGCGAACACGCCCGGGTCGCCGCCCCGCCAGGCCGGCATCAACCCCACGAAGCCGGGCGCCCCGGGGGCCAGCATCACCGACCGCAGCGGCTCGAAGGCCTCCCCGCGGGCCCTGGCCACCAGCACCTCGGTCATGGCCCGTTCGCAATCCGCCGGCGACAGCGCGGCGTAGACGTCCTCCTGGCTGAGCAGCAGCACCGGCATCAGGAAAGCACCGCGCCCAGCGTCCGCGCCTCGTCGGCTGACAGCGGCGTCTCGAGCGCTTCGCGGACCGGCTCCAGGTGCTCGGGCCGCGCCGGGCCGACCACCACCTGGGACACCCCGGGCGAGGCCAGCAGCCAGGCCAGGGCGGCGCCGGCGATCGACATCCCGCGCTCGGACGCGAACGACTCCAGCGCTTCCAGGGCCTCGAACGTCCGCTCGCGCGCCGCCAGCTCGGCGTAGGGCTCGGGCCGCTGGGTCATCCGCGAGCCCTCGGGGTAGGGCCGGCCGCGGCGGTACTTGCCGGTCAGCCACCCTCCGGCCAGCGGGCTGAACGCCAGATACGCGACCCCGCGCCGCGAGCACAGCGGCACGACGTCAGCAAAATCGCCCTGCTCGAGCAGCGAGCACGAGTTCTGAACCGCCACCGGGGAGCCCGCGGCCAGCGCCGACTCGAGCTGCCAAGCGGTGAAGTTGCTCACCCCGTAGGCGCCGATCAGTCCGTCCGCCTGCAGCGAAGCGAAGCCCGCCAGGCTCTCCGCCAGCGGCACCTCGGGATCGAACTCGTGGGCCAGAAACAGCTCCACCCGGTCCACCCCCAGCCGCTCCAGACTGCAGGCAAGCTGGCGCCCCACGCGCTCGGGCGCCAGCCCGTGGTCTCCATCAAAGGACATCGGGTTGTAGGTCTTGGTGGTGATCGTCGGCCGCACGCCCCGGGAGGCGATCCAGCGTCCGATCGCGGTCTCGCTGCGACCGCCGCCGTAGGCGTCGGCGGTATCGAAGTGGGTCAGGCCCCGCTCCCAGGCGGCGTCCATCAGCGCCAGCGCCTGGTCCTCGCTCAAGCCTTGGCCGAAGAACGCCGGCGCCGATCCCACGCCACCGAAGTTCCCGCACCCCAGAGCGACCCTCGGGATCAGCTGCGGCGAGGCGCCCAACGGGACCCGCTCGATCGAGAGCGTGCCGGTCATCTCCGGCCCGCCGGCAGCCGGGCGCGCACGATATGTGAGTATTTGATCAAATTCGTTACGAAGCTAAGCGGACCGGGTGGGACTATGTTCCACCCGCTGGGTAACCAGTGGATAGCGGCTAACCATCCAGGTCACAATCATGGAGGCAGGCATGGGATCGCGGATCAATATGTTCCGGGACATCGACCGCATGGACGCTGACGCCTGGGCGGCCTACCTGGCGCCTGACGCGGTGATGCGATTCGGCAACGCCGACCCGGTGCATGGGCGCGAGGGGTGCCGCGATGCGCTGGCGGGGTTCTACGACATGATCGGAGGGCTGCGCCACGACCTCTCCGAGCAGTGGGAGCACGGCGCGGCGACGATCGTCGAGGCGATGGTCACCTACACGCGCCAGGACGGACGCGACGTCACGGTCCCCGTGGTCACGATCTACCGGACCAACGCCAATGACCTGATCGCCGACTACCGGGTCTACGTCGACCTGGCCCCGGTGTTCGCGGAGGCCTGACCCCGCCATCGGTCCGGGCTAGCCGACCACCACCTCGTCGGTGTCCATCGGCTCGAGCTGGCTGATCTCCGAGCGGCGGTCCTCCCAGTGCGGCGGGATGCACATGTGCGTTCCCAGCTCGTCCGCGGCCTCGTCGATCGTGAAACCCTCGGGCCGCGAGTAGGCCAGCTCGATCAGCGCTCCCCCCGGGCTGCGCATGTAGACCGAGAAGAAGTAGCCGCGGTCCTTGACGTCGGAGACGTCGGTGAAGCCCAAGCCGACGATCCAGTCCTTGACCGTGGCCTGGTTCTCGGCCGTCACCGCGTCCAGGGCGTGGTGGTGGATCGTGCCCTCGCCGAAGTTCCAGCTGCCCTGCGGCAGGTCGGGCTCCTCGACCAGCTCGAACATGCGGCCGTGGCCCTGGTTGTCCCCGAGCTGGAATTGGTGGTGGGGGCCGTCGGAGCTCAGCAGCTCCGCCCCCAGACCTTCGGTCAAGAAGAACGACATCGGGTCGGGCTCGCGGACCGACGTGGTGGTGCCGTAGGCGCCGCGGATCGCGTGCTCGGCGTCGACCGGACCGCCGTCGTAGGGCTCGCGGGGATCCGGGTTGGGATCGCCGACGATCGAGTAGTCGATCCCACAGGGGTGCTTGAACTGAAGCCGCTCGGTGCCGAACCGCTCCGAGCGCTCGGTATCCATCCCGGCCTCGCCCAGGCGGTCTGACCAGAACCCGATCGAATCGGCCGGTACGGCCAGGTTGAGGATCTTCATCTGGTTGGTTCCCCGCTTTCCCATCCACCCGGCCTGGCGATACGGGAACGCGGTCAGCAGGGTGCTGGCGTCGCCCACCCCGTTGCCGTAGTACAGGTGATAGATGGGGATCTCACCGTCGAACAGGACCGTCTTCTTGACGCTTTTGAGCCCGAGCAGGCGGACGTGGAAGTCGTAGTCCTCCTGGGCCCCGCCGACGCAGAACGTCAGGTGGTGGGTGCCACGGACAAAGCCCTTGTTCGGCATCGCTGCTGCTCCTCTCCGGTACGCGGGGTCGTCTCGGCCCATCGTACTTGTGAGTGCAACGGCCTCGCCAACGTTGCGCGGTCGGTCAGGCGCCCGCGCGCTCAGTGGCGATTTGCGCCCCTTCGGCCAGCGAGCGAAGCTTGGCCCAGCAGATGTCGGGGTCGATGGCGCCGAACCCGGCCCAGGTCCCAAACCCGCAGTCGGTGCCCGCGATCACCCGCTCGGCGCCGACTATGTCGGTGAAGGACAGAAGCCGCTGGGCCACCAGCTCGGGGTGCTCGATGTAGTTGGCGGTGGTGTCGAGCACGCCCGGGGCGAGGACCTTGTCCTCGGGGATCCGAGCCTCGCGCCACACCGCCCATTCGTGGGCGTGGCGCGGGTTGGCGGCCTCGAACAGGATCGTCGCCGGCTTGGCGCGCAGGACGGGATCGATGATCTTCTCCAGCGCGATGTCGAGGTGGTGTGGACCCTCGTAGTTGCCCCAGCACAGGTGAAGCCGGAGCCTGTCGGCGGGGATGTCGCGCAGGGCGCGGTTGATCGCCTCGACGTGGCGCTCGACGCTGGCCACGAACTCCTCGTCGCTGGCGTCGCGGTACATGATGTGCCGGCCCATGGCGAGGTCGGGGGCGTCGATCTGCAACTGCACCCCGGCGGCCACGATCGCCTCGTACTCGGTCTTCATCGCCTCGCCGATCGCCTCCAGGTACTCATCCAGCGTGCCGTAGTGCTCGTTGGGGGCAAACAGCGCGATGATTCCGGGCGAGGGGGCGTTCATGAACGCGCCGGTCACCGGCTGGCCATCGATCGCGGCCTTGAGGTGCTCGAGGTCGCGCTCCAGCGGCTCGGGGTGCTCGTAGGTGATCGGCCCGCGGCAGATCGGGCGCAGGTAGCGCGCGCTGCCGCCCTGCTGGGCGAGCCGGTCGCGGAAGCGGGGGTAGGCGTCGAGGTCGGCCGGCGTGGCCCGCGGCACGTCGCCGACCTCAAAGCCGCTGAGGCGGTGACGGATGTAGGTGGCGTAGCCGATCTTGCTCATCTCGCCGTCTGAGACGTAGTCGATGCCGGCCCGCACCTGGTGCGACACCCGGTCGCGCACCGCCGCGCCGATCACCCTGTCGTACTCGGCCCGGTCCACAGCCTCGCCCCGGTCCTCGGCGAACACCACGTCGACGACGTCCTGGGGGCGCGGGAGGCTCCCGACGTGGGTGGTGGCGATCCGCTCGGCGCTCATCCGGCGCTCACCCTACTGCGCCTCCAGCCGCT
>DASXZB010000101.1:0-19418 GCA_036502145.1 Solirubrobacteraceae bacterium | reverse complement strand
CTGAAGCTCGGATCGAGGACCGGCTGCGAGGCCGCTCACCGCCTGACCAGCGATCCTGGCCGAGAAACCGGACTTATGGTCCGCTTTCTCGGCCCACATCGCGATCGGCGACCGGGGGCCGGGCGCTGCCTGGTTAACCCGTTGTCACGTTCATACAACGTCGGCGGTTCGCGCGACAACCACATACCGATCAAAATCGAGAGAAGCCTCCCAGCGGCCTCATGTGGAACCGCCGTGCTGCTGCTCGATCGCGCCGAGCTCTACAAGCACCTCTTCGAACGGACCGCGAACCACAACTCGGCGAGATGCAGGGTCGATGGTCGCGGTCTGGTATCAGTGGGCCGTCCGTGCCAACTCCCGGACTTGGAGACGTCGACATGCCCGATGCCACGGCCCTCGTGACCGGCGCCAGCGGCGGCATCGGCAAGGAGATCGCACACCAGCTCGCTGCGGCCGGCCTCGCCGTCTACGTCGGTTCCCGCACGATCGAGCGCGGCCAGCGCGCGGTCGGCGAGATCGGCGCCAACGCTCGTCTGCTCGTGGTCGACGTCACCGATTCCGCGTCGATCGCCGAGGCCACCGGGCAAGTCGAACACCTGGACGTCCTGGTCAACAACGCCGTAGTCATGGTCGACGGCAACGCAGCGCCCGAGGCGGACGCGGGACCGGATCGTTGGCGTGGAGCACGGGTCCGAATCCGCAGTTCGCCTCCGAGACCGGGGGGTCCGGCGCCGCTTACCGATCATCGAAGACGGCACTGAACGCGCTGACCGTCTACTACGCGCAGGCGCTCGCCTCCGAGGGCTTCAAGGTCAACGCCCTGGCTCCCGGCCTGAGAGCGACCAACCTGAATGCCCGTGCCGCCGGCGATCCGGCCGAGGCCGCGGCCGGCGCGGTGCGGCTGGCGCTACTCCCCGACGACGGTCCGACCGGCGAGTTCTTCTCATGGGATGGGACCGTCGCGCCATGGTGAGACGACCTCACAGGCGCTCGCGGCCGAATTGGACGTTTCTCGGCGCGGGCAGGCGGGTACCCGCCGCGCGGGATCGGTTCGACGGGAGGAGTGGAGATGGCAGAGCGGGTAGCGCGCGTGGTAGGGGAAGCACCGCGCCGTCGCATTGGGTTTGGGTCGAGCATCGTGGTGCTGATTGCGTTGGCGGTGATGCTGGCCAGCGGCGTGTTCGCGTCGGCGCCGGCCGCACGAACTAGTCATCGCGTCAGCGCGCACGCCACCCAAGCGCCCCCCAACCGGCAGCAGATCGACGCCAAGGTCAACTCGCTGATCAGCAAGATGACCCCCGCCGAGAAGTTCGGCCAGCTGGAGATGGCCGGACCCGATGGGCCGAACGGTGCGCCCGGCGACCTCACCAGCCAGGCCAAGAACGGGCAGATCGGCTCGGTTCTGGACTTGGTCGGCGTCAACAACATCAACGAGGTGCAGCGGGCTGCCCTGCAGTCACGCCTCCACATTCCCGTGATCTTTGGTCTCGACGTTATCCACGGCTACAAGACGATGTTCCCCGTCCCGATCGGCGAAGCGTCGAGCTGGGATCCGGCAACCGTCCAGAACGACGAGGTCGTGTCGGCGAATGAGGCCACGGCCGACGGCATCAAATGGACGTTCAACCCGATGGTCGACATCAGCCGCGATCCCCGGTGGGGCCGGGTGGTCGAAGGCGCGGGTGAGGACCCGTTCCTGGGCTCGGCTATCGCCGCCGCGAAGGTTCACGGCTACCAGGGCTCCGATTTCAGCGCCCCGGACAAGATGGCGGCGACCATCAAGCACTTCGGGGCCTACGGCGCCCCGGTTGCCGGCCGCGAATACAACACCGTCGACATGTCGACCCAGCAGCTTTTCAACGACTACCTCCCGCCCTACAAGGCGGCCGTCGACGCCGGCGCCGCGACGGTGATGGCCTCCTTCAACTCGCTCAACGGCGTTCCCAACACCGCCAATCCGTACCTCCTGCAGACCATCTTGCGTGACGAGTGGGGCTTCGGCGGCACTACCCTCAGCGACTACCAGGCAGTTCAGGAGCTCGAGGACTTCGGCTTTGCCAACGGCGGGTCCGAGGCAGCGCGGCTGGCGTTGACCGCCGGAATAGACATCGAGATGGCAGTGCAGGTGGGCACCACCAGCAAGTTCTCCACCTATGCCAACTACGGACCGCAGCTGCTGAAGTCCGGGAAGATCACGACGACGCAGCTCGACAACGCGGTCCGGCACGTGCTGACACTGAAGTACCTGGCCGGGATGTTCGACCACCCCATCACCGACCCCAACCGCGTGAACACGTCCGAGCTCACGGCGCCAAACCTGGCAGCGGCACGGGCGAGCGCCAACAAGTCGATGGTGCTGCTCGAGAACCGCAACCGTGCCCTGCCGTTGAAGACGACCACCCCGTCGGTGGCGGTGGTGGGGCCGCTCGCCAACGACCCGAGCGATCAGCTCGGGCCCGACGTGCCGATCGGATATGACATCAACAAGGGCAAGGTTGTCTCGGTGCTGGACGGGATCAAGGCGGCGGTTCCGAATGCCAACGTCACCTATGCCCAGGGGTGCGACGCCAATTGCACCTCGACCGCGGGTTTCGGCGCCGCGGTCAGGGCGGCGAACTCGGCGGCCGTCACCGTTGTCGTCGTCGGCGAGCCGTCCTCGTACAGCGGCGAGGCGTCCTCACGCACGATGCTCGATCTACCCGGACAGCAGCTGGCGCTGGTACAGCAGATCGCTCAGACCGGCCAGCCCTACGTGGTCGTGCTGATGAACGGCCGGCCGCTGACGATCGGCTGGCTGGCCGCCAACGCACCGGCGCTCCTGGAGGCCTGGTATCCCGGAACCGAGGGCGGCAACGCGGTTGCCGACACTCTGTTCGGGAAGGCCGATCCCGGCGGCAAATTGCCGATGTCGTTCCCGGTCAATGTCGGGCAGGTCCCGATCTCCTACAACGAGCTGCCGACAGGCAGGCCGTTTGATCCCAACAACAAGTACACATCGAAGTACCTCGATGCGCCCAACACGCCGCAGTATCCGTTCGGCTACGGGCTCTCCTACACGACGTTCTCGGTGTCGAACCTTCAGCTGTCGTCCGGGAGCGTGTCCGCGAGCGGGCCGCTCACCGTCAGCGCGAACGTCACCAACACCGGGTCGGCCACGGGCGATGACGTCGCGCAACTGTATCTGCACGAGAACTACACCAGCATCCTGCAGCCGGTGCGCAAGCTCGAGGGCTTCAGTCGAGTGACGCTCACGCCGGGGCAGACCAAGAAGGTCACGTTCACGCTGGGCCGGCAGAACTTCGGCTTCTACAACGAGCAGGGGCAGTTCGTGGTCGAGCCCGGTCAATTCGATGTGTGGGTCGGCGACAGCTCGGTGGGAGGGATGCACTCGACGTTCCAGGTGCATTAGATGCGTATGCGTCCCGTCGTCATCGCGCTCGCCGCCACCTGTGCGTTCGGGTTGGCAGCGGGCCAGCCGCAACAAGCGGCGGCCGACGCTGGTGCAGGACTGAGCGCCCACCAGCGCTCGGTCCTGCAAGGCATCGCCGCCGACACCTGGAAGTTCTACGGCGACGATGTCGACGCCAAGACGCACCTGCCGCTGGACAATCTGGGCCCCGGCACCGCCCGCGGCGATTACACCTCGGCGGCGAACATCGGCGTGTATCTGTGGGCGGTGATCGCGGCTCGGGACCTCGGCTTGATCGGCCAGCAGCAGGCCGACTCGCTGGCCGGGGCGACGCTTCGCGAAGTCGCGAGACTCAAGCGCTTCGATGGCTTTCTCTACCAGTGGTATGACACCAACAACGGCAACGTGTTGCTCAATCCGGGACAGGTGGACTGCACCGAGACGACCCCCGCCCAGGACAACTGCTGGTTCGTGTCGGCGGTCGACAACGGGTGGTACGCGACCGGCCTGATCGAGGTGCGCCAAGCGCTCCCGGACTTGAGCGGCCTCGCCAACCGGCTCCTGGATCCGATGGACTTCTCGATCTTCTACGACAACCGGCCCCAGACCGCCTGCAACACGAATGCCTCGCTGCCCGGAGACCCGCCGACCGGCCAGCAGTACGGCGGCTACTACGTGGGCCAGGGGCCGGCGGGCTACCACAACGGGGCTCTGTACAGCGACCCCCGGATCTCGATGTACGTCGGGATGGGCCGCCATCAGATGCCAGGCGATGTCTGGTGGCGGACCTGGCGCACGTTGCCACCCCAGAGGTGCGCCACCGATCCCGACTTCTCCTGGCAGGGACAATGGCCGACCCCCGGCTACTGGCAGACCTACACCGATCCGCAGTCAGGTAAGAAGTTCGACGTGTGGGAAGGCCATTACACCTACCCTGGGACGTCACTGACATTCGTGCCGACCTTCGCCGGGGGCATGTTCGAGGGACTGATGGCCAACCTGGTGGTGCCAGAGACGGCCTGGGGCACGCATAGCTTCGGTCTCGACGACCTGCGCTGGGCGCAGGTACAGATCAAGTACGCGACGCAAGCGCTGCATTACCCGGTGTGGGGCATCTCCCCGTCGAGCACTCCCGACGACACCGGCAACTACGCCGGCTACGGGGTGGAGGGGCTCGCGTTTCCCACGGGCGAAGGTCTGGCCCAGTGCACGACCTGTGCCACCGAGACGACCGTCAGTCCGCACGCCTCGGCGATCGCCTTGCCAGTCTTGCCTCAGGAGGCCTTCGCCAACCTCGAGGCGCTGCGCAGCCGATATCCGGGCGTCTACACCACCGACGGCGGGTTCTACGACGCGGTCGACCCAGGCACCGGCGCGGTCGGCCACCGCCGCCTGGTCCTCGACCAGTCGATGATCATGGCGGCGCTCGACGACGTGCTCGACCACGGCGCTCTACAGCAGCGCTTCGCTGACGATGCGGTCTCCTGGGCGGCACGGCTCTATCTGTCCCGGGAGCGGATGTCGCTCGGCTAGGGAACGCCCTGGGCGCCGCGCCCAAGTCATCGCATCGGGCATCCTGTGAACCGGCATGAGGATCGCCGTGGCCGGTGGAACGGGAACGATTGGGCGTCGCATCGCCGCGGCGCTCTCGCGCGACGGCCACGAGGTTCGCGTGCTCAGCCGTCGCGCCGCGCGGTATCCCGTCGACCTGACGACCGGATCCGGCCTGCAGGCCGCCTTGGCGGGCTGCGACGTCGTCGTCGACGCGAGCAATGGCCCGCCTTCACGCAAGGCGCGAGCGGTGCTCGTCGACGGATCGCGTCGCCTGCTGGAAGTCGAGGCGAGTGTCGGCGTTGGGCACCACGTGTGCGTGTCGATCGTGGGGATCGACGACGTGCCGATGACGTACTACAGGGTGAAGCTCGAGCAGGAGCGCGTGGTGCAGGCCGCCGGTGTGCCGTGGACGATCGTGCGCGCGACGCAGGTTCACGACCTGCTGGGCTCGTGGCTGTCGGCGGCCGGGCGACGGCACGTCCTGCCGGCGGCGCGAGCGCGGTTTCAGCCCGTCGCGGCCGATCAGGCGGCGGATGCCGTAGCCGGCGTGGCCACCGACGAGCCGCGTCTGGCCCGGGTGACCGTCGCGGGGCCGGAGGTCCATGACCTGCGCTCGCTCGGTCGCATGTGGCGAGAGCGGACCGGACGCCGCGCGCTCGAGATCCCGATTCCGCTCCCCGGACGGCTCGGACGTGCCCTGCGGGAGGGACGACTGACGTGCCCCGATCCCGACGTGCGTGGGACGCAGACATTCGCGAGCTGGCTGCAGGCGAACGCCGACTGAACCGCGGGCGCCGGGGCGCAGAAGACCGCTAGGCCGCGGTGAGGTAGCTGACGATCATGTCGGCGAGCATCTCGCGGTAGTGCTCGCGCAGCGCCGGACTGGTGAGATCGCGGTCGAAGATGGCACCGAAGGTGTGCCGGTTGGCGATGCGGAAGACGCAGAATGCGCTGATCATCATGTGCAGATCGACCGCGTTGACGCTGCGGGTGAAGGCGCCCGAAGTCCGACCCCGGTCGAGGATCCTGGCGATCAGCTCGATCGCGGGCATGTTCAGCCTGTTTAGGTGGGTCGACCGCTTCAGATGCTCTGCGTGGTGGATGTTCTCGATGCTGACGAGCCGTATGAAGTCCGGGTTTGACTCGTGGTGATCGAAGGTCAGCTCGGCGAGTCGGCGGATGGCTGAGACCGGGTCGAGGTGCTCGACGTCGATTCGCTGCTCGGCGGCGCGGATCCCAGCGTAGGCCTGCTCCAGGACAGCCACATAGAGCTGCTCCTTGCCGCCGAAGTAGTAGTAGATCATCCGCTTGGTCGTGCGGGTTTGATCGGCGATCTGGTCCACGCGCGCCCCCGCGTAGCCCTGATCGGCGAACTCGCGGGTGGCGACCTCGAGGATCTCCTTGCGGGTCTGGGTTGCGTCGCGCTGGCGCCTCGGTTCAGGCGCCGGCACGGTCTTCGGGGCTGGCATGCCGTCCTTTCGATCCGTCGATGGGGGCCGATTCTATGAGCGCGGCGTTTACGAATTCTCGGACTGGATAGAGAACTAACTAGTCCGTTCATTATCCCTGACCGTGAGATCGCAGACCAAGAACGCCAGCCACGTAGTCGGACTGATCGGAGCCGATATCGGCCCGTCCTTCAGCCCGCCGCTCCACGAGCGCGAGGCCGAGGAGCTGGGCCTGGAGTACTCCTATGAGCGCATCGACATCAACGAGGTCGGCCTGGCTCCCGAGGCCGTCGGCGAGCTCCTGCAAATAGCCCAGCGGCTCGGCTTCAGCGGCCTGAACATCACGCATCCGTGCAAGCAGACCGTCGTCGAGCACCTGGCTGAGCTGTCCTCGGACGCGGCGGCGCTGGGCGCGGTCAACACCGTGGTCTTCGACAACGGCAGCGCGGTGGGACACAACACCGACTGGCCGGGCTTTCAGCAGAGCTTCGTCCGTGGGCTGCCGGGAGTCGAGACCAACCGAGTGGTGCTGCTGGGCGCCGGCGGAGCCGGTGCGGCGGTGGCTCATGCGGCGCTGTCGCTTGGTGTCGAGCGGATCTTCGTGGTCGATGTCGAGACCGATCGGGCCGAGTCGCTGGTGCAGGCTCTGAGCCGGCGCTACGGCTCTGGCCGAGCCGCCGTCTCCGAGCGCGTGGCTGACGACCTCGCCCGGGCGGACGGGTTGATCCACGCCACCCCGGCCGGGATGGCGACGCATCCAGGGCCCCCGCTGCCGCTGGAGCTTCTGCACGCCGGCCTGTGGGTGGCGGACGTGGTCTACCGGCCGCTGGAGACCGAGTTGCTGCGCCATGCTCGGCAGCTCGGTTGCCGGACCCTCGATGGGGGCGGCATGGCTGTCTTTCAGGCGGCACTGTCGTTTGAGTTGTTCACCGGGGTGCAGCCGGACCGAGAACGGATGCTGCGTCACTTCGCGGCCCTGGCCGAACACGCTTCACCGCTGACGGGGCAGGAGCGTGGCTAGCGGTGCGCACCGGGATCGCCACCGTCTGCCTCAGCGGCACTCTCGAGGACAAGCTCGTCGCCGCCGCCCACGCCGGCTTCGACGGCGTCGAGCTCTTCGAGCCGGATCTGATCGGCTCGCGGCTGACGCCGGCCGAGATCCGCATCCGAGCCGCCGAGCTCGATCTGACCATCGACCTCTACCAGCCGTTCCGTGATTTCGAGGGGGTCTCGGCCGGACAGCTGGAGCGCAACCTGCGCCGCGCGGAAGCCAAGTTCGAGGTCATGCAGCAGCTCGGCGCGGACACGATCCTCGTTTGCTCCAACGTCTCGGCCGCGTCGAGCGGCGATGACGGGCTGGCGGCGCAGCAGTTGCGTGCACTCGCGCATCGCGCGGCCGAGCGGGGCCTTCGAGTCGCTTACGAGGCGCTCGCGTGGGGACGCCACGTCAGCCAATACGACCACGCGTGGCGGATCGTCCGGGCCGCCGACCATCCGGCTCTGGGGATCTGCCTGGACAGCTTTCACATCCTCTCGCGCGGGACGGACCTGGCGACGATCGCCGATATTCCGGCCGACAAGCTGTTCTTCGTACAGCTCGCAGACGCGCCGCACCTCGTCATGGACGTGCTGCAGTGGAGCCGGCACTACCGCTGCTTCCCCGGCCAGGGCGGATTCGATCTCGCCGACTTCACCACTCGGGTGCTGGAGGCGGGTTACACGGGGCCCCTGTCACTCGAGGTGTTCAACGATGTGTTCCGCCAGGCTGACTCCGAGCGCATGGCGATCGACGCCATGCGCTCGCTGCTGACCCTCGAGGAGTCCGTGGGTCGGCCCGGCGCGCGGCGCCTGCCGGCCCCGCCTTCGCTGAACGGCTATGCCTTCGTCGAGCTGGCCGTCGAGCCGACATCGGTCGGAGATACGCAGCGGCTGCTGCACGCCATGGGCTTCGCCCAGGCGGCCCAGCACCGGACCAAGCCGGTGGCGCTGTGGCAGCAGCGAGACGTTCGCATACTGCTCAACGCCGCCGCTCCGGCTGCTCCTGACATCGCTGCGATAGCGGTCGAGAGCGCCGATCCCGGTCGCTCTGCCCGGCGGGCGCAGGCGCTGCTGGCGCCGGTCCTCCCCCGGCAGCGTGGGCCCGACGAGGCCGACCTCTCCGCGGTCGCCGCACCGGATGGCACGTCGGTCTTCTTCTGCCGCAGCGACGAGCATCCGAACGCCAGGAGCTGGCTCCAAGACTTCGAAGGGCTGGCCGCGACCGGCACCGCGCCGCCGGCCGGTCTCGAGCGCATCGATCACCTAGCGCTGGCCCAGCCGTTTGACTACTTCGACGAGGCGGCGCTGTTCTACCGCTCCGTGCTGGGGCTCGAGCCGCATGAGAGCCTTGAGCTGGCGGCGCCCGATGGCCTGGTGCGTAGCCGTGCCGTAGCCGACGGCGAAGGGAACGTCCGGCTCGCGCTCAACGTTCCGGTGCTCGCCCAGGACACGGCCCAGCCCGCCGGCCTGCAGCACGTGGCCTTTGCCTGCGGTGACATCTTCGTCGCCGCGCAGCATCTGCGAGAGCGGGGATCCGGGCCGCTCTCGATCCCCGACAACTACTACGACGACCTGGCTGCCCGCCTGGATCTCGATCCGAGACTGATCGGGGCCATGCGAGAGCTCGGCGTCCTCTACGACCGCGCTGGGAGCGGCGAGTTCCTGCATTTCTACACGCCCCTCGTCGGCGGTCGTCTGTTCTTCGAGGTCGTAGAGCGCCGAGCTGGCTACGACGGCTACGGGGCCGCGAACGCGCCCGTCCGAATGACGGCTCAGCGCGCGCCGACCGAGGTCAGGTCCGCCACCTTCGCGCACCTAAGCGCTCCGGTCACACGAGCAGAAAGAGAGGGAGACGGTGCATACAACGACCGATAACTCGACTCCGGATGGGCTTGGCGGTCCAAGGAAGACGCCCAAGAAAGCCGCAGCGGCGAGCTGGATCGGCAGCGTGCTCGAGTACTACGACTTCTTCATCTACGGGACGGCCGCCGCACTGGTCTTCGGCAAGGTGTTCTTTCCGTCGTCGAACCCGACAACCGGCACGCTCCTGTCGCTGGCGACATACGGCGTGGCATACGTGGTGCGTCCGATCGGCGCCATCTTCATGGGACACATGGGAGATCGGTTCGGCCGCAAGCGGGTCCTGCTGCTGACCGTGGGAGGGATGGGACTGGCGACGTTTCTGGTCGGCTGCCTGCCGACCTACACGGACATCGGCATCTGGGCACCTGTACTGCTGGTCGCCCTGAGGCTGCTGCAGGGGATGGCGGCGTCCGGCGAGCAGGCCGGTGCCAACTCGCTCTCCCTCGAACATGCTCCGGAGCGCCAACGAGCCTTCTACACCAGCTTCACTCTGATGGGGACGCAGGCCGGGCTGGTGATCGCCACCGCGATCTGGCTGCCGATCTCAGGCTTGCCTGAACATCAGCTCCTGACCTGGGGCTGGCGAATTCCGTTCTTGCTGAGCGCGGTGGTGGCGATCGCAGGACTGGTGATTCGGCGCACGATCGACGAGACCCCGGCATTTCAGGAGGTGGCGCAGGAGCACGAGGTGCTCAGGGTGCCGCTCGCCGAGCTGTTGCAGGACCACTGGGCGAACCTGCTCCGCGTCACCCTCGGAGCGTTGGCTTCCGCCGTGAGCACGATCTTCGCCGTCTACGCCCTGGCGTTTGCGGTCAAGACGGTAGGACTCGACGACACCACCATGCTGTGGGTCCTGATCGTGACCAACGTGGTGGCGCTGGCGGCGTTGCCGGCCTGGGGCAAGCTGGCCGACCGCATCGGACGAAAGCCCGTGTTCCTGTTCGGCGCGGTCGGCAGCGGGGCGTTGATGTTCGCGTATCTGGCCGCCATCGCCAGCCGCGAGTACGTGCTGATCTTCGCCGCTGGGATCATGATGTCCGGCGTCGTCTACAGCGCCCAGAACGGGATCTGGCCGGCGCTGTTCACCGAGATGTTCCCGACCCGAGTCCGCTTGTCAGGAGTTGCGATCGGAACTCAGATCGGCTTCGGGATCGGTGGGTTGGCGCCCACGATCGCCAGCGCGATCGCCGGAAGCGGCACCGCCGGCTGGGTGCCCGTCGCCGCGATGGTCCTCGGCTTCAGCCTGCTCGCGGCGATCGGCGTGGCGACGGCTCGCGAGACGTATGACATCCCACTGCGAGAGCTGGGCGGCCCGCAGGAGGCCCCTCGCCCGGCGAGCGCTGCGGCCTACCGCGAGCCCACCGGCGCCGGCGTGGGATAGCTTCAGAGCGCGGCCCGGCCGGTCCGAGCAGCGCGGCTCGGCCGGGCCGCTTTCGCGACCCGGCCCGTCCGCTTTGAGGATCAGGGGAAGTGGACCCGGCTCTGGAACCGGCCCCCCTGGACGCCGAACTTGTAGGCGGTCTTGGACTTGAACGTCGCGCCGGGATTCAGGACCACTGACGGCCAGCCAGCCTCCCCGATGTGGTGTGGCGTGTCTGGGTAGTGCTGGGTCTCGAGCGTGAACGCGTCGCCCTGCCGGTAGGCGGTACCACCGGTTCCGATCAGGTCACCGACCAGGAAGTTCCCGGTGTAGAGCTGTACGCCCGGCTGATCGGTATAGGTCCACAGCGTCACGCCGTCGCCGGGATCCTGGCCCACCGCCACCAGCCGGTATGAGCCATTGCCGTTGAGCACCCAGTTGTGGTCGTATCCGTGAGCGATCTGCAGCTGCTTGAGCGGCCCGGTCGTTCCGTCGGGCAGGTTCGTGGCCCGGATGTACTGCCCAATCGGGTGCATCGTCCGGAAGTCGAACGGCGTGCCTCCGACCGGCACGAAGTAGGGGGCCTCCGGGATCAGGTTGGTGTTGCTGGGGGTGTACCGGTCGCTGTTCAGCGCCAGCAGCTGATGGTAGACGTCGCCGCTGCCCTCGCCGGCCAGGTTGAAGTACGTGTGGTTGGTGAGGTTGATGACCGTGGCCAGGTTCGAAGACTGGTTGGTCGCCTTGTAGCGGATCTGCAGCTGGTTGTCGCGGGTCAGCCGGTAGGTCACCGTCGCTGTCACCGCCGCCGGAAAGCCCGTGCAGCCCGGGCTCAGCGACGGTAGGCAGCCCTCGCCCGCGGGCATGTCCGCGGTCAGATGCAGGGCGACCGAATTGCGCCCCGTCGAGGTGCTCGGCGCCCAGACCTTCGTGTTCCAGCCCAGATAGCCGCCGTGCAGCGTATTGGTGCCGTTGTTGGCGTCGAGCTTGTAGGTCGTGTTGTTGAGATCGAAGGAGGCGTTGGCGATCCGGTTGGCGTAGCGGCCGATGATCGCGCCTAAGTAGGTGTCCCCTGATCCACCGGAAAGCGGCCAAGGCGTGCTAGTCGCGCCCTGGGTGAAATCGTTGACGTAGTCAGAAAGAGTCGGGAAGCCGAGCGCGACGTTGGTCAGGTGCCCGCGTCGATCCGGGACCCAGATCGACTGGACGACTCCACCGTAGTTGGAGATCTTGACCGTCATCCCGTTGCTGTTGCGCAGCGTGAACAGGTCGACCGCCTGCCCGTCCGCGGTTCCCCACGGGGCACTGGTGATCTGCATGCCGGGGCCGCCGTGCGATCCTCCTGGCGCGGGGTGCCCCGCGTGAGACGCGGGGGTCTTGCCCGTGTGCCGTTTGTGCCCGGGCTGGGCCTTGCCGTGCCCGTGGTGAGACGCCGGCGCCGCGATCGCGAGCGCAGCGCCCCCCATCGCCAGCACCGCGGCGAGTCCGCCGAGCGCCGCCAGCGCCAGCGGCCTCCGGACCGCGCGAGAGATGCCGTTCATCTTCCCTCCCTTGTGATGTCGCCTGCTCTGACCGTGGTTGGCAAGCGCTTTGGTCGTTCGCCCGGCCTTGTACCCACCATCGGGGCTTTGTTAACGCTCACATCGCCCAGAAATCAGAGCTTGCGAGCCGGTAGCCGCCGCGACGCGGCGACGGTAACGTGCGGCGCATGAGGCTCTCAGAGATCGCTCGCCATCCCCGGCAGTGGAACTACGATCGGGTGCGGCGTGCGGTGGCGGGCCGATGGCTGGTCGGATCCGGAGTCGAGGTCGGCGCTCTGCACAACCCGTATCCCGTGCCGGCCGGCGTCGCCGTCCGCTACGTCGACCGGTTGAGCACCGCCGACCTGCGCGCCGAGTATCCCGAGCTCGCCGACCGGGAGCTCGTGTCCGTCGATCTGCTCGATGACGGAGAGGCGCTCACCACGTTGGACGATGCCAGCCAGGATTTCGTGATCGCCAGCCACTTCCTGGAGCACTGCGAGGACCCGGTCGCCACCCTTCAGAACCATCTGCGCGTGGTCCGCAGCGGGGGGAGCGTTCTCCTGGCGCTGCCCGACCGTCGCCAAGGGCTCGATCGGCACCGGGACGCCACCACGCTCGAGCATCTGATCGCAGATCACGACTCCGGCACTGAGCTCTCGCGCCGCGGCCACTACCACGACTGGGCGACGCTGGTCGATCTCCCGCTGGGAAACATCGAGAGCGCTGATGTGAACCGTCACGCGACCGCGCTCGAGAGCCGTCGCTACAGCATCCACTTTCACTGCTGGACCGAGCGCGAGTTCGTCGAGCAGCTGGGTCAGATCATCGAACGGTTTCAGTTACCCGGGAGGGTCATCGAGCACCGTGCCAACTACCACGAGTTCCTCGTCGTGCTGGCCCGCGATGACTGAGAGCCCGCACGCTTGCCTTGATGTGCGCAACCATTAGCCGGCGATGACCAGGCGCGAGATCCGATCATGGCTGATGGACATGGACGGGGTTCTGGTGCGGGAGGAGCACGCCGTGGCTGGGGCCGACGAGTTCATCGCCGCGCTTCGCTCGCGCGGCACCCCGTTCCTCGTGCTGACCAACAACTCGATCTACACGCCGCGCGATCTGGCGGCTCGCCTGCGCAACAGCGGCATCGAAGTCCCGGAGGAGCGCATCTGGACCTCGGCTCTGGCCACGGCTCGCTTTTTGGAGGACCAGCGCCCGGGCGGCTCGGCTTATGTGATCGGCGAGGCCGGCCTGACCACCGCGCTGCATAGCGTCGGCTACACGCTGACCGACGCGGATCCCGACTACGTAGTGCTCGGGGAGACGCGCACCTACAGCTTCGAGCGGATAACGCAGGCCATCCGCCTGATCGAATCGGGGTCCCGGTTCATCGCCACCAACCCCGACGCGACCGGGCCCTCTCTACAGGGCCCGATGCCCGCGACCGGCTCTGTCGCCGCCCTGATCACCCGGGCAACCGGCATCGATCCCTACTTCGTGGGTAAGCCAAATCCGCTGATGATGCGCTCGGCGCTGAACGCGATCGACGCTCACTCCGAGACCGCGGCGATGATCGGCGACCGCATGGACACCGACATCGTGTCGGGGCTGGAGGCCGGGATGGAGACCGTCCTGGTGCTCACCGGCGTTACCGACCACCAAGATGCCGAGCGCCACCCTTATCGCGCCACCCGCGTCGTGGACTCGGTGGCCGATCTGCTCGAGGAGGTGCAAGCTCAGGACGCCTGACCGCGGATCTGCATCGTGTGGCTAAGCGCGACCTGGGAACGGTGGGCCCCCGGTCCGGAGGCGCGTCTCAGACGTGCGGGCGGCGGGCTCGCGCTGCTCAGTCGATCAGGCGCCGCTCGAGTCGCCAGATCGCCAGGCGCCACATCAGCAGCGCGAAGCAGATCAGGACGCCGGCGTGCAGCAGGTCGGCGGTGCCGATCGTTCCCAGCGAGACGTCGCGCACCAGCGCCACGCAGTGATACAGCGGGTTGAACTGGGCGATCGTTCTCAGCCCCGCGGGAAGGGTGGAGATCGGAAAGAACGTCCCGGCGACCAGGAACATCGGTGTGAGCACGGCGCTGGTCACGTAGTTGAAGTTGTCGATCGTCTTGGCGACCGCGGCGATCAGCACCCCGAAGGCGGCGAACCCGAAGCCGGTCACGAAGCCGATCAGCGGCACCAGCAGCATCCCCGGCTCGGGGTTCAGGCCGAAGGCGAACCCCACCACCAGCGGCGCCAGCCCGTAGACGCCGGCCCGTACGGAGATCCAGATGATCTCGGCGGTGACCAGCTCCTCGACGTCCACCGGAGCCGCCAGCAGGGCGTCGTAGGTGCGCTGGAACTGCCAACGGATAAAGGTGTTGAACATCCCCGGGAAGGCCGAGGCAAACAGCACCGCTGTGGCGACCACGCCGGTCGCCACATACTCGACGTAGCGGACATGGCCGACGCGCGAGACCAGCGACCCGAACCCGAGCCCGAACGCCAGCAGATAGATCGTCGGCTGCACCACCGACGAGAACGTCGTCGCCTTCCAGTAACGGCGGAACAGCACCACGTCGCGGGTCATCACTCCCGCCAGCGCAGCGGGATCCAGGCGGTGAGACCGCTTCGGCGTGACCGTGGAGCTCACTCGATCTCCTGGCCGGTGAGGGCCACGAACGCGTCCTCGAGGTTCGCGGGCCGGCGCACGCCGTCGGGCGCCTCTCCGTTGAGCTGTTCGGCGCCGAGCAGCGCCACCGCCGGACCGCTGCGCCGGTGGCGCCACCCCCGCTCGGCGGCGAGCCGCTCGAGCTCGGCCAGCTCTGAGGGTGGGCCGTAGATCTCCAGCACCTCCCGTCCGGCATGGCTGTGGATCAGGTCTGCCGGTGTGCCCTGGGCGATGATCTTGCCGGCCGACATCACCGCGACGGTGTCGGCGAGTCGCTCGGCCTCCTCGATGTAGTGAGTTGACATCAGCACGGTGACGCCGTCGGCGCGCAGGCCGTCGATCAGCGTCCACAGCTCCTGGCGCACCTGCGGGTCGAGGCCGACCGTCGGCTCGTCGAGCAGCACCAGCCGCGGACGGTGGATCAGCCCGCGGGCGACGAGCAGACGGCGGCGCATGCCGCCTGACAGCTCGCGGACGATCGTGTCCGCGCGGGCCTGGAGATTGGCGATCGCCAGTGCGCGGTCCACGGCATCGGCCCGTTCGCCGCGCGGGACGCGGTACAGGCGCGCGAAGACGCCGAGGATCTGCCGGCAGGTCAGCTCCACGTCGAGGTTGTCGAGCTGCGGAACCACGCCCATGGCCATCCGCGCCTGCTTGGACTCGCCGGGCAGCTCGAAGCCGAGCACCCGAATCGAGCCCTGGTTGGCCAGCGTCTGCGCGGTGAGCATGCGCATCGTGGTCGACTTGCCCGCGCCGTTGGGTCCCAGCAGCCCGAAGCACACGCCGGGGGCCACCGCGAGGTCGAGGCCATCGACCGCGACCACCTGGCCGTAGTGCTTGACCACGCCGCGCAGTTCGATTGCCGGTTCGACGTGGCGCATCCGGTTCAGGATAAAGAGGTCTCGCGAGTCCCCGGAAACGCGGCTACCGGGCGAGCCGAGTTTCCGCAGCGCCAGAAGTACAGATTTCCGGGGTTTGGCTGACGTGGCGTCCGGGCAGGCCTATTTACGAGTAGTCGTCCCCTATCGATGGAGGCCGAATGAGCGATCTCGGTGACAAGATCAGTGGCAAGGCCAAGCAGGCGGTCGGCGACATCATCGGCGATCGATCGCTGCATCGCGAGGGGCGCAAGGAAGAGCGCAAGGCCGACGCCAAGGAAGAGCACGCCCGGGCCGAGGAGAATGCGGCCGAGAAGGCACAGGAGGTCGCGAACCTGGAGCGTGAAACTGGCGAGAGGTCTTAGAAGAGCTAGTAGGTCTCAGAAGGACCAGCCGGCCGCGAGCTGAGGGCACGACCGGCTGGGCCTCCGGTTTGGGAGAGTCAGGCCGCCTCGGGAAGGGCGGCTGGATCCTCCGTGTAGTCGCTCTCAGGCTCCGCGGCGGTCTCGGAGGCCACTTCGCCCATCGCCCGCGCCGGCCTGAGCACCGTCGCCGCCGTGATGACGGCGGCCACGACCAGCCCGGCGCCGATGGCCAGCGCCAGGTGAAGGCCGCCGGCCAGCGCGGCCGTGGGAGAGCTGCCGGCGGCGTGCAGGTCGTTGGCCCGGCTGCTCGACAGCGTTGCCAGCACTGCCAGCCCCAGCGCGCCGCCGACCTGCAGCGAGGTGTTGACCAGCCCGGAGGCCAGGCCCGAGTCGCTCGGCGTCGCGCCGGACATAGCGATCGTGGTCAGTGACGGGAAGCTCAGTCCGGCGCCGACGCCGATCAGCAGCATCACCGGGAGCAGGTTGCGGACGTAATCCGCGTGAACCGGCGCGGCGGCGAACAGCAACAGCCCGGCGACCATCAGGACCAGGCCCGGGAGCAGCGTCGCTCGCGGTCCGATCCGCATGTTCAGCCGCGGGGCGACCGAGAGCGACAGGACGCCGATGCCCAGAGCGACCGGGAGGAAGGCCAGGCCCACCTCCAGCGGGTCATATCCCAGCCCGCGCTGCAGGTAGACGGCGCCCAGGAAGAACATTCCGAACAGCCCAGCCACCATCAGCATCTGCACCAGGTTGGCGCCAGAGACGTTGCGCGAGCGGAAGATCCGCAGCGGGATCAGCGGGGTTCTGGCCCGAGACTCGCGGACGAGGAAGCCGAGCAGCAGGGCGACCGCGACCGCTCCGAACAGGAGCGTATGGGCGGATCCCCAGCCGTAGTCGCTGGTCTTGACGATTGTGTAGACGGCGAGCATCAGCGTGCCGGTGACCAGCACAGCGCCCGGAATGTCGGCCCCCTTGCGCAGCCCGATGCCGATGTCGGAGGCCACCAGGCGGATTGCCAGCAGCGCGGTCACGACGCCGATTGGCAGGTTGACGAAGAAGATCCAATGCCAGTCCAGCGCCTGGGTCAGGATGCCGCCGGCGAGCAGCCCGATCGAGGCTCCCGCCGAGGCGACGAAGCTGAACACGCCGATCGCCTTGGCCTGCTCCCGCGGCTCCGGGAACATGGTCACGATCACGCCCAGGATCACCGACGAGGTCATCGCCCCGCCCACCCCCTGGACGAACCGGGCGCCGACGAGCAGGCCCTGGCTGTTAGCCAGCCCGCACAGCGCCGAGGCGGCCGTGAAGATCGCCAGGCCGGCCAGGAACATCCGCTTGCGTCCGATCAGGTCGCCGAGCCGTCCGGCCAACATCAGCAGCCCGCCGAAGGCGATCAGGTAGGCGTTGACGACCCAGGCCAGGCTCGACGGCGAGAACTTCAGGTCCCGCTGGATCGAGGGCAGGGCCACGTTGACGATCGTCTGGTCGAGGATGATCATCAGCATCCCGACGCAGAGCACCACGAGCGCGATCCACCGCGCGCGGCCGGTCAGGGCGGGGCTCTGCTCGGTCACTTCTGGGGTCTGCTCCGCCTCTGTGGCGAGAGCTGTCGAGGGCTGGTCTGCGTGGCGTAACTCGGCCATACGTGTCTCCCGTGGGGCTGGGTCTTGGCGTCCGATAGTGACACCGTAGCAGATTGTCTTGTACGGGACAATCTCGTATAAGACAGCTGTGGCAGCGAGGTCCCCTGACGGGCTCGCCCCGGGATGCAGCGTCGCCGCGGCTTGGTGCTAGCCGCGCGGTTCGCGCCGCCGCAGCGGCGGATGGCACTCGGGTGCCGTGGACAGGCGATCGGAAACGAGGCGCTTGAGCGCGTTGACGAATGCGTCGCGCTCATCGACGGGAAGCGTGTCGAGCACCGCTTCTTGGACCGCGTCGACGATCCGCTGGCCTTCGGCGACCTTCTCCTCGCCGGCCTCGGTGACCTTGATCACGCGCGCGCGACGGTCGGTCGCCGACGGCGTCCGCTCGGCCAGCCCCAGCTGTTCGAGCTTGTCGACCGTCACGACCATCGTCGTCTTGTCCAGGCCGACCATGCTTGCGAGCTGGGTCTGAGTGAACTCGCCGGTCAGGGCGGCCTGGAGGACGCAGTAGCCGCGGGAGCCCAGGCCCAGCGGAGCCAGGGCGGCAGCGACCTCGGAGCCGAAGACGTGATCGGCTCGTCCCAGCAGCCATCCCAGGTCAGTCGTCAGGCAGTGCGCTGAGCTCGCGGACGGTGTGTTCTGAGTGTGGTCCGCGATAGCCATGATGGCCCCATGATACCACCATTAGGACCGTCCTCGATTATCTGCTACGGAACGATCTTGCTTCGCGGGTCGCTCATGAACACGGTGCCCCAGATCAGGACGGACCCGCGTAGATCACGTCGCGGGCTTCTTGCCCTCGTCGTCGCCGGAGCCCGGCATGCGAAACAGGGTGGCGAGCTTGGCCGCCACCATGACGTCCCCGGCGAGCTGGATCCGCCCGGTGAAGTAGGCCTTCATCGGGTCAGAGTTGCCACTGACCAGCCGCAGGAACTCGGGGCCGTCCATGGTGATCGTCAGCCTGGGATCCGGCACGCCGGCACCGCGGATGACCCGGGCTCGGCCACCCTCCAGCTCGAGGCCGTAGGTGTCGGCACCGCCGTCGGGTCGACCGGTGATGCACCACTGGATCGACGTCTTCAGCCCCGCGGCCTGCTTGGTGTCGAGCTGCTTGGGCATCTGCCAGAAGATGGCGTCGAGGATCGGCTTGCGGGCCGGCGAGCGCATCACCTGCTCCACGCGCTCGGGCGGCGCATCGCGCATCAGCTTCCCGAAGCCCTCGGCTATCTGGGCCGGCGCCTCGGCGGCAGCCTGCTTGACGAACTCCAGGGCGCGCTGTGGATCGAAGCCGAAATCTCTCATCCCGCTGACGGTACTACGCGCTCGGGTCCCGGCCGGGTGGGGCGCGGCCTGACGCGGCCCCAGGGGTTCCGGCTCGGACGCGGCGGGGGCTACCATCAGCGTCGCGCGGGCGGTTAGCTCAGCTGGTAGAGCGCCTGCCTTACAAGCAGGAGGTCACTGGTTCGAGCCCAGTACCGCCCCACTGACGAACCGCCCGTAAAGCGGGCCCGCAAGCTCGCCGAGATGTGCCCGGTCGACGTCTTCAAGGCCGGCGATACCGGCGTCGAGCTTGTCGAGGAGAACCTGGACGAGTGCGTGCTCTGCCAGCTGTGCATCGAGGCGGCGCCGGCGGGGGCGCTGCGGGTGGTCAAGCTGTACTCCGGGGAGTCGCTGCCCGCTT
>DASXZB010000100.1:0-8117 GCA_036502145.1 Solirubrobacteraceae bacterium | reverse complement strand
CAGAGCCCCAACGGCAACAACACGCTCTACGCCGGGCATGGCGGAGTCAAACTGCTCATCCGCCCAGCCGGTGTTTACGCCGATGACCCGAGGACCGGGACGCCCACAGCGATCGTGCAGCGCCGAACCGCTTCCAACCTCCATCACTGGGTGTACTGGGCGCTGGTCCGTCAAGGAGCGACACTGACCATCTACAGAGACGGGACCGCGGTCGGCAGCGCGACGCTGGACAAACCGGACGTCCCATCCACACTCAACGGCAACATCGGCGCCACCAACGCGACGTACCACCTGCACGGACACGTGGACGAGGTCGCTGTCTACAAACACGCGCTGACGCCAGAGACGCTCCTTCTCCATTACCACATGGCGGGATACGGCTAGGGCCTGCCGACGCCGAGGGTTGTGAATGCGCGTTGCCATCGTCTCAGACATCCACGGAAACCTCACGGCGCTTGACGCGGTCGTCGCGGATCTCTCGCGACGCGGGATCGACCGCGTCGTACATGGTGGCGATCTCGCGCTGATCGGCTGCCAGCCAGCCGAGGTAATCGACCGGGTCCGCGAGCTCGGCTGGCCCGGGATCGTGGGCAACACCGACGAGCTCCTATGGCGCCCTGAGCAGTACGAGGTCCAGCTTCGCATCGCCCCCAAGCTCCATGCCCTCCTGCGCCTGCTCTTCACTGAGTACGCACCTCAGACCCGAGAATCGCTCGGAGACGAGCGCCTCGCCTGGATACGTCAGCTCCCCGCCGAGCATCGCGAACACGACGTCCTGCTGCTTCACGCCAGCCCTGGCGATCTATGGCGAGCACCATCGCCCGACGCTGACGATCGAACGCTCACCGCCGCCTACGGGCAGTGCACGGCAAAAACAGTCATCTACGGACATATCCACCGCCCATACATCCGCCACATCGACCAGCTCACCGTCGCCAACGGCGGGAGCGTCGGCTCTCCATTCGACGGCGACCCGCGCGCGTCATACCTGCTGCTCGAGTCGGGCCAGCTGGAGGTCATTCGCGTTGAATACGACGTCGAGCGAGAGGCCAAGCTGCTGAAACGGTCCGGCCACCCCGACCGCGACCGCATCCTCGAAATGCGTCGCCTCGGGAAGTTCGTCGCAGTCGCGAGCTGAACACCCACCGTCGCCAGGCGGCACCCGTCGAGGAGTACCGCCCTAAGGAGCACGAGCCTCGACGGCAGCCGCACGTGCCGTCGGGAGCCCCCGGTCGCCGATCGCGATGTGGGCCGAGAAAGCGGACTATAAGTCCGGTTTCTCGGCCAGGATCGCTGGTCAGGCGGTGAGCGGCCTCGCAACCGGTCCTCGATCCGAGCTTCAGCCCCGAGCAGCTGCTCGTTGGGGTGCCGAACCCGCCAGCGACCTGAACGCGGGACTTGACAAACGAGCGCTTACGATATATCGTTGACGCATCGTTATAGATCAACAAGGAGACAACCAACATGAGTGGTTATTCATTCGCAGAGGAGTGGCCCGGGCGACGAGCCCGCCGCCACCACCACAAGTCACACCGCCACCAGGGGCCGCCCAACTGGGCGTTTTCCGGTCGGGGCAAGGGCCGGCACGGCCGGCCGACCCCGGAGGAGATCGAGCAGCTGATCGCGCTGCGACGGATGCACGGCGGACCGGGCGACTGGTTCGGCCGCGGCCCCCGCGGCCGCGGACGGGGACGGGCCCGGCGCGGGGACGTGCGCCTGGCGCTCCTGCGCCTGCTGGCCGAAGAGCCCCGCAACGGCTACCAGCTGATGCAGACGATCGAGGAGCGCTCGGACGCCCGCTGGCGCCCCAGCCCCGGCTCCGTCTACCCCACGCTGGCCCAGCTCGAGGACGAGGGGCTGATCCGCTCCAGTGAGTCCGAAGGGGCACGGCGGTTCGAGATCACCGACGCCGGCCGCGAGCACCTCGAGACGCGCGCCGACGAGCCGGACCCGTGGGAGCTCACCGAGGACGACGGCGACAACGGCCTCACCGAGCTCGGCTCGCAGATCACCCAGATCGCCCGGGCCGCCGCGCAGGTCGCCAAGGTCGGCGACGAGCGCCAGCGAACCCGCGCCGGCGAGCTGCTGGCCGAGACCCGGCGCAGCCTGTACCGGATCCTCGCCGAGGACCCGGAGGACCCCACGGACGAGTCAGCTGTCTGACCCGCTGAGGACACCCGGAGACTCCGACAACCCAGCTGGCTAACGTAATCATCGCGATGTCAGCGACTACCTCCGACGGAGCGACTGTCCCCGCCATCGCCGTCCACGACCTCGTCAAGAGCTTTGGCGAGGTCCGGGCGGTCCGTGGGGTCCAGTTCGAGGTGGCTCCCGGAGAGGTGTTCGGCTTCCTGGGCCCCAACGGAGCCGGCAAAACCACCACCATCAACATGCTGTGCACGCTGGTCACGCCCACCTCGGGCGAGGCCAGAGTGGCCGGCCACGACGTGGTCCGCGAACGCGACGACGTGCGCCGCAACATCGGCCTGGTGTTCCAGGACCCGACCCTCGACGGCTACATGACCGCGGCCCAGAACCTGCAGCTGCACGCCGAGCTCTACGGCGTGCAGTCGGACCTGGTGCGGCCGCGGATGCGTCAGGTGATGGAGATGGTCGGGCTGTGGGATCGCAAGGACTCGATCGTCGGCACCTTCTCCGGCGGAATGCGCCGGCGGCTGGAGATCGCCCGCGGGCTCATGCACTCGCCCCGCGTCCTGTTCCTCGACGAGCCGACGATCGGCTTAGACCCGCAGACGCGCCGCTCGATCTGGACCTACATCCGCGAGCTCCAGGAGCGCGAGGAGATCACCATCTTCATGACCACCCACTACATGGACGAGGCCGAGTGGTGCGACCGGATCGCGATCATGGATCAGGGTCAGATCGTGGCTCTGGACCCGCCTGAGACCCTCAAAGCCGAGGTGGGGCGCGACCGCGTCACGATCCACACCGACGACAATGAGGCGGCGATCGCGGCGCTGGAGCAGCGGTTCGGGATCGAGGCCCGGATCGCCGAGGGCGCGGTGGCCTTCGGCGTGCCGTCAGGCGAAGAGTTCGTGCCGCGCCTGTTCGCGGAGCTGGGGATGCCGATCCGCTCGGTCAGCGTCTCGCGTCCCACGCTCGACGACGTGTTCATGTCCCACACCGGGACCACGATCAGGGATGCCGAAGAGGACCAGTCCAAGCACCGCAACCGGGTGATGATGCAGATGATGACCGGAGGTAGACGGTGAGCACCACCACCCGCCCCGCCCAGGTCGCCGACACCGCCCCGTCGGCGCCGGCCGAGATCGTCCGCGTCAGGGTCCCGCAGCGGACCTTCCGCTCCGAGCTGCGAGCGATCAAGATCGTGTGGCGCCGGGAGCTGATCCGGTTTCGCTCCGACCGCATCCGAATCGCCACCTCGCTGGTGCAGCCGCTCCTGTTCCTGTTCGTGCTCGGCTCGGGGCTGCAGGGACTGGCCTCCGCCGGAACCCACGGCGTCGAGCTGAAGACCTTCATTTACCCCGGCATCCTCTGCATCGCGGTCATGTTCACGGCGATGTTCTCGGCCGCCTCGATCGTCTGGGACCGGGAGTTCGGCTTCCTGCGCGAGATGATGGTGGCCCCGATCCGCCGCAGCTCGATCGTGATCGGCAAGTGCCTTGGCGGGGCTACCGTGGCGAGCTTCCAGGGCGTGATCGTGATCTGCCTGGCGGGCTTCGTCCACGTGCCCTACGACCCGCTGCTGATCCTCGGCATCTTCGGCCTGCAGATGCTGCTGGCGTTCGCGATCACCGCCTTCGGGGTGATGATCGCGGTCCGGATCAAGCAGATGCAGTCATTCATGGGCGTCATGCAGATGGTCGTGATGCCGATGTTCTTCATCTCCGGCGCCCTGTTCCCGGTCGCGGGGCTGCCCGGGTGGCTGGCGGTCCTCAACCGGCTCGACCCGCTGACCTACGCCGTGGACCCGATGCGGCGGATCGTCTTCAACCACCTGTCGATCTCCCCGGCCGCGCGTCAGGCGCTCGACCCGGGGGTCAGCTGGTGGGGCTGGCGCGTCCCGACGCTTCTCGAGGCGGGGATGATCGTGCTGCTCGGACTGGCGATGCTCAGCATCGCGATCTGGGAGTTCAGCACCACCGAGTAAGTCACCGAACGTTCACAGGCTGGACACATCCGCCACCCCTGCTCGGGGGAAACCTGGCGGCATGGGATCGGATCTGATCCTCGTCATCGTCATCGTCACCGCGGCGTCGTTTGACTTCACCAACGGCTTTCACGACACCGCCAACGCGGTGGCCACCTCGATCGCCACGGGAGCGCTCAAGCCACGGGTTGCGGTCGGCATGTCGGCGATCCTCAACCTGATCGGCGCCTTTTTGTCGATCAGTGTCGCCGCCACGATCGCCAAGGGGATCATCAACCCAAGCCTGATCAAGGGCAACACCGGAATGCTGATCGTGCTCGCGGCACTGATCGGAGCGATCCTGTGGAACCTGATCACGTGGTATTTCTCGATGCCGTCGAGCTCGAGCCACGCGCTCATCGGCGGCGTGATCGGAGCCACGCTGGCCGCCGCCGGATCGCAAGCGGTGAGCTTCCATGCGCTGGCCCAAAGCGTGCTCGCTCCGGCGATCCTCTCCCCCTTTATCTGCCTCCTGGTGGCAGTGCTGGGGACGTTCTGCGCGTACCGGCTGATCCGCCTGCTGGCCGAGGACTTCGCCCGCCGCGGTTACCGTTACGGCCAGGTCGGCTCGGCGGCCCTGGTCTCGCTGGCCCATGGCACCAACGATGCCCAGAAGACGATGGGTGTGATCACCTTGGCCCTGATCGCCGACGGCAAGATCAGCGCCGCCCACTTCTATGTCCCCTTCTGGGTCAAGCTCCTGTGCGCGGGCTCGATCGCTGCCGGCACGTTCATCGGAGGGTGGCGGATCATCAACACGATGGGCAACCGGATCACTCCGCTCGAGTCCCCTCAGGGCTTCGCCGCCGAGGCGGCGAGCGGCGCCACCATCCTCGCCTCTTCCTACTACGGCTACCCGCTGTCCACCACCCAGGTCGTGTCCGGCGGCGTGATGGGCGCCGGGCTGGGAAAGAAGCTCGCCAGCGTCAACTTCGGCGTAGTCGGGCAGATGGTCACCGCCTGGGTGTGCACGATCCCGGCTGCGGGCTTGATCGGGGCCGGCGCCTGGGAGGTGACAAACATCTTCGGCGTCCATGGCGGAGTCGCCTCCGTCGTCGTGGCGGCGATCACCGCCGGACTGGCGGCGGGCGTGTTCATCCTCGCCCAGCGCAACAAGATCGCCCCCGACGAGCTTGACCGCACGCACGTCAGCCCGCTGGAGGAGAGCGGCGCCCGCGAGCCGGCGATCGCCACCGGATAGCGCCATGGTCTTGCTCGCTGTCCCCCTGGTGAAATGGGATGACGTGCTGAAGATCCTGCTGGCCGGGCTGATCGGGGCCGTCGGCGTAGTGGTGGTCTACGGCTTCTTGCTGCTCGCGGTCCAGCGGGCGCGCCGCTCCAAACACGAGGCCACCCGAGTCCTCGACTACGCTATCGCCGGGGTGTGCGGACTGCTGTGCGTCGGTGCGGTGGCGATCGGCATCGTTGCGATCGTCCACAAGCCCAAGTCCTCGCAGTCCTCCTCCAAGGGCAAGGCCAAGATCGCTCTGCTGACACCGCGCTGAACGGTCGGGAGCGACTGATAGCTTAGGCCGGGTGAGCACCGGCGAACCGGCCGCAACGGGCGACGGCCTGCGGGTGCCGTGCCTGGTCAACCCGTCTCGCCACGAGATCGCCGTTCACCTCGAGAAGCAGACCTACTTCTGGGCCGACTACGCGTGGCCCAGCGACAAGGATCTCGACGAGCTGGCGACCCTCGTCAACCTGCACCCCCTGACCGTCCAGGATGCCCGCACCTTCCGTCAGCGGCCGAAGATGGAGGAGTACGAGGGGTACCTGTTCATGGTCGTCGTCGGGGTCGATCCGGGAACCGAGTCCGGCGGTCCGCTGCTGCGAGAGGTGCACATGATCATCTCGGGCGACTACGTGATCACGATTCACCGGAGGCCGTTCGACGCCCTGGACGAGCTGCGCGAGCGCTACAACGATCAGCCGATCCGCTCGGAGCAGTTCATGGTCTACACGATCCTCGACGCGATCACCTCGACCTTCGTTCCGGTCCTATCGCGCATCGACGACGACATCGACGACCTCGAGCAGGAGGTGCTGGCCGACGCCTCGCCGGAGTCCCTGCAGCGGATCTACTCGCTCAAGCGTGACCTGGTGGCGATGCGCCGCGTGGTCTCGCCGATGCGCGACATGTTCGCCCGTAACGCGGAGCGGATCGCCGAGCTGCCGCGCATGCAGCCCGACGACAGGCTGTACTACCGCGATCTCTACGACGGACTGATCCGCGTCTCGGACCTCGTGGACTCCTACCGCGACCTGCTCAGCGGCGCCACTGACCTCTACCTGTCAACTGTCGCCAACCGCCAGGGCGAGATCAACAAGCAGCTGACGATCATCGCCACGATCTTCCTGCCGCTCACTTTCCTGACCGGGTTCTTCGGTCAGAACTTCGCCTGGCTGGTCGGCCACATAAACACCTTGGGGACCTTCCTGATCTACGGGATCGGGCTGCTGATCGCCTCGGTGGCCGCGTTGGCGATCTACTTCCGGCGCAAGCGCTGGTTCTGAAACGCCGCCACCCAGTTGTGAGCGATCGCCCGCTGGGCCGCGCCCAGCGTCATCCGGTGATCGCAGACCCGGGCGTGGAGCCGATTCTCCAGTGAGTCCTTGGGGTTCGGGCTGGCGCCGGGCTCCGGCCACAGGTTCCGGGGATCGTTGCGAGCCCCGCCGAGCTCGAGCGAGACCAGGTGGTCGTACTCGTAGTCGTGCAGCGGCTTGTGGTCTGCGTAGGACCTGAGGCTGGCCCGCTTCTCGGGCTCGGTCACCGACTCCGGCGGTCTGACTGACTCGCTGTAGCCAGACCGGCAGATCGTTGTGGCAATGTCGCGCTGGGTCACCGCCGGATCGATCGCCCCGGGGGTGCAGCCGGGGTCGGGGAGCGAGTATCGGCCGTGGCCTTGGTAGTGGCAGGCGCCCGGCGCCGGCTGACGCTGGACGACATGGGCGCTGACCGAGCTCCTGGCCAGGCCGCCGCCCACGGCGGCAACCACGATCAGCAGCTTCAGCACCGCGCCGTCGAGTCGCTCAGCCGGCGTTCGGGTCCGTTTACGCGGCGGCCGTGGCCCGCTCCTCGGCGCGGCGCGGCAGCAGCGTCTCGCGGGCGATCACCAGTCGCTGGATCTGCGCGGTGCCCTCGTAGAGTTGCAGGATCTTGGCGTCGCGCATCAGCTTCTCGACTGGATACTCCTTGATGAAGCCGTAGCCGCCGTAGACCTGCACGGCGTCGGTGGTGACCTCCATCGCGCTGTCGGCGGCGAACCGCTTGGCGTGCGAGGACTCGAGCGTGTTGCGCTGGCCCTGGTCGAGCAGCACCGCCGAGTTCCATGTGGCCAGGCGCGACATGTGCACCTTGGTCGCCATGTCGGCGATCATGAACTGGATCGCCTGGTGCATGGCGATGGGGACGCCGAACTGGACGCGCTCCTTGGAGTAGTCGATCGCGAACTCCATCGCCGCGCGGGCCACGCCGACCGCCATCGCGGCGACGCCTGGGCGGGTCCGGTCAAGCGTCATCATCGCGATCTTGAAGCCCTTGTTCTCCTCCCCCACGAGGTGGTCGAGCGGGATCTCGACCTCGGGGAAGGTGATGGTGGCGGTGTTCGAGGCCCGCTGGCCCATCTTGTCCTCGTGCTTGTCGACGACCACGCCCGCGTCCCGAGGGACGATGAAGCACGAGATCCCCCGGTGGCCGGCCTCCTTGTCGGTCTTGGCGTAGACCGTGTACCAGTTGGCGTACTCGCCGTTGGTGATGAAGCACTTGGAGCCGTTGATGACCCACTTGTCGCCGCGGCGGATAGCGTTGGTCTTCATCCCCGAGACGTCGGAGCCGGCATCGGGCTCGGTCAGGCAGAACGAGGCCAGCAGCGGCGCCTCCGAGAGGCGGCCGAGGTACTCCTTCTTGAGCTCATCGGAGGCAGCTAGGACGATCGGCGCGGTG
>DASXZB010000099.1:0-24706 GCA_036502145.1 Solirubrobacteraceae bacterium | reverse complement strand
CCGAAACGGCACCGACCGACACTCGCTTTCTTGGGCGGGCATCACGGGTGCTCTCTACGGATCGGAGGTGCCCCGCGATCCGGACCGGACGTGCGCTTCCCCCCGGTCCCAGCGCGAAGAGCGCTGTCTAAACGGCAACGGCCGGCCAGGGCTCGGGTCGCCCTCGATGGGTACCGCCGCAGGTCGTGCTCCTCGCCGCGGCGCCCCGCTATCGGCGCTCGAAGCGCGGTTCCGCATACGCCCGCCCGCACGATCGCATTCGTCTGCCCGCCGTCACCCCAGCGGACGAGTCTTATGGCGACGATCCGATGCTTGGCTACCAGCGACTCTGGCGGGTCCGCGGCGATCGCTTTCGCCATCGGTCCGATTGTCGAGCTGGCGCCTGCTTTGCGACGATCTTGCTCGTCCCGCGGCGTGTCGAGCCGACGGGTCTTGGCCGCGACCGCGCTCAGCACCATGGCATCGAGGGGGGCGACACGCTGCCTGGCTCGGTCCGTAGTCATCACGCGCGGAAGTTGGGCCGGGCGTCCGTGCCCGGCGGGGAGACCGCGCGCGGCGGGCCGGCGCTGGGCTCGCGGTGCATTGAGTGGACGAACGGCAAGGTTGACGCGCGCGGAGAGAATTGCGTCGATCTCGCGTCCGTGCTCGATGGAGAATCCTCGCGCGCGATGAGACCATCGCCGCCGACGGTTTGCGTTGAGGTCACGCCGGCTAAGACTCGTCGAGGGTGTTAGCGCCACCCGTTCACTGCGGCCGACCCGGTCCTCGCTCCTTGGGTCGTGCTTCAGGTCAGGACTTCGGTGTCTCGCCTGACGTCCACAAAACAGACATACACTCCACGCACTCCGTGCTGTCGAGGACGTCCTCGACCTTCTGTCACGGCCGAAAGCGCCGTAACTACGGGCGATTTTGAGCCTCCACTCGAGTTCGCCTCTCAGGATGACCGCGTTCGCTCGGACGTCTTCGGACATCCCGGGACGTCTTGGGACGAGTTCCTGCAAAGCACGAAAAACCTGAAACGGATGCGCTGAGCGCCGGCCCGGGCGGTTGAGTCAGGCCGCAGGTGCGCGATGATCAGGCGCCCGGTGAGCACGGGCGGCTTCGTAGAGAGGCTCGGGTGCCATGTCCTGACCTCCGGGCCAGGCGATCGTGCCGAGCTCGGCGTCGACGAACACCTGGGCGAACACAGCCGGATCCGTGAACGGCTCGAACACGCCGCGCCACTCGCGTCCGGCGAAGCTGACGTCGCCGACCACGCCGTCTTCGAAGGTGAGGCGGAGTTGGTAGTCGCCGAGCACCTCGACGGCGACGACATCGACTAGCTTCTCCATTGGACCAATGCTAGGGCAGAGGATCGATCGCTTCGAGCGGCTCGCCACGGCGTGCGCGCCCCCAATTGGCCGAGAGCTCGTCGCGGTGAAGCGCGGTCCACTCGCGGACGAGCCGCAGCCGAGTGGCGGGAAGTGAGCCGGCGATGACCGAGCCATCGAGTCCGATCGAGGCTTTGGCAGTTCCGCTGCGGACGTGAAAGTGCGTCGCGGAGTGGACGCCTTCGTCCCAGTACATCAAGATCGTGATGCCGTGAAAGGCGCTGATCCGGGGCATCAGCCGGACGGCTTCGCGGAATCGTCCGCGACCGTCTCCATCTTGAACGCCTCTGCGACGAGCGCTGCGTCATCTGGGCGCGGCGCGTAATGGAGGTAGCGCATCGTGGTCTGGACGTCGGCGTGGCCCATCCATTCCTGGACCCGGCGGATGTCGGCCTTAGCGATCATCCGCGTCCCAAAGGTGTGGCGCAGGTCGTGGAAGCGCAGCGGCCGCAGACCGGCGCGCGCCAGGGCCGCGGTGTAGCGGCGGCGCAGCGCCGAGCCGTCGAGGTAGTCGCCGGCCTCGCCCGGGAAGACGAGGTCGTCGTCTCCGACCCAATCGATGCGCCGGCCGAGCCGAGCCAGGGCCTCGGCGACGTCAGGCGCCATCGGCACCGAGCGGACCTTGCCTGACTTCGGGGTTGTGAGCTGGCCGGCGGCGTAGCTGGCGCGCACGCGGATGACCGAGCCCCCGAAGTCGACGTCACGCCAGCGCAGCGCGAGCAGCTCGCCGCGGCGTAGGCCGGTGAAGGCCGCGACGAGGTAGATCCCAGCATCCTGCTCGGAGCTGGCCGCGCGGACGAGGGCCAGCACCTCTTCGGGCGAGAACACGTCAATGTCGCCGCTTGATCGCTGGCGGTACTTCTCGACGGAGGCAACTGGGTTCGACGGCAGGCTCCAGACGTGCTGCGCCCGACGGCAGACGCCGTGCATGACGACCAACAGCTTGTTCTTCGTCCGTGCTGACAGGCCGGGGAGGGAGGCGCGCCAAGCGTCGATCGCGGCTGGCGTGATCGACTCCAAGGCCTGGTTGCCGAACGTCGGCAGCAGGTGGGCGTCGAGATTCGACCGGTAGTCGCGCAGTGTCGACGGCTTGCAGCCACGGTCGTGCTCGGCGTACCGGAGGAACTCCGCCGCCGCGTCTGCGAACGTCGCACCGGTCGTGACCGCGCCGGCCAGAGTGCCCCGGCGTGCCTGGTCGAGCACCATTCGTAGCCAGTCCTCGGCCAGGCGCTTGGTGAAGTAGCCGTTCGCCGGCCGCCCGCGGCCTGACCACGCTGGGCCGAGCTTCTTCTGGACCTGACGCCCGTCCGGGAGCCGGTACTTCGCATACCAGACCGGCCCACGCGCTCGCTCAACCCGGAAGACATGGCCGCTGGGGGGCCTGACGCCGTCGCTCATGCGCAGAATCGTACGCCTGTCCCGGGACATATTCGGGACATTTCACAGAGCCGGCACGGACACAAGCAGAGAAAAAGCCCCGCTGAGCGGGGCTTTTCGAACGCGCCCGGAGAGATTCGAACTCCCGACCTTCGGTTCCGTAGACCGACGCTCTATCCAGCTGAGCTACGGGCGCTTTGATTGGGCCGATGGAGCAAACTCTGCCCAGTAGGCAATGCAAGGATACCGGGAGCGGGCGCCTCGGTCGGGGAGCCCGCGGCCAGTGTCGTCGAGTGCCCCGGTGAGCCTCGTCGGCGAGTGCCGGAGCTCGTCACACGGCCGAAGATCCGGCATTTGGCGCCCGCCTGGCGTCCCACCCGCTCGATCCACGCTTGGCAGTTGACAGGCTCCGCCGCTGAGCAGTATCGTCGCGATTGCAAACGATTGCAAGCCCCGTGAGCTTGCCGTGGCAACCGCGGAGCGGAGGGAGAGCAGATGGGCATCTTTCGTAGGTGTTTGGTCGCCGGGTCGGCAGCGGCGACGGTGGCGCTGCTCGCGGCCTGCGGCGGCAGCTCGAGCAGCAGTAGTGGCTCCGGCGGCGGTAGCGGTGCCGGTCCGGTCACGATCGGGACCTCGCTGTCGCTGTCAGGCGACTTCGCGGCCGATGGACAGGCGTTCCAGCGCGGCTACGAGCTCTGGGCCGCCGATCAGAACAGCAAGGGTGGGCTGCTGGGCCGCAAGGTCAAGCTCGACGTGCTGTCTGACGCGTCGAGCCCCTCGCAGGTGGTCTCGAACTATCAGAAGCTGATCGCCTCCAACAAGGACCCGCTGGTGTTCGGGCCGTTCTCGACTCTGCTGACAGTCCCATCGGCCCGGGTCGCGGCGCGGTACGGCTACGCTTTCGTGGAGGGCGCGGGGGCCGGCCCTGCGGTGTTCGGCCAAGGGCTCCACAACGTCTTCTCGGTCCAGATCCCGATCAAGAACGATCTGGTGACCATGGCTCAGTGGGTCGCCTCGCTCCCCGCCGCCCAGCGCCCCAAGACCGCGGCCTACGCGACGGTCAACGACCCATTCACCCAGCCGCAGATTCCGGTCGCCCAGAAGATCCTCCAGGACGCCGGCGTCAAGACCGTCTTGTCGAAGGTGTTTCCCGCCGAGGTAACCGACTACACGCCGATCGCCAGCCAAGTCGCCTCCACGCACGCCGACCTGGTGGTGCTCGGCGCGGTCGACGTCCCCACGGTGTCAGCGTTCACCCACGCGTTCATCCAGCAGCACTTCAACCCCAAGGCGTTCATCGCCACGGCGGGGCCAGACCAGGGCGCGCAATTCATCAAGGCGGTCGGGGCCGGCAACGAGACCGGGATTTTCGTTCCCGGCATCTGGTTCGGCGGCTTCAAGAAGCCAGACAGCCAGCAGATGGTCAAGGAGTACATCGCCAAGTACGGTGGCACCCCGTCTGACGTCAACGCCGACGTCGCCGAGGCTTACGCCGTCGGCCAGGTGATGGCCCAGGCGGTGCATGCCACCAACAGCATCGACAATCAGAAGATCATCAACTACCTCCACAGCGGGGTCACCCTGGACAGCGTTATCGGCCCGGTCAAATTCGACTCGACCGGCGAGAACACGGTCGGCAAGGCGCTGACGTTCCAGTGGCAGAAGGGACAGCTGGTACAGGCCCTGCCGATCGCGACGCCGGGATCACACACCCCGCTGTACCCGAAGCCGCCCTGGAAGGGCTAAGCCCCGCATGTCGGGAACTGACCTCCTGCAGGCGATTGTCGACGGCGTTCTGACCGGCGGGGTGTACGCCCTGATGGCCGCCGGTCTGACCCTGATCTTCGGCGTCATGGACATCATCAACATCGCCCAGGGCGTGATGGTGGTCCTCGGCGCCTACCTCAGCTACGAGCTGTCGGTGCACCTCGGAATCGGGTTGCTGCCCGGCCTGCTGATCACGGTCCCGGTGATGTTCGCGCTGGGGATGGCGATCGAGTTCTGCTTCATGCGCCGCCTGCGTGAGCAGGACCGAACGCAGATGTCGATCCTCGTCACCTATGCGGTGGCGATCGTCATCGAAGGGGTACTGACCGCGATCTTCGGCGTGGACTATCAGCAGCTACACGCGTCATACGTCGACTCCTCGGTGCACATCCTCGGGTTCTATCTTCCGTACATCTATCTGATCGGCTTCGGCTTGGCTGTGGTCCTGCTGATGGCGCTGTACTACGGGCTGTATCGCACCAAGTTCGGCCGGTCGGTGCGTGCGTCGCTGCAGAACCGGACCGCCGCCGACCTGATCGGGATCGACGTCAACCGGGTGCGGACGATCTCGGTGGGGATCGGGGTGGCGGTCACCGCGGTCGGCGGCATGGTGTTCGGCGCCACGAACTCGTTTAACCCCAACACCGGCTATGACCTGATCTCGCGCCTGCTGGCGATCGTGATCCTGGGCGGGATGGGAAGCATCGGCGGCGCAATGGGAGCGGCGATCTTCCTGCTGGTGATCAACGATGTGGTCGCGGTGGCCTGGTCGCCGACCTGGGCGCCGCTGGTCTACTTCGCCGCGCTGGTGCTGGTCCTCTCCTTCCGGCCCCAGGGAATGTTCGGGCGCGAGGCGGTCAGGGCCCAGTGAGCGGCGATCAAGGCCCAGCAAGCGGCGGTCAGGACCCAGCGGGTGAAATCGAGCCCCAGGCCCAGAGCGTGACCGAGCCCACGAGCCCAGCGGGCGCATACCGGCGGGTACTGAAGCTCGGCGCCGTCGCGGTCGTGGTGGCGCTGTTTTGCATCTTCCCGCTCGTCGTGACGGATGAAACCGCCACCTCGATAGCCGTGTTCACACTCGTGTTCATGGTGGCCGCCTCGGCCTGGAACATCTTCAGCGGCTACTCCGGCTACCTGGCCCTGGGTCACGCCATCTTCTTCGGCTGCGGCGGCTACGCGGTTGCGCTGGCCGCCCGCGACTGGCACGTCGCCGGAGGCTGGCCGGTGTTCGCGCTGCTGCCGTTCGGCGGCCTGGTCGCCGGGCTGATCGCGATCCCGGTGGGGCTGGTCGCGCTGCGCATGCGCCGGCACACGTTCGTGGTGGTGACGATCGCGATCTTCTTCATCTTTCAGCTGGCGGCGTTCAACCTGGCGTTCACGGGCGGGACATCGGGCATCACGCTGCCCTTCGCGCCGTTCTCGCCTGCCAACTACAACCAGCCGTTCTACTACGTCGGCCTGATCATCCTGGTCCTCACGGTGGTCGTCTCGTGGGGTGTCCGCCGGTCGCGCTTCGGCCTGCAGCTGCTGGCGATCCGTGATGACGAGGACCGGGCACTCGGTCTCGGCGTCAAGACCCGCCGGGTGAAGCTGGCCGCGTTCACGATCTCCGCGATACCGGTGGGGATGGTTGGTGGGCTGTACTTCTACTTCGTGGGCCAGATCTACCCGCAGTTCGGCTTCGATCCGCTGTTCGACATCTCGCTGGCGCTGATGGCCTTCATCGGCGGCCTCGGCACGATCGTCGGTCCGCTGCTCGGAGCGCTGGTGCTCGAGTCGCTGCAGCAATACCTGACCCAGAGTGTCTCGGGCAACGGCACCTACCTGATCGCCTACGGCGTGCTGTTCTTGGCGGTGATCCTGGTGATGCCCCGGGGCGTGGTGCCGAGCGTTTCGGGTTGGTTGGCAAGTCGTCGTGTGAAAGCCGGGCACAGCTCGGCCGCTGAACGGGACAGCAACGTGGCAAGGGGTGTCGCGGGAGCCGCTCGATGAGCAACCTGATCGAGGTCCGGGGCGTCTCGAAGGCCTACGGTGGCGTGAAAGCACTGTCACTCTGCAACCTCGAGGTCCGCCGGGGCGAGATCAACGGACTGATCGGGCCCAACGGATCCGGCAAGACGACCCTGTTCAACGTGGTCACGGGCTATGAGCGAATTCAGCAGGGAGAGGTCCACCTCGACGGCACGGAGATCACCAACGCGCCACCGGACAGAGTGTTCAGGCTCGGGATCGGGCGGACGTTCCAGCTCACGCGGCTGTTCACGCGGCTGAGCGTGCTCGAGAACATGCTGGTGGCCACGCAGCGCCGGGAGAGCTGGCTGCGGGGTCTGCTGCGACTGGCCGGTTCGGCGAGCGAGAAGCGCCGCGCGATGGAGCTGCTGGAGTTCGTCGGCATCGCCCAGCTGGCCCACGAGCCGGCGGGAACCCTGTCCTACGGACAGCGCAAGCTGCTCGAGCTGGCGTCGCTGCTGGTCGCCGATCCGGCGGTCCTGCTGCTGGACGAGCCCACCGGCGGCGTCAACCCGACGCTGATCGGCCAGCTCGCCGACCGCATCTCGGAGCTCAACAAGCTGGGCAAGACGATCCTCGTGGTCGAGCACAACATGGAGTTCGTGATGGGCCTGTGCTCGCGGCTCACGGTGCTGAGCCAAGGCACCGCGCTGGTGTCGGGGACGCCCCAGGAGGTGCGCTCAGACCCGGCAGTGCTCGATGCCTATCTCGGCGGAGAGGACGATCGCAGCACCCAGCGCGAACTGGCTGAGGAGGCGAGTGAGAGCGCCTCGGTAACCGTGCTGCCTGTGCGAACCGCGCCCCGGGCGAAGCTCGGCGACTCCCGGACATTGCTCAGCCTGCGCGATGTCACCGCCGGCTACGGCGGGGGCGACATTCTCAAGCAGGTCACGCTCGACGTCCCACGGGGGAGCATCACCTGCGTGGTGGGACCCAACGGCGCTGGCAAATCGACGCTGCTGAGCACGATCAGCGGCCTGCTGCGAGCGCGCCAGGGCGAGATCGTGTTCGATGGCCAGGACGTCTCGGGCCTGAGCCCGAAACAGATCCTGGCCAGGGGCGCCGCTCAGGTCCCGCAGGCACACAGCCTGTTCGGCGACATGACCGTCCGCGAGAACGTCGAGATGGGGGCCTTCACCGTCAACGATCGGGTGCTCGTACAGAAGCGCCTGGAGGCGGTCCAGGAGCTTTATCCGATCGTCCACGACCGAGCCCACGAGAAGGCGGGGAGCCTCTCCGGCGGCCAGCAGCGGCTGGTGGAGTTTGCGCGCTGCCTGATGCTCGACCCGGCCCTGATCATGCTCGACGAGCCTTCCATGGGGCTTGACCCGCAGACCCGGCAGATGGTCTTCGACATGGTCGAGCTGATGAACAGGCAGGGCAAGACGATCCTGCTGGTCGAACAGAACGCCCGGGCTGGACTGAGGTTGAGCTCGTACGGGATCGTGCTCGAAAATGGCATGGTCCGGCTGACCGGCTCTGGACGTGAGGTGCTCGAGCATCCGGAGATCGGCGCCCTGTACTTGGGCGGCGCGGTCGCGGCGAGCGCCACGCCGTGAGCGGGCACGCTCCGGCCGCCGACATCGTCGTCGCCGGGGCTGGGCACAACAGCCTGATCGCCGCGGCCTATCTGTGCCGGGCAGGACACCGTTGCCTGGTGCTCGATGCCCGTGCGGTGCCCGGCGGTGGCGTGGCCTCGGAGGAGCTGCTGCTGCCGGGCTTTCTGCTGGACTCCTGCTCCACTGGCCATACGCTCATCCAGACCAATCCGGTGCTCGCCGATGACGAGCTCGGCCTGATCGCAGAGCACGGCCTGGCATATATCGAGCCCGACCCGATCGCCCATGTGGTGTTCGCAGACGGCGAGTCGCTGACGATGTGGCTGGACCTGGAGCGCACCTGCGAGGAGATCGCACGTTTCTGCAGCGACGACGCGCGGGCCTACCGCCGACTGCTCGCCGAGTATGACTCCGTCAAGGATGTGTTCGCGCGCCAGCGCTTCACTCCCGTCGGGTGGGGTCCCAGTTTCGAGCAGCTCCTGGAGGGCCGCGATGGGGCCGCGCGGTGGCGCCGCCGTGCGGCGATGAGCGCCTGGGACGTGGTGCGCCACGAGTTCCGCAGCCGCCACGTCCGCTCGTTCATGCTCTGGATGGCCTTTCAGACCGGACAGCCGGTCGGCTCGGCCGGGTCGGCGCCGCTGGCTTACTCGATCGTGTTCGGCCGTCAGCGGCGCAGTTGGACGATTCCCCGCGGCGGCTCCGGCGAGCTGTCGCGGGCCCTGGTCGAGGTGATCGAAAGTCACGGCGGCGAGGTGCGCTGCAACAGCCGAGTGACACGGCTGGTGCTCGACGGCGGGCGGTGTGTCGGGGTGATCACCGAGGACGGCGAGCGTCATCTCGCGGGTGAGGCCGTGCTGTCAACGATCCACGTCAAGGACCTGCTGGCGATGGCGCCGGCCGACGCCTGGGGGGAGGACTTCCGTTACGCCATCGACACCTATGACCCCGGCGTGAGCGCATTCGCGGCGCACTACGCCACCACCGAGCCGCCGCGCTATCACGGGCGCGACGGCGGTGTGATCGAGGCCGTGTCGGCCGGCGTGGCGGGCTGGCCGGAGGACATCCTGCGAATGGGGCGCGACGTCTGCGAGGGCCGCCTGGTCCGCGATGGCGCGTGGCTGCTGTTTCCAACGCCGACCGTCGCCGACCCCACGCGGGCGCCGGCGGGCCATCACACTGTCAAGGTCGTCGGAATCCAGCCTTACGATCCCGGTCGCGGCCCGGAAGCGTGGGAAGAGCTGCGCCAGGAGATCGCCGCCGTCCATCTCGGGCACCTGCGGAGGGCGGCGCCGAACTTGACGGCCGACAAGATCCTGGCCGAGCTGATCGTCTCCCCGGTAGACCTGGAGCGCGCCAATCCGCACATGTGGCACGGCACCTTCCACGGCGGCGACCGCTCGCTGGCCAACAGCGGTGCCCTGCGTCCGGCGCCCGGGTGGGCGCAGCACCGGATGCCGATCCCGGGCCTTTACCAGACAGGGGGCACGACTCATCCCGGCGGATCGGTGACGGGCGGCCCGGGCCGCAACGCCGCCGTCGTGATGCTCGCCGACCTGGGCCTGGACCCGGTGCGGGCCATGGCGCCGGGGCGAGAGGGCCAGTCACGGACACCGCATCTGCACAAGCGAGCGACTGCATAATTTTGCGCGTGCGTGCGGTGACGATCCGGGACGTGGCCCGCCTGGCCGAGGTGCACCCCGGCACCGTCTCCCGCGCACTCAACGAGCAGACCCGGGCGCTGGTCAACCAGGAGACCGCGCAGCGCGTACTACGCGCCGCCGAGCAGCTGGGCTATCGACCCAACCCGATCGCCCGCGGCTTGAAGACCAATCGCTCCTTCACCGTCGGAGTGCTGATCCCGGACCTGACCAATCCGCTGTTTCCGCCGATCGTGCGCGGCATCGAGGATCGCCTGGACGAGGCCGGATACACGGCGCTGATCGTCAACACCGACAACGACGTCGATCGCGAACGCAGCCAGATGGAGGCGATGCGCGCCCGCCAGGTTGATGGCTTCATCGCCGCCACCGCCCGGCTCGACGTCGAGCTGCTGGCCGAGGCGGCTGCCGGAGGCGCCCCCGTCGTGCTGGTCAACCGCAGCCTGGAGAACGCTTCGGTTCCGGCAGTGACGGTGGACGACCGGCGCGGCATCGGGCTGGCGGTCGACCACGTCACCGACCTCGGGCACCGGCGCGTCGGTCACGTCGCCGGCCCTCAGAACGTCTCCACCGGGCATCTGCGGCACCTCGGCTTCCTGGAGGCGATGGAGCGCCAGCTGCTCCCGGCGCCCGCCGCGCGCATCACCTTCGCGGCGGCCTTCGTCGAGGGCGACGGCGCCCGGGCATGCAACGAGCTGCTCGACCAGGCCTCCGAGATCACCGCGATCGTCGCCGCCAATGACCGCCTGGCGATCGGGTGCTATGACGCACTCGAGGCCCGCGGGCTGCGCTGTCCCGACGACATCTCGATCGTGGGCTTCAACGACATGCCGTTCGTCGACCGCCTGCGGCCGCCTCTGACCTCGGTTCGGGTGCCCCAGCGGGAGATCGGGACTGTCGCCGCGAATCTCCTGATCAGGCAGCTCAGCGACGGCTCCCGTCGCCACCAGGAGATCCTGCTGGAGCCGACGCTCGTGGTCCGCAGCTCGACGGTCGCACCCCCGGAGTGACGCCACGAATGGTCGCCGTCGACGCTCATGCCCACGTGATCGTGCCCGAGCTGCTGCGCGACGCCGCTCCGTCGGAGTCCTGGCGCCCGAGCGTCGCGCGCGAGCAGGGGCGGCAGGTGGTCGAGCTCTCCGGCCGCAAGATCACCTCGGCGGTGAACGAGTTCGTCGATCTGGACGTGATCCTGGCCAACCTGGATCAGCTGGGGATCGGCGCCGCGCTCCTGTGCCCGTGGGTGCCGCTGCTGTTCTACGGCGTCGCGGCCGAGGAGGGCCTCGCGCGCTGCCGCCTTCAGAACCTGGGACTGGCTCGCCTGCGCGAACGCCGTCCCGAGCGGGTCAGCGTGCTGGGAGCAGTGCCGCTGCAGGATCCCGGGCTTGCCGCGCGGGAGCTGGCCGACCTGATGGCCGGGGGCCAGTTCGCCGGGGTGGAGGTCACCGCGAGCGTCAACGGCACCTATCTGGGGGATCCCCGCTTCAGGCCCTTCTGGGCCGCCGCGGAGGAGTGCGACGCGCTGGTGTTCATCCACCCCACCACCAGCGGCTTTACGTCCTCCGCGTTTGCCGAGCACTATCTGTGGAACCTGGTCGGCAACCCGATGGAGACGACCCTCGCGGCCGCCCACCTGGTGCTCAGCCGGACCATGGCACGGCATCCCGGCCTCCGCGTGCTGCTGGCTCACGGAGGCGGTGCGATCGTGGCCCTCAGCGGCCGCCTGGGCCACGGTCAGCGCCGGGTCGCCGCGGCCGGGCCGGCGCCGAGCGAGCCCCGGGATGCGGCCGATGCACTCATCCGGCGGTTTCTGTTCGACACGGTGACCCATGATCCGCAGCTGCTCGCCGCCCTGGTCAGGGCGGTTGGGGCCGAGCGGGTGCTGCTCGGATCCGATTACCCGTTCGACATGGCCGATCCGCACCCCGTCCAGACCGTCGAGGCCGCCGGGCTGGGGGAGGAGGCGCAGCGGGCGATCCTGGGCGCAAACGCCGCTCGCGAGCTCAAGCTGCCGACCCAGGCGAGGATTTGAAGGATGGCCGACGAGCGGGTGCAGGCGGCGATCCGGCATTGGGCGGGGCGGTTCATCGCCAACGGCGTCGACTACAACGACTTCGTGCGCACCACCGGCTCGGTGTCGCGCTGGGAGCAGTGGCTGGACGCCTGGACCGCCACCGCGGAGGTCCACACCGGTCTGGCCCGGGAGGCGCTGAAGCGCGGCCACCGCCGCAGCGCCGGCGAGGCGTACCTGCGGGCCGCCGTCAGCTACCACTTCTCGAAGTTCGTCTGGGTGCTCGATTCGGCGCGCAACCGCCGCAATACCGAGGCGGCCGTGAGCTCGATGTACCGCGCCCACGAGCAGCTCGATCCAGGCGCTGAGCGGATCGAAGCCGGGCTTGGGGGCGCCTTCGTCGTGGCCAACCTGCGCCGCCCCGCCGGAGACCGTCCCGCTCCGCTGGTGGTCCTGATCCCCGGCCTGGACTCGACCAAGGAGGAGTTCTTTCACTGGGAGTCGGTGTTCCTGGACCGCGGCATGGCGACGCTCTCGCTCGATGGACCGGGCCAGGGAGAGACCGGGTTTCATCTCGACATCAGGCCCGACTACGAGGTCGCGGTGACGGCGATTCTCGACGCGGTCGGCGATCGGCCGGGGCTCGAGCTCGACCGGATCGGAGCGGTGGGCGTCAGCCTCGGCGGCCACTACGTCGTGCGCGCGGCCGCCTTCGAACCCCGGCTGAAGGCGGTCGCCGGGATCAGCGGTCCGTACGACTTCGCCGCCAACTGGGAGTCGATGCCGGAGCTGACCCGCCAGACGATCGCCCACCACACCGGCGCCGGAGACGAGTCCGAGGCCCGGCGGCGGGCCCACGCGCTCGACCTCGAGGGAGTGGCTGGGCAGGTCGACCAGCCCTGCCTGGTGGTGACCGGCAAGCTCGACCGGGTGATCGCCTGGCAGGACACCAAGCGCATCGCCGATGCGGTGCCCAGCGCCGAATGGGTCCTGTACGAGGACGGAACCCATGTCTGTAACAACATCCCCTTCAAGTACCGCCCGCTGGTCGCGGACTGGATCCGCGATCGCCTGTAGATGACCGAGGAGGCACCTATGTCGCTAGCGCCGAGCCCCGGGCACAGTGGGCAAGATCCCCGGGGGGCCTACATCGGCGGCGGCTGGGTCGACGTCGGTGGCCGGGCGACGTTCGCGGTCGTGGAGCCAGCCACGGGTGCGGAGATCGCCCGGGTGGTCGATGGCGATCAGCGCCTGGTAGACGATGCTGTGACCGATTCGCGGCGGGCTTTCGCGCAGTGGCGGGCGCTGGCTCCCCGGGAGCGGGGGCGCTTGCTGCGCCTGGTCGCCGCCAAGATCCGCGAGCACCTCGACGAGCTGGCCGAACTGGAGGCGCGCGAGGTGGGCAAGCCGCGCCGCGACGCCCTGCGCTTCGACCTCTCCTTCTGCCACGCCGGCTTTGACTATTACGCCGGTCTGGCCGACACGCTGCACGGCGAGATCCTCGATCAGGGGCCGATCGAAGCCCGTGTGGTCTATGAGCCCTACGGGGTGGTCGCGGCGATCCTGCCGTTCAACTGGCCACCGATCCATTTCACCAAGAAGTGCGCACCGGCCCTGGCGGCCGGCAACACGGTGATCGTCAAGCCCGGCGAGCAGGCGCCGCTGACGGTCCTGCGACTGGTCGAGCTGGCCAACGAGGTGCTCCCGCCCGGGGTACTCAACGCGGTCCCGGGCATGGGGGCGGGCCCGGCGTTGTCGACGCACCCGCGCGTCGAGCGGATCACGTTCACCGGAGCGACGGCAACCGGTCAGCGAGTGCTGCGCAGCGCAGCCGAGCACCTGACCTTTGCCACGATGGAGCTCGGCGGCAAGAACGCGGTGATGGTGCTCGCCGACGCCGATCTCGACCTCGCCGTGTCGGTGGTCGTGGAGGGGATGTTCTACAACCAGGGCGAGGCGTGCACGTCGACGGCCAGGATCCTCGTCCACGAGCGGATCCACGACGATTTCCTAGAGCGCTTCCGCGGGGCCACCGAGCGGCTGGTGGTGGGCGACGCCCTGGACCCCGCCACCGACATCGGCGCGATGGTCGACGCCGCCCAGCGCGACAAGGTGCTCGAGCATCTCCGGCGCGGACTGAGTGAGGGGGCTCGCCTGGTCACCCAGGGCCAGCTCCCCACCGACGCGAGGCTTCAGGGTGGCTTCTGGGTGGCGCCGACGGTGCTGGCCGACGTGACACCGTCGATGTCGATCGCCCAGGAGGAGATCTTCGGTCCGATCGCCTGCGTGATGCGGTTTCGCGACGAGGACGAGGCGGTGGAGATCTGCAACGGCACTCGCTACGGGCTCGCCGCCGCCATCTGCACCGCCGACGAAGGTCGGGCCTACCGGCTCGCGCACCGCCTGGAGGTGGGCATGGTGTTCGTCAACAATTACATGCGGCGAGCCTTTCTGGGCTCGCCGTTCGGCGGGCAGAAGGCCAGCGGGTTCGGCCGCGAGAACGCCGTCGAGACCCTGCACGAGTTCGTCCGCTCCAAGAACATCCGGTTCCCGTCGGGGCGCGGCGAGATTCCCACGTGGCCACCGAGGGACTGACCGGACTGCCCAGTTGTCAGCTCGGGGAGGAGACCGCGTCGGTCGACTTGGGCGCGGCTTCCTGCGCGGCGGTGTCGAGCTCGGTGTTGCGGTTTGACTGGGGGTCGCGTTCGAGTCCCAGGCTCCCCCCGGCGGTGAAGTAGGGCTTGCCCGCGATCACCAGGTCCTCGGCCGGGAAGCGGGTGATGACCTCGCAGCCGTCACTGGTGACCACCAGCTGCTCCTCGATCCGCGCCGCCGACCAGCCGTCGCTGGCCGGCCAGTACGTCTCCAGTGCGAACACCATGCCCTCCCTGATCTCCTCGGGATGGTCGAGCGAGACAAGACGGCTGAACACGGGCTTCTCCCAGATCGACAGCCCGACGCCGTGGCCGAACTGCAGCGCGAACGCGGCCTCCTCGTCGGGGAAGCCGAACTCCTGCGCCCGGGGCCAGATCGCGGCGACCTCACCGGTGGTGGCGCCGGGACGGATCATGTCGATGGCCGCATCCAGGTAGTAGCGGCAGCGCTTGTAGGCGTCGACCAGAGGCCGCGAGGCGCTGGCCACCGCGAACGTGCGGTAGTAGCAGGTCCGGTAGCCCATGTAGCTGTGCAGGATGTCGAAGTAGGCCGGGTCGCCGGGGCGCAACGCCCGATCGGTGAACACGTGCGGATGTGGGCTGCAGCGCTCGCCGGAGATCGCGTTCACGCCCTCCACGAACTCCGAGCCCATCTCGTAGAGCACCTTGTTGACCAGCGCCACGCAGTCGTTCTCTCGGAAGCCGGGGCGCATCGCGCGATAGAGCTCCTCGTAGGCGCCGTCGACCATCGAGCACGCCATGTTCAGCAGTGTGATCTCGTCGCGCGTCTTGATCACCCGCGCCTCTTGCATCAGCTGCTGGCCGTCGGCGACCTGGATCCCCTCGCGCTGGAGCGCGAACAGCACCTGGGGCTCGATCGCGTCGATGCCCACCGGCTCGCCGAGCAGTCCACGCTGCTCGAGCTCGATCTTGATCTTGCGAGCCACGTCCTCGGCTCTTCCGGACTGTGGCGACATGGCGCCGCGCAGCGTGGAGATCCCCGCGCGCGAGCGGCCGTCGCCCAGCCACGGGTTGTAGAGCTGGTGGTGGCGAGCCGCCGAGCCGAAGTCCCACATGATCGGCTCGTCGCCCTGCGGGAGCAGGCAGAACCGGTTGAGCTTGTCTGCCGCCCAGGTGCCGATGTGGGTGGCAGTGATGTAGCGGATGTTGCTCATGTCAAAGCACAGCAACGCGCCGAGCTCGGAACCGGCCAGCAGCCCGGTGATGCGGGCCAGACGCTCTTCGCGCAGGCGGTCGTGCCGGACCCGCTCCTCCCAGTCCACCCCCATGACTCCGTAGCTGTGCAAACCCATCAGCTTCCCGCCTCCCTTGTTACGGCCGCTGGCCGCTGCAAACGTTTGCAACAAGCATACCGGACATCGCTTGACGTCCCACAGGCCGTCGGCTAGATTGCTGCAAACGATTGCAAGAAGGAGGTGAGCTATGAACGGCGACCAAGATCTGCGGCTTGGGTGGGTCGGCGTCGGCCGTATGGGGCAGGCCTTGGCCACCCGGCTGATCGAGGCCGGCCACGACGTCGGCGTCTACAACCGCACCCGATCCAAGTGCGAGCCGCTCGAGGAAATGGGGGCCACGGTCGCCGATACCCCCGCCGGTCTCGCCGACCGCGACATCGTGTTCACGATGGTCGCGGGGTCGGCCGACGTGGAGGAGGTCGTAACCGGTCCCCAGGGGCTGCTTTCGCGCCCCGATGTCGCGCCCGGCTTGATCATCGACTCGACCACGATCTCTCCGGCGGCCGCCGAGAAGGTCCGCGCCGCTGCCGAGCGGCGGGGCACCGCGATGCTGGCCGCTCCGGTCAGCGGGAACCCAAAGGTCGTCGAGAGCGGTCGCCTGACGATCGTCGCCTCGGGCCCCGAGGACGCCTGGCTGCGGGCCAGGCCGTACCTGGAGCTGCTCGGCCGGGGCGTCACCTACGTCGGCGAAGGCGACCGAGCACGGCTGGTGAAGATCTGCCACAACGTGATGCTGGGGGTGGTGGCTCAGTGCATGGCCGAGGTCACGGTCCTCGCCGAGAAGGGCGGCGTCTCCCGGGCCGACTTCCTGGAGTTCCTCAACGACAGCGTGATGGGCTCGACGTTCACCCGCTACAAGAGCCCGGCCTACGTCAACCTCGACTTCCGGCCCACCTTCACCCCGGCCCTGCTGCTGAAGGACTTCCACCTCGGGTTCGAGGCGGCGCGCGAGCTCGAGGTGCCGATGCCGCTGGCCGCGGCCACCGAGCAGATCGTCCAGGGGATGGTGGCGATCAGCGGCAACGAGGTCGACTTCGCGGCGCTGATCGAGCTGGCTGCGCAGGCCTCGGGCCTGGAGCTGGTCGCCGAGGACGTTGAGGTCGACGACGGCCTCAGCCCGCTGGACCCCGGCGCCAACGGGGACGGGGCGGCCCGGCGGCCCCGGGCGCTGGAACCCTGAGCAGCGGCGCCTGGTACTCGCTGCCCTGGAGCCCTGAGAGCCTGCCCGGCCCTCGCCCGCCCGCGAGCCCTGACCACGGCGCGGCCGCGCGCCTACAGCAGCAGTGAGAGCGGGCGCTCCAGCAGCTCGCGCAGCCGGGCCACGAAGCGCGCCCCGTCGACCCCGTAGACGATGCGGTGGTCGCAGGCCAGGCTGAGCTGGATCGTCTGGTGCGCGACGATCTCGCCTGACTCGTCGACGATGGGCCGGCGACGCAGCGACCCCACGGCCAGAATCGCCGCCTGCGGCGGGTTGATGACCGCCGAGAAGCTGTCGATGCCGTGCATGCCGAGGTTGGAGACCGTGAACGTCGCGCCGGCGAGCTCGCTCGGCGTGATCGTCCCGTCGCGCACCCGAGCCGCCAGCGCCCGCGTGGTACTGGCGATCGTACCTAGGGATTTCGTGTCGGCGTCGAAGACGGTCGGCACCACCAGAGCGTCCTCGCCGGCCACCGCGATCCCGACGTTGATCCGCGAGTAGGTCTCGAACTGGGAGTCGCGATAGGCGCCATTCACGCGGGGAAAATCACGCAGCGCGAGGGCCGCCGCCTTGACGATCAGGTCGTTGAGCGACGGGAGGACCTCCACTGCGGCATCGCGCAGCTGCTCGCGCAGCGCGACCGCCGCGGTCATGTCGACCTCGGCCCGCAGCTCGATGTCGGGCACGGTGGCGCGCGACTCGGCCATCCGCCGGGCCACCGTGCGCTGTACCCGCGTGAGGTCCTGGCGGCGGGCCTGCCCCTTGGCGGCGCCCGGCTCGGCCGGGGCCGCTGGGGACGGCGCCGTGCCCTCGACGTTCGGCGGCGGCGACGCGGCGGGAACGATCCCGTCGCCGTTGGCGGTCGCCGCGCGCTCCACGTCGGCACGGATCACGCGGCCCCGCGGCCCCGACCCGGGCAGGGCGGAGATGTCCACCTGCAATTCGGCGGCGATCCGCCGTGCCAGTGGCGACGCCTTGACCCGCGCGGGAGGCGTCTGGGACGGCGCGGGCGGCGTCGCGGACGAGCTCGCGCGGCCCGGCGGTTCGGCAGAGCCGGCTGCGTCCGGCGCCTCGGACGAGCCCGCCACGGCCAGTGCCTCGGACGACCCCGCCGCGTCCGGCGCCTCGGACGAGCCCGCCACGGCCAGTGCCTCGGACGACCCTCTCTGCGGCAGCGACTCGCCGACATCGCCCAGGACTGCGATCGGAGCGCCGACCGGCACGGTCGAGCCTTCGCCGACCGTCAGGCCGAGGACGGTCCCGGCGGCGTCGGCCTCGTGGGTCACCACAGCCTTGTCGGTCTCGACCTCGACCAGAGGTTCTCCAGCCCGCACCTGATCGCCCTCGGCGACGAGCCATTTGAGAATCGTGCCCTCCTCCATCGAGTCCGACAGCCGAGGCATCGTTAATTCGCGGGCCACGTCGCCTCCAGAATGACTGCAAACGTTTGCGATACGATCGTAACACTACCCTGTAAAACTCAGGAGGCGGCGAGTGGCCGACGTTCAGAGCGCGCAACAGACCGAGTCGATGACCCTGTTTCTCGACGCTTACGCGCGCATGGTGCTGATCAGGCGGTTCGAGACCGCGATCCACCGGCTGTTCCTCGAAGGCCACGTGCACGGGACCACACACCTGTACGCCGGACAGGAAGCGGTGGCGGTGGGAACCTGTCTGGCGCTGGAGCCGGAGGACTACGTCACCGGCACCTATCGCGGTCACGGCCTCGCCCTGGCCAAGGGGACCGAACCCGGCGCGCTGGTCGCCGAGATGCTCGGACGGGCCAGCGGCGTGTGCGGCGGCAGGGCCGGGTCGATGAACGTCGTCGACCTAGAGCACCGGCTGGTCGGCTGCTACGGCATCGTCGGTGGGTCAATCGCCGCCGGGCTCGGTGCTGCCCTCTCGGCCAGCCGCCAGGGCCGGGTCTCGGTCGCCTTCTTCGGGGACGGGGCGGCCAACCACGGCTACTTCCACGAATGCCTGAACATGGCCAAGGTGGCGATGCTGCCGCTCGTGTTCGTCTGCGAGAACAACTTCTACGCCGAGTTCACGCCGCTTGACGCGGCGACCGCCGGCGGCGACATCGCCGGTCGCGCCAAGGCCTACGAGATCCCATCGGCGGTCGTGGACGGCAACGACCTGTGGGCGGTGCACGCCGCCGCCAGCACGGCGGTGGAGCGAGCCCGCGGCGGTGGCGGACCAACGCTGCTGGAGTGCCAGACCTATCGCCACTACGGGCACTCCAAGAGTGATCCGGCGCCCTACCGCCCAAAGGACGAGGTGCAGCAGTGGATGGAGCGCGATCCGCTGAAGCTGGCGCGGTCGCGACTGCTCGACGACGGCCTGACCGAGGAACGGATCGTGGCGGTGGAGGAAGAGGCCGAGGCCCTCATGGAGGACGCCGTCCGGGCGGCCAAGGACGCGCCGTATCCCGACCCTCGGAGCGAGGCGGCCACGGAGTTTCGGCCGTGAGCGAGCTCGAGTTCCGCACCGCCGTTCGCGACGCCATCGCCGAGGAGCTGGACCGCGATCCCTCGGTGATCTTCTTCGGCGAGGACGTGGCGGTCGCCGGAGGCGTGTTCAAGGCCACGCCTGAGCTGTTCGAGCGCTTCGGTCCCGAGCGCGTGTTCGACACGCCGATCTCCGAGCTGGCCCTGGCGGGCATGGCCTACGGCGCCGCCGTGACCGGCTTGCGTCCGGTGTTCGAGATCATGTTCGGAGACTTCATGGCGCTGCCGATGGACAGCCTGGTCAACCAGGCGGCGAAGTTCTGGTACATCAGCAACGAGCAGGGCAGCGTGCCGCTGGTGGTGCGCTCCGCGGTCGGGGGCGGAGGCCGCTTCGGGGCGATCCACTCCCAGACCCACGCCACCTGGTATCAGGGGATCCCGGGGCTGAAGATCGTCTTTCCGTCGTCCCCGGCCGAGGCCAAGGGCCTGCTCAAGGCGTCGATCCGCGACGACAACCCGGTGGTGTTCCTGGAGCACAAGCGGCTGTACTCGGTCAAGGGACCGCTCCCGGAGCAGGAGGTGATCCCGATCGGCCAGGCGGGCATCCCACGGCGCGGCGAGGACCTGACGATCGTCTCGATCGGCAAGTCGGTCGCCGACGCGCTGGCCGCGGCGGAGGCGCTGGGGCAGGACGGCGTGTCGGCCGAGGTGGTCGATCTGCGGTCGCTGCGCCCGCTCGACCTGGGGACCGTGCTGGAGTCGGTCAGCCGCACCCACCGGCTGCTGGCGGTCGAGGAGGGTCCGATGATCGGCGGCTGGGCGGCGGGACTGCTCGGCGCGGTGGCGGCGGAGGGGCTGCACGAGCTCGACGACGCCTGGATCCTGGCCACCGACGAGACGCCGATCCCCTACAGCCCCACGCTGGAGGATGCCTTCATCCCGGATACCGAGTCGATCCTTGCCAGTGTGCGCTCCCGGGCCGGCGTGGTGGCGGGGTAGTGGCGGCGGCGGCCGGCCTCCAGGCCATCCCGCCTTCATCATCCTCGCCTCAGACTGGCACGCGGTCAGGCTCGTCGCCAGTGGAGTCGTAGCGTGCGACGGTGAAGGCGATCAGCGTCGGGACCTGAATGGCGTAGACGACGAGCGACAGGGTGAGCACGACGAGTGAGCCGCCGCCGACGTGGTCGCGCAGGAAGGCGTACTCGATCATCCCCGCCGTGATCGCGTAGGCCAGCAGGGCCCACTTGGCGACGTAGAAGAAGCGGGGCCAGGCGAAGTCGTGGACCCGGGTCAGCGAGAACATGTTCGCCGTCAGCAGCAGCGCCGAGCCGATGAGCAGGATGACGGCCGGGACGAGCGGGACGTGCTCCGGCAGGTGGGACGACAGGTAGATGCCACCGGCGACGATCAGGGCCAGCGAGGCCATCCCGATCTGCGTGAACGGCGGGTACTTGCTGTCGCTCATCCGGAGGAGATCTTGGTCATGATCACCAGCGTCGCGACCTGCATCACGCCCAGGATCCCCGCGCAGTAGATGAAGCGCTTCATCAGCCGCTCGATCACGGCGGGATTGGGGCGGGGCTTCTTGAGCTCGAACAGCACCGCGATGTTGGCCGGCTCGAGCAGGCCAAGGGCCAGAATTGCCATCACCCCCACCACGATGAAGCTGGCCACCACCCAGCCGTGACTGGGGTTGGCGCTGATGACCGTGCCGAGCTTGACCCCGAGCTGCCAGCCGGCGGCCAGCGTCAGCGTCACCACCACCGGCATGATCACCACCATCTTCGGCATCAGCTTGGTGGTGAACTCGATCCGGGCCGGGATCGACATGCGGCCGATGATCGGGCCGAGGATCAATCCCAGGAACAGGTCGATGACCGTCCACGCCGCGCCGCCGGCGACGTGGAAGAACTCCAGCGGCCAGAGCTTGTTGGAAGCGATCGCGGCGATCAGGAGCACCATCGCCACGGCGGCGAGGGCCAGTCCGGTGCGGGGGACGATGTCGAACTGGGGCCGCTCGAAGGGCGGCCCTGCGGCCTGTGGTGCCTCTACCCCCAGTCCCCCGGGTCCCTCGGCTGGTGCGATGACGTCTGCCATCTGTGCCGCCATCGTAATCAGTCCCGAGGCGTTTGCAAAGCGGGAGGCCGGGGCACCGGGACGTGGCCACGCGGGCCGGGCGCGACCAGGCGACGAAACGGAGCGGGAGGGATTCGAACCCCCGGGCCGCGCTGAACACGGCCGGCTGCTTTCAAGGCAGCTGCAATCAACCGGACTCTGCCACCGCTCCTTCGGGTGCCGGTCCCGGACGGGCCGGCGCTCCGTCCGTGAGCGTACTGCCGAGCGAGCTGCGCAGACGTTGATCTAAACTGGCCGGGCCCGGGAGAGGTGGCCGAGTGGCTGAAGGCACTCGCCTGCTAAGCGAGTAAGGGGCTCATACCCCTTCGCGGGTTCGAATCCCGCCCTCTCCGCCATTTTGCGAACCCAGCTCCACCACGGGCTGGGTTCGCTTGTTGAAGTCCTCATCGGCGAGGATCCCCGAACATTGCGACGACGCGCCGCTCAGGCAAAGGGTTCGCGGCGCGCGGCCCGACGCCCGGACGTTGCCGGAAAAGCGACCATAGTCGTACCTTTTCCGGCACGCATCACCAGGATCGCGCCCCGGGGTCCAGTCACCCGCTCGACCCGCCGCGGGCCGCGAGATCAGTCACCCGCTCGACCCGCCGCGGGCCGCGAGATCAGCCGTTCTTGGGCGCGGTGCCGAATACGTGGTCCCAGAACGGGGCGCTGACGCCGTAGCCACGCTCGTGGTTCTGGAAGTGGTGGCGCATGTGCAGCTCGCGCATCCGGCGACCGAGAGCCGTCTTGGGCCGGTGGTGATGGACGTGGTAGTGCAGCATGTCGTAAGCGAGATAGCCGCCGAGGAATCCGGCCCCGAAGGGCAAAAAGCCGGGGCTGCCGAAGATGGCGTAAAAGCCGAGCACGAACAGCGCCGAGAGCGGGATGCTCACCGACGGCGGCATCACCAGCCGCATCGGATCGTTGGGGTGATCGTGGTGGACCCCGTGGATGATCCAGTGAAGCCGCGCTCCGATCCCGCGCTCGGGCTCGAAGTGAAAGACGATCCGGTGCAGCCAGTACTCGGTCAGGGTCCAGAACAGATATCCGCCGAGCAGCCAGGCGAACGTCCACCATCCGGCGCCGCGGACGATGCCCTCGATCAGCAGCACCGCGATCGCCGGCCCGAACAGAATCGGGGGCACGCTGGGGTGCACGCGGGAGAGCTTGTCGAGCAGGTCGGAGTCGAACATGCGCGGCGAAGCGCGCAGGACGTCGGACCGGCTCATGCCCTCCAGGTCGTCTGCTCTCTGGGTAGCCACAGCGTTCTATTTTAGCTCGGCCGGCCGGGGCCAGCGAACGGAGATCGATGCCATGCTTGATCGATGGTGGCGCCGCCGAACGCGCGCTGGTGGTCGGTCCGGCGAGCCCAGAACCTCAAGCCGGCCACATATCGCTGCCCCCTGTGCGGAAAGCTGCTCCCGGCGCTGAGCGAGCATATGCTGATCGTCCCCGAGGGCCGCTCGGAGCGTCGCCGCCATGCGCATGCGGCCTGCGTGCTGGCGGCGCGCAAAGCCGGCCAGCTGCCGACCCGCCAGGAATGGCTGCGCACCCAGCCGCGGCCGCCGGGCTTGCTGGCGCGAGCGCGGGAGCGCCTGCGCCCAGGCAAGCGAACCAGGTAGGGTCGGCGCCGGCATGGCGCGCGAGCTGCGACTCGGTCTGAACACCGGCTACTGGGCCGGCGGCCCCCCGCCAGGAGCGGCGGAATCGGTGCTCGAGGCCGAGCGGCTGGGCTTTGACTCGGTGTGGACCGCCGAGGCCTACGGCTCCGACGCGCTGATGCCGCTGGCCTGGTGGGGCGCGGCGACGCAGAAGCTCAAGCTCGGTACGGCGATCGTTCAGATCTCGGCGCGCACTCCGGCGGCCACGGCGATGGCGGCGATGACGCTGGACCACCTCAGCCAGGGCCGGGTGATCCTGGGCCTGGGCGTGTCCGGCCCGCAGGTCGTGGAGGGGTGGTACGGGCAGCCGTTCGCCAAGCCGCTGGCGCGGATGCGGGAGTACATCGGGATCCTGCGCCAGATCTGGGCCCGCGAGCGACCGGTGACCAACGACGGCTCGCACTATCCGCTGCCGCTTCCGGACGGGACCGGACTCGGCAAGCCGCTGAAGCCGAGCATCCATCCGCTGCGATCCGAGATCCCGATCTACCTCGCCGCGGAGGGCCCGAAGAACATCGCCATGGCCGGCGAGCTGTGCGACGGCTGGCTGGCCCTGTTCTACTCGCCCCACCACGACGACTTCTATCGCGAGGCGCTGGAGGAGGGCTTTGCCCGCCCCGGCGCCCGTCACGCCGCCGATGACTTCGAGGTCGCGGCGACGGTGCCGCTGATCGTCACCGACGACGTGGAGGCGGCGGCCGACGCGGTGCGCCCGATGTACGCGCTGTACTTCGGCGGCATGGGCGCCCGCGGCGCCAACTTCCACGCCAACGTGGCGATCCGAATGGGCTACGAGGCCGAAGTGGCCAAGATCCAGGAGCTGTACCTCGGGGGTCACAAGGATGAGGCCGCCGCCGCAGTGCCCACCAAGCTGATCGAGCAGCTGACCCTGATCGGGGCCAAGGACAAGATCCGCCACGACCTGGAGGCCTGGCGGGAGTCGATCGTCACCACGCTGCTGATCGGTGGCGATCCGGCGACGCTGCGCACCGCCTCCGAGCTGGTCCTGGGCTGAGCCATCGAGCGGGCGCGCGCCCCACGCGGACCAACGCGGACCAGGTCCCGCAGCGTGCTCAGGCGCCGGTGGCGGCGCCGACCATGGCGGCGTCGACGGTGAACGTCGGCTCGCCGGCCGAGCGCTGGTCCTGGCGGTTGATGCGCGCCCCCGGAGGCGCCGGAACCGGCCCGTCGAGCAGCGGATCGCTGGTCTGCTCCATCCAGTCCTGAAGCCGGGCCCGCAGGTCGTTGGCGACCTCCGGGTACTCGGGGTCGTCAATCACGTTGCGGCCCTCGCCGGGGTTGAAGAACAGGTCGTGCAACGCCTCCCGGCTGACCGGGCGCCGAGCCCATCCGCGGGCCAGGTAGGCGTCCTTGCTGGGGCTCTCGTCGCAGTTGGCCAGCACCGGGTACGGGTAGTCGTCAAAGCGGCGGGTGTACTTGAAGCGCTCGGTGCGGATCGAGCGCTGGGGCTCGTAGGCAGCGTGGTAGGTGAGCTCGGAGAAGATCTGCAGGCGCTTGCCCGGGGTCTCGGTCCTCGAGACCAGCGGGACCAGTGAGTTGCCCTGCAGCCACGGCGGCTGATCGATCCCGGCCACGTCGCAGACGGTGGGGAAGACATCG
>DASXZB010000098.1:0-9878 GCA_036502145.1 Solirubrobacteraceae bacterium | reverse complement strand
CAGAGAGGGTGGCAAGCATGGATTTCAAGCTCGAGCTGGTGGCAGTGCCCGTCTCCGACGTCGACCGCGCCAAGGCGTTCTATTCCGAGCAGGCTGGCTTCAATGCCGATCACGACTTCACCGTCAGCGAGGACATGCGCTTCGTGCAGCTGACCCCTCCTGGATCGGCGTGCTCGATCGCGATTGGGATGGGCATCGTCGATTCGCAGCCCGGTTCGGCCAAGGGGCTGCAGCTGGTGGTCGACGACATCGAGGCAGCCCATGCGGAGCTGCGCCAACGCGGGGTGCAGGTCAGTGATGTGCAGGACTTCCCGTGGGGGAGGTTCGTCTTCTTCAGCGATCCCGACGGCAACGGCTGGGCGGTGCAGCAGGTGCAGCGCGGGGCGTGATCGGCCGTCCGCGGGACCCCTGTTGGGCGCCTGGCGATCGCTACTCGGGTTCCGTGTACCGGATTCGATAATCTGGTCCTACCAGAGAAAGGAGGTGGTCCGAACTTGACTGACAGTCTTTGCGGGACCCTGGAGGTGTCCGGCCGCTAGGTCGGAGGCTGACCCCGCTTAGCGGAGTCCCCCCGCGACACCGCCGTTGATGAGCGCCGGGACCAGTCCCTCCGGCGGCCGTTCAAGCTCATCGCGGTCATCGCAGCCGTAGTTTGCGAAGGGCGCCGTCCTTGAGGGCGGCGCCCTTCGTGCGTCTTTGGGCGGCCCGGACCCCGTTCTTCGTGCGTGTTTGGGCGGCCCGGACCCCTGCCCTCCGTGCGTGCTCGGGCCCGGAAACGACAGCAGCACCCGCTTGCCGGAGGGCGCTAGGTGTCGCGCCAGCGTCCCCCCGTCGGCGCCGGCTTTGCCAGACGTGGGTGATCTGGGTTCGGCTGAGCCGAACCAGAATGCATCACGTCGCAGGATGACGCCCCTCCCTGTTTGGGCGCCCCGGACCCTCCCCGTAACGCGTGTTTGGGCGCCCCAGCGTCTGGCTGCACTACTCTGGGGGCATGTGCCGAAACATCAGAACCCTGCACAACTTCGAGCCCGCGGCCACCGAGGCTGAGGTGGAGGCGGCGGCGCTCCAGTATGTGCGCAAGATCAGTGGTTTCACCAAGCCCTCCAGGGCCAACGAGGAGGCGTTCGAGGCGGCGGTGCGCGCGGTCACGGCGGCGTCGATCGAGCTGCTCGGGAATCTCACCACCTCGACTCCGCCCAAGGACCGTGAGGCCGAGGCGGCCAAGGCTCGGGCCCGGGCGGCTCAGCGGTACGCCACCGCGTAGCGGAACGCCGGTCGGCGTAGCGGTACGCCGGCCACTGCGCAGGCGAATGCCGGCCACTGTGTAGGCGAACGCCGGGCCGCCCAGGCGACGCGGCCAAGCTCAGGCGACGCGGCGGCGCTCGCGCGAACGCGGCGGCGGCGCTCCTCAGGCGAACGCAGCCAGGCTCAGGCGAACGCAGCCAGGCTCAGGCGGCCAGGTAGGCGCGCCACGCCGCCGGAATCGTCGGCGAGGCCACCTGGATGAAGACATGCGGGCTGGGGGTCCGGGGCGCCCGCGTGAGGTTCATCCCGGCCTGCCGGGGCAGTGCGTTGCCCTTGCGGCGGTTGCAGGGCGCGCACGAGGCGACGATGTTCTCCCAGCTCGAGGTCCCGCCCTTGGAGCGCGGGACCACGTGGTCGACGGTCAGATTTGAGCGGGATCCGCAGTACTGGCAGGTCCAGTCGTCGCGGGCGAAGACGGCCCGGCGGGTGATCTTGCGGCGGTGCGTGTCACGCGGGATGCGCACGTAGCTGACGAGCCGGATCACCACGGGACGCGCCATCGTGGTGGTCGCCGAGTGAAGCTGCCAGTCGGCGTGTTCGATGACCTCGGCCTTGTCCTTGAGCAGCAGCACGACGGCGCGTCGCACGGTGCAGACGTTGATCGGCTCGAAGGTCGCGTTCAATACGAGCACCCGGCCAACCTCTCGCCCGCGCCGCCGGTGCTCGGAGAGCGGCGCGGACCCCATTGGCGCAGGTGGTACGGAGATGACGGCCATGGCTTCGCACGCGGCAGTCTAGCGGCGGCGCCGACGCATTCTGTGGTCAAAAAGGGGCCAGGCCTCGGCCCAGGGATCAAGCGGCCGGGAACGAGCCCAGGACGCGCAGCACCTCGACGTGGGCTCGCAGCCCCTCCAGGGCGGCCGCCACGTGCGGGTCGGTGTCGCGCCCCTCCATGTCGGCGAAGAACATGTAGCGCCCCAGCCCCTGCTTTCGCGGCCGTGACTCGATCCGGGTCAGGTTGACCCCCCGGTTGGCGAACTCCGACAGACAGGCCACCAGCCACCCCGGCGCCTCGGAGCCGACCCCCCAGAAGACGATCGCCGACTTCCATGGTCCGAGCGCCAGCTCGCCGCCCGCGCCAGGGCCCCCCGGCGGGGCTCCGATCGGCCCCAGCCAGACGAATCGGGTCTCGTTGCCGGCGACGTCCTCGACTCCCGCGCGCAGCACGACGCAGCCGTACCGGGCGGCGGCCGCCCGGTTGCCGAGCGCCGCCCACGGGCGCTGCTCGGAGGCGATCGATCGCACCGCTTCGGCCGTTGAACCGCCCGACAGGACGCGGGCCTGGGGCATCCGGGTCCGGATGAAGCGGGCGCACTGGGCGCTGGCCTGCGGATGGGAGACCACCACCTCGATGTCTTCGAGCTCCATCGCCGTGCGGGAGATCAAGCAGTGGCGGATCGGATGCACCACCTCGCCGAGGATCGCGACGTCTTCGGTCTCCATCGCAAGCGTGTCGAGGGTGGCGTTGACCGAGCCTTCCAAGGAGTTCTCGATCGGCACCAGGACCCTCTCGACGGCACGGTCGTGGACCGCCATCACCGCGTCGTAGATCGTCGGCAGCGGCACCGGCTCCAGGTCACCACCGTCGGTGGCCGCCAGCAGCGCCTCGTGAGTGAAGGTCCCCTCAGGGCCGAAGTAGCCGACCCGCATCAGCGGCGACTATCCGCTTTCCGGGACGGCGCGATCCCCTTCCAGCGCCAGCCGGATGGCCTCGTTCTCCTCCGGGGAGAGCTCGAGCTCTCCGCGCCCCGAGTTGACCTGCTTAGCGTACAGGCGCGCCTGTTCGCGGTGGTGGATCGAGGACAGGACGACTCCCGACCGGGAGGCGTCCAGCAGGGCGATCGAGGTCGACTGGCGGCCCGACATCTCGCCGTAGGCGTCGTAGCGGATCAGGGCGCGGTAGGCAATCGCCCCGTCGAGTCGGTGCTCGGCGGTTTCCATCCGCGCCTCGAGGCGATCCCCGACGTCCTGGACGTAGTCGTTGAGCGCCTCGAACTGGGACTGCAGGGACGCGGCATGACTGACCAGATCCTCCCGGCGCTCCCCGAGCACCAGGCGCTGGTCGGCCCGGACGCGGCGCAGGCGGATGGCCAGTCCGGCGCTCAGCAGCAGCGCCACCACCGCCACGGCCGCTGCGCCGAGGGCGACGATTCCGACGGTGCTCGTCAGGTCGTGCACCGCACCAAGGATAAGCGGACCGCTCCCGGCAATCTGGTTCCCACGGTCCTCAGGCGCGCGAGGCCTACTGGAAGGTGACCGGGAACGAGAGCGAGTTGTTGGACTTGTTCTTCTCGCCTGGGACCGACGCGATCGTGGCCTCGACCGTATCGGTGCCCCGCGACGGGCTGGAGCTGAGGGTCACCTTGCAGCTGCCCTTCTGCCCGGCGGTGGTCTGCGGGATCACCGTCTGGCCGCTGACGTTGGTGCCGGTCACGCTGACCTTGCAGACGACGTTGGTCTCGTTGTTGGTGCCGCCGTTGGTGAAGTTGAGCGTGAAGGTCGGGGCCGGGCTGGCCGGGATGGTGTTCGTGGAGCCGGTCTGCAGCGTGGTCCCGGCCACGCTGACCGAGTCAAGCGAATGGCCATGCAGCCCGGGAGCGACCTTGCCGTTCGAGCTGCTCGGCACCGAGGCGCCCAGCGTCGTCGTGATGAAGCTCGGCGTCAGCCACTGCACGTTGGGGAGGAACTGCCCGCCGGCGATGGTCTCGCCGTTGGGCGGCCCAACGGCGATCCCCGCGCCATGCAGCGCGTTGGCGATCTCGGTCGCCGTATAGCTCTTGTAGAGCACGTCGGAGGCGTAGAAGTTGGCCATCGAGGCGGCGATCGAGTTGATCGCGTCCGTGCTGGTCGAGGTGCCGAGCGCCGGCTGGATCTTGCCGGCGATGTTGGTGATCCCGTCCAGGCGCATCCGGAACACCAGCAGCAGGTTCTGCTGAGCCGGCTTGACCTCGTCGGGGACGTCGAGGCCGCGGACATGGTTGAGCTGGGACTCTGCGTCGACCCGGGTCTGGTTGATCTGGTTCTGGAGGTTGGTGGCGTTGCTCTGCCCGCCGCCGGCGGCCAAGTCGCGGAACAGGCTCGTCGAGGTCTGGCCGGACTCCTGGATCAGCGAGCTGACGTTGTTGTTGTAGTCCTTCAGCCCGCTGTTGCGAGCGCTGACCTGGCAGCTGTGGACGCCCAGGGCGATCAGGATGACCACGATCAGCAGCGCCACCACGGCCACCGCGCGGCGGGCCTGAATGGCCTGCTGGTCGCCGGGCGGGCGACGGCCGGTCCCAGATGGTGGGCGACGGCCGGTCCCCGATGGCCGGCGTCGGCGGGGTGCTGTACGGGGGGTGGTACGAGTCGGAGGAGTAGGAGGCTCGTCTACGTCGTCGAAGAACGACAAGCGGTATTGCTCCTTGCGGGACTGGTGAAGACGGCAGTATGACCACCGCCACGGCTGGAATCGGCACACCCTGGGGCGGACCCAGGCGCCAAGCGGGTGCGGACGACTCTCACCGCCGCCGCAGGGACCGTCGCCGGCGCGTGGAAAAGCCCCTCCCATGAGCCGCAGTGAATCATCGACGGCGCGGGCCACGGAGCCCCGCGGCCGTCGCACGCGACGCGCGGCCGCCCCGGCGCCGTTGGTCCTGGACCGCTACCGGCTGCACCGCCAGCTGGGCGCCGGCGCCTTCGGAACGGTGTGGATGGCCCGCGACGAACGACTGGAGCGCGACGTGGCAGTCAAGATCCTGCCCCGGGAGCGGATCATCGGGGGGCGCTTCGAGCGCGAGGCCCGCGCGGCCGCTCGTCTGGCCCATCCCGGGATCGTGACGCTGTACGAAGCCGCCGTCGACGACGACGGCGCCTACTTGGTCTCGGAGCTCGTCCGCGGGACGACGCTCGACCAGCTGGTCGAGCGGGGGCGGCTTTCGGACCGCGACATCGTCGCGCTGGGGGTCGCCCTGTGCGACGCGCTCTCACACGCTCACTCCCAGGGCATCGTCCACCGTGACGTCAAGCCCTCCAACGTGCTGGTGCCCGCGCAGCCGGCCAGCCCGGCGCAGCTGGCCAAGCTGACCGACTTCGGCGTGGCCCGGGTGATCGGCGGCGACTCCCTGACGCGGACCGGTGACGTGATCGGCACGCTGGCCTACATGGCCCCGGAGCAGGCCGAGGGCCTCGAGGTCGGCGCCGGGGCCGACGTCTACTCGCTGGCACTGGTCCTGTACGAGGCGCTGACCGGGATCAATCCCGTGGCCGCCAGCACCGCCGCCCGGCGCGCCCGGAGGCTCGGAGCCCATCTGCCGCCGCTGCGGCGACAGCGCCGCGACCTCCCGCGCCAGCTGGGAACCGGAATCGATCTGGCGCTGCGGCCCCGTCCCCGCGAGCGCGGCACGATCGACGAGCTGAGAAACAGCCTCGTGGCCTCCCAGACCGTCGTCGGCGACGACCCCGGGGTGGTGGGCGAACCGTGGCCGGTGCAGCGGACCGGGAGCCTGACCCGGTCGCTGCTCGCGAAGGAGCGCGACGGCGACGAGCGCGAACCGCCGTCGCCAGAAATCGCCTCGGAGCAGGACAAACCGGTAGACGAGGTCTGGATCTCCCGCGGGCTCGCCGCGTTGGCCGCCGGCATCGCCGCGGCCTGGCTCGCCATCGTCCCGCTGTCGCCGGTTCCGGCCCCGCCGTTCGCGCTCGCGGGTCTGGCGGCGGTGCTGACGCTGCTGCTGCCGCGGATCGGTTGGCTGACCCTGGGCGCCGCCGCCTGCGCGACCGCCGTGGCCCAGGACCGGCCGGGCGCCGCAATCCTGATCGCCACGGCGGTCCTGACTCCAGTCATCCTGCTGATCCGCCGCCCCACCGCCTGGCCCCTTGCCGTCGGCGCCCCGGCGCTTGGCCTACTGGGTCTGGCCGGCGCCTGGCCGGCGCTGGCCGGCCGGGCCACCACGGTGTGGCAGCGCGCCGCGCTTGGGTTCAGCGGCTGGATCTGGCTGGTGCTGGCGGCGCCGCTTGCCGATCGGGTCTTCTACCTGCCTCGGATCCCGGGCATTCCGCCGCCGACGGACTGGGCCGGCTCGCCCGATCAGACAATCCACCACGTCCTGACCCCGGTCCTGAGCTCGGGAGCGCTGGCGCCGGCTCCGGTCTGGGCGCTGGCGGCGGCGGTGCTCCCGTGGCTGGTGCGCTGTCGCTCCCTACCGCTGGACACGATCAGGGCCGTGGTCTGGTCCGCGGTGCTGGTCTCGGCCACCGGCGTGGCGGTCATCGCAGCCCACGGCAGCGGCGGGCTGCGGGCTGCGCCGAGCGCCACGGTGGGGGCGGTGGTGGGTGCTGTCATCGCGCTGGCCCCCTCGGTCGCCGCGGCGTGGCGCACCAGAGGCAGTTTGGAGGGTGGGTCCGCGGCCGGATTCTCGTAGCATGGAACCGCCCCAAGGGGCGCCCGATGAGTGTGCTCAGAAGCCTCGAGAGCAAGATCGCAGGCCTCGTAGAGGGGACGTTCAGCCGTGCCTTCAAGTCCGAGGTCCGTCCGGTCGAGATCGCGCGCAAGCTCGCGCGCGAGATGGAGGAGCACAAGTCCTTCTCGGTTTCGCGCACATATGTGCCGAACGAGTACCGGGTCTACCTGTCCCCGCGTGACCGCGCCCGGTTCGCCGATTACGAGGGGGCGCTGGCCAGCGAGCTGACCGGATACCTGCTGGAGCACGCGCGCCGAGAGCGGTTGGTGCTGATGTCGCGCCCGGTGGTGGAGTTCGAGACCGACGACCGCCTCGGTCTCGGGGAATTTGGGATCCAGACGCGGGTGGTGAGCCCGGGAGCGGAGGACGAGGACGCCGAACCGGTGGCCGAGGAATCGGGGCGCACGATGGTCTACAGCACCGCCGGCCGGGTCGCCGAACCGCTGGAGGAGCGGGCGCGGACCCGCGCCGAGACGGCCTTGCTGGTGACCGGCGGCAAGCGCCTGGTGGTCGGCCCGGCGGGTGCGACGCTGGGTCGCAGCCGCCAGTGCGACGTGATGCTGGATGACCCCAACGTCTCCCGGACCCACGCCGAGGTTCGCCCCCGCGGCGGCTCGTGGGTCCTGACCGACCTCGGCTCCACCAACGGCTCGCGGCTGAACGGCCGCCGGGTGGAGGGGTCCGAGGTGCTCAAGCCCGGCGACGAGATCGAGCTCGGCACCTCACTGATCAGGTTCGAGCTGGAGTAAGGAGCCCTCGGCGGTGCTCGAGCCTGTTTCCGTAGGTCTCAAGTACGGCTTCCTGATCGTGCTGTACCTGTTTCTGATGTGGGTCGCGTGGAGCGCTCTGAGGGATCTGCGCCGCGGCCGGGGGGGCGTGGTCCAGTCAGAGCGCGCACCGTCGCCGGACGCCACCGGGATGTACGACGCCGCCTCGGCCGGACTGGTCGACCTCGACGACTTCGAGCCGCGGCTGCTGGTCGAGAACGCCATCGGGCACGAGAGTGGAGTTGCCTACGACCTGATGGAGGGCGCTACGCTCGGCCGCGGGGATGTCGAGATCCGCCTCGATGACCCGTTCGCCTCTTCGCGTCATGCACGCATCTCGCGGGAAGGTCAGGTGGTGGTGATCGAAGATCTCGGCTCCACCAACGGCACGTACCTCAACGAAGAGCCCCTGAACGGCCCCCAGCCGCTGCACGACGGCGATCGGATCCGTATCGGCGATTCCGAGTTCTCCTACCTGCAATGACGGTCCGCGGAGTGAAATAAGCCGTCATGCTCCGAGCAGCCCAGACAACCGCGAAGACCGATACCGGGCGCCAGCGCCGAGACAACGAGGACAGCGCCTTCGCGCGCTCGCCGCTGTTCGTGGTCGCCGACGGTATGGGCGGCGCGCAGGCCGGTGAAGTCGCGTCGCGGATGGCGGTCGAGGCCTTCCAGCGCGAGCTCTCCCAGCAGGGCAGCCCCGAGGAGCGCCTGGCCGATCGGGCCAAGGACGCCAACCGGCGGATCTACGAGATCTCGAGCTCCGAGCACGAGCGCGCCGGGATGGGGACCACGCTGACGGCGGCGTACCTCGACGACGCCAACCTGGCGATCGCCCATGTCGGCGACAGCCGGGCCTATCTGTTCCGGGACGCCTCGCTCAGCCGCCTGACCCAGGACCACTCGCTGGTCGGCGAGCTGGTGCGGCGCGGCAAGCTGACCGAGGAGCAGGCTGCCGAGCATCCCCAGCGCTCGATCATCACCCGGGCCTTGGGCGTCGATCCCGAGGTCCAGGTCGACACCTGGACCTATCCGGCCCGGGCCGGGGACGTGGTGCTGCTGTGCAGCGACGGGCTGACGTCGATGATCAGCGAGGAGCAGATCGCGGCGATCCTGAGCGAGGAGTCAGACCTCGACCAGGCGGCCGAGCGGCTGATCGCCGAGGCCAACGAGGCGGGCGGGCGCGACAACATCACGGTGGTCATCTTCCGGCTCGAGGATGCCGGCGGCGAGTCCCGCGGCGACGCTCCGACCGTGGTCGGGCTTGAGCCTGCCCAGACTCCGGCCGGCGAGCCGACCGCCCCGGCCGCCAGCGCCCCGGCAGCGAGCGCCCCGGCTGCGCGCGACCGAGCCGCCAGCGACCGGGCCGCCCGCGCGCGGCCGGGCCGGACGGCGGGCGCGACCATGACCGCCCCGCCGCCGTCCGCGGGCGCGCCCCGTACCGCGCCTGCGCGCAGCTCGCCGCGGCTGGCCCGCACCCAAGGTCGCTCCAGCCGTCCCCCGGGCGGAGGCAGGACACGGCGCCCCCGTCGCTTTGCCAAGCCGGTGGCGGCGCTGGTGGCCGTGGTGGTGGTGCTCTTCTTGGTCGGCGGGGGCGGGTACCTGGCCAGCCGCCAGCTGTTCTTCGTCGGCACCAACCCCCAAGGGGTTGTCACGGTCTACCGAGGGTTCCCGTACGACCTGCCGCTGGGGATCCGACTCTACGAGCAGGTTTACGTGTCCGGCGTCCCGGTCCAGGACGTGCCCGCGGCGCGGCGCAAGAACCTGCTCAACCACCAGCTTCGCTCGCAGGCGGACGCCATCGGCCTGGCCCGCGCGGCCGAGCTCGGCCAGCTGACCCGATGACCGCACGCAACCGCGAGCTGTTCGGTCTGATCCCGGCCTCGCTGCTGGTGACCGCCGGTTTTGCCGGCGTGTTCATCCAGCGCTCGAATGCCCTGACCAACATCTCGCTCACGTACGGCGCAATTTTCTTAGGCCTGTGCCTGGCCGGTCACATCCTGATCCGGATCACGCTGCCCCACGCCGACCCCTACATGTTCCCCCTGGTGGCGCTGCTGGCGAGCTTCGGGATCGTGATGATCTACCGGATCGACTCCACCCTGGCCCGTCAGCAGGCGCAGTGGTTCGTGCTGGGGCTGGTCCTGTTTGCGGTCACCATCATCGCGTTTCGCGATTACCGCAAGCTCGAGCGCTACCGCTACACGATCGTGGCGGTGTCCCTGGGGCTGTTGCTACTCCCGCGCGTACCGGGCCTGGGCGCGCAGGTCAACGGCGCCTACCTGGGGATCCGGATCCCCGGCGTGTTCATCTTCCAGCCGACCGAGTTCGCCAAGATCGGCCTGGTCATCTTCCTGGCCAGCTACCT
>DASXZB010000097.1:0-21225 GCA_036502145.1 Solirubrobacteraceae bacterium | reverse complement strand
ACCAGGCCGCGCCGATGCTGTGTGGGGGCCTGATCGGCTATCGCGCGCTGCGCCTGGCCGGAGAGGCGCCGCGGCTGGGGCTGTACGGCTTTGGCTCGGCCGCGCACATGATCTGCCAGGTCGCCGTCCACCAGGGGCGCGAGGTGTATGCCTTCACTCGCCAGGGCGACACCCGGGGCCAGGAGTTCGCGCGCTCGCTGGGGGCCGTGTGGGCCGGCGACAGCGACGAGCGCCCGCCGGAGGAGCTCGACGCGGCGCTGATCTTCGCGCCCGCCGGGGCACTGGTCCCCGCCGCGCTCAACGCCCTGGCGGCCGGCGGGATCGTGGTGTGCGCCGGGATCCACATGAGCGACATCCCCTCGTTCCCCTATGAGCTGCTGTGGCATGAGCGCACGGTGCGCTCGGTCGCCAACCTGACTCGCGAGGACGGGCGCGAGTTTCTGGCCCTGGCGCCCCGGGTCCCGGTCCGCACCACGATCACCAAGTACTCCCTCGAAGACGCCGAGCAGGCGCTCGACGACCTGCGGGCGGGGCGATTCGAGGGCACCGCGGTGATCGTCCCCTAGCCGCGCGCGATCCCGCCCAAGAGCAGCGACAGGGGCCCGACCGGGTAGAGCTCAGGGCCGCCCACTCGCGCATGTTCTAGGGTGTTCGTAATGCCCCTGGTTCCAATGGTCATCGAGCGAACGGCGCGCGGCGAGCGCGAGTTCGACATCTACAGCCGTCTGCTCAACGAGCGGATCATCTTCCTCGGCACGCCGATCGACGACCAGATCGCCAACCTGATCGTCGCCCAGCTGCTGCACCTCGAGTCCCAGGACCCCGACAAGGACATCTCGATCTACATCAACTGCCCCGGCGGCTCGATCTATTCGGGGCTCGCGATCTACGACACGATGCAGTTCATCAAGCCGGAGATCCAGACCATCTGCGTGGGGATCGCGATGTCGCTGGGGTCACTGCTGCTGGCCGGCGGCACCCACGGCAAGCGCTTCTCGCTGCCGAACTCACGGCTGCTCATCCACCAGCCGTCGGCGGGATTCGAGGGGCAGTCGACCGACATCGAGATCCACGCCCGCGAGATCCTCAACATCCGCAACCGGATCGACGAGATCTACGCGCACCACACGGGGCAGACGATCGAGCAGGTCCACGACGACATGGAGCGCGACCGGTTCTTCAAGGCCGATGAGGCCGTCGAGTACGGCCTCATCGACCGCGTGATCGAGCACCACTAGCCGGCAGGGCGTCCGCCCACGCTCCAGGGGCGTCCGCCCACGCTCCAGGGGCGTCCGCCCACGCTCCAGGGGCGTTCCCCCACGGTCCAGGGCGTTCCCCCACGGTCCAGGGGCGTTCCCCCAAGCTCAGGTGGCCGGCGCGCGCCTGATCCGTCCCGAGCCCTCGCCGCGCGTCTCAGGCGGCTCGGGCATCGTCGGACGGCTCAACGCCCAAAAGACCATCAACGCGCCGAAGACCAGCATCCCCAGGCCGGTCCAGAGGTCGATGTTGATCCCGGCCGCCTTGTTCTTGACCGTGTGCGATCCGAAGATCCCGAGGGCGACCAGGATCAGGCCGTAGAGGATGAACAGGCCGCCGATCAGGCGCCGGATGTCGAACCGGTTAGCCGCCCGCGCCGCCGCGATCTCCTCCTCATCGGTCGCCCCGGTCGGCATCAACCCCTCATCGCCGGTTCCGGTGCCCGGGACTCCAAAAGGCTTATCGGTCGATGACACGGGATGCTCCTAAGCGAAGATGATGTTCAGGACGACCAGTATCACTATCGCGCCGCCGCCGAGCAGAGCCGGTGAGCGCCACCACAGTTTGTCACGAGGATCAGCGTTCACCTCTGCCTCCTCCGCACGCGTCAGCCCCCAGACCAGGCCGCGCAGGTCCTCGGTCGGTTTGGGTTTGGTGAACAGTGAGACCACGATCAGCACGATGCCACCCGCGAGGAAGGCGATGATCGCCTGCCAGAAGCTCGCGCTCAATGCGGAGCCGAAGTGGAAGATCGTGTGATAGGCGTTGAGACGATTGACCGCATAGGCCGCCGCGGTCCCCGCTACAAGGCTGAAGAACCCGCCCCACGCCGTCGCCCGGCGCCAGAACATCGCGATGATGAAGGTCGCGAACAACGGCGCATTGAAGATCGAGAACAGCGTCTGGATGTAGTTCATGATGTTCGAGTAACCCTTGGCGATCAGGGCCGTGAGGATCGAAATCAAAACCCCGACGATCGTCACGATGCGACCAGCGCGGAGGTAGTAGGCGCTGTCGCGATCCTTTGCGAAGTAAGCCTGGATGAGGTCGTAGGTGACGACTGTGTTGAACGACGTCACGTTGGCCGCCACGCCGGCCATGAATGCCGCCAGTAGCCCGGTCACTGCTATCCCCAACATGCCCTGGGGAAGAAAGTTGCCGATCAGGTGGGGGATCGCGGTGTTGTACTGCAGCGCGAGGCTCTTGCCGACGCCGAGGCCGTGCACCGTGAGTACCGCGATCAGTCCCGGCAGAATGATGATCGCAGGCAGGAAGATCTTCGGGTAGGCGCCAATCAAGGGCGTGCGCCGCGACGCCGACATGTTGCGAGCTGACAGGGCGCGCTGAACTTCGGCGAAGTTCGTTGTCCAGTAGCCGAAGCTGAGGACGAAGCCGAGGCCGAACACGACTCCGATCCAATCGGATTGGAGCGGGTTGGTGACGTGGTGAATGCCCAGGCCCCTCCAGGCGTGCAGTCCCGCCTCGCCGAGCGCCTTGAAGGCCTTTACCCTCCGCTCGACACCGTGAATGCCGCCAACCGAGTGCAGCGCTACGAGCGTCAACGGCAGCAGGGCGGCGACGATCACGAAGAACTGGAGCACCTCGTTGTAGATCGCCGAGGTCAGACCGCCAAGCGTGATGTAGATGAGCACCAGGGCGGCCGCAACCAGGATCGCGACAATGATCGACCAGCCGAGCATCAGGTGGATGATCAGCGCCAGCGCAAACAGGTTGACGCCGGAGATCAGGACCGTCGCGATCGCGAATGTGGCGGCGTTGAAGGCGTGGGTGGCCTCGTTGAAGCGCAGCCGCAGGTACTCGGGCACCGAGCGGACCTTGGCCCCGTAGTAGAAGGGCATCATCACCAGCCCCAGGAACACCATCGCGGGGACCGCCCCCACCCAGTAGTAGTGAACTGCGGCGACACCGTACTGGGCGCCGTTGGCGGCCTGGCCGAGGATCTCGAGCGCGCCGAGGTTGGCCGCGATGAAGGCCAGGCCGGTGATCCACGCCGGCAGCGAGCGCCCGGAGAGGAAGAAGTCCAGATCGGTCTTGATCGCCAGGCGCGCCACGAACCCGATCCCCAGCACGACCACGAAGTAGATCCCCAGGATGACGTAATCGACGGTGCTCGGATGGAGCCTCAGCATCCCGACCTCCCTCTCCTCGTGGAAGCGCTACCTATTCGACGTGGTGCTCTATCTCGCCGAGCCCTTCGATCGCGATCCTTACCCGGTCCCCGGGGTTGAGAAACCGGGGCGGGTCGTAGGCACTGCCCACGCCGTTGGGCGTGCCGGTGAGAATCAGGTCGCCCGGCACCAGCGTGCAGGTCTCCGAGATGAAGTCCACCAGCTCCTGGCAGCCAAAGATCAGATCCGAGGTGCGGCTGTCCTGGCGCTGCTCGCCGTTGACCCAGGTCTGGAGCCTCAGGTTGCCGGCGTCGGGCACCTCGTCGGCGGTGGTGATCCAGGGACCGAACGGGCAGAAGGTGTCGGCCCCCTTGGCACGAGTCCACTGCGGCTCGCGGCGCTGAAGGTCACGCGCGCTCACGTCGTCGGCGACGCAGTAGCCGCCGATCGCCCCGCCGGCTCCGATCACGATCGTCAACTCACCCTCGTAGTCCAGGCGGCGCACCACCTCCGGACAGCGGATCGGTCCCCCGGGAGGCGCCACCGCCCCGGCCACCTTGACGAACACGATCGGCTGTTCCGGCGGGGTGCCGCCGGTCTCGCGGATGTGCTCGGCGTAGTTCAGACCGATTGCATAGATCGTGCCGGGATGCGGGATCGGCGCCAGCAGGGTGACTTCGTCGAGCGCCCACTCCCCCAGCGACGGCTCCGGCGCTTCACCTGACGCCAGCGCCTCGCGCACGCCGTCGGCCCCGCCGAACGCCGCGACGCGGCCATCCGCCACCACCCCTGACAGCGGATCGGAGCGTCCCGGCGCCTGGAATGTGGCGAGCTTCACCTTGGTCGGCAGCCTATCCCCAAGGCGAAGGCCGCAAACCTACGGCTCGCCGACCGTGGCCATCGCCTCGGCCCGGCTGGAGGCCTCCACGTGCGTGACCGGCAGCCCCAGGGCACGGGTCTTGGACACCAGATCTAGCTTCAGCCACCGCGACAGGCGGCGCGGCAGCGTCGAGACGATGATCTCGTCGTAGCTGCCGAGGTTGACGGCGTCCTGGATCGCGCAGAGCGGCTCGGAGTCTCCGAGGCTTCCGGTCACCTGACGGCCGGCGGCCTCCTCGAGCTTGGGCAGCGCCGCGGAGAGTACCTGTTGCGCCTCGTCATCGCCGGCGTCCTGGGGATCGACCACCTTGTGCATCCCGTGGGCCGGTCGGGGCACCACGAGATGAAATGAAGCGGGCCCGCTGCGCGCGCGCTCCCGCACCGCATCCAGTAGAGCTGGGGTCGCCGCTGTCTGATGAGCGACGACGAGAACGTGGGCCGGCTCTGACATGTCATCACCTCCGGGCAGGTGAAGCAGACAATGGGGTGTCATCGAGTATTCCACCGCCGGTCCGGAGGCTCAACCTGCGTCCAGGGTGGCGCTCTCCTAACTGAGGCGCGCGGCCAGGTCCCGCGCACTCATGTGCGCAATCGCCTGAATTGAGATCTGCGGGTTGACACCGGAGGCGGTCGGAAACGACGAGCCGTCCAGGACATAGAGGTTCTCGACCTCCCAGGTCTGCGCCGTGGGGTCGCAGGCCGAGAGGTCCGGCGAGCCGCCCATCCGGGCCGATCCCATGATGTGAAACGAGTTCAGGGTGCACTGACCGGCGCCGTAGCCGGCGGCGTCGGCGTCGGACATGAACTGAGCTCGCGATCCCGAACGGCCCGGCTCGTATGACACCCACCTGGCGTGGGAGGAGAAGATCCGTCGCGCTCCCGCCGCCTCGAGCATCTCGGCGGCGCCGTCGAAGCCGGTCCGCAGGTGCCGGGCATCGAAATCCGACAGCCGGTAGCGGACCACCGGCTCGCCGTCGCGGCCGACCCGGACCTCGCCGCCGTCGCGGTCTCGCACGAGCACGCCGATCGGGGCGGTGTTGGAGATCGCCTCCATCAGCTCGAAGTGGGCCCGGGACCCTCGCCAAGGGCTGAACGGGATCAGCAGATGGGGGTGCTGGGCGGCGGTCTCGAACTTCAGTCCGTAGCCGTCGTCGAGGTCGCGGAACTGGTCGGAGTAGAGCGCCTGCATCACGCCCTCCCAGGGCTTGAGCTCCTCGTCGAAGACCCCGAACACCACCCCCGCGGGATGCAGCCGCAGGTGCTTGCCGATGTTCTCGTTGCGCAGGCCCGAGCGCCGCAGCAGCGCGGGGGTGTGGATCGCGCCGCAGGCGGCGATCACGGCCCGGGCGTGGATGGTGACCCGATGGCCGTCGCGAGTGGTACCGGCGACTCCGCGCGCGACGCCGCCCTCGGCCAGCACCCGGCTGACCCGGGTGCCGACCAGCAGCCGGGTGCCGGCCTGCTGGGCGTCGGACAGCCAGGTCTTGACCACCGACTGCTTGGCGCCAACGCGGCAGCCCAGACCGCAGTAGCCGCACTCGCGCCCCTGGGCGCAGCGGCGCACGTTGCGCGGCATCGCGTCGACGTGCCAGCCGAGCTTGACGCACCCCTCCTGGAGCTTTCGCTCCCGGGTCGAGGGCTCGTTGTGCTCCTGATTGACGCCCAGGCGCTCGCAGACGGCGTCGAGGCTGGCCGTGTATTCGTCGGAGGTGAAGCCCGGCACCCCGTACCCCGCCCACTCCTCGCGCACCGCGTCCGGGGTTCGGAACGAGGTCGAGTAGTTGACCACCGTCCCGCCGCCGAGGCAGGCGCCGGCGATCAGTCCCACGCTGTGGTCGTGGGTAGCGGTCGGCGCGCCCATGTAGTACTGGCTCAGCGCCTTGAACTCGCTGCCGTCGAAGTCGCGGTCGTCGTAGTAGCCCCCGCTCTCGACCACGATCACATCGAGCCCGGCCCCGGCCAGCACGCCGGCCGCGGCGCCGCCGCCGGCTCCCGAGCCGACGATCACCACGTCGCAGTCGAGCGTCGTGTCGCGGTCGATCGCGGTCGGCGCCAGGGCCCGGGGCGGGGCCTCGGGCAGCGGCCCCAGCGGCCCGTCGTAGCCGATCGCGTCCCAGGCCGGGTTGCGACCCCCGGACCGCCCCGGGACGATGTAGTAGAAGAGCAGCGCCGCCTTGCGCAGCGCCTGGAACACGGCCCGCCGCTGGGGAAGCCGCGAGTCGCCCCAGGACAGGAGCACCTGCTCGCGCTGCTCGGGGGTCATCGCGCTGAAGCGGGCCAGGCCGCCGCCGCCGATCGCGCCCAGCAGCGGGGTGTCCCAGGCCGACAGCAGCCCGGCGAGCTGCTGGCGCTCGGCGGGCCGGGCGGCGTCGAGCGCGGCCAGGATCGCGTCGGGCACACCCAGCTCGCGGGCGCTGGGAAGTCCTCCGTCAGACGGGCAGAACGCGTCGCAGATCTCCTCCAGCGCAGCTCGCTGGCGCGGCGAGAGCTCCATGGCCGCAGACCCTAACGGTTGAGCAGCGCGGCCGGGAGACGTTCGCGTCTCGGCAGCAGGGTGGCGCTCAGCGCCACGACCGTGGCCGCTCCCAGAAACGCCCCTCTCAGTCCCACCGCCCCGGCCGCCGCCCCGGCCAGCGACGGTCCGATCAGCTGGCCGATGCCGAGCATCGTCATCACCGCAGCCAGGCCGGCCGATGGCCGTCCGGCGAACACCTCCGCGCTCCACAGGGTCTGAAGCGCAACCACGGCGTTGTACGCCGCCCCGAATCCGATCCCCGCCACCAGCGCCGCCGGCACCGATCCCGGCCACACCGCCAGCAGGCCCAGCGACGCGGCCATCAGCCCGGCGGACAGCACGAACGCCCGGCGCGGGCCGACGCGACGGGTCAGGTCGGCGGCCAGCGTGCCCGCGACGCTGGCCAGCCCCACCAGCATCAAGAAGCCACGGGAGGCCCCCTGTTGCAGGCCGCCCGAGGACTGCAACAGCTCCACCGCGAAGGTCCAGAAGACCGAGGCGCCGAGCCCGATCAGCAGCGCCCCGCCGAGCAGCGGACCCGAGCGCGGGCACACGAACCACGAGGGCCGCAGCGCCGGCAGCTGGACCGCCGAGGCCCCACCGCCGGACGGGAGCATCCACGCGCAGGCGAGGGTGATGACGGCGGCCAGGCCGGCCCAGATCAGCCACGCCGGGCGCCAATCGTCACCGAGCGCGATCGCCAGCGGGGCCGCGATCGCCACCCCCCAGCCCGTGCCCGACGAGATCGCCGCCAGGGTGCGCCCGCGTTGCGCAGGCTCGACGCTGGTGGCCACGATGTCCGAGAACGGCGGGAACACCAATCCGGCGCTGGCCCCGGCCACCAGGACGCTCGCGCACAGTCCGGCGCTGGTCCGCGTCAGTCCCGCCGAGGCCATCCCCACCGTCGCGCAGGCGCCCCCCGCCACCACCACGGCGCGGCCGCCAAGACGCGGCACCAGCGCCACCGCCGCCGTGCTGGCGATCAGATACGACGCGTATCCGCCCGCGGCGATCAGCCCCAGCGCTCCGGTGCTCAGGTGGTAGCTCCCGCGAATGCTGACCAGCAGCAACCCGTAGCCGTACCGGGCCATGCCGAACGAGCAGCCCACCGCCGCGATCCCGGCCGCCGCGATGACCGCGGGCGAGGCAGGCGGTCGCTGGGCGGTCACGGCGCCAACGCTTCGGTGGTGTGCGCCAGCGGGCACCCCGCGCCGGTGCCACAGCACGTGTCGCGGTCGCACAGCCGGCAGGTGGCCACAGCGCCCGGCCGGTCGACGGCGAGCGAGGAGGTGATCCGCTCCAGCAGCGGCAGCAGCCGGCCGCGCTCGGACGCGCTCAGCGACGCGGTCAGCTCGGACAGGGCCGAGGCGCGACGGCGCTGGACCCCGTGGGCGGCAGCGAGCCCGGCGCTGGTCAGGCGCAGCGCGCGCGTGCGTCCGTCGGGGCCCGGACGGCGCTGCACCAGTCCCTGCTCCTCGAGGCGATCGACGACCCGCACCGCACCCGGCTGGGAGATCCGGAGGGCCACGCGCAGGGAGTCGAGCGGCTCGTCGGGATACGCCTCCAGGTGGACCAGTGCCGCCGGCAGCGCGCCGCCGTGGGCCAGGTCGTGCTCGGTGGCGAGGCGGATGCGGTCGGCCGCCGAGAGCGCGACCACGCCGAGGAGCTGATCCAGTCGGTCGGTTGCCATCCCGCCAAGAAGAATAACTTACTCATGCATTTGTTGCAACCGGCCAGCCGTCGCCCGACCGGCCAGCTCTGCCGGTGATGCCAGCGCCGCAACCCGCCCTGGACCGGTGATGCCAGCGCCGCAACCTCCCGGCGCCCCGGCTCCGGCCCCCCGGGCGGTCAGTCCAGCCGATACTCGCCCCGGGCCACGATTACCGCGCCGCCCCCGACGGCGACGCGCTCGACCCGCTCGCCTGACCCCTCCACCACTGCCCACAACCGCGAGGGGCGCCCGATCTCGATGCCCTGGCGGATCTCGACCCGCTGACCGAAACCGGTGCGACCGTGGCGCGCCAGGTGGACCGCCAGGGGCCCGGCGGCCGATCCGGTGGCCGGGTCCTCGGGCACGCCGAGTCCCGGGGCGAACACGCGCGCTCTGACGGGCCCGTCGCGGACCGCAAAGCAGCTGACCCCGAACGCCCCCAGCTCCGACAGGGCCGTCAGGTCGGGACGCAGCGCCACCACCGCGTTCTCGTCGGAAAGCTCCACGAACGTATGCCGCGGCCCGTTGTCGTAGATCTCGATTGGCAGCCCGGAACGCTCCACGCCGAGCGCAGCCAGCAGCTCTCCGGAGCACGACAGCGCCTCCCAGGTCGGGATCGGCTGCTCCATCTCGCCGAACACCGGCGCGCCGCGCTCGCGCTGGAGCGAGATCGTGATCGGCCCGGCGCCGGTGAGCAGCCGGACAGAGTCCACGCCGAGGCGCTCGCCGAGGATGAACGCCGTGCCCAGCACAGGGTGGCCGGCGAACGGGAGCTCGGCGGCCGGCGTGAAGATCCGCGCGCGGGCGTGCTCGCCGCCGCCGTCGCCGGGCAGCAAAAAGACCGTCTCGGACAGGTTGAGCTCGCGTGCCGTTCGCTGCATCAGCTCGGTGCTCAGCCCGGCGCCGTCGCTGAACACCGCCACCGGGTTGCCCTCCAGCGGGACATCGGTGAACACGTCGGCGACGATGTACTCGCGCACGCCTATTCCTGCAGGGCCTTGGCGAGCAGGCGGTGAAGCGTCGCCCGCTCCTCGCCGCTGAGCGCCGCCAGGACCTCGTCCTCGAGCGATTCGCGCGCTCGCTGGGCGTGCTCGTAGGCGACCCGGCCGTGCTCGGTGATCTCCACGATGTGCCGCCGGCGGTCTGCCGGATCTCTGACCCGGCGAGTCAGTCCGGCCTGCTCGAGGTCGTTGAGCAGCAGCACCAGGTTGTTGGCGTCGATGCACAGGATCTCGCCGAGCTGCTGCTGCGAGATGGCGCCCGGCTCGGCGATGTAGGAGACCGCCAGGTAGTTGCGCAGGCTCATCCCCAGCATCTCCTCGGAGCTGCGCCTGATCGACACCTTCGACAGGCGCGAGATCAAGGTCAGCGTCCCGTGGGTGGTGGTGGTCGCCACGACGGGATCGTAGCAGCGGGCATGATAGTCATTTGGACGACGATCGTCATCTATGCAATGATGATCCATATGCGAGTTACTTCTCTCCCCCGTCCCCGCCACCGCCTCCCCGACGCCCGCTGGATCGCCCTCGTCGTGGTCTGCTTCGCCCAGCTGATGAGCATCGTCGACGCCACGATCGTCAACGTCGCGTTGCCCTCGATCCAGCGCTCGCTGGGGTTCAGCCCCGCCAACCTGACCTGGGTCGTCAACGGCTACCTGATCAGCTACGGAAGCTTCCTGCTGCTCGCCGGGAGGCTCGGGGACCTGGTCGGGAGGCGCCGGGTGTTCCTCGCCGGCGTCGCCCTGTTCACGCTCGCCTCGGCCGCCTGCGGCCTCGCCGAGTCACAGACCGCGCTGATCGCCGCGCGCTTCCTGCAGGGCCTCGGCGGCGCCGGCGCCACGTCGGCGATCATGGCCATCATCGCCACCGAGTTCACGGCTCCCGGTGATCGCGCCAAGGCGATGAGCGTGTACATGTTCGTGGTCTCCTGCGGCGGATCGCTGGGCCTGCTCGCGGGCGGGGTGATCACGCAGTCGATCGACTGGCACTGGATCTTCTTCATCAACGTCCCCGTCGGGGTGGCAACGTTCCTGCTCGCGCGCCGCTGGATCACCGAGAACCCGGGCCTGGGCATCGGCCGCGATGTCGACGCCGCCGGCCCGGTGCTGGTGACCGCCGCGATGATGCTCGCCGCCTACGCGATCGTGACCTCGAGCTCGTACGGCTGGGCCTCGGCCCACACGCTCGGCTTCGGAGCGGCGTCGCTGCTGGCCCTGCTGGCCTTCGTGGCCCTCGAAGCCCGGCTGCGCAACCCGATAATGCCGCTGCGTATCTTCCGGATCCCCGGCCTGGCCGCCTCCAGCCTGATCCGCGGCCTGCTGATCACCGGGATGTACGCCTCGTTCTTCGTCGGCGTGCTCTACCTCCAGCACGTGCTCCACTACGGGGTGCTCCAGACCGGCCTGGCCTTCCTCCCGCAGACGCTCAGCGTGGCCGCGCTGTCGTTCGGGGCCACCGCGCACCTGGTGACCCGGTTCGGGCCGCGGATGCCGCTGCTGGCCGGGCTGATCGCGTGCGCCGGCGGCCTGGCCCTGCTGATGACCCTCGGCGCGAGCTCGGGCTATGTCACCGGCGTGCTGCCCGCGTTCGTGCTGATCGGACTCGGCGGCGGGCTGGCCTTCATGCCGCTGTTGACGATCGCGATGGCAAACGTGCCGCCGGCCGATGCCGGCATGGCCTCGGGCATCATCAACACCTCGCTGCAGCTGTCCGGCGCTCTGGGTGTGGCCGTCCTCGGCACGGTCGCCACCGAACGGACCGCGAACCTGCTCGCCGCCGGCCGACCGCACATCCCCGCGCTGCTGAGCGGCTACCACCTGGCCTTCGGGGTTGCGGTCGTCTGCACCGGCGCCGCCGTCGTGGCGACCCTGCTGACGGTGCGCCGGCCGGGCGCAGCCGCCCAGGAGCCGCTGATCGACGAGGGCACCGCCGCGGTCGAGGCCAAGGCGGCCTGAGAGGAGCCGGCGAGCCGCTACTCGTCGGCCATCGTCAGCAGCGTGGTGACCGTGGTCCAGTTGCGCGCGGTGACGGTCACGCCGAGCCCCTTGCCCGCCAAGCCGTTCCACAGCTTGGACCGCGCCACGCCCGCTGGATGCCATGCGTAGATCTCACGGCCGTCGATCACCAGCTTCTCCGGCTCGACGGCCAACCCCCGCACCCGCTCGGCGGTCTCGGGGTCGAGCCGCTTGTGCAGGAAGCTGACCTGGTAGCGCTTGGGATTATCGGCGAACGCCTGCAGTGGGTTGGCGGCGACCACTTTGGCCAGCTCGTCGCGGGTCCGCACCACGACCGGGACCTCGAATCCGAAGCGCTCGGAGATCAGCTTCGCGCACTGGTCCTCGAGCTGGGCCGGCGTGGCGTCGCTGGAGAGGACGATGTTGCCGCTCTGGACGTAGGTGCGGACGTCCTCGTAGCCGGCGTCGCTCAGCAACTCGCGCAGGTCGGCCATCGGGACCCGACGGGTGGGGCCCAGGTTGATGCCCCGTAACAGGACGATCTGGCGCACTTCTGAGGCAGTGTAGGAACGGTGCGTCTGGGCGTGATCGCAGACAGCCGTGGGGCGCGGTAACGTCGCGGAGGTGGAGCAGGGGTCTGTCGCGTCCAACGGCGACTCAGCCGCGGTGGTCATCGCATCGGCGATCAGCCGCCGCTACGGGGAGGGCGACACCGCCGTCACCGCGCTGCGCGAGGTCTCGGTCGAGATCGAGCGCGGCAAGCTCACGGCGGTGATGGGCCCGTCCGGGTCGGGCAAGTCGACGCTGATGCACATCCTGGCCGGTCTGGACAAGCCCACCGAGGGGTCGGTGCTGGTCCAGGGCACCGAGATCACCCAGCTCGGCGACGATCAGTTGACCAAGCTGCGGCGCGATCACATCGGCTTCGTGTTCCAGTTCTTCAACCTGCTGCCGATGCTCGACGCGCGGGAGAACATCCTGCTGCCGCTAGCGATCGCGGGCCGCGATCCCGACCCTGAGTGGTTTCAGACCGTGATCGCCGAGACCGGCCTCGGCGACCGCCTGACGCACCGTCCCTCCGAGCTCTCCGGCGGCCAGCAGCAGCGGGTGGCGATCGCGCGCGCCCTGCTGAGCCGGCCCACGGTCCTGTTCGCCGACGAGCCGACCGGCAACCTCGACTCCGCCGCCAGCGACGAGATCCTGCAGCTGCTGCGGCGCTCAGTCGACTCGGTCAGACAGACGGTGGTGATCGTCACCCACGATCCTCGCGCCGCCTCGATCGCCGACCGGATCCTGTTCCTGTCCGACGGGCACATCGTCAAGGACCTGGGGCGCTCCAACGAGGACGAGATCGTCGACGCGATGAAGGGCCTCGGCGGCTGACGGGTGCTGCGGGTCGCGCTCAAGGGCCTGGCTACCCGCCGGCTGCGCGCCCTGCTCACGGCGCTGGCGATCGTGCTGGGGGTGGCCCTGGTGGCCGGCACCTACGTGCTGACCGACTCCATCACCGGCGCCTTTGACTCGATCTTTCAGACCGTCTATCGGGGCACCGACGCCACGATCACCGGGCGTAGCGCGATCAACTCAAATGCCAACGCCGGCGCGGTTGGCGGAAGCGCCTCGACCCCCTCGTTCCCGCAGTCGGTGGTGGCCCGCGTGCAACGCCTGCCCGACGTGGCCAACACGCTCGGCGGCGTCTCGGGCAGCCCGCAGCTGGTCAAGGCGGGTAAGGCGATCACCTTCGGCGGCGCCCCGAACCTCGGCTTCAGCGTGGACCCGTCCAAACCGCAGTTCAACTCCCTGAAGCTCGTCAGCGGCCACTGGCCCGGACCCTCGGAGGTGGTGGTTGACACCAACACGGCGGCGAAAAAGGATCTCCGCGCGGGCGACGAGATCGGCGTCCAGGCCAACGGCCCGGTGCTGCGGATGCGGATCTCCGGCCTGGTCCGGTTCGGCTCCTCGAGCTCGCTCGGCGGCGCCACGCTGGCCGGCTTTGCGCTGCCGACGGCGCAGCGGCTGTTCGACAAGGTCGGAAAGCTCGACGACATCAGGGTCGCTGCCAAGCCCGGGATCAGCCCCCAGCGGCTGGTGGATCAGATCCGTACCGTGCTGCCCCGCGCCACCCAGGTCCGCACCGGCGCCCAGGAGGCCACCAAGGACGCCTCCACCACCACCGGCTTTTTGTCGTTCCTGAAGACGTTCCTGCTGGTATTCGCCGGGGTGGCGCTGTTCGTCGGCAGCTTCGTGATCGCAAACTCGCTCTCGATCACGATCGCGCAGCGAACCCGGGAATTCGCGACCCTGCGCACGCTCGGAGCGTCACGGCGCCAGGTGCTGCGCGCGATTCTCGCCGAGTCACTGGTCGTCGGGATCGTGGCCTCGGTGATCGGGCTGCTGGCCGGGCTGGCGCTCGCCCAGGGCCTGTTCGCGCTGTTCAACGCCGCCGGGCTGACGCTCCCCAACAGCGGCACGGTGGTCAAGCCGAGGACGATCGCCGTCTCCATCGTGGTTGGCGTTGTCGTGACGGTGCTGGCGAGCCTGCGGCCGGCGCTGCGCGCCACGCGGGTGGAGCCGATCGCGGCCGTGCGCGAGGGCGCCACCCTGCCCGAGGGCAGGTTCTCCAAGCACCGCAACACGGGAGCCGCGACCGCGGTCGCGCTGGGCTTCGCGGCGCTGGTGCTGGGCCTGTTCGTGGCCAGTGGCACCGGCCCCGTGCTGGCGCTGATGGGCGCCGGGGCGCTGCTGGTGTTCCTCGGCGTGGCCCTGCTGTCGGCGCGGATCGTGCCGGTGCTGGCGAACTGGCTGGGGTGGCCGGCGACCAAGCTCGCCGGAGAGATCGGCCGGCTGGCTCGCGACAACGCGCGCCGCAACCCCCAGCGCACCGCATCGACCGCGTCGGCGCTGATGATCGGCCTCGCGTTGGTGACGCTGGTGGCGATCCTCTCCGCCGGGGTGATCAGCAACTTCAAGGGCGCGGTCAACCACCTGTTCACCGGCGACTACGCGATCACCGCGCAGAACAACTTCTCGCCGATTCCGATCTCCGCCGGGCAGGCGGCGGCTCGGACCACCGGGGCCACCGCCGTGGGGGACGTGCGCGCTGGCCAGGGCCAGGTCTTCGGACACAACGAGCAGCTCACGGCGGTCAACCCGGCGATGAGCCAGGTGGTCCGACTCAACTGGACCCACGGCAGCCAGGCCGTGTTCGCGGACCTCGGCGCCAACGGCGCGTTCACCACCGACTCCTACGCCCACCGGCACCATCTCGGGCTCGGCTCGCCGGTGGTCGTGACGACCCCCACCGGCGCCCGCGTGCCGCTGGTCGTCAAGGGGATCTTCAAGCCGCCCAACGGTGGCTCCCCGTTTGGGGTGGTCACGATGTCGGCGCCGACCTGGGACCGGCTCTACCAGGCGCCCCAGAACCTGTACACGTTCGTGAAGATGGCCGGCGGCGAGACGGCGGCCAATCAGGCGGCGCTGCGACGCCAGCTGGGAGGCTTTCCCAACGCCAAGGTTCAGACCCGCCAGAAGTTCATCGACAACCAGATCTCGGGGCTGACCCAGGTGCTGAACATCCTCTATGTGCTGCTGGCACTGTCGATCATCGTCAGCCTGTTCGGGATCGTCAACACGCTGGTGCTGTCGGTGTTCGAGCGCACCCGGGAGATCGGCATGCTGCGCGCGGTGGGGACGACCCGGCGCCAGGTGCGGCGGATGATCCGCCACGAGAGCGTGATCACGGCGCTGATCGGGTCGGTGATCGGGATCGCGCTGGGGATCGCCTTCGGGGCGCTCTTGGCGGCGCGCGTCAGCTTCATCGCGTTCACGATCCCGATCGGCTCGCTGATCGCGTTTTTGATCGCGGCCTGGATCGTGGGACTGGTGGCGGCGATCTTCCCGGCCCGCCGCGCCTCCAGGCTGCAGCCGCTCCAGGCGCTGGCCTACGAGTAGGCGCGCGGTCTCAGAACAGGGGATCCTGACCCGGGATCTCCGACCGCTCGCGCCCGGGGCTCGCGCCCTGCTGGCCGAGCGCGATCGCCAGGTCGCGGGCGATGGCGGCCTCCGAGCGCGACGCCACCAGTGGATCCTCGATCCCCTCCACGTGAACCAGCGTGCGGCGTCCGTCACCGCGGTGCGGTCCCTCCAGCGGGACCAGCGCGTAGACCCGGTCGGCCCGGACCAGCTTGCCGTACCCCAGTGCAACCATCGGCGAAGTGCGTGCCATTGCCTGGCGCATCGTACGCCGCCCCGCGTACGGCAGCTCAGGACAGTTCAGCCGGCCAGGATCAAGGCCAGGCGGCGGTCGAGCGCCTCGCCCAGCCGTTCCCGCACCGGCCCCGGCTCGAAACGCTCCACCAGCGCCGACAGAAAGCCCTCGATGACCAGCCGCTTGGCCACGTCCTCGGGCAGCCCATGGGTACGGAGGTAGAACAGCTGCTCGGGGTCGACCTGCGCGACGGCGGCGGCGTGCGTGCAGCGCACGTCGTTGGCCTGGATCTCCAGGCCGGGGATGGCGTCGGCGTGGGCCCGCTTGGAGATCAGCAGGTTGCGCGACTCCTGGAAGGCGTCGGTCTTCTGCGCGCCGGGGTCGACGATGATGTTGCCCTTCCAGACCGCCGTGGAGCGGCCCTGGAGGACGCCCCGGAAGGCCAGGTCGGAGGTCGTGTCCGGCGCGGCGTGCTCCTGGGTGGTGTCGAAGTCGATGTGCTGGCGGCCGTGGCTGGCGTACGCTCCGGTCACGCGGGCGTCGGCGCCCTGGCCGCTCAGGCGCGTCTGCATGCGGACGTGACCCTGGGCCGAGCCGAAGCCGAGCGCCACCCAGTCCAGGCGGCCATCGCGCCCCACCTCGGCCCGCTGGGCGCCGAAGATCCAGCTCTTCTCCGACAGGGCCTGGCCGCACACGTAGCGCAGACGCGCGTTGTCGCCGACGATCAGCTCCGTGACCACGTTGAACACGCCGTCGAGCTCCGGCTCGCCGGAGAGGAACTGCTCCCACACCTCGACCTCGGCGCCGTCCTCGACCACGATCAGCGTGCGCTGGTTGAGCAGCGTCCCGGAGCGACCCTGGACGGTGCTGAGCGCGATCGGATCCTCGACCACTACGCCGCGCGGCACGTATACCAGCGAGCCCGCGCGGAAGCCGGCATCGTTCAGCGCCACGAACACGTCGTCGTCGTCGACGAGCGAACCGAGGTGGCGGGCCAGCAGCTCCGGGTGGTCTGACGCCGCCTCGCCGATCGTGGTGACGATCACCCCGTCGGGCAGTGAGCGGCCGGCCTCGGGAACCTCGAACAGGTTCTCCGCCGCCGACGCCTCCGGTTCGTCCGGGGCCACCGGCTGATAGGCGGCCAGGTCGAGTCCGGAGATGTCGGTGAACTCCCAGCCGGGCCGCCCCTTGAACTGCGGCAGCTCGGCTGTAACCGGACTAGCCAATCGAGCCCTCCATCTGCAGCTCGATCAGCCGGTTCATCTCCACCGCGTACTCCATCGGGAGCTCCTTGGTGATCGGCTCGATGAACCCGTTGACGATCAGCTTGGAGGCCTCGTCCTCGGAGATCCCGTGCGACATCAGGTAGAAGAGCTGATCCTCGCCGACCTTGGAGACCGTGGCCTCGTGACCGACGTTGACGTCGTCCTCGGAGATGCGGATCGTGGGGTAGGTGTCCGAGCGCGAGTGCTCGTCGAGCAGCAGCGCGTCGCAGACGACCTTGGAGCGGGCCCCGTGGGCGCCCTTGGCGATCTCGAGCAGGCCCCGGTAGGAGCCCCGGCCGCCGTCCTTGGAGATCGACTTGGCGAAGATGTTGGAGGTCGTGTTGGGGGCGGCGTGGATGATCTTGCCGCCCGCGTCCTGGTGCTGGTCCTTGCCGGCGAACGCGATCGAGAGGATCTCCCCGTGAGCTCGCTCGCCCATCAGGTAGACGCTCGGGTATTTCATCGTCAGCTTGGAGCCGAGGTTGCAGTCGACCCACTCCACCGTCGCGTCCTCTTGCGCGATCGCGCGCTTGGTGACTAGGTTGAAGACGTTGGTCGACCAGTTCTGGACGGTCGTGTAGCGGATCCGCGCGCCGGGCTTGGCGATCAGCTCGACCACTGCGGAGTGCAGCGAGCTCGACGAGTAGGTGGGCGCCGTGCAGCCCTCCACGTAATGGACGTAGGACCCTTCGTCGGCGATGATCAGCGTGCGCTCGAACTGGCCCATCGACTCGGTGTTGATCCGGAAGTAGGCCTGCAGCGGCATCTCGACGTGGACGCCCGGGGGCACGTAGACGAATGAGCCGCCCGACCAGACGGCCGAGTTGAGCGCCGCCAGCTTGTTGTCGTTGGGCGGGATCACGGTCGCGAAGTACTCGCGCACGAGGTCCTCGTGCTCGCGCAGCCCCGAGTCCATGTCCTTGAAGATCACGCCCTGCTTCTCGAGGTCCTCGCGGACCTGGTGGTAGACCACCTCGGACTCGTACTGGGCACCCACACCCGACAGGAACTTGCGCTCGGCCTCGGGAATCCCCAGCCGGTCGAAGGTCTTCTTGACGTCCTCGGGCACGTCGTCCCAGGAGCGCTCGGCGCGCTCGGAGGCGCGCACGAAGTAATGGATGTCGTCGAAATCGACCTCGGCCAGCATCGGCGAGCCCCAGGTCGGCATCGCGCGGGCGAGGAAGTGGTCGAGCGCCTTGACCCGGAAGTCGCGCATCCACTGGGGCTCTGACTTGAACTCCGAGATCTTGGCCACGAGCTCGGGAGTCAGTCCCTTGGGGGCCTTGTAAAGGTAGTTCTCGACGTCGTGGAAGCCGTAGCGCTCGGTGTAGTCGGCGTTGATCTGCGCCAGCTGCTCGTTCGTGGTCAGCGGCGGCGTCGGGGTCGGGATGGTCTCAGGAGTAGCCACTACTCCACCTCCAGCTTGATCGTGTCGTCCTCGATGATCACATCAAAGGTCTCCACCGGGACATAGGCGGGCAGGGTCCGGGGCTTTCCGGTCCGCAGGTCGAACAGCGAGCCGTGCCGTGGACATTCGATCGTGCACGCCTGCTCGTCGAGCTCGCCTTCGACGAGCGGCCCGTCGTCGTGCGAGCAGCGATCCTCGATCGCGTACACCGTGCCGGCGCAGTTGAACACGCCGATCTCCGTGTCCTCAAACTCCACCAGCCGACGCTCGCCGGGGGCGAGGTCGTTGCGGGGGCAGACAGCGATTACGGTGGGCACGAAAATAAAACCTAGCGTGGGGATCGGATTTCGTTATCGAAGTCTAGCGATCCCCGGCGGGCCGAGAACATGGCCCAATCTGGGGCGCGGTCAGGCCGCGGCGCTGCTCTCAGGCGTCTCGGGCTCCCAGTCGACGGCGTTGCCGAGCGAGGCGCTCTTGAGCACCTTCAGCGACAGCAGCGCGCACTTCAGCCGCTGGGCCGAGATGTCGATCCCCAGCAGCTCCAGCACGAACGAGCGGTCGAGCCCCAGCAGCTCTGAGACCTTCATTCCCTTGACCTCGTCGGAGGTCATCGAGGCGGCCGCCTGGGAGATCGCGCAGCCGTGCCCCTCGAAGCGGAGATCCTCGATCCGGCCGTCCTCGCCGACCGCCAGCTTGACCGTCAGCTCGTCGCCGCAGAGCGGGTTCAGGTCGTGGAACTGCAGGTCGACGCGATCGAGCTCGGGCTCCGGTGGGCTCCAGTTGTGGGGCCGCTTGTAGTGCTCGAGGATGTTCTCTCGGTACAGGTCGTCCATCGCTGAAACCTAGGCTAGCGGCCGCATCTAGAGCTGCAGGACCCGCGTCACGGTGCCCAGCGCCTCGAGCAGGCGATCGCTGTCGGCCACGGTGTTGTGGGCCGCGAACGAGGCCCGGTTGGTCGCCGTCACGCCCAGCCGGCGCATCAGCGGCTGAGTGCAGTGGTGGCCGGTGCGAATGCACACGCCTTCGCGTCCCAGGATCTCCCCGACGTCGTGGGGATGGGCGCCGTCGAGCACGAACGACACCAGCGCCCCGCGGTCGGCGGCATCGGCGGGACCATGCAGCGAGATCCCCGGCAGCTCGGCCAGCCGCGCCAGCGCATCGGCCACCAGGGCGGTCTCGTGGGCCCGGATCCGCTCGATCCCGAGCCCCTGGATCCAGTCCACGGCCGTTCCGAGCCCGATCGCCTCGGCGATCTGCGAGGTCCCGGCCTCGAACTTCCAGGGCAGATCGGTCCAAGTCGACTCGGTGTCGCCGACGGTGCGGATCATGTGGCCCCCGCCGATGAACGGCGGCATCCGCTCGAGCAGCTCACGGCGGCCGTGCAGCACGCCGATGCCGGTCGGCCCGTAGGCCTTGTGCCCGGTCCAGGCGTAGAAGTCGGCGTCGAGCGCGCGCAGGTCGACCGGCATCTGCGGCACCGCCTGCGAGCCGTCGACGAGCACCGTGGTCCCGGCCTGGTGGGCCCGGCGGACGATCTCCTCGATCGGGTTGATGGTGCCGAGCACGTTGGAGACGTGGACCACGGCCAGCAGCCTCGGAGCACGGGTCAGCAGCGCGTCGAGCGCGTCGAGGTCGAGCTGTCCGTCGTCGAGCACCGGGACATAGGCGAGCTCCGCCTCGCGCTCGGCGCACAGCAGCTGCCAGGGCACGATGTTGGAGTGGTGCTCCATCTCGGTCAGCACCACCAGGTCGCCGGGGCCGACGTTCTGGCGGCCCCAGGTGTAGGCCACCAGATTGATCGCCGCGGTCGCGTTGGCGGTGAAGATCGTCTCCGCCACCGTGCTGTGCAGCCAGGCGGCGATCCGCTGGCGGGCACCCTCGAACAGCTCTGTCGCCTCGACCGCCAGCGGATAGACGCCGCGGTGGACCGACGCCCGCGTGTCGGTGTAGTACGCGGTCATCGCGTCGATCACCGGCTGGGGGGTCTGGGAGGTCGCCGCCGCGTCCAGATAGGACACCGGGCGACCGTCGAACTCGCGGCGCAGGACCGGGAACTCGGCGCTGAGGTCGCGGATCGCTTCGACAGTGCCGATCGCCGAAGCCATCTAGGCGACTGCCTCTTCGAGCTCGTCGGTGATCCAGCCGTAGCCCTTGGCCTCGAGCTCGTCCACGAGCTGCGGGCCGCCCTCGCGGACGATCCGCCCGCGGTACATGACGTGCACGTGGCTGGGCTGCACCAGGTGCAGGATCCGCTGGTAGTGGGTGATGATCAGCACCCCCAGATCGGGGCCGGCGACCGAGTTCACTCCCGCCGCCACCACCCGCAGGGCGTCGATGTCGAGTCCCGAGTCGGTCTCGTCGAGGACCGCCAGCTCGGGCTTTTGCAGCGCCAGCTGGAGGATCTCCATTCGCTTCTTCTCGCCGCCGGAGAAGCCCTCGTTGAGGTAGCGGCGCGAGAAGTCCTCGGGGACCTTGGTCAGCTTCATCGCCGCCTCGACGGCCTGGCGGAACTCCTTGAGCGGGATCGGCGTCTCGCCGTGCGCCTCGCGGTGGGCGTTCATCACCGTCCGCAGGTACTTGGTGACGGTCACGCCGGGCACCGACACCGGGTACTGAAAGGCCATGAACAGGCCCATCCGGGAGCGTTCGTCGGGGGCGGCGTCAGTGATGTCCTCGCCTCCCCACAGGACCTGCCCTTCGGTCACCTCGAAGTTGGGGTGGCCCATGATCGCGTTGGCGAGCGTCGACTTCCCGGAGCCGTTGGGCCCCATCAGCGCGTGGATCTCGCCCTTGCCCACGGCCAGGTCGAGCCCGCGCAGGATCTCCTTGTCACCGGCGCGGACGTGAAGGTTTCGGATCTCGAGGTCTGGCATGTTCAGCTTTCGTTTCGTTTCCTGGGGG
>DASXZB010000096.1:0-4679 GCA_036502145.1 Solirubrobacteraceae bacterium | reverse complement strand
AGCCCGGCGACGGCGCCGATGATGAGGGACGCGGCGATGCCGCCGCCCCAGGCTTCGGTGGGGATGATGGTGGCCCAGTGCTTGGTGTGGGCGTAGACGGCGGTGGATGCGACACCGAGGGCGACGCCGAGGGTGCCGCCGAGTAGTCCGAGCAGGACGGCTTCAGAGAGGAACTGGGCGCGGATGTGGCCTCTGGTGGCGCCGAGAGCACGGCGCAGGCCGATCTCCGAGCGGCGCTCGAGGACGGAGATGATCATGATGTTGGCGACGCCGATCGCGCCGACGAGGAGGGCGACGGCGCCGAGGCCGAGGAACAGCCCGTCGAGGGCGCTTTTGGCGTCAGCCTGGGCGACGAGGGCATCGGAGGGCTGGCTGACGTTGACCTCGCTAGGGCTCTCCGGGTTGGCGGTGGCGGCGAGGAGGTTGTCGACCGCGTTGACCTGATCGTTTTGGGCGCGGAGGTAGATGGTGGAGGGGTGCCCGTCGAAGCCGAGGTATTTCTGTGCCGCGGGATAGCCGACTAGGACGGAGGTGTCGATGGCGGAGGCCAGCACGGCGGGTTTGAGGATGCCGGCGAGGTAGAACCATTCGCCGCCGACCCAGATGCGTTCGTCGGGGTAGATGCGGTCGATGCCGAGTAGCTGGGCGGCGGCGGCACCGAGTACGGCGACGGGTTCTCGGGCGGTGCCCGCGTTGAGGTAGTGGCCTTGGGCGACTGTGGTGGCGAGGACCGGGAGGAGGTCGAGGGATGCGGCTTGGACGGTCAGGCCGTTGCTGTCGGGCGAGGGGATGTAGGGGGTACGGTAGGCGTTGGCGCCGGTGACGGTCCCGGTGCTCTGGACCTGTTGCACACCGCTGATCCGGCTGATCATGCCCGGCGCGCCGATCGGCAGCTCGGCCGTGCCGCCGGTGAGGTTCTGGCCGTTGCTGACGGTGAGCAGGTTGGTTCCGAGTTGGCTGATTTCGTTGAGCAGGCCGGCTTGGGAGGAGGCGGCCACGCCGAGCACGGCGACGATGGCGGCCACGCCGATCGCGATGCCGAGAGCGGACAGCCCGGCTCGCAGCTTGCGGGTGCGGAGTCCGACGGTGGAGAGCCGGGTCAGGTCGGAGAGCTGTAGCCGCCTGCGGTTTAGGGTCGCGGTGGCGGTCATGACGGCTCCTCGCCGACGGGCGTCCCGGACGCGGCCCGCGGCTCGTGGGTGGGGGTTTGACCGCTCGGAGCGAGAGGGCGCAGGCGGGGGTCGGTGTGGGCGGCGGGGCCGGTGTCGGCGACGATGCGGCCGTCGAGGATCTCGACTTTGCGGGGCATGCGCTCGGCGATGGCGTGGTCGTGGGTGATGACCATGATGGTCGAGCCGGCCCGGTGGAGGCGGTCGATCAGGCCGAGGATCGACTGGCCGGTGGCCTGGTCGAGGTTTCCGGTCGGCTCGTCGGCGAGCACGATCGCGGGCTCGCCGACCAAGGCTCGCGCGATCGCGACCCGCTGACGTTGCCCGCCGGACAGCTGGGTGGGTCGAGCATGGGGACGCTCGACTAGGCCGACCAGGTCCAGGGCGTCGAGGGCCAGCGCTCGGCGCTGGGGAAGCGGGGTGCCGGCGTACAGGAGCCCGTCGGCGACGTTATCGAGCACGGTGGCGTGCTCGGCCAGGAAGAACTGCTGAAAGATGAACCCGATCCGAGTGGCGCGCAGGTAGGCAACGTCCTCGTCAGCCATCGTCGCCACATCCAGCCCGGTGATCCGCACCCGGCCGCTGGTGGGCCGGTCGAGGGTCCCCATCAGCTGCAGCAGGGTGGTCTTGCCCGACCCCGAGGGACCGACGATCGCGACCAGCTCCCCCGCGCCGATCGCGAGATCCACCTCGCGCAGCGCCCGAACCGGCGGCTCGCCGGGATAGGTCTTGACCACGTTGTCGACTTCGAGCACCGGCCCTGCACCGCCGCCGGCGCAGCCGTCGCCCGATGCGCCGGCGTCGTTCTCGGGTGTGGATTCCGGGGTGGGGGTCATGTTGAGGCGACCACGACGTGTTGGCCGGCCGCCAGCGCCGTGCCGGTGACCTGCACCAGCCCGTCGGCGTCGTCGAACAGACCGAGCGAGACCGGCACCAGGTGGTTGCGCGCGCCTGTGTCGACGACCTCGACGGCGTACCCGCCGCCGGAGCGGGCCAGCAGCGCCGTCACCGGCACGACCAGCGCGCCCCGCACGCTGGCGGTGGTGATCCCGATCTGCACCGGGGCCTGATCCCAGGTGCCCGTGGCGGACGGGTGAGACGGGGTGACGTCGACATTGATGGTCGGTGTGGTGCTCCCCGAGTTGCCTGACGAGCAGGTGTCCGTTCCCGGCGTGGCAGAGGTGGATGCCGACCCGGACCCGGAGTTCGACGGGCAGGTCGCGACCGCTCCCACGGAGGAGACGACGCCCCGGGTGGTTCGGTTGTCGGGCAGGGTGATGCCGACCCTGTCCCCGACCGCCACCTCGGTCTGCTGCGCGGCGTTCAACGCCACCTGCACCTGGCGGGTGGTCGAGGTGGCCTGGATCACCGTCTGACCCGGTTGGGTGCGGCCCCCGAGCTGAGCCGGCACGCTGGTCACCCGCATCGCGGTCGGTTCGAACACCGCGTGGCCCAGGGTCAGCGCGCCGGTCTGCGTCACCCCGAGCGCGGCCTGGAGCTTCTCCACGGCCGTGCTGGTCGCCGGCCCGAACGACGCGGAGCTTGGGTTGAGCTGAGCGCGGGTGGCGTAGCCGAGCGCGACCAGATCCGCGTTCAGCTCGGCCACGTCAGGGCCGCTCGCGCCGGCCGCCAGCGTCCGGTATGCGGGTGTCGAGCCGTACAGCAACACCACCGGTCTGTCGTTCACCCGGTACAGCACGTGGCCCTGGCCGATCACCTGGCCGAGGGCGGGCAGCTGAGTGGACACCCCGCTGGCCTGGTTGATCACGGAGTACGGCGAGCCGTCCGGTCGCGCGCGGTAGGTCAGGGTCCCCGGCTCAGAGACGACCGCCGAGAGCGCCCGGCGCTGCACCTGCGCGGTGTTCGCCCTGGCCGGCGGTGCGGCGCCGCGAGCTGGCTTGGCGCCGGTGGTCACGGCCGCGCCACCGGCCGTGGCGGCAGCCAGGACCGCGGCTGCGCCCAGCATCGATCGCTTGCGCTTCATTGGCGTGCCACCCCGGTCGCCGCCGCGAAGTTGCTGCACTTGTGCATCGCGGTTTGCAATGCCGGATCGGTGCTTGGATTCTTCCCGGCGAGCGACGGGATACGACGCGTGTCGAGCAAGGGCCCGTTGGGGGTTGGGTCCGGGAAGTCCGGCACGCCGTTGGCGCGCATGCACTGGGCGAACTTGAGACGGGCGGACGTCTGCTGGGGAGTCGCCTTTTGGCCCGTGAACCCCGCTGGCTCGAGGGTCTTGCACGCGCTGAGTGCTTGCGTGAACGCCGGGCTGCTGGGGTTCAGCGACGAGCCGTTCACTACCGCATCGATCGTCAAGTTGCCCGACGCGGGCGGATCCGGGAACGCGCTGACGCCGTTGTGGCGCATGCACTCGGCGAACTTCACCGCCTGCGCATGATTCCTGCCGCCGCTGCCGCCGCTGCCGCCGGCGGTGCCGGCGGGTGCGCTTGAACCGCACGCGCTGATCAGCACGGCCATCGCGATCAGCGCAAGCGCGGCAAGCGGCACTAATCTTCTACTCATCTGTTCTCCTGGGGTCGTGATCGGGTTTGACATCAAGGCTGTGCGGACGCGGGACCCGGAGCGAGTGGCAGTCGAGACGACGGCCGGCAGTGGCTCGTCGCCGACCCCCAGCCGGACCGGACGCAGCGATCGCGCGTACCCCGGCGGCCGGGAGGACAGACTCGACCAGCTGCGTAGCGGCCTCGCTCGCGGCGGCGGGTTGAAATTGGCCAGCGTGCCGGCGACCGGCAGCGTCACGCTCGGCATCGAAACGATCTGCCGGAAGACCGGGAAGCTCATCGCCCGCTGAAAGACACGGAGCTGGTCGGCGGCCGTCGAGACCGTGCTCGGATCCCATCCGCTGGGATCCGTGTAGGCGGTGGTCCATTCCGAGGGCGCGGGCCTCGGCGTTCATCTCGGCAATGAAGCTCGTCTCACTGCCCGTGACCTCGGTTGCAAGCATCCGGGCGACGTTGTTGCTGGACGGGATCAACAGCGCCTCGAGCAGCTGACGCTCAGTCGAGTACGCCGGGCCGCCGTTCGTGCTGGCTGGCTGTAGGCCACGCCCGCCAGTCAAGACAGCGCCGTGTTGCCAGAACGTATCGATTTTTCGAAATGCCGACGATATGTCCGGACTGGCAGCATCGAGGGCGTGCGCGTGTTGATCGTGGAGGACGAGCCCCTGATGGCCCAAGCGATCCGCGATGGCCTGCGCCTGGAGGCGATCGCGGCGGACATCGCCGGTGACGGCGATAGCGCTCTGGAGCTGCTGAGCGTCAATGCCTACGACGTCGCTGTCCTGGATCGTGACATTCCCGGCCCGTCTGGTGACGAGATCGCCATGCGGATTGTCGCCTCGGGGAGCGGCACGCCGATCCTGATGCTCACGGCTGCGGACCGGCTCGGCGACAAGGTCTCCGGGTTCGAGCTCGGCGCGGACGACTACCTCACCAAGCCGTTCGAGCTCCAAGAGCTCGTGGTCCGTCTCAGGGCGCTCGACCGCCGGCGCGC
>DASXZB010000095.1:0-51385 GCA_036502145.1 Solirubrobacteraceae bacterium | reverse complement strand
CTTGATGCGCTCGATGCACTCCGGATCGTCGGCCACCTCCAGGTCGCCCACCCCCGACTTGCGGCAGTGCACCCGGGATCCCCCGAGCTCCTCCTGGGTGACGTCCTCGCCGATCGCCGCACGCACCAGGTGCGGGCCGGCCAGCGCCATCGACCCGCGTCCCTTGACCATCGGCACGAAGTCGGCCAGCCCCGGGATGTAGGCGGTGCCCGCCGCGCAGGGCCCCATCAGGGCCGCCACCTGGGGGATCACCCCGCTCATCACGACCTCCTCGCGGAACAGGTGGCCAGAGCCCGCGAACAGCGACCCGACCGCCTCTTGGATCCGCGCGCCCGCGGAGTCCAACAGCCACACCAGCGGGATCCGCTTGCTCAGCGCCAGCTCGCGCAGCCGGGTGACCTTGAGCTCGCCGGTCATCCCCATCGAGCCGGCCATCACCGTGAAGTCGTAGGCGGCGACCGCGGTCAGCCGTCCGTTGACTTTGCCGTAGCCGGTGATCACGCCGTCGGCCGGCGCGTCCTTGCCGTCCATCGCCCGCTGGGAGAAATGTGGTCGTCCGTGGATGCCGAGCTCGACGAACGTGCCCTCGTCGATCAGCAGCGCCAGCCGCTCGCGCGCGGTCAGCTTCTCGCGGGCGTGCTGGGCGGCGATCTTCTCCGCTCCCCCGCCGAGCTTGATCTGCTCTCGCCGCGCCCGAAGGTCATCGGCGAGCGGGGGCAGCAGGGCGGTGGGGGGAGAGTCGGCAGACAGCGGTCGCTGAGCTCGGCAAGGACCGACATCGACGCGCGGTCCAGCTGCATGGAGTGAGACGTACTACTTACCACCTTGCCAGGAGCGCCAAGTATCGTCAAGCCGCCGCGGCACACCCCGATCGAGGCGGCGATGGCCGGCCGACTCGGGCACCTCGATGCGCTTTATGCCGCACGGGCGGCGCAGACCGGCTAGGCTGGCACTTGCCGAGGCGACGCGACGGCGCCGACAGGCGCGGTCCTCGATCGCACCGGAGCAGGGGCAGTCCGCGCTCGCAGCGGCCGATTCGGTGGCCTGCGGGGGCGTTGCAGCCGGCAACGTTCATCCTCGCAATTCGGAGTTTTTCGATGTCACCCTCGTACAAAGATGTGCTGGCTCCATACGCCCGGCCGCGGGTGGGACGAAGCGTCGTCGACATCGCGACTTCGATCGTCCCCTACCTCGCGCTCTCGGTCCTCATGTACCTGGCCCTGGGAGTCTCGGGGTGGCTCACCCTGGCGCTGGCGATCCCCACCGCCGGGTTCCTGCTGCGCACGTTCGTCGTGTTCCACGACTGCTCGCACGGCTCGCTGCTGCCGACCAAGCGTGCGAACGCAATCGCCGGCGCGGTGCTGGGGCTGATGGTCCTGTCGCCGTTTCGGCGCTGGCGCCACGATCACGCCGTGCACCACGCCAGCTCCGGCGACCTCGAGCGCCGGGGCGTCGGTGACCTGCCGACGCTCACCGTGGCGGAGTACCGCGAGCGAACGGCTCGCGGGCGCGTCGCCTACCGGGTGTTTCGCAATCCGATCGTGATGTTCGGGTTCGGGCCGATAATCGCGATGATGATCGGGCCGCGGATCGCCACCCGCGCGCAGCGCCCCCGGATGCGCCACAGCGTCCTGCTCACCGACCTGGCGATTGCCGCCATCGTCGGGGTCCTGTGGTGGCTGATCGGGTGGCGCGACCTGCTGCTGGTGTGGGCCCCCCCGGCCCTGCTAGCCGGATCGGCCGGCATCTGGCTGTTCTACGTCCAGCACCAGTTCGAGGACGCCTACTGGGAGCGAGGCGAAGACTGGCGGTACCTCGACGCCGCCCTGCGCGGAAGCTCGTATCTGAAGCTGCCGAGGGTGCTGCAGTTCTTCACCGGGAACATCGGCCTGCACCACCTGCACCATCTCAACCCCCGGATTCCCAACTACAACCTGCAGGCAGCCCATGACGAGAACCCGATGTTCCATGGCGTCCCCACGATCTCGCTGCTGGACGGTCTGCGGGCGGTCAGGTTGAAGCTGTGGGACGAGGAGCGCGGGCAGTTGGTGACGTTTGCGCAAGCGCGCCGGGCCACCGCTGCGGCGCCTCCGCCTCCGCCTGCGGTGCGGGCGGGTGCCACAGCTCGCCGATCGCAGTCGCTCAGCGGCCCTTGAACTGCGGCTCGCGCTTCTCGAAGAACGCCTTCACGCCCTCCTGGATGTCCTCGGTCGAGAACGCGATCGTCAGCTGCGAGCGCAGGAAGTCGATCGCGTCGGCGTAGGCCATGTCCTGCTGGCGGAAGATCGCGTCCTTGCCGAGCTTCATCAGGACCGGCGACTTGCGGGCCAGCTTCTCGGCCCACTCGCTGACCGCGTCGTCGAACTCGTCGGCGGCGGCGACCCGGTTTACGATCCCGATCCGCTCCGCCTCCTGAGCCGACATCTGCTCGCCGAGCAGCATCATCTCGGCGGTCTTCTTGCGCGGGACGTTGCGGTAGATCAGGGCCATGATCATGAACGGGAACACGCCGACGTTGATCTCCGGGGTGCCGAACCGCGCCCCCTCCTTGGCCACGATCAGGTCGCAGGCCAGAGCCAGCCCCAGGGCTCCGGCGAGCACGTGGCCGTTGGCGGCGCAGATCGAGGGCTTGCCGAGCTCCCCCAGCAGCCTGAACACGGTCGGGAAGCGCTCGGTCGCAAAGTGCTTGTGGACCAGCGCCACGTCAGCGGCGAACCCGGTCAGGTTGGCGCCGCTCGAGAACACCTTCTCGTGCGTCGAGGTCAACACGACGCAGCGCACGGCGTCGTCGTCGCGGGCGTCCTGGAGCGCCGCGATCAGGTCGCCGAGCAGCTCGTCGGAGAGCGCGTTGCGGGTTTGCGGCTGGTCCAGCGCGATCGTGGCCACGCCCGTGGGCGCCACGTCGTAGCGGAGGGTTTCGTAGGGCATGGCCGGGCATCATGACGGCCCTCACGCCGCCACCGCAAGTAAGAAGTAGGAAGCTCTACTGTTTACTTTGATCGCCTCTGCCGCTAGCGTCCGGCATGCCGATCAAAAACCAGGAGGAGCACTCCGATGGCCACCGCCGACGTCCTCAAGCCTGACTTCGCGAGCGACCGCAAGCACTTCATCTTCAACGACGAGCACGAACAGCTGCGCGAGTCGATCCGCCGCTTCGTGATCAAGGAGCTGCAGCCGCACGCCGAGGAGTGGGAGGAGACCACGTTCCCTGACTGGGTGTTCGAGCGGATGGGCGAGCTCGGCTTCCTGGGCCTGGACAAGCCCGAGGAGTACGGCGGCCAGGGTGGCGACTACTACAGCTCGCTGGTGCTGGCCGAGGAGATCGCGCACGCCCACTGCGGCGGCCTGGCGATGGGCGTGGCGGTCCAGACCGACATGGCGATGCCGCCGATCCTGGCCTTCGGGACCGAGGAGCAGAAGCAGGCCTGGGCGGCGCCGGCGATCCGGGGCACGAAGATCCTCTGCATCGGCATCACCGAGCCCGACGCGGGCTCCGACGTCGCCGGGATCAAGACCCGGGCGGTGCGCGACGAGTCGACCGGCGACTACGTGATCAACGGCTCCAAGACCTACATCACGAACGGACACCGAGCCCACGCGATCGTGCTCGTCACCAAGACCGACCCCGAGGCCGGTTACGACGGTTTCACGCTGTTTCTGGTGCCGATGGACAGCGAGGGAGTGATCCGCGAGAAGCGGCTCAAGAAGCTGGGGATGCACGCCTCCGACACCGCGCTGCTGGCTTTCCAGGACGTCCGCGTGCCGGCGTCGGCGGTGCTGGGGCAGGTCGGCAAGGGCTTCTACCACATCATGTGGGAGCTCCAGGGCGAGCGGCTGATCGGCGCCGCCGGTGCCGTGGCCGGAGCCCAGCACGTGTTCGATCGCACCCTGCAGTACGCCAAGGAGCGCAAGGCGTTCGGCCGCGCGATCGGCCACTTCCAGGTGATCCGCCACAAGTTCGCCGAGATGGCGACCAAGATCGAGACCGCGCGGCAGATGGTCTACACCACCGCGTGGCGGTTTCAGAACGGCGAGTACCCGGTCCGCGAGATCACCATGGCCAAGCTGTACGCGGCGCGGATCGCGGTCGAGGTCGCCGACGAGTGCATCCAGATCCACGGTGGCGCGGGGTACATGCAGGAGTACGGCATCGAGCGCTCGTGGCGCGACCTGCGACTGAACCGGATCGGCGCCGGGACCGACGAGATCATGCTCGACGTAATCGGCCGCTCCTACGGGCTCTGAGTCCGCTGGCGCATTCGTCGGCCGCGGAGGCGCAGGCACTGCCGGTCCCTCCGTTCACGCTCGAGCACGAGCAGCTCCGCGCGGAGATCCGCGGCTTCGTCGAGCAGCGCCTGCGGCCCCGTGCCGAGGCGTGGGAGGCCGCGGAATGGTTTCCCAGCGAGGCCTTCGGCTGGCTGGCCGAGGCGGGCTACCTGGGCCTGAGGTTCCCGGCCGAGTACGGGGGCCGCGAGGACCCGGTGGCGGCTGCGGTGCTGTGCGAGGAGCTTGCCCGCTGCGGCTCAGGGGGCGTGGCCGCCGGGTTGGGCGCCCACACCAGCATCGCGTTGCCCCCGATCTGGACCTTCGGCACCGAGGAGCAGAAGCAGCGCTATCTGGTCCCCGGGCTGAAGGGCGCCAAGATCGCCGCGCTGGCGATCAGCGAGCCTGACGCCGGCTCCGACGTGGCCTCGGTCCGCACCCGGGCCCGGCGGGTCGACGGCGGCTACGTGGTCGACGGCGCCAAGACCTTCATCACCGGCGGGGTGCGCGCCGACGTGCTGGTGACCGCGGTCAGGACCGGCGAGACCGATGCTCCAGACCGCCACCGCGGGATCTCGTTTCTGATCATCGAACGGGGCCCGGGGGTCAGCTCCAGCCCGCTGCGCAAGCTGGGCTGGCACGCCTCGGACACGGCGGAGATCGCCTTCGACGACGTGTTCGTACCGGAGGAGAACCTGCTCGGCGCCGAGCACGGCGGGTTCTACCTGATCATGGCCAACTTCCAGTGGGAGCGGCTGGTGATGGCGCTGGGTGCGATCGGCGGCATGCAGGCCTGCTTCGAGATGACGCTCGAGTTCGTCCGCAACCGCGACGGCGGCTGCTCGCAGTCGGTCCGCCACCAGCTGGCCGAGATCGCGGTGGAGATCGAGGCCGGACGCGACATGACCTACGCCGCGCTGCGGCGCTTCGCCGCCGGAGAGGAGGCCGTCCGCGAGGTCACGATTGCCAAGCTCAAGACCCAGCGGGCCGCGTTCGACGTGATCGACGTCTGCTTTCAGATCCACGGCCACGACGTGCCCCCGGAGCTGGAGCGGGCGTTGCGAGACGCCCGGCTGGGGCCGATCGGCGGCGGCACCGACGAGATCATGAAGGAGATCCTGGGCCGCTCGCTGGGGTTGTAGGCCAGCGTTTAGCTACGCTCGCGTCAAATGGACTCGACACGAGGGCAGCTCCTGATCGCGGGCCCGGGACTCCTGGATCCGAACTTCTGGCGCACCGTGATCCTGATCGTCGAGCACAGCGAGGAGGGCGCCCTGGGACTGGTGCTCAACCGCCCTTCGGAGACGACGGTCGGCGAGGCGGTCTCGGAGCTCGAGGCGCTGCTCGACCCCGATGACCCGCTGTACATCGGCGGCCCGGTGCAACCGTCGGCGCTGATCGTCCTGGGGGACTTCGAGGACCCGGGCGACGCCGCGCTGGTGGCGTTCGACGACATCGGCGTGCTGGCCAGCGGGTCCCAGGACGAGGACCCTGCCCCGAGGTTGCGCCGGGGGCGTGCGTTCGTGGGCCACTCCGGCTGGGGCCCGGGACAGCTCGACTCCGAGATCGAGCGCGGAGACTGGATCGTCGAGCCCGCCCGGGCCCAGGACGCCTTCACCACCGAGCCCGCCGACCTGTGGGAGACGGTGCTGACGCGCAAGGGCGGCAGCTACGCCCTGGTGGCGCGGATGCCGCCGGACCCGTCTGTCAACTGAGAGCCGCGGCCTGAGAAATGGCCCACGAGCACTCCCACGGGCCATCGCGCGCGACCGAACGCGGCGCGCTGAAGACCGCGCTGGTGATGATCGTCGCCTTCATGCTGGTCGAGGTCGTGGCCGGCGTGCTGGCGTCCTCGCTGGCGCTGCTCTCCGACGCGGCGCACATGCTCACCGACGCGGTCGCTTTGGGGCTTTCCCTGGCGGCGGCCCGGCTGGCCGAGCGCCCGGCCCGCGGAGCCATGACCTACGGACTGGGCCGGGCCGAGATCCTCAGCGCCCAGGCCAACGGGGTGACGTTGCTGGTGCTGGGGGTGCTGATCGTGGTCGACGCCGTCCAGCGGCTTGTCTCGCCCCCCGACGTCCACGGCCTCCCGGTGCTGATCGTGGCGCTGGCCGGCGTGGCGGTCAACCTGGTGGCGGCCCGGGTCCTGGCCCGGGGCTCGGCCGACCATCAGCGCAGCCTCAACGTCGAAGGCTCCTTCAAGCACATCGTCACCGACCTGTACGGGTTCATCGCCACCGCGGTGGCGGCCGTGATCATCTTGGCCACCGGATTTGATCGCGCCGACGCAATCGCGTCGCTGTTGATCGCCGCCCTGCTCCTGCACGCCGCCTACGGGTTGCTCAAGGCCTCGGGCCGGGTGTTCATGGAGGCGGCGCCGGCGGGGATCGATCCCCACGAGATCGGGCGTGTCCTGGCCGGCCAGCCAGGGGTGGTCGAGGTCCACGACCTGCATGTCTGGGAGGTGACCTCGGGCTTTCCGGCGCTGTCGGCCCATGTGGTGGTCCGGGCCGGCGACGACTGCCACGAGCTGCGCCGGACCCTGCAGCGGCTGGTCCACGACCGCTTCGGGATCGACCACACCACGCTCCAGGTCGACCACGAGGCCGCGCCGCAGCAGCCGCTGCAGATCGAAGTGCCGGAGCGCTGATCGAGGTCGCAGGTGCGGCCCCAGGGCACCGGTAGGATCTGGCCCGATGAGGGTGGTCAAACCGGGTCCCGAGCACGACGTCCCACGGGGCGTGGTGGGCGGGGCCGAGATCTCGCAAGCTACCGCGGGCGCGCAGAACATCTACATGGGCCGCTTCCGGGTCCCGCCCGGAGCCCAGTCGCGCCCCCACTACCACGAGGGCTGTGAGAGCGCCGTCTACATGCTCTCGGGCGGGTTGCGCGTGAAGTGGGGCGACCACCTGGAGCGTGAACTCGAGATCGAGCCCGGGGACATGGTCTACGTACCCCCGCGTGAGACCCACGTGCTGGAGAACATCTCCGACTCCCAGCCGGCCGACTACGTGGTGGCGCGCGACTCTCCGCTGGAGGACGCGGTGGTCGTCCCCTGGGCCGAGGAGGACGCATGATCCACGAGACCGGGTTTCTCACCGGAGCCCGCAACCGGCGGATCTTCTGGCAGTCATGGCGGCCGGAGTCGCCGCCGCGGGGCTCGGTGGTGATGGTCCATGGGGCCAGCGAGCACAGCGACCGCTACCAGCACGTGGCGGCGGCACTGAACGGCGACGGCTATGCGGTCTACGCCTCAGACCACCGCGGCCACGGGCGCTCCGAAGGACCGCGGGCGCTGATCGACCGGCTCGACTACGCCGTCGCCGACCTCGACCAGGTGGTCGTAATGGCCCGGGACGACCATCCCAACCTGCCGCTGTTCATGTTGGCCCACAGCATGGGCGGCACAGTGGGGCTGCGCTATGCGATCGCTCATCAGGACTATTTGGGCGGGCTGATCCTGTCCGGTCCGCTGGCCGCCCTCGAGGCCGCCCCGGCGCCCATGCGGTTGGCCGGCCGGGTGCTCTCAGCGGTCGCCCCGACGCTGCCGCTGGTCGCGATCGACGCCTCGCTGATCAGCCGCGACCCCGCGGTGGTGCGCGCCTACCAGGCAGACCCGCTGGTTCACCACGGCCGGCTGCCGGCGCGCACCGTCGCCGAGCTGGCCACCGCGATCGACAGCTTTCCGGCCACGGTGCAGGCCATCACCGTGCCGACGCTGATCACGTACGGGACCGCCGACCGCCTCTGCCCGCCCGCCGGGAGCCAGATGCTGGGCGAGCGGATCGGCGCCGCCGACAAGACGGTGAAGCCCTATCCGGGCCTGTATCACGAGATCGTCAACGAGCCCGAGCGCGACGAGGTGCTGGCCGACCTGCGCACCTGGATCTCAGGTCGGGTGCCGACCTCGGCGGCCGCCGGTTCGAGCACCTCGTAGCCGCCGTCCTCGTAGACGATCACGCCCCCGTGGCTCAGCCACGCCGCCGCGCCGCGGGGGCCCCTCAGCACCGCCGCCTTGGCCAGGACCTCGGCTTCGGCGGCCGTCGAGGCCAGCGCCGTGGCCTGCACCACGCCGGTGAACGCAGGCGCGCCGGTGCCGGGGTCAAGCAGGTGGTGGGCCGCGCGGCCGTCGTCGGTCAGCCAGCTGCGCCGGCCGATCCCGGTGGTGGCGGCCGCGGCGCGGTCCAACGCGAAGGTGTGGAGCACGGTTTCGGTAAATGGGCTGGCCACGTGAACCTCCCGCTGGGTCTCGGCTCTCCCGCCGATCCGGAGGTCTCCTGCGCAGTCGACCGCGAAGGCGTCGAACCCGGCCAGCAGCGTCGCCAACTCGTCGGCGAACACCCCTTTGGCGATCCCACCGAGATCGAGGGCCAAGCCGGGCGGACGGATGACCGACCCCTTCCGGCGGTCGACTGAGATCTGGCGCCAGCGGCCGGCGGGGTTGCCGGAAGCGGGTGCTCGCGGCGGGGCCAGGGCCAGCGCCTGGGAGAGCGGCACGCCGTCACCGTCGATGTGCGACCCGTATCCGGCCCGCTCGATCTCGGCGCCGAGCGTGGCGTCGACGAGCCCGTCGGTCTGCCGCGATGCCCCCACCGCCGCCTCGATCAGCCGCCTCATCAGCGGGCTGACCGCCACCTGGAACCGGGGGTCCCGGTTGAGCATGCTGAGCTCGCTGGAAGGCTCGAAGCGCGAGAACCGCGCATTCCACTCCAGCAGCCTGCGCTGCGCCATGGCGGCCGCCGCGGCGGCGTCGGCGGGGCGCATGGCGTCGGCGATCAGCACCGTGCACTGGCCGCCGAAGCACGCGAACGTGCGGCGGTGCTCGGTGGTCACGACTGCCTCGTGGTCACCGAGCCCGGGGTGCTCGTCGCCGTGGTGCCGGTGCCGGCGGTGGTGCCGCTGCCGGTGTCACTGCTGGTACTGGTGGCAGCGGTGCTGCCTGACGTATTGGCGCTCGTGGCCGACGCGGTCGTACTCGCGCTCTTTCGAGCCAGGGCGGGGTCATGGCCGCTGATCAGCGTGATCGCGATCAGCAGCCAGACGGCCACGAACAGCGCCACGGCGCCGACCACCACGCGGTGGCGGATCATGCGCACGCGGGCCATCCGCGCCTGCTTGAGGGGGCTGTTTGGTGCTGGCATGGTCCGATCAGGATCGGCCGCCTTCGTAGCAACGGCGTGTGCGACCCGTAAGAGGCGCGTATGAGAGCTAGGCCGGCTCGGGCTCGGCGACGGCGCCGAGGTCAAAGCGACAGCCGCTGAAGTACTCGCCGGCCGGCGAGAGCAGGAAGCACACCAGCTCCGCCAGCGCCGGCTCGGCGGTTTGCGCACCGGGGCACACCGCCACCACCGTCACCGCGAATCGAGCCCATTCCACCGACAGCGTGCGGGCCAGGTTCTCGAGCCCCGCGCGCGCCGCCTCGGCGTGCGGGCCGGCTCCCGCCCGAGGGCCGACCAGGACGATCTTGGCGGGCCCATCGCCGGGGATCAGAGCTCCGGTCGCCACCGCCCGGGTGGCCAGCCAGGCCAGCCGCAGCGCGTCCTGGAGCCCCTGCCCTCCCCCGGCGCCGAACTCCACCCCGCCGTCGTAGACCAGCCCGTGCAGCGGTAGGCGCTCGCCGACCCAGGACGCGGCGGCGTCCTCGCCGAGCAGGACCTCGTCGGCAATCGAGTCCACCCACGCCCCCAGCTGCCGCAGCTGCGCAAGGATCGCCTCGCCACCCCCACCCGCCCACACGACCCGGCGACCGTCCAGGAGGCCGGCGCGGAACCTCACGTCGCCGGACGCTCGCGCGCCGCGCGCATGGCTTCGCGGTGCCCCAGCTGCTGCAGTTCTGAGTGCAGCTCGCGAATCCGCGCCAGGATGTAGTCGGCGACCTCCTGCTGCTGCTCGCGGCTGGAGTGCTCGACGACCTCGAACCGGAACGGCTCGCCGTAGCGCACGGTCACCCGCGGGAACTGCAGCCGCTTCCAGTTGCGCACCTGGTGAGAGCCGAGGATCGCCACCGGAACCACCGGCGCGCCTGACTCCAGGGCCAGCCGCCCGATCCCCGCCCGTGCCGTCTCGGCGAGCTGCCCGGTGCGCGAGCGACCGCCCTCGCAGTACATCCCAATCGCCCCGCCGCGCTCGAGGATCTTGGCGGCGCTGATGAACGCCTCCTCGTCGTGGGCCCCGCGACGGACCGGGAACACCCCTCCGTGGCTGAAGATCCACTGGGGCAGCCCGGGGGCGAACAGCTGCGACTTGGCCATGAACTGGATCCGGCGGCGGACGAACGCCCCGGTGAAGAAGTGATCCATGAACGAGGCGTGGTTGGGAGCCAGGATCACCGGTCCGCCGGGGACGTTCTCGGAGCCGATGGCGCGGGCCCGGAAGGTGACTAGCGCATGTAGCACGGTCACCACCCGCACCACCTCGTAGACCTTGGCCTCGGGCTCTCCGGCGCGGACCCGCTGGTGGTACTGGTCGAAGTGCTCCGGCGGCCGATCGTCGCGGTAGCGCTGCTCCCTGATCTGGACGTCGCCGGACGAGCCCATGGCTAGCCCTGCAGGGGGAGCACCAGGGCGGGCTTGTCGATCTGATGCTCGGCGCTGGTCGAGACCACGGCGGTGCCGATGGCGAAGAATTCGATCACGTGCGAGCCCCAGCCGTGGCTGCGCTCGATGATCCGCGCTCCTACGATCCCCTCTGACTGCAGCTCGTCGGCCTCGTTCTGCATCCGCTCCATGGCCAGCTCCCGGGCCTCGTACAGCGCCTGGGTGAAGTTGGGCATCTCGACGTTGCGGCCGACCTGGCGCAGCGACGCCAGCATCCCCTGGCGGGCGACGTGGTAGACGCAGTTGCCCATCACCAGCCCGGCCGGGCGGTAGCCGGCGCGCAGCAGAGTGGCGAAATCCTGTCCGGTCATGTCGGAGGTGAACGGCCGGCCGTTGGGGGCGCGGTGAAGCTCGCCGCCGGCGTGCTTGACCGCGGTGCCCACGGCGATGAACTCGGCCAGGTCCGCGCCCCACTCGTAGCGCCCGATGTCGAGCCGCACCCCGACCACGCCGTCGGCGCCGAGCTGGTCGGCCTCCTCCTCCATGCGGGTCATGGCGAGCTCGCGGGCGTGGTACATGGCCTGGGTCAGCACGCCCATCTCCTGGTTCTGGTTCCACATCGCCTGCTGGAAGCCGATGTGGTAGATCGAGCTGCCCAGGACCAGGCCCAGGGGCTCGAAGCCCGACTGCTTGACGAGCAGGAACTCGTTGACCGAGAGATCGGATGTGAAGAAGCCGCGCGCGACCTCCTTCTTCATCCGCTCGATCCGCTCGATCCCCGAGTCGGGGATCCCCGCCAGAGATCCGGACTCGTAGGAGGCGGCGTGCGGCGCCTGCGCCGCCGCGGCGCCGGTCACCCGCTGTGACTGCGGGTCACCGTCGTCGCGCTTGAGAAAGCCCATTTCGTCCCTCCTATCCGTTGAGCAGGCGCTCGAGCGCCCGCCGGGTTGTCTGGCTGCGTTGCGCCTGGGCCGCCAGTGCCTGGCCCAGGGCCTGCAGCCAGGCCTCGGTGGCGACTGTCTCAGACTTGATCACGATCCCGCCGGAAAGCCGCGAGCACTTGGTCTGCACGGCTCCGGCCGAGGCCCTCAGCTCGAGCCGCTGGTCGCCGGCGTCGAGCGCGATCCGCTGCACCCGCTTGGCCCCGAACAGGCCCTCGCGCCGGCGCTCGACCTTGACCGCGCCGGGCACCGCCTCCTCGAGCTTGACCGCCAGCGCCTCCACGAAGGCCCCCAGATCGCTGGAGTCGGCGCGCAGCGACGCGGCGAGCAGGTCGATGTCGAGCGCTGGGTCTGCGTCCTCCTGGGCCATGGTCTCTCTCAGCTCAGCCTACGCCTTGCCTTATCCGCGCGTCCCGTCGCCACCGAGCTTTCGTTTGCGGCGGCGGTCGCGGGGCGATACTCGAAAGATGACCAATTCAGCCCCAGAACTCCAGCTTTCTGACTCTTCGACCATCCCCCAGCTCGGCTTCGGCGTCTTCCAAGTGCCGCCGGAGGAGACCGCCGAGGCGGTCCGCCACGCGCTCGCCACCGGCTATCGGTTGATCGACACCGCGGCCGCTTATCGCAACGAGGCGGCGGTCGGCGAGGCCACCCGCTCGGCCGGGCTGGACCGCGAGGAAGTGTTCGTCACTACCAAGCTGTGGAACGGCGACCACGGCCGCGACAGGACGCTGCGCGCGTTCGAGGCCAGCCTCGACCGGCTCGGCTATGACTACGTCGACCTGTACCTGATCCACTGGCCCGTGCCCTCCCAGGACCTCTACGTCGAGACCTGGCAGGCGCTGACCGAGCTCAAGGCCGACGGCCGGGCGCGGTCGATCGGCGTCTCGAACTTCCAGATCCCCCACCTGGAGCGGATCATCGACGAGACCGGCGTCACTCCGGCGGTGAACCAGATCGAGCTGCACCCCCAGCTCCAGCAGCGGCGGCTGCACGAGTTCCACGAACAGCACTCGATCCTGACCGAGGCCTGGAGCCCGCTCGGGCAGGGCGCGGCGCTGGAGGACCCCACGATCGCCGACGTGGCCTCGGAGGTGGAGCGCACCCCGGCCCAGGTGGTGCTTCGCTGGCACATCGAGCGGGGCAATGTGGTGATCCCCAAGTCGGTCACCCCGGCCCGGATCGAGGAGAACTTCCAGATCTTCGACTTCGAGCTCGGGGATGAGCTGATGGGCCGGTTCGAGGACCTCGACGCCGGTGAGCGGACCGGCCCGCACCCCGACCAGTTCGCGGTCACGTAGATCGGGGGCGCGGCGGGTCAGAGGCTGCCACGGCCGGTGCGGCGTCAGAGGCTGCCGCGGCCGGCCAGGTACGCGCCCACCCCGACCGCGACCACCAGCGCCAGCAGCAGCATCGCCAGCAGTTGCGCTCGGCCCCAGCCGCGCCCCGACCGGCGGCGGGCCAGGTCGCGGCGGGAGATCGAGCTCAGGAACAGTTTGGACTCGGGCATAGGAGCGAGTTCGTGTAGGCGATCGAACCGGTAAGCCGGTCGGCAGTCAAGCGTTCGCCGCGGACGGATCCCGCACTCAGAGGCTTTTTTCGCCTCGAGGCGAGCCCTGACAAGATCAGCCCATGGAGTTCGACGCCGTCGCCCGCGCCGTGGCGGGCATCCCGTTCATGAGTCCCAAGCTGGGACGGCGCGTGTACGAGCACTTCCGCTCCAGCCAGCCCGAGTCGGCGCTCGAGCTGGGGACTGCGCACGGTGTGTCGGCCGCCTACATGGCGGCGGCCCTGGAGGCCAACGGACGCGGCCAGCTGGTCACCGTCGACCACGCCGGCGCCGCCTACGACCCGCCGCCCGAGCAGGTGCTGGAGCGGGCCGGCGTCGCCCACCGGGTGACGATCGTGCGGCGCCACAGCTCGTACAACTGGTTTCTCAAGGAGGAGATCGAGCAGGCCTCAGACAGCGACGGCAACTGCCGACCGCGGTATGACTTCTGCTACCTGGACGGATCCAAGAACTGGAACGTCGACGGGCTGGCGGTGTTCCTGATCGAGAAGCTCCTACGCCCCGAGGGCTGGCTGCTGATGGACGATCTGGAGTGGACCTACGAACGCAACCCGTGGATCGTCCCCCACGAGGACGGCCGCCCGCTGGGGCCTCTATCCGACAGCGAGCGCACCTCTCCGCACCTGCTGGCGGTCTTCGAGCTGTTGGTCAAGCAGCACCCTTCGTTCACCCGCTTCGTGCGTGAGGACGCCTGGTACGGGTGGGCCCAGAAGGGTTCGGGGACCCAGCGGCGCTACGAGGTGACCACCAGCCAGCCGCTGGGGGCGATGGTGGCGTCCGAGCTTCGCCGGCGGCGGCGGGCGCGGCGCTCCGGGTGAACGCGGGCTGCGCACTCGAGCAGTAGCTCTTATCCTGCCGCCCTGAAGTTAACCGTCGAGAGGATCGATCCAGTTGCCCGAGGTCGAAGCGCATATCACCGGCACGGTGTGGAAGATCGAGGTCGAGGTCGGCGACAGCGTCGACGAGGGCGACGCGGTGGTGATCCTGGAGTCGATGAAGATGGAGATGCCGGTCGAGGCCGAGGATCCCGGCGTGGTCAAGGAGATCCGCTGCTCCGAGGGACAGTCGGTATCCGAGGGCGACACGCTCGTTGTCCTCGAGTAGCTCCCCGGGACGGCTGCTGATCGACGAGCCCGCGCCCCACGTGGCGCGGCTGACGATCTCCAATCCGGGCAAGCGCGGTGCGCTGGATCACGAGATCCTCGACGCGTTTGCGTCGACGCTGCCCAAGCTCGAGGCTCGCTGCGTGATCATCACCGGCCAGGACCGGATCTTCTCGGCCGGCTACGACATCGGCGATTTGGGCGGGTCGGGCCGAATTGTGTTCGCCGACGCGGCCGAGAGGCTGGTCGCCAATCCCTTCGGGGCCGCCATCGACGCGATCGACGACTACCCGTTCCCAATCCTAGGCGCGCTCAACGGACACGCGATCGGGGGCGGGCTGGAGCTGGCGCTGTCCTGCGACCTGCGGATCGCGGCCGGGGCGATCAAGGTGGGCATGCCGCCGGCCAAGCTCGGCCTGGTCTACTCCCACACCGGGATCCGCAAGTTCATCGACACGATCGGGGCACCCCGGACCCGCGAGCTGTTCCTGGTCGGGGGCCGAATCGACGCCGAGACGGCGCTTGCCTGGGGGCTGGTCAACGAGGTGGTGGCGCCGGAGCAGCTCGGCGAGCGGGCGCTGGCGCTGGCCACCGAGATCGCCGCCAACGCTCCGCTGGCGCAGAGCGGGAACAAGCGGGTGATCGGGGCCGTGCTGGAGGCCCGAGCGCAGCTCGCCCCGGAGGTGGAACGCGAGCTGCTCGAGCTGCGGCGGGCCTGCTTCTCCTCGGAGGACTTCCGGGAGGGCGTGCGCGCGTTCGCGGCCAAGCGCCCGCCGGAGTGGAAGGGCCGCTGAGGCGGCTTTGGATGAGCGCGGGCTCGGCTAGTCCCGGGAGCGCGGGCTCGGCTAGCGGCAGTGCAGGCTCGGCTTTCGGCAGTGCGGGCTCGGCTAGTGCCGGCACTGCGGGCGCGGCCCCCGGCTGGAGCGCCGAGCGGCTCGGAGATCCCGATGGGGAGCTGCTGGTGGTGTTCATCCACGGCGGCTTCTGGCGAGAGCGATTCACGGCCGAGACGATCGCGCCGCTGGCCGGCGCCTGCGCGCAGCTGGGGCACCTGGTGTGGAACCTCGAGTATCCGCGGGTTGGGATGCGGGGCGGCGGCTGGCCCGGCACCGCCATTGCAGTCACGGCGGCCGTCGGCGCTGCGGTGGGCGAGGCCGCGGGACGCCCGGTGGTCCTGGTGGGCCACTCCGCGGGCGGTCAGTTGGCCCTGCTGGCCGCGGCGTCGCATCCCGTCTCGCTGGTCGTCTCGCTGGCCGGGGTGAGCGATCTGGAGAGTGGGGCGCGGCAGCGAATCGGCGAGGACGCCGTGGTGCAGTTGATGGGGCTCGGACCGGACGACGACCCCGATCTGTATGCGGCGGCGAGCCCACTGCGGCGGTTGCCGGTGGGCGTGGCGTCGGTGCTGATCCACGGCGAGGCCGACAACCGCGTCCCGATCGCCCAGAGTCGCGACTACGCCGACCTGGCGCGAGCGGCCGGCGACCGGTGCGAGCTGCACGAGCTCCCGGGGGGCGACCACTTCGAGCTGATCGACCCCGGTGGCCGGGCGTGGCCGATCGTGGTGGCGCAGCTGGAGGAGCTCAGCCGGGGGACCGGCCGGTAGCCGTGGCGGGCCGGGCTAGGGCTCGGTCGCGAGCCGGTCAGGCGCGCGGCGTAACCCCCGGCTGAAGTAAGTTCAGCGCCGTGGTGGCGCGGATCTCAGCGGTGACCGCAACGTTGGTGTTGGCCGTGTCCGGATCGGCGCTGGCCGCGCCGAGCGCCTACCAAGCGGTGCTCGGGGCCTACGAGCGCCAGGGGACGGTGCCGGCCTGCCAGTTCTCGGTCGGCGAGCTCCAGGCTGCGCTGAGGGGCGTCGACACCTACGGGGCGCAGTACTTCGCCGACTTCACCCAGGCGATCGGGGCCGCGCTGAGCACGCGGGCTTCGGGAGCGTGCTCGGCCTCGGCGTCGGCCCCGGCCTCGAGCCCGGTCTCGGCCTCGGCGTCGGGCTCGGCCTCGACGTCGGGCTCGGTCTCGGCGAGGGCGCCGTCGCGTACCGGTGGGGCCCCGCCTGGACCGCCGGCGCGCTTCGGCTCCGTGACCGCCGCCACCAGCGCCGGAGTCCCGGCGCCGCTGGCGGTGATGGGGGCGCTGGCCGCGGCGCTGGCGCTGTTCGGCGCGGTGGTGGCGGTGGCGCGCCTGCGCGGGCGGGAATGATCGTGGGACCGGACCGGACCGCGCTGACCGCCTGAGGGCGCAGCCTTGCGCTGACCGCGTGAGGGCGCAGCCTTGCACTGACCGCCTGAGGGCGCCGCTACAAGTCGCATCACCCCAGCTGCCGGACCGCAACGGTTCGGCTGTAGACCGGTGCCGCGCCGGGCGCGGCCCAGCCGACCCGAATGACGCCCGACCCCGGCGGCGACACGTCGGCCGTGAAGCCCCCGGTGGGGCCGCGCACCGTGACCACCGCGAGCGTCCGCCAGCCCCCTGCCCCGCCACCGCTCCATTGGATCCGCGCCCGCCGGGAGCCGCCGTTGGCCGCCGCGCGCAGCATCCCCCACACGGGGACCCGGCCGCCGGCGGCAAACGACGGCGAGGCGATGAAGATCGGCAGCCGGTAGCTGTAGAAGGACGGTTTCGGAGCGCCGTCGCGGTACAGCAGCCCGGTCTGGAACGTCGACCAGTACCGCACGCTGCCGCGCGGATAGGCGGTGTCGGGCGCCGAGTCCACGAGCAGGAACTGCGACAGCGTCCGCACCCGGGGGTCGCGCCAGGCCATGTAGGCGGCCTGGTCCAAGTAGGCGGCCTGGGTGGCCGGACTGACGCCGCGAAAGGGGTTGGGAGGATTGGTCTCGTACCCATACTCGGTCAGGTACAGCGGCAGCGCTCGCTTGACCCCGTAGGCGCCGAAGATCGCGTCCAGCGCGCGCTCCAGCCGCCCCAGGTCAGACAGCGGCACGAAGTTCCGATCGCTCATCGACGTCCCGGGCGCGAGGAAGAACGAGTAGGGATGGTGCGCGAAGCCGGTCGCGTCGAAGAGCCCCGGGTTGGCGGCCACGAACGCTGCCCGCGAGTTGGGGCATCCCAGCGCGGCCGCCCGCGCGCCTAACTGCGGCCGCTGCGACGCGTCGACGCAGTACAGCGCGTCGAGGAACGGGATCGGGGGCACGGGATTTTCGACGCGGGGCGTCTCATCGCCTTCGGGCGCGAGCTCGCCGATCAGAATCGTGTCGGAGCGGTGGCCGCTTCGGTCCAGGGCCGCCACGGCTGCGTCGACGTAGCCCCGGTACAGCCGGGCCGACACCATCGCGCCCGCCGCGGTCCGCTGCGGCGCCAGCCAACCAGGCTGGTTGGGCTCGTTCCAGATCGACCAGTAGGTGACCCGCGGAAGCGCCGAGCCGGCTCCCGGCGGCGTGTAGGTGCCGCCGTAGCGGCGGCCCACGGCGAGCACGAACCGACCGAACTCGCGCGCCGAGGGCGCGTAGTGGTTGGCCAGCCGGACGCTCGGCGGCCCCGGCCGCATCGCCCACAGCGGGCCGGGGGCGGTGACGTCGAAGTTCACCGCGATGTCGCGGGCGCGGGCCAGCTCCAGAACTCGGTCATACGGGGCCCAGGCCGCAGGCGGATAGGCGCCAGGATCGGACCCGTCAAATCCGAGCGGCGCGGCCCTGGCTCCGGCGCGCGGAGCGATCGACGACCACAGTACGGTGATCCGCAGCCGGTCCACGCCGAGCGCGCGCAGGGCGTCGAGCGTCCGGGTCACGGCCGGCGTGGGGCTGTCTATCAGGTAGCGATCGTCCTGGAACATCGTCTCCAGCGACCGCGTCGAGACGCTGGTGAGCGCCGCCGGCGAGCTCCCGGTGGGGCTCAGGAGCGCGACCGCCGCAACGACCCCCACCGCGCATACGGCCACTACCGCGATGACCCTGACCAGTGTGCCGGCCCTCAGTGCCGGACGAGTGGTGGACACGCCGCCAGTGTCCTCCGGCTGGCGCTATTCGTCGTACGGGCTGAAGTCGCGCTTGCGCGCCCCGCAGACCGGGCAGAACCAGGTGTCGGGGATGTCCTCGAACTGGGTGCCGGGCGGAATGCCGCCGTCCGGGTCGCCCTCTTCCGGGTCGTAGATGAACCCGCACGATTCGCACATGTATTTCACTCGCGCAAGCCTACCGTCGGGCCGCGATCCGCAGCCGCTTCAGCGGCAGCGCCGCGCCCCGGCGGCGGCCCGCCCCTGTAGGGTCGCCAGTGTGGACAACGCCCGGCCCGAATCCGGCGCGGAGCTCAATCCCGGGACCGAGACCGTGCCGCGACCGGCGGCGACCGTGATCCTGCTGCGCGGCGGGGACCGCACGCTCGAGGTGCTGCTGGCCCAGCGCAACCCCCAGGCCCGGTTCATGGGCGGCGCCTGGGTGTTTCCGGGCGGTGCCGTCAACCGCGAGGACGGCGGCGGGGAGCCGGGGCTGCGCGCGGCGGCGACTCGCGAGCTGCGCGAAGAGGCCGGCATCGCCCTCGGTGACCCCGAGCGGCTGGTGACCTTCTCACGCTGGATCACGCCGGCGGAGGTGAAGATCCGCTTCGACACCTGGTTCTTTCTGGCGGCGGCGCCGGCCGGCGCAGAGCCGCAGGTTGACGGGCAGGAGATGGTCGACTTCGGCTGGTTCACACCCGACGCTGCGCTCGCCGCCGCCGCTGACGGGGAGATCCTGCTGGTGTTCCCGACGATGAAGCACCTCGAGCAGCTCAGTGGCTTTGCCTGCGCGACGGCGGTGATCGAGCACGCTCGGTCGCGAACCGTCCGACCGGTGCAGCCGCGGGTGGTGATCACCGGCGAGACGGCGCGGATCGTGCTGCCGGGCGAAGCCGGATACGACGCTTGACCGAGCCGGGGCTCACCGTGGCGGTAACCGGCCCAACCGGGGACATCGGACGCTCGCTGGTGCGGGCGCTCGAGCGCAGCCGCGAGGTTGGCCGGATCACCGCGATGGCCCGCAGCCCGTTCGACCCGGCCGCCGAGGGCCTGCGCAAGACGGCCTACCGGCAGGCCGACGTGCTCGATGCCGATGCCGTGCGCGAGGTGATCGCCGACGCCGACGTGGTCGTGCACCTGGCGTTCGTGATCATGGGCGAGCTCGACGAGACGACGAGCGTCAATCTGGAGGGCTCGCGCAATGTGTTCCGCGCCGCCATCGACGCCGGGGCCAAGCGCCTGGTGTACGCCTCCTCGGTCGCCGCCTACGGCTTTCACGCCGACAACCCGGAGCTGCTGACCGAGGAAGCCGAGGCGCGCGGCACCAAACGCCACTACTACTCGGCCCAGAAGGCCGAGCTGGAGAGCGCGCTGTGGGAAATGCTCGGCGGGGCGGGCACCAACGCCTACGTGTTCAGGCCCTGCATCGTCGCCGGCCCGGACGCCCTGGCGATGATCCGGAGCATCCCCTACCTGCGGCTGTCCGAGCGCATGCCCTCGGCGATCGCGCGCACGCTCGAGTTGATGCCGGCGCTCAAGCCGGTGATCCCCGATTCCGGCGTCCCGTTTCAGCTCGTGCACCACGACGACGTGGCGACCGCAATGCGCGCGGCGGTGCTGGGCCGCGGCCAGCCCGGCGTCTACAACCTGGCCGGCCAGGGGACGCTGACGATGTCGGATCTGGCCGGCGCCCTGGGCTGGTACAGCGTCCCGGTACCCGATTTCGCGCTCGCCGCGACCGCCGAGCTGGTGGCCCGGATGCCATTCGTGCCGGCCGAGGCGCAGTGGATCGAGACCCTGCGCCATCCGGTGCTGATGGACACCGCCAAGGCGCGGCGCGAGCTGCAGTGGCGCCCCCGGCACGACGCGCACCAGACGCTGGTGTCGATGGTGGAGGCGGCGCGCTTGGCCGGGCTGGTCCGCTAGATCGTCCCGTCGATCCGGGCACGTTCCTGGCGAGGGAACCCTGGCGGCGCGGACGCCGTCGGACCGTGGGGCATACTGCGCGCCCGTGAGCTCGCGCTTCTGGAGCCGTGGCTTTCCGGCGGTGCTGGCGCTGGCCGCTGTGACTCGGATAGCGCTGATCGCGGTGACGCCGCATATCGCTCTGTTCGGAGATCCCGCCGACTATCAGCGCTGGGGCGCCTCGCTGGCGACGGGCCACGGATTCCCGATGACCGAGATCGCCTCCCCCGGGACGCCGTCTGCCTTCCGCCCGCCCGCTTATCCGCTCGCGCTGGCCGGACTGTACGCAGTGGTCGGCGTCCACGTACTCGCCGGTCGCGCGCTCGGGGCGATCCTTGGGGTGGCGACCGCCGGCCTGCTCGCAGTGTTGGGTCGCGCGCTCTGGGGCCCGCGCGTCGGCTTGATCGCCGGGGGCATCTGCGCTGTCTACCCCCCGCTGGTCGCGCTCAGCGGCACGCTGGTGTCCGAAGCCCTGTTCATCCCCTTGGAGCTCGGCCTTGCGCTGGCGCTGGTCAAGGTGGCACGCCGGCCCGGGCATGCCGGCTGGGCGGCTGTGGCCGGCCTGCTCTGCGCGGCGACGGTGCTCACCAGAGCGGTGGCGGAGGTGTGGGTGTTCGTTGCGGTAGGGGTCGCGCTGTTCGCCGGAGCCGGCAGTGTCCCCCTCCGGACGCGAGCAGTTGCCGCGACCGCCGCCCTGGCGGCGATCGTGATCGGGCTGGCCCCGTGGACGGCACGCAATCTCGAGACGTTCCACACCTTGGTTCCGATTACAACGGACGGCGGCTTCGTGCTCGCCGGCCAGTACAACTCCACGGTTGCGGCGTCAGGCCCGCTGCAATCCGTCTGGCAGATCCCGCTGATCATCCCCGACGTGGCCGCCCGCGTGCGCCCGCTCTATGAGCGGCCCGGCGGGGTCAACGAAGCCCAACTCGACGCTGCGCTTCGCTCGATCGCGCTGCACTACGTCGCCGCCCATCCGGCCTATCTCCCCACCGCCGTCGCCAACGACACCCTCCGCCTGCTCGATCTCGGGCCCGGGCACACGCTCCAGACCGCGATCGTCAACCGCCAACTCGCGATTCCGCCCGCGCTCCGGCTCCCTGATTCGCTGAGCGCCCAGATCCTCGCCGCACTCGCACTTCTGGGCCTGATCATCGCCGTCACAAAACGACCGCTCGGTGCGCCATGGCTCTGGATCCTCCCCGCGACCGCATGGCTGGTGACCGTTCCGGCGCTCGGCACACCGCTGAAGCGGGCTCCGATGGATCCGTTCCTGATTCTCCTCGCCGCGTTGGCGATCGACACGGCCGTCAATTTCAGGCGAGCCGCGTCCACCGAGCGGGCGCCGGCGGCGAAAGTTCCTGAGCCGGCGCAAACGGCCTATCCATAGCGCCCGCGTCCGGGGGCCTACGCGCCCGCGTCCGGGGGGCCTAGGTTGCGACAAATCTGGGCTGGCCAGCTCGATTTGTCGCCAGACGCAAGCCAGACGCACGGTTGGCGACAAATCCAGCGCGCGGCGCCGGATTTGTCGCATCGCGCACGGCTCCAGGGTGCCCCGGGGAGACCGTCGGAACGGTCCGGCGCCCGGGGAGGTCCTTTGATCACGCTCGTCCCCGGGGGGTGGGCGAGGGCTAAGATCGAGGGAGCCGAGCGGCCCCCGCTGGTATACGCAAATCTTTTGCGTATACTCCAGACGGTGACCCGTTTGACAATCGTGTACGAGGCCCCCGGCCCCCGCGGCCAGGGCGCTACCGAGCCGGCGCTGCCGGCCGGCTTGAAGCCGGTGGCGTCGCTGACCGACGACTGCACCGACGAGCGCGACGGCCTGGCCCAGGCCCTGGCGGCGATCGCCGCCGGCCGGGCCGACACCCTTTATGTCAGCCGGCTCTCGTCGGTGGCGTCGTCACTGGGAGAGCTCGTGGCGGTGCTGCAATGGCTCGACGATGCCGGCGGCACGCTGGTGGCCGCCGATGTCGGCCTGGACACCGGGGACCATGCCGGGCAGAAGTCGGTCGCCGTGCTGCTCGAAATCGAGCGGTGGGGCCGCGAGGGCCGACGGCCGCGGGGCCGTCCCGGCCTGCGGGCGGGCGCGCCGGAGCTGGCCGAGCGGATCGCCGCCCTTCGCCAGGAGGGGCTGAGCCTGCAGTCGATCGCCGACCGGCTCAACGCCGACGGGATCCCCACCCCGCGCGGCGGAGCGATCTGGCGCCCCTCGAGCGTGCAATCGGCGCTTGGCTACCGCCGTCCCCGGCCGCCCGCACCGGGCCTGCCGCCGCCTCCGCCGCCCGGGGGACCGGGGCCCGGCAAGCGCGGAGGCCCCGGCCCGGCGCCTCCGCGCCACGGCCCGAAGAAGCCCGGCCCCGACGCCCGATCGCGACGGCCTCCGCGGCCATGACCGCCCTGATCCAGAGCTTCGGGCCGTTCGGCGTGTTCTTGCTGATGGTCCCCGAGAGCGCCGGCATCCCGGTGCCGAGCGAGGTGACCCTGATCTTCTCGGGCTTCGCGGTCAGCCAGCACTGGATGAGCTTCGCGCTGGCCGTGCTGGCGGCGACTGCCGGCAACGTGCTGGGCTCGCTGATCGCCTACGCGATCGGTGCCAGCGGCGTGCTGGCGCGGGTTCCGGGCGGGCGGCTGGTGCTCGGTCCCGCCGAGCGGCTGCTCGACCGCCGCGGCGTGCGGGCCGTCTTCGTGGCCCGGTTGCTGCCGCTGGCGCGCACTTTCGTGTCGCTGCCCGCCGGGGCCCGGCGAGTGCCCATCGTGCCGTTTGTCCTGCTCACCACGGTGGGATGCGCGCTGTGGGCCGTCCTGTTCGTGATCGTCGGAGTGATCTCCGGAAGCGCCTGGAGCGCGGTCAGCTCGGTGCTCGGCAAGGCGCTGCTGGGGGCCGGTCTGCTGGTCGTGGCCTGGATCCTGGTCCGCCGCCCGCACACATCCGGCGATTAGCGGACCCCACCTTCCAAAACCAGCACCGCGGACCGCTCAGGTGTCGGAGTTGAAGTCCGGCAGCCCGAGCGTCTGCAGCCAGTGGCTGACGGTGATGTTGAGCTGCGTGAACTCCCCGGTCCAGATCAGCACCCCCATCGAGATCAGCACCGCGCCGCCCAGCCCGATCACCAGCGGGTAGTGACGCTTGATCACCGAGAAGGCGGCCGTCGCCTGGCCGAACGCGAGCCCCGTGATCAGAAACGGCACTCCCAGACCCGCGCAGTAGAACACGAGCAGGATCGCGCCGTGCGACGCTGAGCTCGACGTTCCGGCGGCGGTGATGATCGCCCCCAGCGTCGGTCCCGTGCAAGGAGTCCAGGCCAGGGCAAAGGCGGCGCCGGCCAGCACCGGGCCGCCGCGACCGGCGCGCTGCATCAGCCTGTCCACGTGCCACTCGCGGCTGAGCGCCGGCACGAACGGCGCGGCCAGGAACAGCAGCCCCATGGCGATGATCACCGCCCCCGAGATCTTCAGGGCCGTCGGGCCGGTGAGCGCGGTGCGCAGCGCGCGCTGCCCCAGCAGCCCGAGGGCGATGAAGATGAACGAGAAGCTGCCCACGAACGCGAGGCTCGGCCCGATCACCCTCCGGGCTCGAACGTCCCCGGCCTCGCCACCGGCGACCGCCGAGATATAGCCCGGCACCAGCGGTAGCACGCACGGAGACAGAAACGAGATCAACCCCGCGCCGAAAGCCACCGGAATCCCGATGCCCGACGCTGCATTCATCGTGAGCGAGAGGGTACCGGTCCCCAGGCGTCTCTTTACCCGAGTGGTAGGTTGACGCTCAGATGACTGCCACCGCCACCACACTCCAAAACTTCATCGACGGCCAGTTCGTCGACCCCGCGGACGGCCAGACCGAGCCGATCCTGAACCCTGCCAACGGCGAGGTGATCGCCAGCGCGCCGCTGTCCAGCCCCGAGGATGTCGACCGGGCCGTGAGCGCCGCGCGGCGTGCCTTCGACGGCTGGTCGAACACCACCCCGGGCGAGCGCGCCCTGGCGATGCTGAAGCTGGCCGACGCGATCGAGGAACACGCGGATCAGATCTCGGCACTCGAGTCCGACAACGCCGGCAAGCCGATCAACGCCTTCCGCGAGGACGAGATCCCGTTCATGGTCGACAACCTGCGGTTCTTCGCCGGCGCCGCCCGGTGCCTGGAAGGGCGGGCCGCCGGCGAGTACATGGACGGCTACACGTCGATCATCCGGCGTGAGTCGGTAGGGGTAATCGGCCAGATCGCCCCCTGGAACTACCCCTTGATGATGGCCGTCTGGAAGATCGGCCCCGCTCTGGCGGCCGGCAACACGGTGGTGCTCAAGCCCGCCGAGACCACGCCGCTGTCGATCCTCAAGGTCGCCGAGTACGCCGCCGACATCTTCCCGAACGGGGTGCTCAACGTGGTCACCGGCCACGGCGAACCGACCGGCCAGGCGCTGGTCACCCACCCGGATGTGGACATGGTCTCGCTGACCGGGTCGGTGGGCACCGGGAAGTGGATCGCCAAGCACGCCGCCGACACGCTCAAGCGCGTGCACCTGGAGCTGGGCGGAAAGGCGCCGGTCGTCGTGTTCGACGACGTCGACCTGGAAACGGCGCTCGAGACGATCGCCGGCACCGGCTACTACAACGCCGGCCAGGACTGCACCGCGGCCACCCGCGTGCTGGCCGGCGCCAAGGTCCACGACGACGTCGTCAACGGACTGGTCGAGCAGGCCAAGGGGCTGGTGCTCGGCGACACCAGGTCGGCTGACACCACCCTGGGCCCGCTGAATTCCGCGCGCCAGCGCGAGCGGGTTGAGGGCTTCCTGGAGCGCAAGCCCGCCAACGCCGAGATCGCCACCGGCGGCAGCGAGCCCGATGGACCCGGCTTCTTCCTCGAGCCCACCGTCGTCGCGGGTCTCGAGCAAGACGACGAGATGATCCAGCAGGAGATCTTCGGCCCGGTGATAACGGTCCAGCAGTTCTCCGACGAAGCCGAGGCGATCGCCTGGGCCAACGGCACGCCCTACGGGCTGGCTTCATCGGTCTGGACGCGCGACGTGGCTCGCGCGATGCGAGTCTCGAAAGCGCTGCGGTTCGGCTGCGTGTGGGTCAACGACCACATTCCGCTGGCCTCCGAGATGCCTCACGGCGGTTTCAAGCAGTCGGGCTACGGCAAGGATCTGAGCATGTACGCGCTCGAGGATTACACCGAGGTCAAGCACGTGATGATCTCGCTCGCCTGAGCGCGGCCCGCTGGCTCCCGGCAACGCAAACCCCCTGAAAAGTCCCATCCAACACAACTTTCGCCTGTGCGAACCGTTAGAGTTCGTCCAGGGTCATTAAGTGGAAGCCTCCGCTCTCCCAGCATCGGTTGGCCTGGCGCGCACGCGGATCGCGATCGCCACGCCGCTGCTCCGCCTTCGTTCCGACGAGCAGCTGGTCTCGCTATTCCGGGCCGGCAACGAAGACGCCTTCCGGGCGATCCACGATCGCTACCGCACCAGGATGCTCGCCTACACGCGGCAGATGCTCGCCGGCTCGCCCCAGGATCCCGAGGACGCGGTCCAAGAGGTCTTCGTGCGTGCGTACGCCGGGCTGCGCGCCAACCATCGCGAGCTCGCGCTGCGGGCCTGGCTGTACCGGATCGCCCACAATCGCTGCATCGACGAGCTGCGGCGCGCCCATCCGCCGGCGCTCGAGGCGGTTGAGGCGCTGATCCCGGCGATTCACGACCCGGTCGCCAAGGTGGAGGAGCGCGACTCACTCCGGCGCCTGATCGTCGACGTGCAGCGACTCCCCGAGCAGCAGCGCTCGGCGCTGTTGATGCGCGAGCTCGGCGGAATGGCCTACGCCGACGTGGCCGGCGCGCTCGGAGTCTCGGTGCCGGCCGTCAAGTCGCTGCTGGTGCGGGCCCGGATCGGCCTCGCACAGGCCAGCGAGGCGCGCGACACCGCATGTGCGGAGATCCGCGAGGACCTGATCTCGTCCCACGACCGCGGCGTGCGATCCAGCGGCCTGGCACGGCGCCACATCCGTGACTGCTCCAGCTGCCGTCAGTTCCGCTCCGAGGTTCGCGGCGTGAGCCGGCGCTTCGCCGCGCTCACCCCCACCCTGGGCCCGCTCGGAGTGATCGCCAACCTGCTCGGATGGGGCGGCGGCGGCAGTGCGGCCGCCGGCGGCGGAGCTGTGGCCGGTGGCGGAGCCGCCGCGGCCGGGAGTGGAGCTGCGGCGTCGGCGGGGGTTCTGGCCAGCGGGACCGGCCACGTCGTCACGCTGCTCGCGGCTGCGATCGTGGCCACCGGTGGCGCCGTGGAGATCCAGCACACGCTGGGAACCCCGAGCGCGCAACGGGCCCATCACCACCGCATCGTCGCCTCGCCGAGGGCGTCGGCCGCGTCCCAGGAGCCCAGCGAGCCAGCACCTGTATCGACTCCTCCGGCGCCGACGCCGGCCGAGAGCAACCCGGCCGCGCCGGCCCCCCCAGCGGTCTCCAGCGCCAGTGCAGCGCGGCCCGCGCCGACGCACCAGACGAGGATCTCGACTCCGGGGAGCGGCGCCGGCGACGCCCGCCACAATGCGACGCAGACGCTGCCGATCTCCCAGACCCTCGATCCCGACAACATGACCACGGCGAGCTACCCGGGCACTACCCCGCCGGGCGCCGCCAACCCGGCCTCTCCAGGCGCTGGCACCACCCCAGCCAGCGGCTCGACCGGTATTAGTCCGACCGCCACCACCGGCACAGGCTCGAGCGGCCCGGGCGCGAACGGCGGTACGACCGGCACCCCCGCCACCGGCACGACTGGTGCTACGGGCACCGGCTCCACAACGGGTGGACCCTCGAGCCCCACGGCGGCGCCCGGAACGTCGGCGGGACCCGCACCGGCCGGCTCGAGCTCTGGGGGGACCGGAACCGCCCCACCTGCTGGTGCAAGCAGCTCGTCGCCGAGTGCCACCAAGCTGAGCACGTTCGTCTCGCAGGGCCCGTGACGCACCCGGCGCCGGCCCGTTCGCAGGCAGGCCAGTAGCGACGATCGACCGCTACCTCGAGCAGCTCGACCACGAGGAGTTACGGGTCCGGCGCGGGCAGCGCTCCGGGCTGTACACGATCGTCGCGGTCCACTCCACCACCCGGGGGCCCTCTCTCGGCGGCTGCCGGATGTGGTCCTACGACGACTCCCGGGCCGCCGTGCGCGACGCGCTGCGGCTGTCGCGGGCGATGACCTTCAAGGCGGCCGTGGCCGGCCTGGCGCTCGGCGGCGGCAAGGGGGTGATAATGACTCGGCCCGGGGACCAGCTGTCCTCGGATCGCCGGCACGGCGCCCTGCTGGACTTCGCCGACCTGGTCGAGTCGCTGGAGGGCCGCTACATCACCGCCGAGGACGTGGGGACCTCGAGCCGCGACATGAGCGTGATCGCCCAGCGCACGCGACACGTCGCCGGGCTGGCCCGCAGCCGCGGCGGCTCCGGCGACCCCAGCCCGCTGACCGCCCTGGGGGTGCAGGCGGCAATCGAGGCCTCCTGCGAGCGCGCCTTCGCGGACCACTCGCTGCGCGACCGGACGGTCTGCGTGATCGGGCTGGGCCACGTCGGCTCCAGAGTGGCCAAGCGCTGCGCCCGAGCCGGAGCCCAGCTGACCGTTGCCGACGTCGACGAGCGCAAGCGCACCGTGGCTGAGCAGCTGGGAGCGCGCTGGACCAGTCCCGCCGGCGCGCTGGAGAGCGAGGTGGACGTGCTGGTGCCGTGCGCCCTGGGAGGGTTCCTCGACGACGAGTCGGTTCCGCTCCTGCGCTGCCGGGTGGTCGCGGGCGCCGCCAACAACCAGCTCGCCGACGACCACGTGGCCGAGCTCCTCGCCGCCCGGGGAATTCTTTGGGCGCCGGACTTCGTCGTCGGGGCGGGCGGCCTGATCAACATCGCCGAGGAGGCCGGCGGCTATGACGCCGGGGCGGCCCGAGCTCGAGTCCGCGGTATCGGCGCGACGCTGCGCGAGATCTTCGAGCGGGCTGACGCGGACCGGACCACGCCGATGGCCGCAGCGATGGCGCTGGCGCGCAGCCAGCTCGAGTCAAGCGACGGCCGGGGGCCGGCGCGCGGCACTCTCAGGGCTCCTGGCGCGGCTCGCTGAGGACCATTGGGACCGGCCGCTGCACGCCCTCGGGCAGCCGTCCCTCATCGGCCAGCTTGTCCAGGTGGGCGGCGAGCGTGACCGTCGCCGCCGGGCGCAGAATCTCCGGAACGTCGTCCCACGCCGCCTGGAGCATCTCCGGTACCGACCGCGCACCCGCCTGCAGGCCCGCCAGCAACCGCCGCTCGCGGTCCAGACGGTGCTCGATGTACTCGGTCAGCTTGGCCTCAGGGTCGCCGACGGGCGGTCCGTGACCCGGACAGAGCAGCTCAAGCTGGCGCTGCCGCAGCTGCTCCAGGCCGTCAAGGTAGCCGGCCAGCGCTCCCGGATCGGGCGCGATGAACACGCTCCCCTCGCCGAGCACCGCATCCCCGGTCAGCCCGACGTCCCCCACCACGAAGGCGATGTGGTCGGGGGCGTGGCCCGGCGTGGGCAGCCCCTCCAGCGGGCCGAACCGCGTCGCCGCAGCGAGGCGAACGTCGGCGGCTCCGCGCGCGGCCGCCAACGGCGCGTCGGGGAAGCGCTCGCGGATCGCGGGGACGGCACCGGAGTGATCGGCGTGGTCGTGGGTCAGCGCGATACCCCCCAGGCCGCCACGCACCTCGATCTCTGCCACCAGCTCGGCGACGTGCGAGTCGAGCGCCGGTCCGGGATCGACAAGCCAGACAGGGTGGTTCCCGATCAGCCACGAGTTTGTCCCGGTGAGTGAGAACGGCCCCGGATTGTCGGCCCGCACGCCCGCCAGATCACTGCGCTGAAGGTCGATTCGCGCCATTGCTTGAATAGTCAACCATGGCCGCCACGAGCGACGATCCGCAGCCTGACGGCGGCCCAACTCCCGCCCCGGGGTTCGGTCCCGGCGCCGAGCCCGGTCGCAGCCTGTGGCGGGGGCTGATCTCGCTCGCGATCCTGGCGGCCTTCGTGGTCGGGCTGCTGCTGGCCGTCCCCGGGTTGCACGGCGTGTCTCACGCGGTCAGGCAGATGGCGGAGGGATGGCTGCTGATCGCGGTGGGGTTCGAGATCCTCTCCTGCCTCGGCTACGTGCTCGCCTTCCTGCAGGTCTTCGACCGCGCTCCGATCCGACTCGGCGCCCGCATCGCGCTCAGCGAACTGGCCTTCGGGTCCGCGGTGTCGCTCGGCGGGGCCGGCAGCGCGGCGGTTGGCGCCTGGCTGATGGTCGAGCGCGGCGGTGAGCCGAGCCGGATCGCCGAGCGCTCGGCGGTGCTGTTCCTGCTGACCAGCGCGATCAACGTGATCACGCTCATCGTCGTCGGCTTCGGCCTGTGGGTCGGACTTCTCCCCGGCCCTGACAACCCGCTGTTGAGCGTGCTTCCGGCCGCGGCGGGAGTGGCGGCCCTGGTCTTCTTCCTCGCGCTGCCCCGGTTCAGTGAGCGCCTCGCCGCCGGACGCCAGGCGGGGCGGATTCGCACCGGGCTGCTGGCGATTGCGGTGAGCATCCGCCACACCGAGGGCGTCCTGTTCACACCTGACTGGCGGATCATCGGCGCGATCGCGTTTCTGTGGTGCGATATCGCGGTGCTGGCGGCGTGCTTCGCGGCGGCCGGAACCGTCCCGCCGCTGGCCACGATCGTGCTGGCGTATCAGATCGGCTACCTCTCGAACGTGATCCCGGTGCCTGGCAACATCGGCATACTCGACGGAAGCCTGGTCGGGATGTTCGTCCTCTACGGGGTCTCGGCCACCGCTGCCACCGCTGCCACCGTCGTCTACCACGCCATCGCGCTGTGGATCCCGGCGATGTGGGGCAGCGTCACCTTCCTGGTCCTGCGCCACACTCGCAACCGTCCAATCACGCTGCGCCCGCCGCGGGCCGAGCGACGCCGGCTCAAGCGCGAGGCACGCCGCGAGCGCGTCGGCCGTTGAGGGCCGCGCCTATGCTACTGAGCCGAAGCGGAGGCTCTATCGACCGCGGTCACCGTGTCGGCACTGCTCCCGACCAGCAGGCCTGGGCGTTGTGGCAGGTTTCGAGCCTGCCCACGATCTTGTGTAGCTGTGCCTTCTGGGAAGCGGTCAGCGCACTGGCGGTGTTGTGCAACTCAAACGGGTCCTTGCTGAGGTCGTAGAACTCGAGCTCGTGGGCCGCATCCTTGTATTCAACGTATACGGCGTTCACGGCTCCCTTGAAGGCATGGAGGTGGGGACTCACGATCCGGATCGCTTCGTAGGTCGTGGGACTGACGCCGTCCTCGACGTCTGGGTCGTTGGGGCTCTTCCTGCTCACATGCTGATGCTCGATCAACGCCACCGTCCGCCACGCAGGTCGCTGCGTCCGGGGGTGCAACAGCGAGAGGAGGCTGTGGCCGTCCACCGGCTTGCGCGGCATCGCGCCGGTGATCGCGACGAACGTCGGATACAGATCGACATTTTGGACGACCTGCGGGACGCGCTTGCCTGCGGGAACGCCGGGTCCGGCGATGATGAGCGGAACGCGTATGTCGGTCTCGAACGCTGTCTGCTTACCGTGGCTCAGCCGGTGCTGCCCCAAGTGGTAGCCGTTGTCGGAGCTGAACACGATGTACGTGTTGCGCTCCAGGTGGTCACGGGCCAGCGTCGCCTCGACGTCCGCAAGGAGTTTGTCGACCGCCTCGACCGACTGGGCACGCATACGGTAGGCCTTGTCGATCGAGGCAGTCTCAGCACCGTTCAGGGCGCTCTTCTGGTGGTGAGCCAGCCACGCCGGCGGGTTCTGGCTGGCGCGGTTGAACGACGGATCGCGCGGCTCGGTGAGACCCCGAAAGTCGCAAGCGTTGCGCGGCGCCGGTATGTACGGCGAGTGCGGCGCGAACGTCGCAACCTCGAGCACAAAAGGCTTGCCCTTCCGGCCGCCGATAAACGTACGCCCCGCCGAATTGAGGACATCGACACCGTAGTGATTCGGGCGGCCGGTAACCCGGCACCGCCCGGTCGGTCCGCCGTAGAAGACCACCTTCCCGTTGACGTTCATGTAGTAATTGAACTCCTGGTACCCGTTGCTGACGACACGCCAGTCTGACCACCCGGGCGCCACGGGTGCGGTGGTCGGGGTCATGGTTGGCTTGCCGTAGCCGTTCAGGTACTTGCCCATCATCGCGGTGGCGTATCCATGGCGCCGGATCGCGACGGCGAACGTTCGCCTGTCCAGATGCTCAGCCTGGAACTTCTTGAAGCCGCCATCTCGCCCGATGTTCGCCAGGACCTTGGTGTCGTGCGGGAACAGGCCGGTGAGGATCGTCGAGCGCGACGGACAGCAGAGCGAGTCAGCGACGTAATAGTGGTTGAAGGTCTCACCACGTTTCTCGAGCCCGACGATGTGTGGCGCCCAGCGGCTGTTGATCAGGTTCCAGGACAGGTCGTCGGTGAGGATGAACACGACGTTCGGCTTGGACGCCTTGGCGGTCGCGGCGGCCCGCGGCTTGCTCCCCGAGCTCACCCCTAGGGCCGCTCCAGCCAGCCCGCCGATGATCATGACCGCGATTACGGCGCTCACAAGACGACGGACCATGCGTTCACCTCCATTGTCGGACCTCCACTCGTGTGCCCGGTGACGTCGCGATCCAAGCCGTCCCGTCAGCGGGGACGAAGTTGCAGTCATAGCCGCCGAAGTAGACCCGGCCGTCGCCGAACGGGGATCGCGCGATCGTCCGAATCGAGACCAACGCCTGGCCCGAGCGAACTGGTGTCGTGACGGCGCCCCGGGGCGTCAATTGCGAGCCGCTCAGGCATCGCAGGTTGTACGTCGGCGCCGGGCGGCGATCGGCGCGCACCGCAAAGCATGCCGCGGCGTCAAAGAGCTTGGACGGCTGGCACGCGCGCGTCGACGGACAGGCGCCCGTGTAGTTCCACTCCAGACCGAAGAGCTGTCGGCTGGCGGCGCCGAGCTTGATCGTGGCGAAGTTGTTGTAGGCCGCGATCACGTGGTGGACCGATCCTGCGCCGGTTGCCGGCACCGGCGTGCCTTGGGCGGCAAGCATCCGCCGAATCGCCGGGATCGGTGAGAACTCCAGACGTGCCGCGAGCGAGCGGTCGCGCGTCAGGCGTCCTTGCGCTGGATGTGGCACAACTCAAGTGTTGAGCATCTCGCCTAGAATGTCAACTGCAGTTGTCAATCCAGTCCGTTCATGAGCCGGACCGATCATCAGCCGGGCACCGACGGGCCCGGCGAACCGTCTGCGAGCGACGCCCCGCGCGTCGGTCTCGGTCGCGCGCTGCGGCAAGCCTGGGTGGGCTACCAGCGCCGGCTTGATCAGGAGCTGGCCGCCGCCGGCTTCGGCGACCGCCGCTTCCCCGACGGGCGGGCCCTGCGCATCTGCTCGCGAGCCGGAGAGCCGACGATCTCTCAGATCGGACGCGAGCTGGAGATCACACGCCAGGGCGCGGCCAAGATCGTCGCCAGGCTCCGGGACCGGGGGTATCTGACCGTCTCGCCATCGGCGACCAACGGTCGAGAGAAGACGGTGAAGCTCACGCGGCGCGCGACCGACTATCTCGAGGCTCACCGAACCGCGGCCCGGCGGATTGAGGCCGAGCTGGCCGCAGAGGTCGGGGCCGATAGCTTTGAAGGTCTAAGCCGGCTGTTGGCCGCCCTGGGAGGACAGGAGCAGCCGGGCATGTACGACTACCTGCGGCGATTGGCGGATCTCAGCAGCCTCCGCGGGCCCGAGGATTGACCGCCGGCCCGGACCAGCAACGCTCGGTCAGCCGGTCGAGATCCAAACGCCGAGACGCCCGTCCACGCGGTCCCTCCACCGATGGCGGGATCAGCCGGGCTGCCGGTAGACGTCTCCGGGGAGGCTCTCGATCACGCCCGCGTCCACCGCTGCCGCGATCGCGCTATCGAAGGTCGCCTCGTTCCACTCGGTCGCACCAGCCTTCCGCTTGAGCGCTTCGCGCTTAAGCACACCAAAGGGCGCCAGAGCCAGCGCCAATCGCCTCACCTCGGCTTGGATCACCGCCTCATCGTGGCGACCCCTCCCCCGGTAGCGACGGGCCGGATCGTTTCTATCCCAGCTCATGCACCGAGAAGTACCGCGGTCCCACCACGGCCTCACGGCGATTGTTCGCACGCCGACGTTCGTGAAGCACGCACGTCATAGCGATGACACTGATATGAGGGCGCGCGTCGACCGCCTCCTTCGACATCCTGTCATCCAGCGGACTGAAGCCGGCAGCTCGCGGCGCTCTGGGGGTAACGCGGCACCGTGTGGACAGCAGCTTCTAGAGGAGTTCCCAAGCGGTGTCGTTGACTGGTCGATTGCCGGTCAGTGAGCCGGCCCGGCGCCGCGCTCGTCGTCGCCGCGTCCGCGGTCGCCAGTTCGCGGGCATCGGTGGCGTCGCGTGCTCGGTGATTGCCGCCAGAGCGCGCAAACGCCTGGGACTGCCTCCGGCCGTCACCACCGCTTGCCTGTTCACGGCACCACTGTCGATCCTCGGCGCTCTCCGACGATCCATGCTGCGCGACGGTGCCGCTTGGGCTGCGCAAATGCTGGCTTACAAGAATGCCTTTGAGCTGCCAAATGACGCGCCTGAACGCCTCCGTGCACGCGCCCGCATCGAGTACCCCGTGGTGTTGGACACCCTGATCGGCGCGGGGGTCCCCGCGGGTGAAAGGATGCAGCGACGCCTTCGCCGGCGTGGACACCTAAGCCGGCTCGACAAGCTGACCACGCTCTTCTACTGGACCTGGGAGATCGAACCTCACGCGGTCATGGCATGGATCCGCTGGCGGCATCCGGAGCGCTTTGCATCGGCAGCCGGACGGCTTGCGAGCGTGTTCGACCTGACGCTCGTCAGCTACTGGGCGGTCCCGACGGCACCTCCCTGGTGGGCATCAGAGCAGGCCGGCCTGATGAACAGGGAAGTACGCCGCGTCATGGACGAGGTCGCGCAGTGGCTCAAGCGTCAGCCGAACCCGACGGAGGGCGATCATACGGTCGGCGCAAACCCGTTTGCCGCGATGCCGTCCGATCATTTCGCCTCGGCCACGATGACCGCCGTCCTGCTGGCTGAGATCGATCCCGCGATCGGCGCCTGCGGATGGATCTACGCGCTGCTGCTCGGTCTCGCGCTCGTGTATCTGGGCGAGCACTACGTGACCGACCTGCTGGCCGGCCTCATCCTGACCGTCGCGGTCAACGCGACACATGCTTTGCTCGCGCGAAGTCGGACGCCAGTAGCGCCACCTTCCTACCCCTGACGCCCCGGGCGGCCCTCACCGATCCGAGGGCCGACGTACGTCACGTCGGGGATTGGCTGCAATGCCCACTCAGGCGGATCGGTTCCTGCCTGGGCGGCAGCGAGCCGGGCGAAATGGCGCTCGAACCCGGCCGGGGTGCAGATGATCAGGTAGCGGGTAGGCGCGTCGCTCTCGTTCGCGAGCGTGTGCGGGACACCGCGTGGGGCGAGCACCAACTCCCCGGGTCTGGCGACCTGTAGGTCATCGCGCAGCTGGATCGTGAGCTCGCCATCGAGTATGTAGAACGCTTCGCCGAAGTCGTGCTTGTGCAGTGGCGGGCCGGGTGCGCGCGCCGGCATCGTGCTCTCGATGATCGACGTGGCTCCGTCTGTCTGCTCGGCGCGGAGCAGGATCTGCTTGCCGGAATCGCTGGTTGGCCGGGCGTCCATCTTCAGCTCCCGAGGAGGCCGAGTTGGAGCGCTTGCCCGAGGTCGTCGCGCGCCGACCAGTGCTCGATCGCCCGGTCGCCCTGGATCCGCCAGATGTGTATCTGCTTGGTGGCGAACTCCTTTCCGGTCGGCGCGTGGCCGAGGAACTCGCCGACGTGGCGGCCGTGCATCGTGATGCGGGCGACAACCTTGTCGCCTTCGCAGATCTCGTCCTCGATCTCGGCGCGCATCGGCCCCCAGAGGCCGTGGAGCCAGCTCACGGTCTCCTTCAGGCCTTGTTGGCCTTGCGGGTTGCCGGACGGGGCCTCGTGGTTGATGAAGTCAGGGTGGATCAGCTCGTCAGCCGCGTCGAGAGTTTCCCTTGCTCGAAGAGCTCGCTGAGGATCCGTCGGGTGATCTGCTTGTTCTGCTCTGACATCTGGCTGCCTCGCTTCTCCTAGGGATCCGGTCCACTCGCTCGTTGGTTCTGGGACTGCGCTTGTTATAGGGTAGCACAAAATCTCTAGTCACCCTAAAATTATGGCTGATAAAGTCGACCTCGTGGCCGATGTGACCCAACCCGCGGCGCTCGGACTCCGCGAGCGCAAGAAGGAGAACACTCGGCAGCTGATCGCCGAGACCGCCCGCCGGCTGTTCGCCGAGCGCGGGTTCGACCGCGTCACCGTCGCGGAGATCGCGCGCGCGGCCGAGGTGTCCGAACAGACGGTCTTCAACTACTTCCCGACCAAGGAGGACCTCGTCTACTGGCGCTTAGGGGACTTCGAGGAGGAGCTGCTCGCGACTATCCGCGAGCGCGAGCCCGGCGAGCCCGCGCTCGCCGCGTTCCGGCGGTTCCTGCTCGCCCAGCGCGGACTTCTCGGTCGCGTAGACGTAGCCGCCCGGCAGCAGCTCGCCGCGCTCACCCGTGTGATTACCCACAGCCCGGCGCTGATCGCCCGCGAGCAGCAGATCCTCGCGGGCTACACAGCCTCGCTCGCCCGACTGCTCGCCGAAGAGCACGGCGCCAGAGCCGATGACATCGAGCCATGGGTCGCCGCGCACGCCATGATGGGGATCCACCGAAGCCTCGTCCACTACACCCGCCGGCGGATCCTCGAGGGCGAGCACCACTCACGGCTCGAGCGCGACGTCCGTGCCCGAGCCGAGCGCGCGTTTACGCTCCTCGAGCACGGACTGGGCGACTACGCCATCAAGGGAAAATGACGCTCGCTGCCGGATTGGCGCGCTACCACGGCTCGACCGGCAGGCGGGTTCCTAGTCGGAACTGCGGACGTCGAGGGCGGACGCGATCGCGCCCAGGGCACGCTCGTGCTCGGCCTCGCCCACCGCGATGGTCAGCCAGCGCCGCTCAGGCTGCCAGTTCAGGGTGAAGAACGCACAGCACTCGCGCTCGAGCGCGATCGTCTCCTCGATCAACGGGGTCTCTACATCCTGGTCGAACTCCGCCACCACGCGGCGCGGGGTGCGCTCTAGCAGGCGCGCGCCGCGGCCTGCGCGACGGTAGCGCTCCAGCTGCAAGCGCAGCCCTGGGTCATCGAGAGAACAGATCGATGCCATCGGGAGGTCCACTGCCAGCACTCTAGCCAGACGCCTCGGGCACTAAGGGTCGCCTGCCACCACGACGTTTTCTCGGCTGACGCCGCGCTGGTAGCCTAATCGGCGGGCGTGAGAGGACGCCTCCGGGTCCGCGGACAGGACTGAGTCCACCTCTTAAGCGGTGAAAGAGCAGATCGTGACGATCTCCTGTTGGGCCCGATCGCGGACCGCGGGCCGGTGAAGGAGACGTCATGTCGACACTTCCGGCGCATCCCGATCTCGACCAGCTGCGCCGCCAGGCCAAGGAGCTTTTGCGTGCCGCCCGCGCGGGCGATCCCGACGCCGTCACGCGGGTCGAGCCCCAGACGCTCGCCGGCGCGCAGCTCGCCGTCGCCCGCGGCTACGGGTTCTCCAGCTGGCCGGCACTGAAGACGGCCGTCAAGGAGTTGGCCGCGCAGGCCGAGGCGTTCGTCGCGGCGTCGCTCAGCAACCAGCCGGGCCGCGCGTTCCGGATGCTGACGCCCCAGCTGGCCGGCTTCAACATCGCGACCGCCGTGGTCCTCGGCGACGCTCCGCGTGTGCTGTCAGAGCTCGCGCAGGATCCGGGGCTGGCGACACGGCCGGATCCGCGCACCGGGTGGACGGCGCTGCACCTGGCCTGCGCGTCGCGCTGGCACCGCGACCCCGCCCGGGCCAAGGGACTGGTGGCGATCGCGCGGGCGCTGCTGGATGCCGGCGCGTCGCTCGACGCCCGCCGCGGCCAGTGGACGGCGCTGCGCTGCGCGGCAGCCGCCGGCAATGCGCCGGTGGCACGGCTGCTGCTGGACGGCGGCGCGGTCCCCGAGGACCACGACCTGTACCTGGCGGCGTTCGCGAACCACGAAACGCTCGCCCTACTGCTGGCCCACACCCCGGACGTCGCGGGGACGGTCGAGATGGCGCTGGCGGCGCCGATCAGCACCGGCGACGTCGAGGCGGTGCGGCTGCTGCTCGAGGCGGGCGCCGATCCCGGCCGCTACCGCAGCGACGGCGAGCGGCCAGTGTCGGCGCTGTACGAGGCGGTCGCGTCGGGCGCGACCGCCGAACTCGTGGATCTGCTCCGCGAGCACGGCGCCGAGGCCCACGCCAAGGAGACCGAGCTGTTCATGCTCGCCTGCCTGCGCGGCGATCGCGGTGAGGCGATCGCGCGCCGCGAGCAGCTGGCCGACGCCGAGGAGGGCGCGATCGTCCGCGCTGCCCAAGCAGGCAATGTCGCCGCGCTCGAGCTGATGCTGGAGCTCGGGTTCAGCGTCGAGGCGCGCGGCCAGGATGGTGGCACCCCGCTGCACGCGGCGGCGTATGGCGGCGCCCCCGAAGCGGTCCGGCTGCTCCTCGCCCGGGGTGCCGACATCGAGGCGCGAGACAGGCGATGGAATGACACGCCCCTGGGGTGGGCGCTCGTCGGGAGTGGCGAGCGATCCCACTCCAACCCGGCACCCGACTGGTTGGCAACCGTCCAGACGCTGATCGACGCCGGCGCCTCGCTCGAAGAGGTGACGCTCGCGCCCGACGACCCAAAGCCGCCGAGCGACGAAGTCGCAGAGCTGCTGCGGAAATGCATCAGATCGTGATGGTGGTTATCGGCGAGCCATCAAAGCTCCACCGTTTCGGTTGGCGCCACGATTCGAACCTCGACGCCCGGAGCAAGCTGCCGGATAGACGCGGCGAACTGGCGAGCGGGCAGCCAGACATCGTTGGCGGGACGCAGAGGCTTGGGGAGCGCAAACGTACCCCAGTGGATTGGCACGACAGAGGTGGGCGCGATCAGCGCGGCGGCCTCGGCGGCGCGGATCGGGTCGAGGTGACCGGGGCCAAGCGATCGGCCCCAGCCCCAGATCGGAAGTAGCGCGACGTCGACCGACCCCTTGAGCTCGACCATTGCCGGAAACAGGTCGGTATCGCCGGCGAAGTACACGCGTCGGGAACCGAGCACCACGAAGCCGATCGGATCCGCCTTCGGGCCCATCGGACGCCTGTTGTGACCGTGTTCCGCCGGTGTCGCGCGCGTCCTCAGCGATCCCACCGTCATCTCGTCGCCGGGGGACAGCTCATGGACTTCTCGTAGGCCGAGGCTCGTGAGCCAGCGCCCCGCCCCGCGGGGAGCCAGGACCGGCAGTGAACGGGCCACCCGGCGGAGCGAGCTCACGTCCGCGTGATCCGCGTGCAGGTGCGAGAGGAGCACTCCGTCGAGGGCGTCCGAAGATCCGAAACGGACCGAAGATGCGACGCGGACAAGCGGCCCGATTCGGTCTCCCAGCACAGGATCGGTCAACAAACGCGTTCCGTCGATGTCCAGCAGGACCGTGGCGTGTCCCAGCCAGGTCATTTCGGAAGCCATCAGTTTCTACTGCCGCGAGCGCCCCGCCTCGGCCGCGAGGGCGGGCGCCGGCGTCTCGCCATGTTGGAGCATGCGGCGCCAGGCGGACAGCAGATCGTGGACCCCGGCGGCGCCGACGATCGGCTCGGGTGCGAGCGGCAGGCTCACGGGCGACAGGACGAAGGGACGCGTTTGGGCACCACCCATGCCACCGTGGAACGAGATCAGCTCCTCGAAAGCACAGGCCTGGTCCAGTTCGGGGTCGTAGAAGCTATTGACCATGATGTCGGCAACGTTTCGAAATCCGTCCGTCCGCAGGAGATGTCGCGCCGCGTTCGGCGAGAACGGCGCCAGCGGCTCCTCCCCGACCACGCGGCCGTCATTCAAGTAATGAGCGCCCCGTGCGCCGAGCGCGACGGCACCGTGCTCTTCTGAGTGAACGAGCAGGAACCCGACGTCCGGATGTTGGCGGAGAGCCGACAACAATCGCGGGTGGCGCTCGTCGATCTCCTCGGCGCTGAGGCGGCGCCTTTCTTCCATCAGGTAGACGAGGCCGAGGTTGCCCGAACCGAGCACGATCACATTAGGGCCGGCTTGACCGTCCACCCGCCGCTCGCCGCCGTCGCGCTGGGCCACGGGTCGCTCCCGGACCCGGCCCGTCGCCTCCCCCCATGCGTGCGCCGCCGCAGCGTCGCTCTCGTCCGAGCCGCCGAGGTGGGATACCGTCCCCGCCTCGATCGACCGTTCGACGAGCTCGCCCAGTGTGTAGCCGTTGCGCTGCTTGAATGTCGCGCCCTGGGTCTGACCGTGATCGGACAGGACCACCAGTTCGTACGGTCGTGGTGCAAAGCGACGAGCGCGAGCGATACGGCCGAGCTGCTGGTCGAGCTTGCGCAGCGCCTCCAGAGTGTCCGGCCGCTCGAGGCCGGAGTGATGGGCGACCTCGTCGTAGCCGGAAAACGTGGCGTAGACAGCCGGAGCTCCACGCATCATGTCAGTGAGGACGCCGAAGACGATCAGGTCGCGAATGACCACGCACACCGCGGCCCGGATCAGCGGGTAGCGGCCGCCCCGTTCCCCACGCGGGCGCACGTTGCGTCGGCGCTGGCGCGCAGCATCGATCAGCTCGATGATCACCTCCCACCCGAACAGGACCAGCGCGCGAGTGACGTTGGTCCCGTTGGCGAGGAAAGTCCTGTACCCGGGGTTGGCTTGCTTTTCGGCGCTCATGCGACTGACCGTGAGGATGACCTCGTCAGCCTCCCCCGAAAGCAGGTTCCCGCGGCTCGCGCCGCCGTCGACGAGCAAACCCTGGCCGCTGGCATGGCGTTGCTCGATCTCGGCGCAGTCGGCGGGGGCCGAGCAGGTAAAGACGGTGCCCGTCTCCTTCTCGACCCACCGAAAGGCGGGGATGTCCCGGTTGGAGCCGAGCAATATTCCAGCTTGGCTCGCGCCGGTCTGGGAGGAGAAGTCCGTCTCCCATTCGACCAGCTGATGTGTCCCCTCTTCCACCCACCGGGACAGCTCCGGGGCGTTGCCGTCGCGCATGGCGCGCTGTAGCACCGGTAACGCCAGTCCGTCGATCTCGAGAAAGACGATTCCCGGCACCTCTGTATGCACCGGTGCTCGGCGGCGCACGATCCGTCGGATGACCCGCAGCGTGTAGGTGTCGTCGTCATTGACCCCCAGGATGACTTCGAGCACCACGCTGACTGCCGCGATCGCGAGCGCCGCAAGCAGCGCCCAGCCGAACGAGTCGACCTTGATCGAGGTGCTGTCGATATGCGATGCCAGCACCAGGATCAGCGCGTCGAGCACGAGCACGAGCACGAACCCGAGCGCCAGCGTGAACGGCAGCCGCAGGGCCGCCGCCACGGGAGGCAGGATCGCGTTCAGCGCCGCGATGATGGCGGCATCGATGGCCGCCTCGCCGAAGTTCCCCACTGTGAGACCGGGCAGGATGGCTGCAGCCACAAGGACGGCGATTGCCGCCACGATCCACGAAACCAAGAGGTTGACCGATCGAAAGCGCGGCGACTGGGGGTTCCACACCATCTCCTCCCCGTAGGCAGCTGTTGGCGGCTGATCGGTCACCGTGACGGCGACATCTTACGCTCGCCCTCTGGGGGCCCCGCTGGGCCGATGGAATTCACCCAGGTGAACTCCCGGCGCTCGCTCGGTTCCCTGGACTGCCGTGCCAAGATCGTTCGGGTGACGGAGTGGGCCCTCGTCTTCGTTGCGCTGGCGATACTCGCGGTCGCGGCCGTGTCGCGCCGGCTGTCGGGAACGATCGTCACGCCGGCGATGGTGCTGGTTGCGCTCGGCGTCCTCCTTGGCCCGAAGGTCCTTGGGGAGGTCGAGCCTTCCTCGTACGGTGAACCGGTCCGCGTGCTCGCCGAGGCCACGCTCGCACTGGTGCTGTTCTGCGATGCCTCGCGTATCAGGCTCGGCGCGCTGCGCCGCCAAGCCGGGATACCGATGCGGCTGCTGGGGATTGGCCTGCCGCTGACGATCGGCCTGGGCGCGCTCGCCGCCACCCTGTTTGACAGCATGACGGTTGGCGAGGTACTGGTGCTAGGGGTGGTGCTCGCTCCTACCGACGCGGCGTTGGGGCAGGCGGTCGTGACCGAACCTCGCCTGCCAGAACGCATCAGGCAAGGCCTCAATGTCGAGAGCGGACTCAACGACGGGATCTGCGTGCCGCTGTTGTTCATCGTGCTCGCCACGGCCGACGTCGAGTCACACATTGCGAACGGAAACCATGCCGTCACGATCGTGTTGGAGGAGCTCGGCTACGGGTTCCTCGGCGGCGTCGGAGCGGGCGCACTGACGGCGGCGATCGTGGTCTTCGCCGGCCGCAGAGATCTCATCGCGGACTCGTGGCTACAGGTCATCCCCGTGGCAGGCGCCGCGCTGGCGTACGGGACTGCCGCGGCACTGGGCGGCTCGGGATTCATCGCCGCATTCGTCGCGGGAGGCTTGTTCGGGGCGCTGGAGCAGGGTGATCCGGCCCGGATCACTCGCCTCACCGAGGAGGTCGGCGAGCTGTTGAATGGGGTCACGTTTCTGATCTTCGGCGCGGTGCTCCTCGGGCCCGCGCTCTCGCAGCTCAGCTGGCGTGTGGTGCTCTATGCGGTTATCAGCCTGACGGTCGTCCGGATGCTGCCCGTGGCAATCGCGATGCTGGGAACGGGCGCCCGCTGGCCGACCGTGGCGTTTCTGGGCTGGTTCGGGCCTCGGGGTCTGGCATCGATTGTCTTCGCGCTGATCGTCGTCCAGGAATCCGACCTGCCACAAACCCCGACGATTCTCGTTGCCACCTATTTGACGGTGGGGCTCTCAGTGTTGCTGCATGGCGTATCCGCCGCGCCGCTCGCCGACCGATACGCGCGCTGGTACGAAGCCCATGCGCCCGAAAACAGACCGGCAATGGAGAGTGGCCCCGCCGAGCACCATCGCCCGCGCCGCTCGTTCGCGACGAGCAGCCCAGCCCGGGGAGCCTGACTGGCGTACACACTTCGCGCGGTTCGTATTCACCTGGGTGAAATCCCGGCCGCGACCCGTTTGCCGCCATGGGTCCGCCGTAGCCTCACTGCATGGACGAGGCTGCCGAGCTCTCCTCGGTGCGCGGGTCTGCGGGCGTGCGACCGGGATCGTGCTCACCCGGCTGCCGCCAAGACCTGGAGATCCCATGCGAGTGCCCCGCGCCGTCGGCCTACCAAGGCGCTGCTCAGTGGACCGCATAACCCCTGGCCGCAGGGGTCCTGAGATCGAAAGCAGCGATTGATGTGTCGCTGGCTTGCGTATACGGGCTCACCGGTGCTGATCGGAGACGCGCTTTACACACCGGCGCATTCGCTGATCGATCAGAGCCTGCACTCGCGCCTCGGTGCGGAGCCCACGAACGGGGATGGATTCGGCGTCGGCTGGTATGACAACGGATCGACCCCCGGGGTATTCCGGAGTATCGAACCGGCGTGGAATGACGCGAACCTGCGCGAGCTCGCCGGCCACATACGCTCCCACCTGTTCTTCGCGCACATTCGCGCCGCGATCGGATCGGCCATCCAGCAGACCAACTGCCATCCGTTCCGCCACGGCCGCTGGCTATTCATGCACAACGGATTCATCGACGAGCTCGCGACGATCAAACGCGACCTCATGCTCGCCGTCGACGAGTCGCTGTTTGCCGAGATCGAGGGCCAAACAGACACCGAGATCCTCTTTCACCTCGCCCTGACGTTCGGCCTTGAGGATGATCCGCCCGACGCGGTCGCGCGCGCGATCGGCTTCGTTGAGGCCTGCGGGCACGAGCACGGCGTCAAGTACCCATTCCAGGGCACGATCGCCACCAGCGACGGCGAGCGCCTATGGGCGTTTCGCTACTCGAGCAACGGCAAATCGCGCTCGCTGTTCTTCTCACGCGATGTCCGCACGCTCAAGAAGCTCTACCCCAAGCGTCAGATCCTGCAGCAACTCTCAGATGATGCGCGAATCGTCCTCTCAGAGCCGATCGGCGACCTTCCCGGCGCCTGGGCCGAAGTGCCCGAAGCAAGCTACGGAATCGTCGGCAACGGACACGATCAACTCCTGCCACTCACCGTAAAGCCCCCACCGAACGTAACGGTCTGAGGTCCGACACCGAACGCATGAGACGGCGGAGCTGACGAGGTTGGCCGAGGTCCCGCAAGTGGCAAGTCAGGAAGCGTCAGCTGACCGCGCGGGCGTCTCGCCCCGGACGCTGCTGATTCCGCTTGCTCTGACTCAGTTCATCGCCAGCTTCGCCGGGTCGAACATGAACGTGGCGATCACCAGCATCAGCAAGGACCTGGACACCACCGTACATGGTGTGCAGACCGCAATCACGCTGTTCTTGCTGTGCATGGCGGCGCTGATGATCCCGGGCAGCAAGCTGACCGACCGGTGGGGCCGAAAGCGGTGCCTGATCGGAGGTCTCAGCGTCTACGGGACCGGAGCCGTGATCGCCGCGCTCGCCCCGGGGCTCGGGGTCCTGATCCTGGGCTACTCGGGGTTCGAGGGCGTCGGCTCGGCCCTGATGATCCCGCCGGTCTACATCCTCGCGACGATGGCCTTCAGCGATTTGCAATCGCGCGCCCGCGCCTTCGGCGTGATCAGCGGCATGGGCGGAATCGGCGCGGCCGCAGGGCCGTTGATCGGGGGGCTGATCACGACCACGGTCAGCTGGCGGCTGTCGTTCCTGATCCAAGCGGCGGTCGTCGCAACGATCATCCTGCTGAGCCGCCGGATCGTCGACCCGGTGGCACCGGACCCAACTCGCCCGTTCGACACGGTCGGAGCCGTCCTTTCCGCGGCCGGCATGTTCTTCCTGGTCTTCGGGATCCTCCAAGCCGGTGCCAACAACACGCTGCTCGTCGTCTTCCTGGCCCTCGGAGTGGTCCTGCTGCTCTGGTTCTTCCTCCACATCCGCTCCAACGAGCGAGCGGGCAGAGAGCCGTTGCTGTCCATCAGCCTGTTCCGCAATCGGACCTCCAATCTTGGCCTCGTCACCCAGAACATCCAGTGGCTGCTGCTGATGGGGATCACGTTCACGGTCTCCGTCTTCCTCCAAACCGAACGTGGGTTCAACGCGATCAAGACAGGGGTGATTTTCACGGCGGCGACGGCCGGCATCCTGCTCTCCTCAATGGCCGCCGCGCGCCTCGCCAAGAAGTACGAGCAGAGGACCCTGATCCGCGCCGGCTTCATCGTGACGATTGTCGGGGTCGGGCTCCTGCTCGGCCTGGTCAAGGCCTCCTCCCACATCTTGGCGTTCGCACCCGGGCTGCTGCTGATCGGTCTTGGACTCGGGGTCATGCTGACGCCGTCGGTCAACATCGTGCAGTCCAGCTTCCCGGAGAACAAGCAGGGCGAGATCTCGGGTCTGTCGCGCAGCATCTCGAACCTCGGCTCGTCGCTGGGCACTGCGATCGCCGGCACGATCCTCGTCTCCGATCTCGCCTCCGGAAACCAGTCCTACGTCCTCGCGATGATCTTCCTCGCCGCCCTTGCCCTGATCGGTCTCGGGGCCGCCGCGCTGCTCCCCGCCAACCCCGCGCAACCTGGCCAGGCGCAGTCCGCGTCTGAAAGCGATTCATATTCACCCAGGTGAATGGGCGCTCGCGGGGAGTGGTCTGGCCACGGCCACCGTAGCCTCACTCCGTGGCCCGTCAGCTCAGCCGTGGTCAGCCGCGCAGACCGATCCCCGAAGCTGACGCGCTGAGCGATTGAGATAGAGCGGACGATGGCTGATAAGAGGCAGAAGCGGCTGGCGGAGTTCATCGAGCCGTTCCGCGTGAGGCCGGGTTCGAAGGTAACTCTCGGCAAGGACTTCGATCCGGCGTTCAAAGCCGGTGTGAAAAAGAAGAAGGACGGCGTCAGGCTGCTCGCCGAGGGCGTGGAGCTGCTGTGCGAGTATCAGGCGCGGCTCGCGGCTCAGGACAGCTACGGCGTGTTGGTTGTGTTGCAGGCGCTCGATGCCGCGGGCAAGGACGGAACCATCCGCCACGTGATGAGCGGTGTGAACCCTCAGGGGGTCGCCGTACACAGCTTCAAGGTGCCGTCCACAGAGGAGCTCGATCACGATTTTCTGTGGCGCTACGCGCGCCGCCTCCCGGCCCGTGGGGAGATCGGGATCTTCAACCGCTCTCACTACGAGGAGGTGCTCGTGGTGCGCGTCCACCCGGAGCACCTCGATCGCCAGAAGCTGCCGAAGGCGTCAAAGAGGGGCAGTGTGTGGAAGCGCCGCTACCGCGAGATCAACGACTGGGAGCGCTATTTGACCGACAACGGCTTCCGGCTCGTCAAGGTGTTCCTGAACCTATCAAAGGAGGAGCAGCGGACCCGTTTCTTGCGGCGGCTGGATTTGCCCGATCACAATTGGAAGTTCTCGGGGGCCGACGTGAGGGAGCGCGAGCGCTGGGACGACTATCAGAAGGCGTTCTCCGAGATGCTTTCGCACACGAGCACCGAGTGGGCGCCGTGGTACGTGATTCCCGCCGACCGAAAGTGGTTCGGGCGGCTCGGTGCCGCGGCGGTACTGGTTCACACGCTGATGGAGATCGATCCTCGCTTCCCGACCGTAAGCCAGGGGCAGCGCGAGGCTCTGCTCGAGGTCAAGCACAGCCTAGAAGCGCAGGCGCCGAAGGGTGCTGCTCCAGACCCGTACGAGCTGGCGCAGCGTACGGTGCCCGTCGCAGGTTGACCCACGCGGAGCGCTGGCGATGACCGAGCCGGGGCTTCCGGGCGCGCGACTGCTGGCCACATACCGCGGCCGGTGGCTGCGCCGCGATGTGGTCGCCGGGCTGGTGCTCGGCACGCTGCTGGTTCCACAGGGGATGGCGTATGCGGAGCTCGCTGGGCTACCCGTCATTACGGGCCTCTACACGACGGTGGCGTGCCTGATCGGCTATGCCGCGTTTGGCCCCTCCCGGATCCTCGTGCTCGGGCCGGACTCCTCGCTGGGGCCGATGATCGCGGCGACGATCCTGCCGATCGTCGGCACCGACGGCAACCCTGAGCATGCGGTGGCGCTGGCCTCGATGCTGGCGCTGCTCGTGGGGGCGATCATGGTCGCCGCTGGGATCGCCAAGCTCGGGTTCGTCGCCGACCTGCTCTCCAAACCGACCCAGATCGGGTACATAAACGGCCTGGCGCTGACGATCCTGATCGGGCAGCTGCCCAAGCTATTCGGGTTCTCGGTCAGCGCCAACGGGCTCATCGACGAGACGCACGGGTTCATACACGGGCTCGCATCCGGCGAGGCGGTCGCGGCGGCCACGGTGATCGGACTGATCAGCCTCGCGCTGATCCTTGCCCTCGGGCGCTGGCGGCCACGGATCCCCGGCGTGCTGGTAGCGGTCGTGGTGGCAATCGCGGCGTCCGCGGCGCTCGATCTCGGCAGCCACGACGTCTCGCTCGTGGGAACGCTCCCCAAGGGGCTCCCGCCGCTCACGCTGCCAAGTCCCGTATCCGACTTGCCGCTGCTGTTCGCCGGAGCTCTGGGGATCGCGCTCGTCGCCCTGACCGACACCATCTCCACCGCTTCCGCATTTGCCGCGCGCACCGGCCAGGAGGTCGACGGGAGCGGTGAGATGATCGGAATCGGCGCTGCGAACGTTGCCGCCGGGTTCTTTCAAGGATTCCCCGTGAGCACGAGCGGATCGCGCACCGCGGTTGCCGAGCAGTCCGGCGCCAAGACACAGGTCACCGGGCTCGTCGGTGCCGCGGCGATCGTGCTGATGCTGGTGCTCGTGCCCGGGCTGCTGCACGATCTTCCACAGCCCACGCTCGCGGCGGTCGTGATCGCTGCGTCCCTGTCCCTGGCCGACGTACCCGGGACCGTCCGGCTCTGGCATCAGCGCCGGGTCGAGTTCCTGCTCTCGGTCACCGCGTTCCTCGGCGTGGCGCTGCTCGGTGTCCTCGCCGGAATCGCCGTCGCCGTCGCGCTCTCGATCCTCAACGTGTTCCGGCGAGCCTGGTGGCCCTATCAGACCACGCTCGGTCGCGTCCCCGGGATGCCCGGCCACCACGACCGCCAGATGTATCCGGATGCTGAGCAACTTCCGGGTCTGGTGATCTTCCGCTTCGACGCACCACTGTTCTTCGCCAACGCCCGGACCTTCCGCGAACAGGTCCGCCGCCTGGCCGCTGCGAAACCGCGACCCCGATGGATCGTCATCGCCGCGGAGCCGATCACCGACGTCGACACCACGGCGGCCGACATACTCGCCGAGCTCGACAACGAGCTCAACGCCGCCGGCACCTCGCTGGTGTTCGCCGAGCTCAAGGATCCGGTCCGCGCAAAGCTCGAGCGCTACCAGCTGATCGGCCCCCTGAACCCCGCCCACTTCTTCCCCACGCTCGAAGCCGCTCTCACGGCCTTCCGGCAACAAACCGGCGTCGACTGGACGCCGCTGTCGAGCACGAGACGACGGCGCCCGACCGATGTTCGCTGAAAACAGAGCCACCAAGGAGGCAAGTTTCAGATGAAGGGTCCTCATTCTCAGGGTGCACAGCGCGAAGCGAGTACTCAGCCGGCAAAGGTGCCGCTGACCGCCCGGCTGCTGCTGCGCGAGTCGCTGACTGCGCGCCGGGCGGCGGCGATCATCGCCGCGTTTACGATCCTGATCACGGTTGCGGGAGGGATCCTGGAGCGAGTGGTCGACCGTCAGGAGTTCCGAACGATCGGCAAGGGGCTCTGGTTCGCGCTGCAGACGGTCACGACAGTCGGATACGGGGACGTCACCCCCAGGCAAAGCGATGGCCGATTCATCGGTGCGGTCGTGATGCTCACTGGAATCGGCTTTCTGGCGGTGATCACGGCCTCGGTGACCGCATCGCTGATCGAGACCAGCCGCCGGCGGTTCGTCGACAGCGAAGGGGAGTTGACGAGGCGGCTCGAGGAGGTCAGCGATCGGCTGGTGAGAATTGAAGCGGCACTCGGTCCTCCAGCGCCGTCGAGGCCATCTGATGGCTGACGAGACCGGCGCCAGCGCGCCGGCCCTGGGCGAGCCGCAGCGCCCGAAACGTCGCATCCGGCGCGTGTTTTCCGGCTCCCGCGAGCTTGTGCGAGTCGTCCGTCGCGACCCCGAGCACGTGGCCGAGCGACTCACCCTGTACGCGGCCGACCGGCTGGGGCAGAGTTCGAGCGAGTGGGCTCAGGCCACGCGCAGCGCCCGCCCGGACACCCCGCGCGCACAGCTGGCCGAGGAGTTGCGCACACAGTCGGCGCAGGTAGCGCGAATCGACGGTGCGATCGCCGGTACCCCGTTTTTGCTCGCCTTGGCGCCGGGCTATCTCACCTACCTGTGGCAGGAGACGCGGATGATGCTGCGCACCGCCGCGCTGTATGACCGCGACCCGCGACAGCTCGGAACCGGGGCCGAGATGCTCGCGCTCCGCGGCGTGCACCCCACCGTCGAGACCGCGCAGGCGGCCCTCGCCATGGTTCAGCGGACCGGGGCGCCGGAGCGGCCGACGCAGCGGCGATCGCTGCGCATATGGGTTCACAGCGTCTACTTGCTGCTGGTCTTCGGCGGCTTCATGTCTCCGTCGGCAGCAGAGCCGCAGACGGGTGCACGGGCCCGCATCAGAGCGGTGCTCAGCGTCGCGCTGGGGGGAGCGATCTGGGTGACAACCTGGGTGCTGCCTGTCACGTTCATGATCGCGATGGCCTGGGGCTGTGAGTCGCATACCCGCCAGCTCGGGCGCCGGGCAGTTGTCTTCTATGAGGGCGAGGAAGCGAGCGTCGATGCAGCGATCGCTCTCGCCGACCAGCGCAGCGACCGAGGCCATGACAAGCGCGCGATCCTCCGGGCGGTCGCCCTGTTTCTGTCCGTGGTCATTCCGTTCGGGTTCATCGCGCTCGTGATTCACGTCACCAGCACCGGCGGATTCAGCTGGCTCGTTGCTCTCGGCTCACTCGTGGCGCTCTCACTGGTGATCGCGACCGCGGTGATCTCCGGCCGCCGGTAGAAATCCGGCGGCGTGAGCTGCTCCTCCTGAACCCAGTTCGTCCCGGTGATACCCTTCCCATGGGACCCGGGACGCTGGTCACTGATCGCATCGCGGGTTGCACAGCCAGAGCGGAACGAGCTTGGGGGGCGCTAGTCGACCGCCACGTGTAGGGCCGTCAGTAAACGGATTTTCTGACCATCTGCCGAAGGCCCATGTGTGTGAATCGTTGTCCGCGACCTCGCAGACCGCTTGCCCCCCAGCCTGTGACCAAGTAGCGGTCGCATCCTCCCGCCGCGGTACCGGCCGGCCGCGGACGATTCCAAGCGGTTAGGGACGCCCATCAATCCACGCAACAACGCCGCGAGGAAGCACGACGACATCCCGGCCGACGTGGTGCGGCCGCCGCGCGCAAAGAGCTCGACTGGTGGCACGAGGTTGGTCTCGCCTGGCGTTGACGACATGACTTCACTCGCGGAGGCGAAGCTCGCTGCGCCGCGGCAGCGTCTGAACATCGTCAGGCGGCCGCGGCTTGTGCAGACGCTGAATGATTATCAGGATGCGGCGCTGACGCTCGTCGCCGCGCCGGCCGGCTACGGCAAATCGACCGCGGTGCGCGATTGGCTGACCAGCCGCGGTACGGCATTCGCCTGGGTCACGCTCGATGCCGGCGACAACGACCTTGTCCGGCTTTGGACGTACGTGGCAACCGCTGTCGATCGGGTGCGCGAGGGCTTGGGCCGCGGGCCCCTGAAACGGCTCCGGGTCCCCGGAGCGCCGATCGAGATCCAGGTCGACGAGCTGATGAATGGGCTAGCAGCGTTCGGAAATGAGCTGGTGCTGGTCCTCGACGATCTCCAGTGCGTCACGGACACCGACTGTCTCGCCTCGATCGACTACGCGCTGGAGCGCCTGCCCGCAACGGCGCGGCTGATCGCGATTAGCAGGACCGATCCCGCCCTTGGGCTCGCGCGGCTGCGCGCGCGCGGCCAACTTGCCGAGCTACGGGCGGAAGAGCTTGCCTTCACCGCGGCCGAAGCCCGGGAGCTGTTCGTCGACCTCACGCGGCTCGAGTTGGAGGACGCGCAAATCGAGGTCTTGCGCAACCGCACTGAGGGATGGCCGGCGGCGCTATTCCTGGCCGCCTTCTGGCTCCGCAGCGTGAATGACCCCGGCCGGGCGGTGATCGAATTCAGCGGAGAGCACCGATTCGTTGTCGAGTATCTGAGCCGCGAGGCGCTGACCTCGCTCGACGACGACACCCGCTGGTTCCTCTTGCGAGCTGCAGTGCTGGGTCGGTTCACCGCAGATTTGTGTGATGGGGTGCTCGGCCGCTCTGACTCGGCTTCGGTTCTCGACGAGCTCGAGCGCTCTCATCTGTTTGTGATCCGCCTCGAGCATGGGGGCTGGTGGCGGGTTCACTCCCTGTTCGCGGAGTTCGCTGGGTTTGAGCTCGCGTCGTCGGAGCCGGGGGCTGCAGTCGGGCTGCGTCGGCGGGCGGCGTTATGGTGCCAATCACGCGGCATGGTGGTGGAGACGCTTGAGCATGCTGCCGCGGCTGGCGAAGACGAGCTCGTCGCTGAGATCCTGACCGAGCACCATCTGTCGCTACTTAGAACCGGGAGAGCGCGAACGCTCCTTCGGTGGATGCGAACCATGTCTGGGCAGCAGCTCATCGCTTACCCGGAGCTCGCGGTGGTCGCGGCCACAGCCGCGGCAACGGTCGGCCACGCAACGATCGAACAACGCCGCTTCCTGGCCCTTGCGAGCCGGGCGGAGGCCGAGCGGCCCGAGAGCGCTACCCCGTATGTCCAGGCGGTGGCTGGGATGGTCCGCGCGGTTACGGTCGACACCGATGTCCGCCAGGCGATTGTCGACGGGCGCCGCGCGACCGAGATCGCGCAGGCGAGCGCCGACGAGGTGCTCGTGGCCGCTCTCGCCGGCTATGCGCGCGCTCTGTATTTCGGAGACGAGCTC
>DASXZB010000094.1:0-24790 GCA_036502145.1 Solirubrobacteraceae bacterium | reverse complement strand
TGCTCCTGGAGATCGATCGCGACCTGGGTCACCGCGGCCTCGCGCCCCCGCGGGGCCACCAGCGAGATACCCACCTCCCAGGTCACCGGCAGCGCGGCCACCGGCATCCCGGTCATGTCCCACAGCGCGGTCAGGGCGATCATCGGGTCGCCAGGCCCGCCGGCGCGGCCGCGGTCATAGCCGGGCCCCCGGCCGTAGGGGACAATCGGCAGCGTCGGCTCGAGCACCAGATCGACGCTCTGCTCGGCAAACCACCGCTCCCACGCGGCGGCGCCCCGGGCCCGACGATCCTGGGCCGCCAGGTAGGGAGCCACGCTGGTGAAGTGCCGGGCCAGCTCGACGAACTCGGCGATCGCCGGCCGGTAGCGCTCGTGAAGCTCGGCGTGGCCGTGGTGATAGGCCCAGACCTCGGTCGACAGGACCTGGCTCAGGTCTGACCACTCGAACGTCCAGGGGATCGGCAGGTTGACCACGCGTGCCCCCAGGCGCTCGCAGGCGGCGCGCGCGGTGTCAAAGCCCTGCGCCACCGCGGGGTCCAGCGCCATCCCCTCGGTACGGTCGGTGACCGCGATCTTCAGCCCGGCCAGCGGCCGGGAGTTGGGCAACGGCGTCAGCGGCAGCTCGCCGAGCGGCGCCGGCGGCGGCATCGTCGGATCCACCACCGGCCCGGCGGCGGCCATCCCCGAAAGCAGGGCCGCGCAGTCGGCGAGCGTGCGCGCCATCGGACCGGGATGGTCGAGAGTGGGCGCCAGGGGGATGATCCCGTCCAGCGAGAGCCGGCCGTGGGTCGGCTTGATGGCGCTCGTGCCGCAGCAGGCCGATGGGATCCGCAGCGAGCCGCAGGTGTCGCTTCCGAGCGCCGCCGGCGCCATCCGTGCCGCCAGGGCCGCGGCGCTGCCCCCGCTGGACCCGCCGGCCACGCGGTCGAGCGCCCACGGGTTCCCGACCTGATCGGTGGTCCCGCCGGCCGCGAACTCGTGCGTATGGGTGTGGCCCAGGAGCACCATCCCCTGATCGCGCAGCGTGGCCCAGACGGTCGCGTCCTCGGTGGCCACGTGATCTGCGAGCACCCGGCTGGAGGCGGTCAGCCCCAGCCCCTTGACGCCGTAGAGGTCCTTGACCGCCAGCGGGATCCCGCACAGCAGCGGCGCCTGCTCGCCCTCGCGCGCCAGGCGCCGGTCGGCGGCGCGAGCCTGAGCCCGAGCGATCTCCGGATACACGCGGACCCAGGCGTTGATCGCGTCGGGGGCCCCTTCGTAGGTCGGTGGGCCGCCGTTTCGCTCCTCGATCCGCTGCAGGCAGGCTTCGGTCAGCTCGAGCGCCGACAGCTTGCGCGCCCCGAGCAGCTCCTGCGCCGCGAGGATCCCCAGATCGGCCGGGTCAGTCTTGCTGATCCCGCCCCTGAGATCCCGGGAGCGGCTGGGGGATCGGCTCACGCCGTCTCGCCGCCGTCGATCGAGTACACGGCCCCGGTGATGAACGGCGCCTCGTCGCTGAGCAGGAACGCGGCCAGCGGGGCGACTTCCTCGGCCGTCCCCAGGCGGCCGCGGGACCCCTCCGCCACCAGCCGCCGGGCAGTCGCCAGACCGATCCCCGAGGCCCCGCCGGTCACGATCACGACCTTGTCGTTGAGCCCTTTGAGAGCCACATACCCTCCTCGAAAATCTAATCCGGTAACTCTCGGACACTCGGTGGCGGCCAGCCGCGTACGCAATGTGCCCGATTGTTCTCAAAGCGTACGTGATAGCGTTGGCACCGACGGAGAGCGCTTCGGAAGAGGACTCCAGGCATGATCGACCAAGCGCAGGGCACCGCCGTGCCCGCTACGGGCAACCAAACTCATCCTGTGGGGGCCCACAGGACCGTTCGGGACGCGGTCTTTGACGTGATGCGCCGGTTCGGCCTGACGACGATCTTCGGCAACCCCGGCTCGACCGAGATCTCGTTCCTGACCGGGCTGCCGCCGGACATCCACTTCGTGCTCGGGCTGCACGAGGGCTCCGTGGTCGGCATGGCCACCGGCTACGCGATCGCCCGCGGCGAGCCGGCCTTCGTCAACCTGCATACCGCGGCCGGTCTGGGCAACGCCATCAACGCGATCGCCAACGCCCGCGACTCCCGGGCGCCGCTGGTGGTGCTGGTCGGTCAGCAGGACCGCCGCCAGCTGGCCTACGAGCCGTTCTTGGCCGGGCGCGCCCTGGAACGGCTGGCCGGCGAGTACCCGGTCTGGTCCAGCCTGCCGGTGCGCGCCCAGGACGTGCCGGGGGCGATCGCCCGCGCCTACCACGAAGCCCAGGCGGCTCGCGGCCCGGCGCTGGTGGTGGTTCCCATGGGCGACTGGGATGAGCCGGCCGACGACCTGGCCGCGGGGTGGCCGGAGCGCACCGTGCGCGCCGCCTCGGTCACCGCGGCCGAGCTCGGCGAGCTCGCCGAGATGATCGACCGGGCGGCCTCGCCGGCGCTGGTGGTGGGCCACGGAACCGACAGCTGCGAGGGCTGGGAGGCGGTGGTGGCATTCGCCGAGCGTCTCTGCTGCCCGGTCTGGCAGGAGTCGTTCACCCGCCGCGCCGGCTTTCCCCAGGACCATCCTCTGTTCGCGGGCCACCTGCCGTGGCGCCGGAACCTGATGCGCCGGACGCTGGCGCCGCACGACCTGGTGGTGGCGGTGGGGACCAACGCCTTCCGGCTCTACCTGCTCGACGACCCCGGCCCGATGGTGGCCGAGGGCACCCGCGTGGCGGTGCTCACCGACGACCCCGCCGAAGCTCACCGCAGCCCCTGCGAGCTGGCGGTGCTGGCGCCGGTCCCAGCCGCCTGCGCGGTTCTGGCCGAGCAGCTGCATCAGCGCGAATCCGAGCCACCGGCTCCGCTGGTCCGCCCGCCGGCTCCCGAGCCCCCCGCCAGCGGCGAGCCGCTGACCGCCGCTCACGTGCTGACCGCGCTCGGCGAGCGGCTGCCTCGCAACGCGGTGCTGGTCGAGGAGACACCCTCCAGCCAGCCCGAGCTCTACCGGCGGATCGCGGTCCGCTCGCCCCGCGGGTTCGTGGCCTGCGGCAACGGGGGCCTGGGCTTCGGGGTGGCCGGCTCGATCGGGCTGCGGATGGGCAACCCGGACCGGCCGGTGGTCGGCGTGATCGGCGACGGCTCCTCGATGTACGCGATCCAGGCGCTGTGGAGCGCCGCCCACTACGAGGTCGGCGTGCTGCTGATCGTGATGGCCAACGGTCGCTACGCCGTGATGGACGAGCTGGCGCGGGCCCACGACGCTCCCGGCCCGTGGCCGGCCTTCGGATCGATCGACATCGCCGGCATGGCGCGCTGCCTGGGCTGCCCGTCGCTCAACGTCGAGACCCACCAGCAGCTGCTTGACACCTTCGACGCAGTCCTGCCCGGCCTGGCCACTCGGCGGGAGCCGCTGCTGGTCGAGGTGGCGCTGGCCAGCTGAGCCCCGCGGTGGCGGAGGTCCAGACCGTGCAGCCGCGGGTGCCCGCCGCCGGCTCACGCAAGCCGACCGGGCGGCAGATCGTGGTTCTGGGGGCCCTGTCGGCGTTCGGGCCGCTGTCGCTGGACATGTACCTGCCCGGGCTGCCGTCGCTGACGCGCGAGCTCGGAGCGTCGGCGTCCGCCGGGCAGCTGACGATCACCGCCTGCATGCTGGGGCTGGGGCTGGGGCAGCTGGTCGCCGGCCCGGTCAGCGACCACCACGGTCGCCGCCGGCCGTTGCTGGCCGGGCTGGTGGGCTACAGCGCGGCTTCGCTGGCCTGCGCGGTCGCCCCCTCGATCGGGATCCTGATCGCGGTCCGGTTGATCCAGGGGATGGCGGGGGGAGTGGGGGTGGTGATAGCGCGCGCCGTCGTCCGCGATCTCTGCGCCGGGGCGGTGGCGGCGCGGATGTTCTCGCTGCTGATGGCGATCACCGGCGTGGCTCCGGTGTTCGCGCCGCTGGTCGGAGGCCAGGCGCTGGCGTTCACATCGTGGCGCGGCGTGTTCGTGATCCTGGCCCTGATCGGCGCGCCGCTGCTGGTGGCCACGGCCACCTGGTTGCCGGAGACCCTGCCCGTGGAGCGGCGCCACGGCGGCGGCCTTCGCACCACGTTGCGGACCTTCCGGCGGCTGCTGAGGGATCGCCGCTTCACCCCCTACGCCGTCTCGTTCTCGCTGTCGTTCTCGGCGATGTTCGCCTACATCGCCGGCTCCTCGTTCGTGCTCGAGAACATCCACGGTCTGTCGCCGCAGCTGTTCAGCGTCGTGTTCGCGGTCAATTCGGCCGGGCTGATAGCGATGACCCAGGTTGGGGGCCGGTTGGTCGGCGGCGTGGGCGCTGCGGTGCTGCTCCGTCGCGGGCTGGTCGGAGTGGCCTGCGCATCGGTGGTGACGCTGCTGGTGACCGTCGCCGGGGCCGGCTTGGGCTGGTTGCTGATCTCGTTCTTTGCGCTGCTGTCAGCCAACGGCCTGGTACTGCCCAACGGGACCGCGGCCGCGCTGGCCGAGCAGGAGGGGGCGCTGGGCGCAGCGTCGGCGCTGCTGGGCCTGGGTCAGTTCGGGTTCGGCGCCGTGGTGGCCCCGCTGGTCGGCCTGGGCGGCGGCCACGACGCGCTGCCGATGGCGGTGGTGATCGCGGTGGCCGGAGTAGCGGCGATGGTGGTCGACCTGGTGTTCGCGCCGCGAACGCTCAGACGATCCGCGAAGCCGGCGCCTGGAGCCCGGCTCTAGCCGTTGCGGGCGTTGGCCGACTCGCGCCACACGCGCTCGAACGGCAGCCGCCAGGCATTGGGCGCGATCAGCTGGTGGATGGCGTTCGGCCCCCAGCTGCCGGCCGGGTAACGCTTGACCGGCGGCGGGTCCTCGAGCAGCCGCGACGAGCGGTCCCACAGACTCTCGATCCCCTCGGCGGTGGTGAACAGCGTGTGGTCGCCGCGCAGCGTGTCCAGCAGCAGCCGTTCGTAGGCCTCCAGCACGTCGCCCATCTGTTCGGTCTCCTCGGTCGCGAACTGCATGCTGAGCTTGTCCAATCGCATCCCGGCCCCGGGTCGCTTGCCGTAGAACGACAGCGACATCCGCGATGCGTCGGCCAGGTCGAAGGTGAGGTGGTCAGGGCCGGCCGAGCCCAGCCCCGATCCGGGCGGGAACATGCTCTTGGGGGCCTGGCGGAAGGCGATCGAGACGATCCGCTGCCCTTCGGCCATCCGCTTGCCGGTGCGCAGGTAGAACGGGACCCCGGCCCAGCGCCAGTTGTCCAGGCCGCAATTCAGCGAGATGAACGTCTCGGTGTCCGAATTGCGACTGACGCCGTCCTCGTGGCGGTAGCCCTCGTACTGGCCGCGCACGACGTGGTCGGGGTCGATCGGGAGCAGCGAACGGAAAACCTTGTTCTTCTCCTCGCTGATCGCCCGCGGCTCCAGCGCGGTGGGAGGTTCGATGGCCACGAAGGCCAGCACCTGCATCAGGTGCGTGACCACCATGTCCTTGTAGGCGCCGGTCGACTCGTAGAAGTCGGCCCGGCGGTCGATGCCCAGCTGCTCGGGGACGTCGATCTGCACGTGGTCGATGAAGTTGCGGTTCCAGATCGGCTCGAACAGCCCGTTGGCAAAGCGGAAGGCCAGGATGTTCTGCGCCGCCTCCTTGCCCAGGAAGTGGTCGATCCGGAAGATCTGAGCCTCGGAGAACGTCTCGTGCAGCTGCGAGTTGAGCTTGACCGCGCTCTCCAGGTCGCTGCCGAACGGCTTCTCCATGACCACCCGGGAGCGGTCCACCAGGTCGGCGGCGCTGAGCATGTCGATCACCGCCAGCGCCGCCTTCGGCGGCACGCTCAGGTAGTGCAGGCGGCGCACGTCGGCGCCGAGCTCCCGCTCGGCGGCGGCCACCGCGTCGGCCAGCGCCTCGGGCCCGGCTGATCTGGAGACGTAGTGAAGCTTGCCGGCAAAGTCCTTCCAGTCCTCGTCGCCGGGCTTGTGGGTGCCGAACTCCTTGACCGCATCCTTGGCGAACTCGCGGAAGGCCTCGTCGTCGTGCTCCTCCAGCGAGGTGCCGACGATCCGGATATCCGGCGCCAGTGCCGACAGCGACAGGCGAGTGAGGCCCGGCAACAGCTTGCGGCGAGCCAGGTCGCCGGTCGCTCCGAACAGCACGATCACGTGTGGAGGGACGTGCTCCCCGTCAGCCCGTGACCGCGCCGCGCCCGGCCCGGGATAGGCGATGTCCTCTCGGTTGGCGACGTCCACGCTGCGCATGATCCCAGCTTTGCCGCGCTGATAGGGCAAAAGAACGTCGAAGTCAGGCCAGGCCATCTGCGGCGCTGCGCACGAACTCGGCTCCCCGCCGCATCCCTTCGAGCTCGGCCGCCGACAGCGGCCACTCGTGGATCCGGGCCGCGCCGCCGGCGCCCAGGGACACCGGAACGCTCAGGCTCACCCCATCGATCCCGTACTCACCGCGCAGGAGCACCGACGCCGGCCAGAGCGGCTCCTCGGGCCCGGTCTCCAGGCACGCCGCCACCATCCGCGCCACTCCCAGCCCCGACGTCCAGGTCGACGAGCGCCCGGAATCGAGCGCGACGTGGCGGACATACCAGCCGTTGACAAACTCCAGCACCTCGGTCCGCTGATCATCGCTCAGCTGTATCCGTTCGCCGTCGACCTCGATCCGCTCCAGCAGCGGCACTGCCAGATCGCCGTGCTCGCCGACCGTCCAGGCCACCACCCGCCCGGGCCCGGGGAGGCCGAGTGCCCTGGCTACCCCGGTGCGCAGCCGCAGCGAGTCGTTGAGGGTGTAGCCGAGCAGCCGCCCGCGTGGCAGTCCGCTCCGGCGCTGGGCCCAGGTGCACAAGGGATCGACCGGGTTGGTGACCACGATCAGGACCCCGTCCCAGCCCGCGGGCAGGCGTTCCAGCAGCGGCGCCAGGATCTCCGCGTTGGCCTCCAGGTAGACCATCCGCGACTCGTTGACCGTCAGCGGTGCCGCTGCCGTCACCACCACCACGTCCGCGCCGGCGAGGTCGCCGCCGTCCCCTTCCCGGATCGATCCGCTCTCCCGCTGCTCGACCACCTGCTCGAGGTCCCAGAGGTGCGAGAGCAGCATCTCGCGCCGGGCGTCGAGCAGCACCAGCTCGCAATCGGCCGCAGACAGCAGCAGGTTGAAGGCCACCGACGCCCCGACGCCGCCGCCGGCGCCGGCGATCACCACCCGCATCGCCACCCCGGCTACGCGGCGGCGCGGGCCGCCACGCGGCCGAAGTAGCCGTGCTCGCCGCCGGCCAGGTACTGCGCCAGCCGGCTGGCCAGCGCCATGATCGTCAGCGACGGGTTCACCGACAGCGTCTGGGGGATCACCGACCCGTCGCCGACGAACAGCCGCCGCACGTCGTGGGACTCCCCGTGGCCATCGACGACGGAACGCGCGGGATCGGAGCCCATCCGGCAGCCGCCCTGGACGTGGGTGCTGAGCACGCCCGTCTGGAACACCCGCTTGGCGCCGGCGGCCAGCAGCACCTCGCGGGCGAACTGCAGCGAGCTGTCGATTCGCTCGTGCTCGGTCTCGCTCCAGGCAAACGAGTAGCGGTCGCGGCCGTCGCCGTCGATCCACGCGGTGCCGTGGTTCTCGTCGGAGACCATCGTCAGCAGCCCCGTGAAGTAGCGATAGCGGCGCAGCGCCTCGGTCAGCGCCGGCCCCCACAGCGGCACGCCCTGCTCGTCCGAGAGCGCGGTGGCGAAGCCGATGGGATCCTGGACGGTGGCCGCCTCGACCACGAAGCCGCCGTCCTCGTCGCGCTGGAACTTCATGCAGTGGGCGCTGATCGGATACACCATGTGGGCGTCCTGGACCTCGTCGAACAGCCCCTCGACCAGGCGCGCGGGGTGAAAGCCGACGTGGCGGCCGATCTGTTCGGCGCTCGCCGAGCCACCGGCCGCGTCGCGGATCCCGGAGCGGATCAGCAGCTGCGGCGTGGCCATCGCGCCGCCGGCGACCACGACCACATCCGCGGCCGCCCGTTGCAGCTCGCCGTCGGGATCCAGGTACTCGACTCCGACCGCCTCCGGGCCCTGGCCGCGGTCCTCGATCAGCACCCGCCGTACCGGGCAGCCGGCGCGCAGCTCCAGTCGGCCCTCGGCCCAGGGTGGGTGGATGTAAGTGTTCAGCGTCGACTTGCCGGCGTTGGTGGGGCACCCCTGCAGACAGGACCCGCACCGCATGCAGTTGGCGTCGGTGTAGGACATCACCGGCTCGAGCTCGGCGCCCATCGCCGCAAAGCCCGGCACCACGGTGTCGATGCAGCGCTGCCAGTCGCTGCGCTCGCGCACCCCCAGCCGCTGCTCGGTGCGCTCGATGTGGGCGAGCAGGTCGCGTGCACAGAACGGCTCGCCGCCATCGCCGAGCAGGCCTCCGGCCGCGTGCCACTTCTCGTAGTCCTGGTCTGAGGGCCGCAGGGCGACCTTGGTGTTGATGGCGGTGGTGCCGCCGACGCAGTGGCCGCGGAACACGATCAGCGGCGGCTCGTCCGGGGAGGGCGGCTCGGCGAAGGCCGGCGGCCACCACAGGTCGTGATTGGCGTGGGCCTCCCAGCGCATGTAGTCGGCGGCGGTGCGGTGGGGACCGGACTCGAGCAGCAGCACGCTGGCGCCGGCATCGGCCAGCTCGCCGGCGATCACGCCGCCGCCGGCGCCCGAGCCGACGACCACGACCTCGAAGCGCTCGGTCATTCGCCGGAGACCCCCAGATACGACCAGTCCTTGTTCAGTCGCGCCGCCAGCGGCGGGCGGAAGTCGATCTCCTCCCAGGCGCCCGGCCCCGACGCGCCGGGGGCCACGAAGTCGCTGTAGTAGGCCTCGCAGGCCAGGGCCCGCACGAGCTGGAACTCGGGACTCAGGGCGTGCTCGGCCAGCGCCGCGGCGCCGGCGGCGGGCTCGGCCAGCGAATCAAACGCGGCCAGGGCCCCGTCGCGGGCCTCCTGCGGCATCCCGGCCAGCAGCGCGTCGACGTAGACCTCCGCGCCGGTGCGGGCGCAGCCCGGCACGATCAGCTCGCACACCGAACGCACCAACACGGACCGTCGTTCGTCCAGGACCCGCATCTGAGAGCGCACCGTACACCGGCGGCGGCCCGGCGAGCAAGACGCTCTGCGCTCGCTGCACAAGCCGGCTGCACAAACCGGCGCCACAAACCGGCTGGTCGGGCCGGCAGACCAGAGATGTCCTGCGCGAATGCCACCATTCCCCGGGACCCCATGAGCGACCCCGACCGCGACCCGGGACGCAACCCCGTCCGTGACCGCGACCGCGAGCAGATCCGCGACCTGATCGAGAACTGGGCGGTGTGGCGCGACGCCGGCGACTGGGACCGGTTCGCCACCGTGTGGCACGATGACGCGGTGATGATGGCGACCTGGTTTCAGGGCTCGGCCGACGAGTTCATCCAGGTCAGCCACGAGGGGTTCCAGCGCGGCGTGCGGATCCTGCACTTCCTCGGCGGGACCTCGATCGACCTGGTCAACGACCGCGCCGTGGCCCAGACCAAGATGACGATCTCCCAGCGCGCCGAGGTCCACGGCGTCGAGTCCGACGTGGTCTGCACCGGGCGCTTCTATGACTTCCTGGAGCGCCGGGCGGGGGCCTGGGGGATCGTGCTGCGCCAGCCGATCTACGAGAAGGACCGCATCGATCCGGTCGATCCGGCCGCCGAGCTGCAGCTGGACCAGCGGGTGCTCGAGAGCTTCCCGGTCGGCTACCGCCACCTCGCCTACGTCCAGAACGCGATCGGCTACGACGTCAAGCGCGACATGCCGGGCCTCACCGGCCCCGAGGTCACGGAGCTCTACGCCCGCGGAGCCGCCTGGCTCAAGGGCGCCTGAGAAGCCTGAGCCCGCCTTAGCCCGCCGGTCAGGCCACCCCGGCCGTGGCCGCGGCGCCGCTCCCGGCCCGGATCAGGTCCGCGGCCCGCTCGGCGATCATGATCACCGCCGCGTTGGTGTTGCCGCGGGTGATCTCGGGCATCACCGAGGCGTCGACCACACGGAGCCCCTCGAAGCCGTAGACCCGCAGCGCGGAGTCGACGACCGAGCCCATCGCGCAGGTGGAGGTGGGGTGATAGACGCTCTGGCCGACCCGCCGCGCAAACGCCATCAGGTCCTCGTCGGAATCGGACTCCGGCACGCTGAAAGGCGCCCGCTCCACGGCCCGCAGCGGCGGCTGCGACGCGACCTCCAGCGCCAACCTCATCCCCGCCAGCATGCTGGCCCGGTCCTCTTCGGTGGTCAGGAAGTTGCAGAGCACGCGCGGCTTGGAGTCCGGCAGTGGGGCCCGGAGCATCACCCGGCCGCGGCTGGTCGGCTTGATCACCACCGGGCCGAAGCAGTACCCGTGGTCGGCCGGCGCGGTCAGTCCCTCGTCGAAGAACAGCGAGGGGGCGAAGTGAAACTCCACGTCGGGTGCGTCGACCCCCGGCCGGGCGCGGAAGAAGCCGGCCGCCTCAGGGATGTTCGAGCTCAACGGGCCGCGCCCCTCGGCCTCCAGCAACGCGAAGTTCTCCGGCGTGGTGGCCATGAACAGCGACGGCTCGTCGGTCAGATAGTTGACCTGGGCCATGCAGTGGTCCTGCAGTCCGTGGCCGACCGGGAGGTCCGAGCGCATCTCGATCGCCAGCGGGCCGAGCTGATCCTCGGGGCCGATCCCGGAAAGCATCAGCAGCACCGGCGACTGGTAGGTGCCGGCGGACAGCAGCACCTCTCGCTCGGCGCGGATCTCCTGCACCTCGCCGTCCCGCGCGAGCTCGACCCCGGTCGCCCGCTCGCCAGAGAACAGCACCCGCAACGCCATGGCGCGCGGGATCACCACCAAGTTTGCACGCGCTGAGGCGGGGCGCAGGAAGGCGTCGGCGGTGCTGCACCGCAGCCCATCGCGCTGGGTGAGCTGGAACCGGCCCACTCCCTCCTGGCGCGCGCCGTTGAAATCGGGATTGGCCTCGTGGCCGGCCTGCCGGGCCGCCTCGAGCATGGTGTCGACCAGCGGGTGCATGGAGCGGCTCTCCGAGACCGCCATCGGACCGCCCACGGCGTGAAAGGCATCCTCGCCGCGCTCGTTGTCCTCCGAGCGCCTGAAGTACGGCAGCACATCGTCGTAGCTCCAGCCCTCGCACCCGGCCGCGGCCCAGGCGTCGTAGTCCAAGCGGTTGCCGCGGATGTAGATCATCGCGTTGATCGAGCTGCAGCCGCCGAGCATCTTGCCCCGGGGGAGGTAGAGGCGGCGACCTCCCAAGCCCGGCTCGGGCTCGCCCAGGAGGTCCCAGTCGAGCGAGGACTTGAACAGGGCCGGGAACGCGGCCGGGACGTGGATCTCCGGCTGGGTGTCCTCGCCGCCGGCCTCCAGCAGCGCCACTCGGACGCTGGGGTCCTCGCTCAGCCGCGCCGCCAGCACGCACCCGGCCGAGCCGGCGCCGACGACCACGTAATCGAATGCATCACCCATTCCGGATCACCACCTTCATCACTTCGTTCGGGTTGCTGATCGCGAACCGCAGCGCCTCGGGCGCCTGCTCCAGGGAGAACTCGTGGCTGATCAACCGCTGCAGCGCGGCCGCGTTTCGCTCCACCACGCCCACCGCCACGGCAAAGTCCTCGGCATCGCAGCAGCTGACCCCCAGCAGGTCGATCTCCTTCTCGGTCAGGCTGCCGATCCGCAGCGGCACCTCGTCGACCGACATCCCGACCTGGACCGCGCGTCCCGCCGAGGCGACCATGTCGACCATCGCCCGCACCGCGGCCGGGACTCCGGTGGCGTCGACTACGACCGGGGGTCCGGCGCCGCCGCTCCAGGAACGGGCGCCCGACACGACCTGATCGGCGTCCGTCCAGACGAGCGTCTCGGCCCCGCAATCGCGCGCCAGCTCGAGCCGGCTCTCCCGCAGGTCGACCACCAGCACCTCGGCGCCGCGCTCGCGCGCGACCACCGCCGCGCACTGACCGATCGGTCCGGCCCCCAGCACGACCACCGGCTCGCCCGGCGAGACCGCCCCGCGGCGCACGGCCCGGACCGCGATCGACACCGGCTCGGCCATCGCCGCCAGCGCGGCGTCGGGCGCCGCGATCGGGAACACCTGGTCCTGGTCGGTGCACAGCAGCTCCTGCAGACCCCCGTCGGCGTGGATCCCGATCAGCGAGAACTCGTCACAGGTGTTCTCGCGCCCCACCGAGCACGGATAGCAGCGACCGCAGTTCCGCAGGGGCCATACCGCCACGCGCTGCCCGACCGCCAGCTCGGAGCGGCAGTCCGCGCCCACCGCGGCGATCGTGGCTCCGACCTCGTGACCCTGGACGCGGGGGAAGCTGCCACCCCCGGCCGCCGGCGACAGCTCGCCGGCGAAGTAGTGGTAGTCAGAGCCGCAGATCCCCACCGCCTCGGGGCGCAGCAGGACCTGGCCGGGACCGGGCTCCGAGGGCTCGGGGCGCTCCAGCACCGCCATCGTGCCGACGCCTTGGGTCACTGCGGCCCGCATCACCAGAACCCCGGCTAGCCCCAGACCTCGGCGGCGGTCTCGACGATCAGCTCCAGCTTGCGGACCTGGTCGTCGTAGGTGACCGCATTGCCCTCCACCGTGGAGGAGAACCCGCACTGCGGCGACAGGCAGAGCTGTTCGATCGGCACGTAGCGGGAGGCCTCCTCGATCCGCCGCTTGAGCTCATCCTTGCTCTCGAGCTCGGCGCGCTTGGTGGTCACCAGGCCCAGCACGACCATTTTTCCGGGGGCCACGAACCGCAACGGCTCAAAGCCACCGGACCGCGCATCGTCGTACTCCAGGAAGAAGCCGTCCACGTCGAGGTCGCCGAACAGCGTCTCGGCGACGAAGTCATAGCCGCCCTCGGCGGCCCAAGAGGACCGGAAGTTCCCCCGGCAGAGATGGGTGGTGACGGTCAGTCCCGCCGGCTTCCCGGCCAGCGCCCGGTTGATGTTGGAGACGTAGGTCTCGTGCAGGTGGGCGGAGTCCTCGCCGCGCTGGTCCATCGCCTCGCGCTGGCGGGGGTCGTTCAGATAGGCCAGGCTGGTGTCGTCGAACTGCAGGTAGGTGCAGCCGAGCTCGGCGATGGCCCGCACCTGCGCGGCGTAGGCCGCCGCCAGATCGGTCCAGAACTGATCGACGTCCGGGTAGACGTCGGGATTCAGCGCCGCCCGCCCGCCGCGGTAGTGGACCATGTTGGGCGAGGGGATGGTGAGCTTGGGAGTGATCCCGTCCTCAGCGTCGACGGTCTGGGCCAGGAAGCGAAAGTCCTCGGCGAAGATCGTGTGGTCCAGTGAGACCCTGCCGTCGACCGCGATCGCCGCCGGCTTGTACTCGATCTCTCCCTCGGCGTTGCGGAACTTCACACGGATGTCGCCCTGCACCGTCTCGATCCCGCCCAGCTGGTAGATGAAGTCCATGTGCCAGGAGGCACGGCGAAATTCCCCGTCGGTCGCCGACTGCAGGCCCACGTTGCGCTGCATCCTGACGGCGTCGCGGATCGCCTCGTCCTCGACGGCCCGCAGGTCCGCGTCCGAAAGGCTCCCGGCGCTATGGTCCTCACGCGCGTTCAGCAGCCGGCGCGGACGCAGCAGGCTGCCCACGTGATCGGCGCGGAACGGCGGCTGGGTGCGGCGCCCCGCCCCTGTCGTGGCGGTTTGCGGGTCAGCCATCTCCACCTGCCTCTCTGCTGGGACCTAGGAAGTTGATCTCGATCCGCTGCCCGTCGGGGTCGAAGAAGAACAGCTGGCGGGGGCCACCGCCCGGGATCTCCCGGCGCAGCGGTTGCACCCCGGCGCGCGCCAGGCGCTCCGAGAACGCCTCGTAGTCGGTGGCCCCGAACGCGATGTGATCGACCTGTCCCGGCCCGGAGATCCGCTCCGGAACCTCCAATCCGAGCGTCAGTGCATGGGCGCGGTAGGAGGCCCGGTCGGCGATGTGCAGGCACGGTGTGGACCCCGCGTACATCCAGTACCCGGTGAAGTCGAACGCCGGGCGCTCGCCGGCGCGCAGCCCCACCGCGTGCTCGTAGAACTCGCACGCCCGGTCGATGTCGTCGCTGAGCACGAGCACGTGCTGCAGCTCGGTGACGCTCATTTCGGCCCTGTCGCCACGCCTGGTTGGCGCTCAGCCGAGGCCCGGCGGCTTGGCCGCCCTGTCATCGGTGCTACCACGGAGCAGATAAGCGGTGTGGAGCAGATCCGGCTTCTCGCGCAGCTCCTGGGCAGTTCCCGAGTACTGCAGCCGTCCGCCCTCCATCAGGTACGCGCGGTTGGCCAGGCCGAGTGCCACGGTGGCGAACTGCTCGATCAACAGCACTCCGATCCCGGACTCGGCCACCGAGCGGATCGTGGGGATCAGCCGGTTCACGATCACCGGGGCGAGCCCCAGCGAGAGCTCGTCGATCAGCATGAAACGCGGCCGCGAGACCAGCGCCTGCGCGAGCACCACCATCTGCTGCTCGCCGCCCGAGAGGTCCCGCCCTGGATTTGCCAGGCGCTTCTCGAGCTCGGGGAACAGCTCGAGCGCTCGCTTGCGCCCCGCCTGCGCCTCGGAGCGGCCGAGGCTGTAGGTGGCCACGCGGAAGTTGTCCTCCACGGTGAGCTGGGGGAGCAGCCGGCGGCCCTCGGGAACCACGGCGATGCCGGCCCGGCGGATCCGCTCAGGCCGGCGCCGAGCAAGATCGCGGTCGTCGAGCATGATCGACCCCGTGACCGGCTTCAGTACGCCGCCGACAGCGAGCACGAGGCTCGACTTGCCGGCCCCGTTGGGCCCCAGCAGGGCAGTCACCTCGCCGGCCTTGATGTCGATCGATACCTTGCGGACGACCGCGCGTCCGCCGCGGACGACGGTCAGGTCCTGAACGGACAGCGTCGTTGCCGTGGCCTCCGGCGCGGCGACGCTCACAGGACCTCCTCGGTTCCGAGATAGGCCCGCACGACCCGATCGTCGCGGAGGACCTCCTGCGTGGGACCTGAGGCCAGCAGCTTTCCGAAGTCGAGTACCGCGGTCATCTCGCAGCACGCCGAGACGAGGCTCATGTCGTGGTCGACCAGGATCACCAGACCGCCCATGTGCTCGGGAATCGAGCGGATCACATCGCGCAGGACCACGGTCTCATCGTCGGGCAGGCCGGCCGCCGGCTCGTCGAGCAGCACCAGCCGGGGCTTGCCGACGACCGCCCGGGCCACCTCGACGAGACGGCGCTGGGCCGCGCCGAGCGTGGCCACCTTCGCGTACGGGTCACAGTCCAGCTTGACGAAATCGATCGCCCCCACCACATCCTCGCGGCGTGATCCTCCGGTGAGCTTCGACTGCTCGTGGACCATCGCGACGTTGTCGTAGACCGAGAGCTCCTCGATCGCCTGCTCGGTCTGGAAGGTCCGCCGCACGCCCCAGCGCGCGCGCCGGTAGTGGACCATCTTCAGGAGGTCCTCGCCAAACGCGGTGACCTGCCCGGCGGCCGGGCGAACGAACCCACTGAGCACGTTGAAGAAGGTCGTCTTGCCGGCGCCGTTGGGGCCGATCAGCCCGCACGTGCCGGCCTCGAAGTTGACAGTCATTCCGTCCAGCGGAGTGACCCCGCCGAAGCGAACCGTCAGCCCTGACACCTCGATCATTCGCTGGGCTCCTCGGCTGGCGTGTCGCGCCGGACCGATCCGCGCAGCAGCCGCCCCAGGCGCGCCAGGTCCCTGGGCACCTGATCGACCAGTCCTCGGGGCGCGGTGGTCAGCACCTGCAGCACTCCGATGCCGAACAGGATCGTCAGCCAGTCCGGGGACACGCCCCAATCGTTGAGCAGCGCCTGCAGGAGCTTGAGCAGGATCGCGGCCACGATCGCGCCCCAGATGCTGTAGGCACCGCCCATCAGCACCACCGCCAGCAGGGTGATCGAGTCCGACGTCGAGAACGTCAGCGAGTTCAGATACCGGAAGCTGCCGGCAAGCAGGCCGCCGGCGACTCCCGTGATGAACGAGGCCAGAGCAAACGCCCAGAGCTTGTACAGGGTGGTGTTGATACCGGCGGCCAGCGCCGCTGACTCGCTCTGGCGGATCGCCGCCCAGGCGCGTCCGGGCCGTGCCCGGACGTGGAGCAGCACCAGCAGGAACATCAGCACCCCGACGATCACCGAGTAGCGGAAGAAAGCGGTGTCGGTGGTGGCGATCGACGGTCGCCGGATCGGCGGGATATGAACGCTGCTGCCGTTGTAGCCGGTGAACCCGTTGCCGCCGTTGGGGAAGTTGATGTTGGCCAGGGCCACGGTGATGGCACCCGCGAGCATCAATGTGATCAGCGCCAGGTACAGGCCGCTCATCCGCAGCGCCGGCAGTCCCACCAGCGTGCCCAGCACCATGGTGATCAGCCCCGCCGCGAGCAGGATGACCGGGAAGGGCAGCGACGTGGCGAACAGAAGGCGAGCCGCCACCCAGGCGCCCATGGCCACCACCGCGCCCTGCCCCAGCGAGACCATTCCGACGCGTCCCACCAGCAGCCCCAGTCCGAGGCACACGATCGAGTAGATCGCCACCTGGGTCACCGCGTCGACGTAGTACAGACTGAGCATCGACGGCAGCGCCAGCAGCACGAACAGCAGCAGGATGGCGATCACCGCGGGGCGCACAAGCGCCTGGGGCGACAGCCACGATCGCCGATGCCGAGCGGCTAGCTCAGATGCCGTTGCGCCGGACTCCGTCGCGGCGCCGTCCTCCGCTGTCTTTACGCCGCCAGGTTCCAAACCTAGACTCCCTGGCGCCCCACCGAGATGACCCGTCTGCGGTTGAGCACCAGCAGCGCGATGGCGGCGAGCACGAACGGGGTCATGTCGCGATAGTCGCTGACCGAGGCGATCGGTGTCAGCTCCGCGCTGACCAGGCCGATGACCAGCGCGGCGAGGAAGGTGATCAGGATCGAGCGCAGGCGCGCGATCAGGGTGGCCGCCAACGTGGAGATCACCAGGAAGGTCAGGCTGTTGGCGTCCAGCGCTACGAGGTCGGCGAGCAGCACGCCGGCGACGCCTGACAGCACCCCGCAGCCAAACCACGCTGCGGCCGTCACACGCCTCACCGGGACGCCCAGCGTCGCCGTGATCTCACGATCGTCGGCCATCGCGCGCATCGCCGTCCCCAGCTTGGTGAAGCGCAGGAAAGCAGCCGTGACCGCGGTGATGACGAGGCCCAGGGCCAGCGCGATCACGTTGGTGTAGGTAACCGAGATCTCGCCGACCTGAAAGGTGTTGTTGTCGGTGGGGATGGTCAGCGATCGGGAGGCCCCGCCGCTCGAGGGCCACAGCAGGTCCATGACTCCCAGCAAGATGAGCAGGAAACCCAGCGTTGCCGTGGCCTTGACCAGCGGGTCGCGGCCCGCCAGTGCGGGACCGAAAACCATCCCATAGGCGAGCGTCACCACTCCGCCCACCAGCACGGAGACCAGGAAGGCGGGCCAGAAGCCAAACCCGGCGTGGTTGATGAGCTGCCAAGCGATCAGGGCACCGAAGGCACCGACGGCACCGAAGGCCAGGTTCAGCACTCCGGTGGCTCGGTAGAGGACCACCATGCCCACCCCCGACAGGGCATACACCCCGCCGAGGGATAGGCCCGTGACGAGGAATTGCTCAACGTCAGTCAGGCTTGGCATGGATCCTCAGGCGCCCTGATCGCTGGTGCGGTGTCGTACTCCTACTCCTACTCCTACGACGTGGGGGGGTTTGTCGAGGGTGCGGTGCCGGCTGCCTTACGATACTGCGCGATCTGGGGGTCGTCCGAGGAAACCGGAGTGCATCCCTGCGCGGTCACCATCTTCCCGTTGTCCGGCGTTGTCGTGAAGTCGGAGTTGTTGGGGATGTGCAGCGGGTAGTTCCCGTACACCCAGGGCTGGCACTGCAGTTCGTTCTTCTGGTCCTTGATGCCCTTGAGCGCCGCGTTGACGTTCTTGATCGTGTACGGGGGCTTGACCTTTTGCAGCGCCTGCGTGGCGAACTTGCCGAGCAGGTAGCCCATCTCGCTGAACGAGCCGATGCCGCCGGCCACGCTGGAGCCGTACTTGGCCAGAATCGCCTTGTAGAGCTGCATCTCCGGGCCATTGTGGTCATCGGGAGACGTCAGCTCGGCGTTGACGAACAGCTTGTGGTTCCACTTGGGTCCCAGCGCCTTGGCCACGAAGTCCGTGTTGCAAGGGGTCGAGCAGCCCCAGCCCTTGACCCGGTCCTCCAATCCCAGCTTCTGGGCCGCCTGCAGGATGGGCAGCGCCTCCGGCGGGGTGAAGTTCAAAACCACCCAGCCGTTGGAGCCGGCCTTGTTGACCAGGTCCAGGGCCACCGAGTTGGCGTCGTTGATCGGCACGTTCTCGGTCAGCTCGGTGATCGGTACGCCCTTGGCCTTGGCCAGCGCGGCCGGGCCGGCGGCGATGTACCCGGTGCCGGGCACGTTGGACTGGACGAATACGATCTTGCCGACGTGCTGGGCGAGCGCGTACTGGACCGCCCCGTCGGAGCTGTAGCGCGGCCCCATGTTGACCGCGGCGCTGTTCGGAGTCGACCAGCACTCCGGGGCGATGCCGGCGCCCATCTCGTAGATGCCGAGCTGCTTCCAGTAGCTCTGATCGATCGTGCACTCCAGGAGGTCGAACACGCCGTCGATCGCCACCACGTGGTCGGTCTGAATCAGCTGCTTGGCCGCGGCCGCGATCTGCGCCGGCTGCGTCTGGTCGTACTGGACGAACAGCTTGAGCGGGTGGCCGTTGACGCCGCCGTTGGCGTTGACGCAGTTGTAGTAGGCGGTGATCATGTTCGGCCCGTCACTGAAGTCGGTGCCCGGCTGCTTGGTGTCGATCGTCCCGATGTTGATCGGGCTCCCGGTGGCCTTCACGCCCGGCTTGGGCCCGCAGCTCGAGGTGTTCGCGGACCCCCCGCTGGAGCCGCTCGACGCCGCGGTCGACCCGCCTGCGCTGCCGCCGGACCCACCGCCCGAGCTACTGCTGCTACTGCTGCTCCCGCAGCCCGCCACAAGGGCGAGTGCCCCGACTGCTCCCAGCACTGCGAGGACAACTCGCATGCGCGGCACGACGTTGAACGTGCTCACCGACCGTCTCCTCTCCTCAAGTGTCACCCGGCCTCGGGGTCCCCCGAGGTGGCGGCCATACTAATTCCGCCGGGGTCTGTATGCAACTCGGACCTAACACGACCAAAACCCTGCACGAAACCTGGCACATCCTTGGGATTGCGTAAAGATTCTGCATACAGGACGCGGTCAGGCGAATAGACTGCAGCGCCAGCGCATCTCGGTCGATGGCGCAGCGCCCTCGGCGAGGATGGGCGGTAAGTGAGGAGGGAGCCATACCGAACCCGGCCAACCGCACGCAGCTGACGCGGGCGCTGCTGCGCCTGCGCGAGCTGATCTACAACGGCGAGTTCGCCCCCGGCGAGCGGATGTCCGAGCTGCCGCTGGTCGAGCGCCTCGGCGTCTCGCGCACGCCGCTGCGCCTGGCGCTGGCCCAGCTCGAGCACGAGGGACTGCTCCGCGGCCTGCCCGGCGGCGGCTACGTGGTGCGCGAGTTCACACAGGGAGACGTCCGCGACGCGGTCGAGCTTCGTGGCGTTCTGGAGGGCACCGCTGCCCGCTTCGCCGCCGAGCGCGGGACCACCGCGCGCGACCTGCGAGCGCTCCGAGCCACCAACGAGACGATCCAGAAGCTCGTCCACCGGGCCGACTACGAGTCCTTCGAGCGCTACCTGCATCTCAACGAGAGCTTCCACGCCCGGCTGATCAAGATGGCCCGCAGCCCGCTGCTCGAGCGCGCCATGGAGGGCGTCATCTCGCTGCCGTTCGCCGCCCCCAGCGCGCTCGTGCTGGCCGAGGCCGAGCTCCCCGCCTCGCGCGACATCCTGATCATCGCCCACCGCCACCACGGGGCGCTGATCGAGGCGATCGAGCGCCGGCAGAGCGGCCGGGCGGAGGCCATCGCGCGCGAGCACGCCCGGCTGTCGCTCACCAACCTGGAGATCGTCGTCGATCACCGCGACATGCTCGACCGGCTGCCGGGAGCGTCGTTGATCACCCTGCCCGGCGACTCGGACACCAACTCCGATTCCGACCACAGCTGAGCTCATCTCCCGCGCGCCCCGGGGCTCCGGTCGTCGGTCGCGCTGCGGGTGATCGGGACCGGCTCGGCCTCGTGGGCCCAGCGGACGGCCGCCCGGGCGGCGGCGTAGACGTCGTCGCTGTGGGGCCGATAGGCGTCTTCCAGCGACGGGCTCAGCGGCACCGGCGTGAACGGGGCGCCGACGCGCTGGATCGGGGCGTCGAGATAGTCGAAGGCGGCGGCCTGCAGCCGCGCCGCCAGCTCGGCGCCGAACCCGCCGTGGCGAACCGCCTCGTGGGCGACCACGGCGCGGCCGGTCCGCCGGACCGAGTCGGCGATCCGCTCCAAGTCCAGCGGGACCAGCGTCCGGGGGTCGATCACGTCGGCCTCGATCCCCTCGGCGGCCAGCCGGTCGGCCGCGGTCAGCGCTTCGCCCACCATCCGAGACAGTGCGACGATCGTGACGTCGTCGCCGCGCCGGCGCCAGTTCGCCTCGCCCAGCGGAATCGGCTCCGGGTCGTCGGGCAGGGCCTCGCGCCGGTAATAGAGCGACTTGTTCTCCACGAACACCACCGGATTGGGGTCCGCGATCGCGCTGGCCAGCAGCCCGGCGGCGTCGGCGCCGGTGCTCGGCATCACCACCTTCAGGCCGGGGATGTGGGTCAGCCAGGCCTCCAGGCTCTGCGAGTGCTGCGCGCCGGCGCGTCCGCCCGCCCCGCCCTGGGTCCGCAGCACCAGCGGCACCGACAGCTGGCCGCCGGACATGAAGTGCGCCTTGGCGGCCTGGTTGACGAGCTGGTCGAGGGCCAGCGTGATGAAGTCGATGAACATGATCTCGACCACCGGCTTGAGGCCCGCCTGGGCGGCGCCGATCGCCACCCCGCAGACGGCCCCCTCGCTGATCGGGGTGTTGAGCACGCGCTGGGTGCCGAACTCCTCGGCCAGCCCCTGCGTGGCCAGGTAGGGGCCGCCCTCGGCGACGTCCTCGCCGAGCACGATCACCCGCTCGTCGTCGCGCATCGCTCGCGCCAGGGCGCCGTTGATCGCCTCGACGAAGGTGGTGGTGGCCTCGGTCATGACGCGTACACCGCCTCGGCGACGGCGTCGGGCTGAAGCGGTGGGCTGCCCCGGCCGAACTCGACCGCCCGCTCCACCTCCGCGCGGGCCTCGCGCTCGGGCGCTCCCACCGCCTCTTCGTCAAGCCACCCCCGCTCCACCGCCAGCGACTGCAGCCGCGCGATCGGATCCAATCGCGCCCACTCGGCCTCGGCTACCTCGTCGCGGTAGCCCTGCTGGTCGCCCTCGTAGTGCCCGCGGCGGCGGTGGGTGAGGCACTCCAGGAGAAACGGTCCCCGCCCGCCCTCGCCGCCCCCGCCTCGGGCCCGCTCCAGGTAATCGCCGAACGCGCTCCACACCGCCGCCGCGTCGCTGCCGTCGACCGTCCGGCGCTCGAAGTCATACGGCGCCACGACGTCGGAGACCCGCTCGACCTTGGTGTGCGCCGAGCGCGGCGTGAACTCGGCAAAGCCGTTGTTCTCGCACACGAAGATCAGCGGCAGCTCCCACAGCGAGGCCAGGTTGACGGTCTCGTTGAAGTGACCGGCCTGCACGGCGCCGTCGCCGAAGAACACCACCGACACCCGGTCGCCGCCCTGCAGCCGCGATGCCAGCGCGTCGCCGGCGGCCAGCGGGAGGTTGCCGCCCACCACCCCGGTGGCGCCCATGAACCCGATCGAGCGATCGACCAGGTGCATCGAGCCCCCCAGGCCCCGGCACAGCCCGTCCGAGCGCCCCATCAGCTCGGCCATCACCCGATCCATCGGCGCGCCCTTGGCCAGCGCGTGCCCGTGGGCGCGGTGGCCGCTGTAGACGCCGTCGTCGTCGCGCAGCTGCCCGCACACCGCCGCGGCCACGCCCTCTGAGCCGATGCTCAGATGGATCAGCCCATGGACCTGGAGACTGCGGTGAAGCTTGGCCACCCGCTCCTCGAAGCAGCGGATCCGCCACATCGTGGCCAGCAGCCGTCGCGCCTCCTCACGCCCGAGCGATCGCCCTGACGCCCCGGCGCGGCGCCCCCGAGCCATCCCGCCCCCAGCGCCCCTACGCCGCGACCGGCGCCGAGCCGAGGACCTGGTGGGCGGCCTCCACGATCTTGGCCTCGTCGGGCAGCACGAACGCCTCCATCGGCTCGCTGTAGGGGACCGTGACGTCGAGCGCGGTGACGTGCTTGATCGGCGCCCGCAGCGACGAGAATCCGAGCTCGGCGATCTCGGCCGCGATCAGCGCCGACGCCGCGGCGTGGCGTGGCGCCTGGTCGACCAGCACCACGTGGCCGGTCTTCTCGATCGAGGCCAGGATCGTCCCGGTGTCAAGCGGGGCCAGCGTCCGCGGGTCGATCACCTCGGCCTCGATCCCCTCGCCGGCCAGCGACTCGGCCGCCGCCAGCGCCTTGCCGACCATCCAGCCGGTGGCCACGATCGTCAGGTCGCCGCCGGAGCGGCGCACGTCAGCCTGTCCGAACGGCACCAGGTACTCGCCCTCGGGAACGTCGCCGGGCTCGAGCGTCAGCAGGTAGTGGTGAAAGAAGCAGACCGGATTGTCGTCGCGGATCGCCGTGGCCATCAGGCCCTTGGCATCGGCGGCGGTCGCCGGCAGCGCCACCTTGAGCCCGGGGATGCCCAGGAACATGCTGTAGATGCACCCGGTGTGCTGACCGGCCCAGCCGGCCGTAAAGCCGTAGCCGGCCTTCAGAACCAGCGGCACCTTGACCTTGCCGCCGCTCATGTAGCGAAAGCGCGGGGCCTCGTTGACCACCTGGTCCATCGCCACCAGCATGAACTCGGCCATGTACAGCTCCACGACCGGGCGCAGGCCGGCGATCGCCGCGCCCACGGCCATCCCGATCTCGGCCGTCTCGGAGATCGGCGTCACCCGCACGCGGTCGTTGCCGAACGCCTTGAGGAACTCGTCGTTCTCGGTCGTGGCCAGGTTCTGGCCGAAGTACAGGACGCTCTCGTCGCGGTCCATCTCCAGGTGGATCGCCTCGTTGATCGCGGCGATGTAGGGAATCTCGCGTGCCACTTTCGGTTGCCTCCTGGCCTCTAGGCGTAGACGTGGTTGAGGGCCGCGTCGGGCTCCGGGAACGGGCTGTCGAGCCCGAACTGGACGGCCGCCTGCATCTCCTCGCGGACCCGGTCGGCGATCGCGTCGGCGCGCGCGGCGTCGAGCTGGCCGTCGGTGATCAGGCGAGCCCGGAAGCGGGGCACCGGATCGCCGCGCTTGGCGGCCTCGTACTCGTCGGCGGCGCCGAACACCTCGATCGCCTCGTGCTCAGGGAAGTGAAGCGGCACCCCGGGCGGGGCGATGATGTTGCCGTGGGCCGACAGGCGGTAAACCTTTGACTCCACCAGCGTCGGCCCTCCGCCGCCCCGGGCCCGCGCCACCGCCGCCCCCACGGCCTCGTAGACGGCAACCGGATCGCCGCCGTCGACCGTCACGCCCGGCATCGAGAACGCCTTGGCCTTGACCGCCAGCGGCTCGCCGGCGGCGGCGTTGGCGTCCTCCTGCTCCACCCGGGTGACCACGTTGTAGGAGTTGTTCTCCATCACGTAGACGATCGGAAGCTTCCACAGCGAGGCCACGTTGAGCGACTCCGAGAACGCCCCCTGCTTGGAGGCGCCGTCGCCGAAGAAGCACAGCACGACCTGGTTGCGCTTGCGGATCTGGGCGGCGTAGGCCACGCCGGTGGCCTGGGGGATGCCCTGCCCGACGATCCCCGAGGTGCCCATGAAGCCCCGTTGGGTGTCGACCAGGTGCATCGATCCGCCGTAGCCGCCGCACAGCCCGTCGCGCCGGCCGTAGATCTCGGCCAGCATCGCCTTGGGGTCGGTGCCGAGCACCAGCGGGTAGCCGTGACAGCGGTAGGTGGTCATCAGCTGATCGCCGTCGCGCAGCGTGGCCAGCGACCCCACGATCGACGCCTCGGCGCCGTCGGCCAGGTGCGTGTGGCCCCGGATCACCCCGGGGTGCTCCTCGAAGGTCCGCTTGACCCGCTCCTCGAACTCGCGGATCCGCAGCATCTGCTCGAAGATCCAGATCAACCGCTCGTCGTCGAGCTCCGCCAGCTTCTCGCCCGTGCTCACCGTCGCTCCTCTCTCACGCCACGGCGGCGCCGAACTGGGCCGCGGTGGTCTCGTATGCTCGCTCGAATTCCTGCTCCATCGGCAGGCTGCGCAGCTCGGCCGACAGGACTTCCACGCCCCACGGCCCCTCGTATCCGACTTTACGGCAGGCCGCCACGTAGCCCGGGATGTCGAACTCGCCCTCGCCGGGCAGCCGGCGGTGGTTGACGGTCTCATCGACGCGGTCCTCCATGTCCTCAAAGCGCCCGTCCGAGAGCTCGACCCAGCCCAGGTGGTCGGTCTGGATGCGGTGCAGCTCCTCGGGCGCGATGCCGAGCTTGGACATGTGCCAGGTGTCGAGCGCCAGGGCGCCGTTGGGTCGCGCCGCCCCCTCCACCAGCGCCAGCGCCGTGCCCAGCGCGTTGACGTTGACGTCGAAGGGCATGAACTCGTAGACGATCTTGGCGTCGGTGTGCTCGGCGGCGTCGTCGCACAGCGCCGCGAACTCCATCGTCAGCCGGTCCAGCGGGCACGGGGTGCCCGGGATGTTGCCGACCTTGATGTGGTGGGCGTCGAAGGCGGCCGCGGTCTCGAACAGCTGCCGGCGGAGC
>DASXZB010000093.1:0-46796 GCA_036502145.1 Solirubrobacteraceae bacterium | reverse complement strand
CAACAGCGGCAACCTGACCTCGATCGTCGCCTCGGCGCACCGCTACGGCGTTGGCACCGTGCTGATCAAGAGCAGCGATGGCACCGACCTGTGGTCGCAGTTCAACTCACAGCTCGTCTCCACCCTGCACGCCAACGGGCTAAAGGCCTGCGCGTGGCAGTACGTGTACGGCAACCACCCGGTGACCGAGGCCTACCTCGGTGCTGATGCCGTCAACGATGGGGCCGACTGCCTGCTGATCGACGCCGAGAGCGAGTACGAGGGCAAGTACGTCGCCGCGCAGACCTACATCAGGCGGCTGCGTCAGCTGGTCGGAGCGCGCTATCCGCTGGCGCTGGCGAGCTTTCCCTACATCGACTACCACCCCGCGTTCCCCTACTCGGTGTTCCTCGGCCCCGGCGGCGCCCAGTACAACGCGCCGCAGATGTACTGGAAGGACATCGGCACCACCACCGACGCCGTGTTCGCCCACACCTACGCCTACAACCTGATCTATCGGCGTCCGATCTTCCCGCTCGGGCAGATCTACAACAGCCCTCCGGGCCACCAGATCGTCCGCTTCCGCAAGCTCTCCCGGGCGTACGGGGCGGGCGGACTGAGCTGGTGGGACTGGCAGGAGGCCAACCAGTCGGCCTGGACCGCGATGTCGCGCCCGGCCGGCCAGCTGCCGGGGTACCAGCCCTACAAGCTGATGGCTCCGATCAGAAAGGGCTACCAGGGCGACCTGGCCGTGTGGGCCCAGGAGCACCTGATCTCAGCCGGCTTCAAGCTCGGCGTCGACGGCGGGTTCGGGAAGCAGACCCAGAACGCAGTCCTGCAGTTCCAGGCCGACCACGGCCTGACCCCGGACGGGGTACTCGGCCCCGCCACCTGGCGGGCGCTGCTGCGCTACCGCCCCGTCCGCATCGTCTGGGGCCTGAAGTCCCACTCAGTCCGGGCCGCCATGGCCACGGCCGGTGCGGTCGGCGGGTCCGGTGCGGTCGGCGGGTCCGGCGCGGTGGGCGGATCCGGCGCGGTCCGCTATGCGCCGGTGCCGAAGTCCGCCTCCCGGCCCGCCAAGCGCGACGAGATTCCGGGCTCGGTTGGCGCCGGGCGCCCGCGCTGACTGCGCTGACCGCGCTCAGCGATGATCGCACCCGTCACATTCGTCGCCAGCTCCGTTAACCGCTGCCCCGGCCCACAGCAACGGCGGCTGGGGAGGGGTCGAGCAGCGCTCCCAGCAGGCCCGCACTGGCAGCGACCCACAGCCCGCATCACCCTTGGCGGGGACACCACAGAGTCCTGCTGAGGAGATCACACCCAACGCCCTCCCAGCCCAACAGCGACAGCAGCTACCGTGGCCACACCAGCCTCAACCACCAGGTGGACCGATGAACGGGGTCCGGTCACACACGTTCGCGGCACGCGCGCGACAAACCCGCGCCTCGGATTCGAATTTGTCGCAGACTCACCGCCCTGGTCGCACCTGGTGACAGATCCAACGCCGCCGCCCGGATTTGTCGCGTTTGCTCCGGCGCGCCGCGCTGGCGGCGCCCACACCAAGGGCGCCGAATCCCGTCCCAAGTGTCAGCGTCGCATGGCGCCGGCGGACGGCCCTGGCGGCATAGAGACCTCGGTCGACCCCGACCCTCCTGGGCGTGTGTGCGCCGTGCGAAATGGAGTCGATTTGGCTTTCGAAGGGGGTGTGGTGGTTACGGGTGCAGGGGCGTTCCGGGTTGGCTCGGCCGCGCGGTGGTCCGGCCTGCATTTCTTCCACCGATCGCGGTCGCTCGGTGAGGTGTGCGGAGTTGTGCATCAGATGCGATGCAGAATCGCCCAACCCGCGCCGCGTCCCGCTCGTCGATGGAAGTTCTGCACCGCCTGCCGCTCGCCTGCCGCCCGCCTGCCGCCGGCGGGCACGCCCGCACGGAAGCCGACAGGCCCCTGGGGCTCGCCCACGGAAGCCGGCAGGTGGCCGTGGCAGCCGCCACCGCCACGCTCGCGGCGTCCACACCGAAGTGTCGCCTGCAACGAAAGCGTCAGCGTCCGCATGGCGGTGGGGCTGCCGCTGCCGCCTGACCAGCGGAGGTGGTTAGAACAGCCCGTGCTCGCGCGCGTAGGCGACCAGCTGGGCGCGGGAGGTGCGCTGGGTCTTCTGCTGGATGTGGGCCCGGTGGGACTCGACGGTCCGGACGCTCAAGAACAGCTGCGAGGCGATCTCCCCGTTGGTGTGGCCGAGGACGATCAATCGCAGCACCTCGACCTCGCGAGCCGAGAGCCCGTCGGGTGGGCCGGGGCGGCCCGGCACCTCCGCGGCCATCCGGGCGCCGAGCTCAGGATTGAGGTAGGTGCGCCCCTCGGCGGCGAGCCGGACCGCCTCGATCAGCTCTGCCTCGGCCGCTTCCTTGAGCACGTAGCCGGTGGCCCCGGCCCGCAGCGCCTCGCGAGCCAGCTCGGCGTCACTCTGCATCGTCAACACCACGATCCGGGTGTCGGGAGCGCTGTCGCGGATCCGGGGGATCGACGGCAGGCTCGAGCCACCCGGCATGTTGACGTCCAGGATCAGCACGCTGGGACGGTAGGCGGCCACCCGGCGCTCGGTGAGCTCCACGTCCCCGGCCTCGGCGACGACCTCGAAGTCGTCCTGGGCGTCGAGCAGCATCCGCAGCCCGGCGCGGACCACCCGGTGGTCGTCGGCCAGCACGATCGTGATCGGGGCGCGGTTGGCGGCGGGCTCCTCGCCCCGCCTGGCGGCGGGCTCCTCGCCCCGAGGAGCGGTCGCGTCGCTCACGATCAGGATTCCAGCACGGACCCCGGATCGATGCGCGTGGGCCGCTCCTCCTCGATCTCCACCGCGCCCCGCACCGCGACCCCGGCCCCGAAGGTCACGTCGCCGACCACGACCAGCCGCTGCGCCTCGCGCAGCGACGGCGGGCCATCCGGGAAGCGCTGCTCGAACTGGTCCAGCAGCTTGTAGTAGCGCTTGTCGAGCTCGACGTAGGGAAGCTCGTCGGCGCGCTCGGGGACGGGCTCGACCTGCATCTCCGGGCCGACCTCGTAGACGTCGGAGCGCAGCACCAGCAGATCGTCGGTGGTCTTGACCGGAACGAACCGGGTCCTCGGCACCAGCAGCAGGCTGGCGCCGGGAAAGCTCTCGATCGCCGCCCCCATCGCACTCTCGAGCTGGATCACCGGGGTCGACTCCGAGTCGCGCGGGTCGACGGTCTTGCGGTTGACGATCAGCGGCAGCTCGAGCACCCCGTCGGCCTGCTCGAGCGCCTCGTCGAGCACTCGCAGGTCGAGCCACAGGTTGTTGGTGTTGTAGTAGCGCCAATGGCGAAAGTCGCGGAAGGACTCCTCGTCCTCAGGCGGGGTCTGGGCGGTCTCCCGCAGGACGAGCTGCCCGTCGGAGCGCCGGCGCGCGATGTGACCGCCCTTGCGATCGGCCTCGGTCCCTTCCACCACCTCCATCAGAAACGGGATCTCCTTCCGCTCCATGTGGGCCGCGATCCGTGGGTCGAGCTGCGCCCCGAGGTTGTCGGAGTTGGAGACCATCGCGTGTGTGAAGCCCTGGTCCAGTAGGGCCGCGAGCATCCCGGAGCGCCGCAGCGCTCCGTAGACGTCGCCGTGGCCGGGCGGAGCCCATTCCAGCGCCGGCGCCCGGGGCCAGCTCACCGGAGTCAGGTCGTCGGCGTCCAGCTTGGGGATCATGCTCTGCATGAAGTACGGGGCGATTCCCTCGTGCTGGATCTCCGGGTGGTCGGCGAGCGCCGTGTCGGTCGCCTCCCGGGTGGCGTCGCTGTTCATCAGCACCAGCGGCAGCCGCACCCCGTGGTGCCGCCGCAGGGCGAGGACCTGCCCGATGATGATGTCCAAAAACGAGCGGCCGTCGCGGGCCTCGATCAGGGACTTGGGCTCCTGCAGGCCCATCGTGGTGGCCAGGCCGCCGTTGAGCTTGATCACCACCACGCGCTCCAGGGAGTCCGCCGCGTCGACGTCGGGGAGGTCCTCGAGCTCCGGTACATCTCGCGCCGGCTCCAGCTCGGAGCTGGCCAGCATCGCCTCCTGGCCGGAGTCGAGCCTTCGGTAGGCGCTCTCGAAGGCGCGAATCGCCTCCTCGTCGGCGCCGGCGCCGCGCATCTTCTGCGCCGCGGCCCGGATTCCGTCCTCGCTCATCTGACCGTCATTGTGACTGGACCTGGGCCGGCGCACCGCCCTGATCTAAGACCCCGAGCCGCAGAGCTGCTCACAGTCACCGGTCCGGCCCACCGTCAAGCATCGAATCGATCGCCCGATCGAGCGCTGGCGCTCGGCATAGTCAGCCAGCTCGGCGAGCGCCGACTCGGCGATGACCACGGTCGGCGCGAGCCGGTCGCTCAAGGCTGGCCGTAGTACGACCGCGGCCCGTGCTTGCGCTCGAAGTGCTTGCGGCGCACCGCGGCGGGGAGTGGGCCGGCGCTCGGATCGAGCACCGTGCTGAGCAGCGCCAGCCGAGCCACCTCCTCGAGCGTGACGGCGACCTCGACCGCTGCGGCCGGATCGCGACCCCAGCAGAACGGCGCGTGGCCTCGCACCAGCGCGCAGGGGAGCTCCTCGGCGCGGTCGCCGACGGCTTCGATCAGGAGCTGGCCGGTCGCCGCCTCGTAGTCGCCCTGCACCTCCTCGTCGGTGAGCGCCCGGGTGAGCGGGATCGGATCGGCGCTGAGGTCGGCGTGGGTGGTGCCGAGGACCGGGATCTCGCGCTCGGCCTGCGCCCAGGCGGTGGCCCATGTGGAGTGGGTGTGGACCACGCCGCCGATCGTCGCGTAGCGGCGGTAGAGGGCGAGGTGGGTCGGCGTGTCGGTGGACGGACGCCGCTCGCCTTGCACGGTCTCGCCGCTCGAGACATCCACCAGCACGACGTCGGCGATTCCCATCTCGGCGTAGGCGACGCCGCTGGCCTTGATCGCCATCAGCCCGCGCTCGCGGTCGATCCCGCTGGCGTTGCCCCAGGTCAGCGTCACCAGCCCGTGCGCCGGCAGGGCCAGGTTCGCCTTCAGGACCTGCTCTGACAGCGCATCGCTCACCCGGCCCCCCGCTCGGTGCGGATCCGCTTGAGACCGTGCATCAGATCGGCCTGGGAGTCGCCGAGGGTGTCGTAGAGCCGCCGGTAGATCGCGTAGACCTGGTCGTAGATCGCCGCCGCGGCCGGATCCGGGGCGTAGCGGCGGGCCGTGCTCGGCCGGGTCGCCGCGATCGCGGCACCGATGTCGTCGAACACGCCGGCGGCGACAGCGCCGAACAGTGCCGAGCCGCGCGCCGGGATCTCGCCGGAGGCCGGCACGCTCACCGCGCGGCCGCTGGTGTCGGCGATCAGCTGCATGGTCAGCGGGCTCCTCTCGGCGATGCCGCCGCAGGCCACGATCTCGGTAAGAGCGATTCCGTGCTCGACGAAGTTGTCCATGATCCGGCGGTTGCCGAAGGCGATCGACTCGAGCAGGGCCCGGTAGATCTGCGGCGGTGTGCTGCGCAGCGTGAGCCCGAAGATCATGCCGCTGAGATCGGCGTCGGCGAGCGTGGAGCGGTTGCCGTTGAACCAGTCGAGCGCGACCAGGCCGTGTTCGCCGGGGGCGAGCTGCGCAGCCCCGCGTTCGAGCTCGGCGTAGCCGTCGCCGCCGGATCCGAGGACGTTGACGAACCAGGCGAGCATGTCGCCGACTGCGGCCTGGCCGGCCTCGTAGCCGAACAGGCCGGGCAGGATCCCGTCTTGCACCACACCGGTGATCCCGGGCAGCCGCACCTCGTCGTGCCCCACGACCATGTCGCAGGTCGAGGTCCCGATCACGGTCACGAACACCCCGGGGCGCTCGACGCCGGCGCCGGGCACCGACACGAACGAGTCCACGTTGCCCACCGCCACCGCCACCCGGTCGCTCAGCCCCAGCCTCTCCGCGACCTCGGAGCGCAGCGTGCCGGCGCGCGTGCCGAGCGGCTCGAAGCGGTCGCCGAGCTTCGCCGAGGGGTCGTCGAAGCCCGGGTACGCGGCTTGGAAGTACTCCGGCGAGGGGAGTCCCTCGGCCGCTGACCACATCGCCTTGTATCCGGCGGTGCAGCTCTGGCGCCGTTCGTGCCCGGTCAGGTGCCAGACCAGCCAGTCGGTCGCCTCGATGAACCCGGTCGCGGCGTCGTAGCACTCGCGGTCCTCGAGCCACAGCTCGATCAGCTTCGGGAAGTACCACTCCGAGGAGATGCGCCCGCCGTATCGCTCCAGGAAGCTCTCGCCGCGCTGGGCGGCGACCTCGGTCAAGCGATCGGCGACCGGCTGGGCGGCGTGGTGCTTCCACAGCTTCGGCCAGGCATGGCGACGCCCGCGGAAGCGATCGAGCGTGCACAGCGGAGTCCCGTCGGCAATGACCGGGAGCACCGTGCACGAGGTGACGTCGATCCCGATGCCGGCCACCGCGTCCGCGCCAACGTTGGCCTGTCCCAACACGTCCGGGACGCCGGTCTCGAGCACAGTTATCCAGTCGGCGGGATCCTGCAGCGCCCAGTCCGAGGGCAGCGATTCGCCGGTGCCCGGCAATTCGCGATCGATCACCGCGCTCGGGTAGGCGACGACGCTCACGGCAAGCTCCTCGCCGGTGCGCGCATCGATCAGCAGCACGCGACCGGACTCGGTGCCAAAGTCGACACCGATGCAGTGCCCGGAGGGGTTCACCTCGGCGCGCTCTGGACCGGGGTCACGACCCGGGCGGACCGGAGGGAGCGGCGGGACCAGCGGGATCAGAGGAACCGCCGGGGCCACCGGGATCAGAGGAACCGCCAGGACCACCGGGATCAGACGAACCGGCGGGACCCGACGAACCGGAGTCTCCACCGCCAGATCTGGCGGGCGCGGCCGCTCCGTTGCCCGCCTGGGCGGCCAGCCGGGCGCGGCGGTACTCCTCGACGACGATCTCGGTCAGTTCCTCCACCGAGGTCTGGGCGGTTGGCTTGTCGAGGGAGATCACGCCGTCCTGGATCAGGCTCACGCGGTCGCAGGCCTGAAAAACGTGGACGTAGTTGTGCAGGATCATGATGATCGAGACGTTGCCCTCCGCCTTCAGCCTCGCGATCAGGTCGAGGATCAGCGCCCCCTCCTTGGCCCCCATCGCCGCCAGCGGCTCGTCGAGCAGGATCACGTCGGCGTCGCCCGAGATCGTCCGGGCCACGGCGATCGCCTGGCGCTGCCCTCCGGACAACCGGGCCACGGGCACGTCGAGGCGGGGAATGTTGATCCCGGTCTCCTCGAGCGCCTCGCGCGCCGCCTTGCGCATCGCCCGGTTGGAGAGGAACGGGAGCGGCTTCTTGACGAGCTCGCGGCGCAGGAACAGGTTGTGGTAGACCGACAGCTGGTCGATCAGCGCCAGGTCCTGGTAGACGGTGTCGATCCCGTGGGCGCGGGCATCGAGCACGCTCTTGGGGGCGTAAGGCTCGCCCTTCAGCCACATCGTGCCGGAGTCCGGTTTGTGGAACCCCGACAGGATCTTGATCAGCGTCGACTTGCCCGCGCCGTTGTCGCCGAGCAGGCCAAGCACTTCGCCTTTGCGCAGGTGCAGGTTGATGTCGCGCAGCGCGGAGATCGGACCGAACCGCTTGGTGATTTCCGTCACCCGCAGCACGTCGTCGTCGGCCGTGGTCGGTCCGACGATGTGCTCGGTCGCGGTCGGAGCGTCAGCCACGGCCCGACCCCGTGCGCACGCGCGAGACGTACGTGTTGAACGCCATCGCGATCAGAATCGCCAGACCCAGGTAGAAGTAGAAGTAGTTGGCGCTGACCCCCTTGATGTTCAGCCCCTCCTGGAGGATCCCCAGGAAGATCGCGCCGATGAACGCACCGACCACGGTGCCGGATCCGCCCTGCAACAGCGTGCCCCCGATCACCGCCGCCGAGATCGCCTGGAACAGAATCACGTTGGAACCGGAGGGATCAGGCGTGGTGGTCACCGCGCGCACGGCCTCGAGGATCCCCACAAACCCGGCGAGAAGTGCGCACATCACGAAGTTCCGAGTCAGCACCACCTTGGTACGGACGCCGGCCTCCGCCGCGCCCAGCCGGTTGCCACCGACGGCGACGGTGTAGATCCCCCAGCGCGTGAACGACAGCACGACCTGAAGCACGACCACGACCCCGATCGCCCAGAACAGCTCCGAGTAGGTGCCGCCGCCGAAGACCTGTGCGAACGTCCCCACCTTGACCACCGACGTCCCGGGGGTGGTCACCTGCGTCGCGTGGGAGACGATCAGGGTCAGGCCATCTAAGGTGAATAAGGTGCCGAGCGTGGCGACGAACGACGAGATGCCCACCACCGAGACCACCAGCCCGTTGAACAGGCCGACCAGCATCGCCACGAGCAGCGCCACGATCATCGCCGGGACGAGCGGCAGCCCCACGTTGGCGTTCAGCTTGTAGAACACGAACGGCGTGAACAGGTAGACGGCGCCGATCGAGAGATCGATCTCCCCGTTGATCATCACGAACACCTCGCCCGCCGCCATGATCGCGAACGGGGCGAAGAACGGCAGCAGCGACTTGAGGCTGTCCCCCTTGAGGAAGTGCGGGGTGCTGGTCGCGAAGTAGATGAACGCGATCAGCGTGACGACGATGATGCTTCCCTCGCGCAGCGTCAGGAAGCGCTGCCCCAGGCTCAGCGCTCCACCGCGGCGGGCCCAGCTCCTCGCTGGGCCCTGCGGTGGAGCGGCGGGCGGGGGCACATCGGTGCTGCCCGAGGGCGGATCCGTACTGCCCGGCGTGACAGCCATCGCTACCGGCGTCCCTCTGCGGTTGCTGCCAGACGGGTCACTACGACTTCGTCACTCCGGCCGCGCTACTGGTGCCCTCGTACCGGCTCTTGGTGCTGTTGTACGGGACCACTGTCGTCTTGTCGAGGAACTTCAGGCCCGTGTTGACGTCGGCGACGCCGGTCAGGGTCTGCGACACGTTGTACATGTACAGCTGCAGGACCGGGAGGAACCCCTGCAGGTACGGCTGCTGGTCGATCGTGAACTGCAGCGCACCCGAGGCGAGCGTCTGCTGGGTGACCGGGGTGAGGTCATAGCCACCGCCCTTGATCCCCTTCGCCGCCAGGCCGTGCTTCTGGATCGACTGTCCGACGTACTGGGTGCTGCCGCCATCGACGGCGAAGAACCCCTTGTAGCTGGGATGCGACGTGATGTAGGACTCGACCGTCGACTCCTCCTGCGGCAGCCCCGCGCCGGTCGCCACCACGTGGGCCTTGATGCCCGGATGAGCCTTGAGCGTCGCCTGCGCGCCGTCGATCCGCGGCTGGATGTTGAGCGAACCCGGCGTGGCGATGAACAGCGCGATGTCGCCGGAGGGAACCAGCTTGGCGATGCGCGAACCCATCTCCTGGCCGGAGACGAACAGGTCCTGGCCGATGTAGGCCAGGCGCGCGTTGCCGGCGGCGTCGGCGTTGTACGCGAGGACCGGGATCTTGGACGTCAGCGCCTTGGAGACCGGCGAGTTGAACGCGGTCAGGGAGACCAGCGAGATCGCGATGCCGTTGACGCCGGCGCTCACCGCGCTGTTGAACGCGCTGACCATCTCGCCGACGTTGCTGTTTGCCGAGCCGGTCCACTGATACGAGCACCCGAGCAGCTTGCAGGCGTCGGCGGCGCCGTTCTGCGTCGGGGTGAAGAACGGGTTCGTCGTGACGTGGTTGACGAACGTGAACTTGTAGTGCTGCCCAGATCCGAAGATCCCGGAGGCAGCGCTGCCGCCCCCGCTGGCGGCGGTTGCGGTTGAGCTCGAGCTCGAGCTGCCGCCACAGGCTTCCAGCGCCAACGCGGCAATTCCGGCGGCCCCGCCGGTCAGGGCGCTACGCCGGGTGACCTGGCGCCATTTCGAGATTGGGGTTTCTTCCTGCTTGCGCTCGTCCCATTCCAGCCGCTCTACGACCTCGTGGACGACATCTTCATCGGACATGCTTGGCTCTCCTCATATCGGATTCCCTGGCCCACTCGAACGCTTTCAGACGAACACAGGGGTGTCCATTCAAATTAACCGAGGACCAATCTGGTTTCGGCTCACTCGCCGATGATCCTCCGCGTTGCATGACGCGTCCCTTTCGGGATTCGGCCGACGTGCTCATTCACCCCGTCCGAAGCGCCGCCGCGGGCCGCGAACCGGACCTTGTCTCCTCTCCACTCGGAAACGTCGCGGGCGCGATGTTAGCGATCACACTTCCTTGCTGTCAACGTGGGATCGCACCACTTCAGTACTCGCGCGCACGATCAGCTCCGGCTCCACGAGCGATCCCGACGCCAGCTGGCCCCCCGCGTCGATGGTTTCGATGAGCAGGCGCAGCGCCCGGCTGCCGACCTCGATGAAATCCTGGCGCACGGTGGTCAGCGGCGGGGTGAAGTACGGCGCCTCGGGAACGTCGTCGAACCCCACCAGGCTGACCTCGGTGGGGATTTCGCGGCCGGCCTCGTGCATCGCCCGCAGCACCCCCAGCGCCATCTGGTCGTTTGCGGCGAAGATCGCGGTGACCGAAGGATTCCGGCTCAGCCGCCGTCCGTGCTCGTAGCCGGCCCGGGCACTCCAGTCGCCGGCCAGCAGCGGCGGCGGCTCGATGCCCGCGGCCTCGAGCGTCTCGCGCCAGCCCTCGACCCGCTCGCGCGACTCCAGCCAGTCCGAGGGTCCCGAGATGTGCCAGACGGACTGGTGGCCGAGCTCGAGCAGGTGTCGCGTGGCGCTGGCGGCGCCGGCGAACTGATTAACGGCGACCACGGGGACCAGCTCCACCGGGCCCGCCTCCACCGCCACCAGGGGGATGTCGATCGGCGCGTATCCGAGCGCCTCGGCCGCCTCGAGGTGGGGGGCGATCACCAGGATGCCGTCGACGCCCTGCACCCGCAAGCGCTCGACCGCGTAGGCCACCGATGATCTGTTCAGGGCCTTCAGGCTCGCCACGATCATGAAGTAGCCGGCCTCGTGGGCCGCGCGCTCGATCCCGAACAGCGTCGAGGCGGGACCGTAGAGGGTGGTGTCAAAGCCGACCACGCCGAGCGTGTTGGTCCGTCCGGTGGCCAGCGCGCGGGCGACGGAGTTCGGTCGGTAGCCCAGCTCCCGCATCGCCGCGATCACCCGCTGACGGGTCTCCGGGCGCACCTTGGGACTGCCGTTGATGACCCGCGAGACGGTCTGGTGCGAGACCCCGGCGAGCCTGCCGACATCGGACATCACCGCCGGTCGTCGCAGCTGGACGGGCTCGATGCGCTCGTCGTCGACGTCCATCCGCCCCTCTCCTCTCAGGCTCTGAAGCCATGTTAGCGCTAACGTTTGCCCGATGTTGAAGACCAGCATCGGTATCTGGGCGTTCGGGCCGATGGTCACCCGCTTCGTTCCCGTCGGCTATCAGCCCGAGCACAGCTACGAGCACGAGCCGGTTGCCGACAAGGTCCACCGCGCCGTCCAGGGACTGGGCGAGCTGGTCGACGGGTACGAGTTCCACTACCCCCAGGAGCTATCGCCCGACAACCTGGCGGCGGTCCGGGCGGCCCTCGGCGAGCACGACATCTACTGCATCGCCGGCGGCCTGCACCTCGACCCGCGGTTCGGTCGCGGCGGGCTGGTGAACCCGGACCCCGGGCTGCGGCGCGAGGCTCGCCAGATCCTGGTCGACGCGGCGTCGTTCGCCGGCTCGCTCGGCGCCCACCTGATCGTCTGGCCCGGCGGCGAGGGCTACAACTACCCGTTTCAGACCCCTTACGCCGACTCCTGGCGGTGGTTGATCGAGGGGCTGGGGGAAGCCGCGCAGGAGTGCGCCAATCACCACATCAAGCTCCTGCTCGAGCACAAGAACTCCGAGCCGGCGATGAAGATCCTGATGCGCAACATCGGCATGTGCCTGCACGTGGTGCACAAGCTCCGCGCCGAGGGAATCGCCAACGTCGCAGTCAACATGGACTGGCAGCACCTGCTGATGAACGGAGAGCACCTGCCCGAGTACGCGGCCCTGCTCGCCTCGGAGGGACTGCTCGGTCACCTGCACGCCAACTCCGGCTGGGGAACCTTCGACGACGACAACATGGTCGGCACGACGGCGTTCATGGAGACCCTCGAGCTGGCGCTGGAGCTCCGCCGCAGCGGCTACGGCGACGGCGGGGAGCGGCTCGGCTTCGATCTCTACCCCTACACCGAGGATCAGGTCGGGGCGGTGCGGCGTTCGGTCCTGCAGTGGCGGTTCATCGACTCGGTCGCGGCCAGGATCGACGACGCGGCGCTGCGCGAGGCTCAGCAGTCCAAAAACGCCGTGCGCGCGTACGAGCTGGTCTACGCCGCGCTGGGAGCCCCCGAATGAGGCTCTCCGAGCCCGGCGGCGCGCCGCGCCGCAGGCGGGCGCCCCACTGACAGGGTCGCAGTGAGCGCCGTTCTGGCCGGAATCGACGTCGGCACCACCGCGGTCAAGGGGATCGCGATCGACGAGTCCGGCGCGGTCCGAGCGAGCGCGGAGGCGCCCTACCCCCTGGCCACTCCCCGGCCGGGCTGGGCAGAGCAGGATCCCGAGGACTGGTGGCGCGCCACCGAGTCGGTCCTGACAGAGCTCTGCCGCGAGACGGGAGCGCTGGCGGGGATCGGGCTCTCGGGACAGATGCACGGCCTGGTGGCGCTGGACTCCGAGGATCGAGTCCTGCGGCCGGCGATCCTGTGGAACGACCAGCGCACCACCGCCGAGTGCCGTCAGATCGAGGACACCCTCGGGCTCGAGCGGCTCGTGCAGCTGACCGGAAACCGCGCCCTACCGGGTTTCACCGCCCCCAAGCTGCTCTGGCTGCGCAGCCACGAGCCCGACGTCTGGCGCCGCCTGAGTCACATGCTGCTCCCCAAGGACTACATCCGCCTGCGCCTCTGCGGCGAGCGCGTCACCGATGTCTCGGATGCGTCGGGAACGTTGCTGCTCGACGTCGCCGGGCGCCGCTGGAGCGACCAGGTGCTCGATGCCCTGGAGCTCGACCCAGAGATCCTGCCCCCGGTGCTCGAGAGTCCGCAGGCCGCGGGCACCGCGCGGGTGGGGGCGCCTGGCGTGCCGGTGGCCGCGGGCGCCGGGGATCAGGCGGCGGGTGCGCTGGGGGTCGGGGTGGCCCATCCGGGCGCGCTGTCGGTGGTGCTAGGGACCTCGGGAGTGGTGTTCGCCGCCACCGACGAATTCCTGGCCGACCGGCTCGGCCGGGTCCACGCGTTCTGCCATGCCCGCCCGGAGAGCTGGCACGACATGGGCGTGATGCTGTCGGCCGCGGGCTCGCTCGGCTGGGCGCGTGACACGCTGGCCCCGGGAACCGACTTCGAGTCGCTGTTGCGCGAGGCGGAGGGCTGGGAGCCCGGCACCGAAGGCGTCACCTTCCTGCCGTACCTGGCCGGCGAGCGAACCCCCCACGTCGATCCCGACGCCCGCGGCGCGTTCGTGGGACTGGGGCTGCGTCACGACCGTGGCGCGCTGGTGCGGGCCGTGCTGGAGGGCGTGGCCTACGGGCTGCGGGATTCGCTGCAGCTGATCCGCGACCTGGGGATCGAGGCGTCGGTGGGACGCGTGTCCGGCGGTGGCGCCCGCAGCGACTTGTGGCTGCGAATCGTCGCCTCGGCACTGGAGATCTCGCTCGAGCGGGTGGCGGTCGAGGAGGGCGCGGCATTCGGCGCCGCCATCCTCGGAGGCGTGGCCGCGGGGGTCTGGGACGACGTGGACGGCGCAGTCGCCGCCACCGTTCGCAAGACCGCGACCGTGGAGCCGGTGGCGGAGTGGGTGAGCGTCTACCGGGCCGGCCACGAGCGGTTCACGGAGCTGTACCCCGCCCTGCGTTCGCGATCGAGCTAAGCGCTCCCGGCCGTAAACACGCTAGGTGCGCCGGCGGCGCCGATCAGGATCTCGCCGCCGCCTGGGGCGATGTCTCCGGCGATGCAGCGCACCAGCGTGGTCTTGCCGGCCCCCGGCTCGCCCGCGACGGCGACCAGCTCGCCGGCGCCGACCGTCAGATCGACCTCGCTCAGCGCCCGTACCGACCCGGAGCTGACGTGCAGCTCGGAGACCTCTAGAAGCGACGGCGGGGCTTGGACGTCGTCGTGCGGAAGAACGGCAGTCATCGATCGTTGCGACTCGCGCGCATTGCTGACGTTACCGGCCCAGCCGCCCTCAGCGGAGCAATGATGGCCCGTGGTCCCGCCGCTCTCAGTCGATCATCCTGGCGCCAGCGCCCGGCCGAACCTCGATCGCATGCTCCGGCCGGCGGGTCCCGGGCGCCATCAGGCCGAGCACGTGGCCGCCGAACCCTCCCCCGACGATCCGCGCCCCGATCGCGCCGGCGTCTCGCAGCCCGGCCACGGTGGCTTCGACTGCCGGCGTGGAGACCTCGAAATCGTCGCGCAAGCTGGCGTGTGAGGCGTTCAGCAGCTCGCCGACCTGCTCCAGGTCGCCGGCCGACAGGGCCGCCACGGCGGCCTGCACCCGGGCGTTCTCGCTGATCACGTGACGGGCACGGGCCGCCAGCGGCGCGGGCAGCCGGTCGGCCATCTCGGGGGTCACGTCGCGCAGGCTCGGCACCCCGAGCAGCTCGCAGGCCCGGGCGCACTCGTCTCGGCGGCGGTTGTAGCCGTCCTCGGGGGCGTCGCCGTCGTCGCCCTCGCGCGGGGCGTTGGCGTGGCGCTGACCGGAGTCGATCGTGACCAGCGAGTAGTCGCCGAGGTCGAGCTCGACGGGCGACACCTCCAGGGAGCGAAAGTCGATCAGCAGCGCACGGCCCGGCTCGCCGCACAGCGAGGCGATTTGATCGAGCAGTCCGGTACGCGCGCCGACCCACTCGTTCTCGACCCGCGAGCAAAGCTTGGCGAGCTCGATCCGGTCCGGCCCGTCGCCGGCGCCGCCGCCGTCGCCCTCGCCGTGGCCGTGGCCGTGGCCGTGGCCGAGGGCCAGCATGGCCAGGCACAGGGCCACTTCCAGCGCCGCCGATGAGGATAGCCCTGAGCCCCGAGGAACGGTGCCGGTGATCTCGAGCTGCGCGCCGGGCGGACCCGCGCCCCGTCGCCGCAGCTCGGCGGCGATCCCGCGCGCGAACCCTCTCCAGCCCTGGATCCGCTCCGGCTCAGAGTCGACCGCGAACGAGTCCTCAGCGTCCAGATCGGCGGCGATTACCCGGAGCCGCTGGTCGTCCCGCGGCGTAGCTCGGACCGTGACCCCGTCGCTGATCGCAAACGGGAGCGCGAGACCGTCGTTGTAGTCGGTGTGCTCACCGATCAGATTCACGCGTCCCGGTCCAAACGCGGTCACGCTCTCAGGCACGGTGTAGTCTCCTCAGGGTGATCGGTGACATTCTCCAGCCAACGCATCTTCTCCTGATTCTGGTCGTCGCGTTGATCGTGCTCGGACCGAAGCGCCTGCCGGAAGTGGGCCGCGCCGTCGGCCGCACGATGCACGACTTCAAAGGTGCAATCAACGGGGAGCACCACGACGAGCCCGAACGCGTCGTGAGCGCAGAGACCGCGAAGCCGGCCAGCGAGCCGGTCGACCGCGTTTCCTGACGCCTACGCCCTCGAGGCAGACAACATGACGGTGCAGTGGGGGATCCTGTCCACCGCACGGATCAATGAGAAGTTCCTCGCTGGGGTGGCCGGCTCGGAGGTCGTCGAGGTGGCGGCGGTGGCCAGCCGCGACCGGGCCCGGGCGGGCCGGTACGCCGAGCAGCATGGAATCGAGCGCGCCTACGGCAGCTACGAGGAGCTACTCGACGATCCCGAGCTCGAGGCCGTCTACATCTCCCTGCCCAACTCGCTCCACCTGGAGTGGAGCGAGCGCGCGCTGCGGGCCGGCAAGCACGTTCTATGTGAGAAGCCGCTGGGCCGGCGGCCCGCCGACGTGGCCCGGGCGTTCGACGTCGCCGCTGCCCACGACCGGCTGCTGATGGAGGCGTTCATGTACCGCCACCATCCGCAGATACAGCACACCGCCGAGCTGGTGGAGTCGGGAGCGATCGGGACGCTGCGCGTGATCAGAGGTGCGTTCAGCTTTGCCGTATCGACGGCGCCGAACGTCAGGCTGGAGCTGGCGCTTGCCGGCGGCGCCCTGATGGATGTGGGGTGCTACTGCGTCAACGCGTCGCGCTTTCTGGCCGGTGAGCCCGAGCTGGTGACCGGCCAGCAGGTCCTCGGCGGCGACGGCGTCGACGTCGTGTTCACGGGCACGATGCGGTTCGCGGGTGGGGTGCTGTCGCACTTCGACGCCGGCCTGGTCCTCGACGGCCGCGACGAGCTCGAGATCGTCGGTGACCAGGGATCGCTGTTCCTCGACGACCCCTGGCATGGCCTGGATCCGGTGATCGAGATCCGGCGCGGCGGCGACAGCGAGCGGATCGAGCTCGAACGGCCGAACCCATATCGGCTCGAGGCCGACAACTTCTCAGCCGCAATCCGGGGACGGGCCGAACCCCTGCTGGGCCGGCGCGACGCGATTGGTCAGGCGCGCACCATCCAGGCGCTATACGATGCCGCTGAGCGAGAACACGCTGTGGTGCCTGACCGTGGATGAGGAGCTCCAACGCCGCCTCGCCGCCAACGAGGTGATTTTCCGCGATGTCAATGAGAGCATCGAGCGAGGACAGTGGCCCGGCGAAGCCGATTCGCAGGTCGGCTTCCGCTGCGAGTGCGCTCGGCTCGGTTGCAACCTATTGCTCAACCTGACCCTTGCCGAATACGAGCATGTGCGGTCGGACCCCCGCCGGTTCGTGATGATCAGCGGCCACGAGGTCCCCAACGTGGAGACCGTGATCGAGGACAGGGGCGACTATGTGATCGTCGAGAAGCGCGACGATGCCGGAGCGCACGCCGAGTCCTGCGACCCGCGCACGTAGGCGGCTACGCCGAGTTGCCGATCCGCGCGCTGGGGCGATGCTCGCGCTGCCGGCGGATCTGATTGGCTCCCGCCCGGTCGGTCCCGACCAGGTTGAACCGCATCCGCACCTCCGTGCCGCCACTGGCCCGCGGCGCGATCGCCAGATGATCGGTGAGCTGGGCGATCAGCCCCAGGCCCAGCCCTAGTCCGGGCCGGTCGGTGTGGGGCTCGAGTCCGCAACCGTCATCGGCGATCAGCACCCACAGCTCATTCGAGACCAGGGCCGCGGTCACTTGGATGCTTCCCTCGTGCCCGCGATAGGCGTGCACGGCCGCGTTGGTCAGTGCCTCCGAGCTGGCCAGCCGGACCGCTTCAAGCTGTTGCTCGGTGGCGCCGGCCGCCGCGGCGAAATCGGTCAGCCGGTGACGCGCCATCCGCACCGAACCGGGTTGGGCAGGATAAATCTCGCAGAGGTTGTTCACGACGCCCCGCATATCGATCCATTACCCCCATCTGTTGGCGCCTACGCATGCCATGCGCGCCTGCAGGGGCCCGCCAACACCGGCCGATGGGCCCCGACCCACGGTTGCTGCCCAACTTGCCGACCCGCCGCAGCGGCGACCGCCGGCTCTATATTCCCCCTCCGATGGCCAATCGCTCTCGACCTGCCGCCCTGGTGACCGGCTCGGCCAGCGGCATCGGCCGCGCCGTCGCGCAGCGCCTGGAGCGCGACGGCTGGGAGGTCCTGGCCGTCGATCTGAAGCCCGACCCCGACGGCCCCGGGACGCTCTGGGAGGCCGATTTGACCGAGCCGGAGGCCAACTCCGCCGCCGTGCAGGCGGCGCGCGAGCGCTTCGGCCGGCTCGACCTGGTGGTCGCCAACGCCGGCGTCCAGCACGTCGCTCCGATCCACGAGTTCCCGCTCGAGCGCTGGGAGACGATCATCTCGCTGATGCTCACCAGCCCATTCCTGCTGGCGCGCGAGAGCTGGCCGGCGCTGACGGAGTCCGACGCCGGAACGTTCGTGGCGATCGCCTCCGTGCACGGCCTGGTGGCATCTCCCTACAAGGCCGCCTACGTGTCGGCCAAGCACGGCGTGCTCGGCCTAGTCAAGACGCTGGCCCTGGAGGGAGCCCAGCAAGGCATCACGGCGACCGCGGTGTGTCCCGGCTACGTGCGCACCCCGCTGGTCGAGAAGCAGATCGCCGACCAGGCCCGCGCACACGGGATCTCCGAGGACGAGGTGCTCGACGAGGTGATCCTCGCCCCCCACGCCGTCAAGCGGTTGATCGAGCCGTCCGAGGTCGCCGACGTGGTCGCGTTCCTGGCCGGTCCGGGCGGGCGGGCGTTCACCGGCGCGCCGGTGACGATGGATCAGGGCTGGACCGCCCGGTAGGGATCGCGACTAGCCCAGCGCCACGCAGATCGCGTCGACCTCGATCGAACGCAGGCGCCTGAAGGCGGCTGCCTTTGCGCCCTTGGAGACCTGCGTGATCTGGGCGGAGAACGACGCCGTGACCGAGCGAGACCCGTCACGGCTGGCGCCGAAGAACTGGGTGTAGCCAAGTGTGTTGCCCGTGTGGCCGTAGACGGTCCCGCACCGGGTCCGGTACCGGAAGATCGCCAGCCCGGCCGCGTTGGTGCCCGGTCCCACCGGATCGGACTGGCCGGAGACGAATCTGAACTGGGCCGACTGGGCCTGACGGCTGAACAGCCGGGCGCCCACGTACCCCCGCGCGAAGCGGTTCAGCTCCCGCGGGGTGGACACGATCCCGCCGGAGGCCCAGGTGTAAGCGGCGCTGAACACCGAGGTGTCATCCTCGGGCGGCCGGCCGGGAACAAGGTCGTAGCCACGCATGACCGGCGACGGAATCCCGGCACCGGCGGGCAGCGAGGTCTGGCGCAGCCGCAGGGGCGAGTAGACGTACTTCGCCAGCAGCTGGTTGTAAGTGCGATGGGTGGCTGCCTCGGCCATCAGCGCAACGATGATGTTGTCGGTGTTGGAGTAGCGAAATTTCGAGCCGGGCCGGAAGCCGAGCTTGTCCTTGGCGACGAACCGCAGCAGGAATCTGGGCGACGGCCTGGCGTGCAGGTGGGTGCCCACATACTCCCCGTACGGCTTGTTGCTCGAGAAGTCGGGCAGGCCGCTGGTGTGATGCAGCGCCTGGCCCAGTGTCACCTTGCCCCACGCGGCGGGCTGGTCGGGAAGCCACTGGGCGATGGTGTCGTCGAGCGACATCACGTGATGGTCCACCAGCGCCAGCGCCACCGCGCCGCTGAAAGCCTTCGACACGCTGGCCAGCCGCATATAATCGCCGGGCCCGACCGCCTGGCCGGACCCCAGCTTGCGCACGCCCGCGGGAAAAACAGCGGTGCGCCGGCCTCGCTGGACGATCACGATCGCCCCTGGGGGCCCGCCGCGCATCCGGACCAGGCCCCGCAGCTCGGTTGACAGGCCGGCGGGCGTCGCGTTGACGGTGGCCGAGTGAGTGTTGGCGAGCGCGATCCCGGCCCCCGAGGCCGCGGTCAGGGCGAGTGCTGCGGCGGCGATCGTTCGCAGCCGCGTGGCCGTAGTTGGCTTGCTCCTCGTGATAATGCGCGGGCCCATCCGGTCCAGGCCCAGCGGGCGCTTCCCCAAGTTCACCCCTGCTCCAAGCTCGATCTGTGCCGGGGAGCTTAGAGCACGCGGCTGGTGCCCCCGCCCAGACAAACCTTGCCACAACCGTGTCAAGGTTTAGTACGATCTCCACCCATGCGGGATTTCATTGCCGCGTCGCGCGAGCGCACGATCCTCTACGACGGTGGGATGGGCGCCACCCTGGAGCAGTTTGATCTGAGCCTGGAGCGCGACTACGGGCTGCCCGGCCGCTGCCACGAGGTCCTGGTCCTCAACCGGCCCGACGTAATCGAAGGCGTCCACAGCTCGATGCTCGACGCCGGCGCCGATGTGCTCGAGACCGACACCTTCCAGGCGTCGCGGCTGAAGCTCGCGGAGTGGGGTCTGGACGACCACACGCACGAGATCAATCGCAAGGCCGCCGAGATCGCCCGCCGCGCGGCCGGCGAGCACCGGTTCGTCGCCGGCGCGATCGGCCCCACCGGCTTTCTCCCCGCCAGCGACGATCCCACGCTGGGTGCGATCAGCTTCCCTGAGCTGGTCGAGGTGTTCGCCGAGCAGGCGACCGGGCTGCTTCAGGGCGGTGTCGACCTGGTCATCATCGAGACCGCGCAGGACATCCTGGAGCTCAAGGCCGCGGTGTTCGGCGTCCGCCGCGCCGCTGCTGAGGGCAACCGCGCGGTGCCGATCCAGTGCAGCGTTTCGCTGCTTCCCCAGGGCGGCAAGATGCTGCTGGGAACCGACATCAGCGCGGTCCTGGCCACGCTCGAGGCGCTCGACGTCGACGCGATCGGGCTCAACTGCTCGACCGGGCCGGAGGACATGCGAGACGCGATTCGCTTCCTTGGAGAGTGGAGCCCGGTCCCGGTCCACTGCATCCCCAACGCCGGCCTGCCGCTGCAGGGGCCCAACGGTGAGACGATCTTCCCCGAGCAGCCCGAGCCGCTCGCCGATGTGCTGGGCGAATTTGTCGACCGCTACGGCGTCTCGATCATCGGCGGCTGCTGCGGCACCACGCCGGATCACATCCGCGCCATGGCTGAGCGGGTCAAGGGCACGATGGGTGGGCGGGGGCCGATTCCCCGTCCGGCTCGCCGCCCCCCACACGTGAGCTCGATGATCTCCGCCACGCCGCTGGTCCAGGACCCCCGGCCCACGTTGATCGGCGAGCGGGTCAACTCCCAGGGTTCGCGCAAGGCCAAGGAGCTGCTGCTGGCCAACGACTACGACGGGCTGATGGTGGTCGCCGAGGACCAGGTCACCGGCGGCGCTCACGTGCTCGACGTGTGCGTGGCGCTGACCGAGCGCCAGGACGAGGCCGACCAGATGGCCGAGATCGTCAAGAAGATCTCCCTGTCCCAGCCCGCCCCGATCCAGGTCGACTCCACCGAGCCCGAGGTGATCGAGACCGCCCTGGAGCAGATTCCCGGCCGCGCGATCGTCAACTCGATCAACCTGGAAGCCGGGCGCGCCAAGCTCGACCGGGTGGTCCCGCTGGCCCGCGCCCACGGCGCGGCGTTGATCGCGCTGACGATCGACGAGGTGGGGATGGCCAAGACCGCCGAGCGCAAGCTCGAGGTCGCCCAGCGGATCACCGAGCTGTGCTGCGCTGAGCACGGGCTCGATCCCGAGGCGCTGATCTTCGACTGCCTGACGTTCACGCTGACCACCGGCGACCCGGAGTGGCGGCCCAGCGCGGTGGCCACGATCGAGGGGATCCGTGAGATCAAGGCCCAGATCCCCGGGGTCAAGACGTCGCTGGGGGTCAGCAACGTCTCGTTCGGGGTCGGGCTGCCGGCCCGCTCGGTGCTCAACAGCGTCTTCCTGCACCACTGCGTCGAGGCCGGGCTCGACCTGGCTATGGTCAACCCCAACCACATCACGCCGTACTCCGAGATCCCGGAAGCCGAGCGAGAGCTCGCCGACGATCTGGTCTTTGACCGCCGCGACGATGCCCTGGAGCGGTTCATCGCCCACTTCGAATCAAAGGGACCCGAGGAGGCCGCCGAGAAGGCCAACCCCACCGAGGGGATGGAGCCCGAGGAGGCGCTGCACTTCCACATCCTGCGCCGCAAGAAGGAGGGCGTGGAGGACTGGATCGACGCCAGCGTCGAGAAGATCGGCGCCGTGCCGACCCTCAACGGCGTCCTGCTGCCGGCGATGAAGGAGGTCGGCGACAAGTTCGGCGCCGGCGAGCTGATCCTCCCCTTCGTGCTGCAGTCGGCCGAGGTGATGAAGCGCGCCGTGGCCCGGCTGGAGCGCTATCTGGACAAGCTCGAGGGCTACACCAAGGGGACTGTGGTGATCGCCACCGTGTTCGGCGACGTCCACGACATCGGCAAGTCGCTGGTCAACACGATCCTCACCAACAACGGCTACACCGTCGTGGACCTCGGCAAGCAGGTCCCGATCTCCAACATCCTCGACGCCGCCGTCGAGCACAACGCCACGGCGATCGGCCTCTCCGCGCTGCTGGTCTCGACCTCCAAGCAGATGCCGGCCTGTGTCCAGGAGCTCCACGAGCGCAGCCTGCCCTTCCCGGTGCTGATCGGCGGCGCGGCGATCAACCGCAACTTCGGCCTGCGGATCCTGTACCCCAAGGGCACCGAGTCAGACGAGGTCTACGAGCCCGGCGTCTTCTACTGCAAGGACGCGTTCGAAGGCCTCGCCAAGATGGACCAGATCGTCGATGCCGAGGGCCGAGAGGGCCTGGTCGCCAAGACCCGGACCGCCGCGCAGCGACTTCGTGACCAGCCGGCCGCGGAGCCCGACGACGGGCCCGAGGTCACCGACGACTCGGTGCGCAGCGCCGCCGCAACCGACAACCCGGTCCCCGAGCCGCCGTACTGGGGCGCCCGGGAGATCGAGGTCCCGCTCGACGATGTCTTCCCCCACCTCGACACGCACGTCCTGTTCAAGCTGCACTGGGGCGGGCGCGGGGTCAAGGGCGAGGCCTGGGCCCAGCTGCTGCGTGACGACTTCCAGCCCCGGTTGGAGCGGATGTGGCGCAATCAGGACTACCTGCACCCGCGGGCGCTGCTCGGCTACTTCCCGTGCAACTCCGACGGCAACGAGCTGATCGTGTGGGATCCCGAGGAATTCGATCCGGCCCACCCCCGCGAGCTCGAGCGCCTGGTGTTCCCGCGTCAGCCCCGCCACGACCGCATCTGCCTGGCTGACTTCTACCGTCCGCTCGGCTCCGGTGGGTTCGACGTCGTGGCGCTGCAGGCGGTCACCGCCGGCGAGCGGGTCACCGAGCTGATGGCATCGCTAGAGGCGGACGGCGAGTTCGCGGAGCAGCTGTTCGTCCACGGCCTCGGCGTCCAGACCGCCGAGGGGATGGCCGAGTGGCTGCACTCCCGGGTCCGCGACGAGCTCGGAATCGAGCCCGCCCAGGGCCGCCGGTACTCGTGGGGCTATCCCTCCTGCCCCGAGCAGTCAGAGCTGACCAAGGTCTTCCGGCTGCTCGACGCGCCGTCGATCGGCCTGCGGCTGTCCGGCGGCTACGCGGTCGAGCCTGAGCAGTCCACGCTGGCCATCGTCGCACACCATCCCCAGGCCGTCTACTTCGGCATGCGCTCAGGCACGCTGCCCCGCAACTCCCGGCAGGCGTCGGACGAGCTGGTCGCCGGGACCGACAAGGATCCGACCCGGCTGGCTCCGCTCAGCGACGAGGATCCTGCCGACTCCGGAGCCGGCGAGCCGGTGATGGCCGGCGCCTAGGTCGGTACGCCAGCCCACCCCGAGCCGGACCATCCGCGTCACAGCCCACCCCAAGCCGGACCATCCGCGTCAGGTACCCGAGAAGCTGTTCAGGAATCGCTGCTGGGCCTTGCGCCCTGACAGGAGGCGCTTGTCGGCGACGCCGACCTCCTGGACCACGCCGTTGCGGACCTTGAGCACTCCATCGGCCCGCTTGCCCGGGGCGATGTACCAGTTGTTGCGGCCGATATGGAAGACCTTGCCGAGGCGGAGCCGGCGCGAGAGCGACCTGGTCAGCTTGGCCCCAGGCTTGGTGGCGTCAAACGCATAGAACGGGTTGGCCGTCAGCAGCAGGACCACGCCCTGCACATGCTTGCGCTCGCGCTTGGAAAGCGACCGCAGCAGCTTGGTCGACGGATAACCGGCGCGGATACCCCAGCCCGCAAACAGGCAGAAGTTGTCAAACGCGTTGTGGGTAACGCCGAAGCGCTTGAGCTTGCGGCGCGCCCGCTGCTTGGACAACCCGAGCTTGAGGGGTCCGAGCGAGCCGCCACTCAGCTTGCCGGTGGGCTTGGGACAGTGCGTCGTGTTCTTCAGCGCGACCAGCACCGAGGCGCTGCTCGCCGGCAGCCCTGCGCCGTGCGCGTTGGATGCGATCACCTGGCAGCTCAGGTTCTGAGCCTCGTCGGGAATCTGCACCGTGTCCTTGTGGCTGGTCGCCCCCGCGATGGCCTTGCCGTTGCGCTTCCACTGGTACGCGAACGCGGTTGGCGAGTTGCTCCACGTGCCCGCCGAGCAGGTCAGCGCGTTGCCGGGCGTCGGCGTGCCTGAGACCACGGGCCGCGCGGTATTCACCGGCACGCCGCCGGCCGACGGAGGCGATGGTGGTGACGGCGGCGGCGGCGGCGGCGGCGGTGGCGGCGGTGGCGGCGGCCCTGACGACGCTGGCAGCCCGAGGGCGCCCAGCTCGAACACGTTGGTCGCCGTTGCCGCAGTGTGCGTCGCGTCTCCGGCGTAAGTGGCCGCGAGCGGTTCGAGGCCGACCGCACCGGTCGGCGTGACCGAGCACGAGGCGTTGCCCGCGCCATCGGTGGTCGCCGTGCAGCTCTGGCCATTCAACGTGAGGGTGACGCCGGCTGCACCCAGCGGCCCACCGAGGGTGGCGTCCTGGAGGTTGGCCGTGAGGGTGGCCGGCTGACCGATCGGGCCGCCCTGCTGCGACGGGCTCAGATTGAGGAAGGTCACGTCCTGGCCTGGGCTCCAGTGCACGAGGATCGGCGCCGAGGTGATCGTGGTCCCGTTGACCACGGCCGACGCGGTGACTGTGTCGATGCCCTCAAAGGTGCCGGTGTAACTTGTCGCGGCCTGGCCGGAGCCGTCGGCGTTGACCATCCGCGCGGCCTGGTTGGGCCCGGTGATCACGAACCGGATCGGGGTGCCGGGGGCGCCGGAGACGTTCTGAAGCGCGGCGGTGAGGCCAACCGAGGAGCCGGTCGGCGGGGTGGCCGAACCGGACTCCGTCAACGTGATCTGCGGGCGGGTGCTGGTTGACCCGCAAGACGTCGGACCCACCTTCACCACGGTGCCGGCGATCTCGCCGTAGCCGCACCCGTCGGCAGCCACAGCCGAGATGTAGAACAGTGAGCTTCCGGTGGCGGCGTTGGTGACCACCGCGGGGTGCTGCATCAGGTCAACGGCGCTGACCGAGCCGTCGAAGCCGAACACCTCGAGCCGCGTCGCCTTGCCCGTGTGGTCCACGCCGGTTACCGCCACCGAGGCCGGCGGCCCGGTAATGCTCGCCAGCTTGGTGACCGAGGGGCTGCTGGTGTCCGTGCCGCCGATCGAGTCGACCTCGCCGTTGCAGTTGGCCAGGTACAACGTGCCGTTGGGCGCGAACGCCAGGCCCAGGTTGCAGCCCCCGGTGGTCAGGTAGTTGGACACGGTGGGGTTGGCCGCGCTGGGATCGTGGATCCGGCTGATCTGGTTGCTGGCCGCAAAGCCACTGCACTCGTCGTCGGTGAACAGGTCTCCGCTGAGGGGGTCGATCGCGAGGATGAACGGACAATCCGGCAGGCCGGCCGCCGAATTGGCCACCACCTTGAGGACCGCACCCGTGGACGGGTCGAGCTTGACGATCTCCGGGTTGTTGACGCTGCCGCCGGATTGGACCAGCCCGGCGTACAGCGATCCGTCCTTGCCGAAGACCACCTGACCCAGCGAGCCACCCGGGAAGTTGGCGTCCGGCAGCTGGTTGGCCGCGGTCGGCTTGCCGCCGGCCGGGCCGAGAACGTGAATCGTCCCGTCGGCCGCGTCGGGGATGTAGGCGTTGCCGGCCGGATCGATCGCCGGCGCAGACTCGAACTCGGTGCATGCGCCTGCGGTGAAGTTGCCGGGATACACAACCTTGACCGTGTTGTAGGCAAACCCGGTGGCGAAGGCCGAGACCGAGAACCCGGCCGCCGGCGTCGGCAGCGTGGTGCCGCAGGTTGCCGTCGACGGTGCGAAGTTGACCGGTGCACTTCCCGGCACCGGCAGGCTGGAGTCGGTCACGTCGGCGGCGGTGAAGTCGATCGATTCCTCGTTTGTGTCGGTGGCCTGGAACGTGGCAAAGCCCGAGCTGTCGGTAGTTGTCGTGCTGCTCGGTGCCGATGAGCCGGCGGGGGTGATCACCGCATTGCCCCCACCCTGAGCCAGCGACACGGTCTTGCCCGCTGAGGGACGACCCTGCCCGTTCTGGAGGTAGACCGTGATCGTCGCCTTGCTGGTCCCGTTGTTGGGAACCGAAGACAGGTCGGACTGGATCTGTCCCCCAGTGGCCACCGGAGGGATGAAAGTCAGCGTCGGCTGGGTGGAAACCGTGACCTGATCGCTGGTGTCCTTTGCTGTGAACGCGACTGTCTCGCTCGACGTGTCGGTGACCGTGAACACCACGCTGCCGCTGTCGGGATCCGACGTCCCGCTGGGCGCCGAGACGGTGGCGTTGGGCGAGCTGGCGGTCAGCGACACGCTCTTGCCCGAAACGGGGAAACCGTTGGCGTCCCTGAGGTCGACCCTGACGATGCCTTGGGTGGTCCCATCGGCGGGCACATCGGCGCTCTGCGAGTGGGCCTGCGATCCGTAGGCCGTCGCGGTGGACTTGGCGCCGCTCACCGCCTGAGGTGTGTACCCGGCCAGCGCCCGCAGGAGCTGGGCGTAGTCGTCGTCGCCCAAGCCGACGTGCCCGAAGTCGCTGTTTAGCTCGGCGGCGCCGTGGAAGGCCGGGGTCCCCGCGAGCGGGTACAGCGCAGCATTGAGATTGCCGAGGTTGCGGCCCAATTTGAAGTTCAGGTTGGCGACGGTGGAAGCCCACTCGGGCGCGGCGATGCTGGTCCCGCCGTAAGTCAGGTCGTTGGGACAGCCACCAGCGTCGGCCTGACAGATCTGAGGGCCTTCGGCCGGGTTGGCCACCGCGACCACGTCTGGCACCGAACGTCCCGAGGCGCTCGTCAGCCCTGACTGAAATGCCGGCGTCGGGAAGTACTTGGACACCCCGAACCCTCCCTGACCGGTGACGGGGTTGTCCTGACTGCCGTTCCACCACTCCTCGTGGCCGTAGGTCCCACCGTCGCCGGGGATCAGCGTGCTGCCGCCCACGGCAGTCGCGTTGGGCGAGTCGGCCGGCACCCCGACGGTGTTCGGGCTGCCGTCCAGACACGTGGAGCCGCTGTCTCCCGAGCCGTTGAGCACGCTGACCCCGCTGGCCGCGGCTTGGGCCAGCACCGAGTCGATGGCCTGCGCATCGGCCTGCGACGTCTGGTCCTCGCACTGGGCCCAGGAGTTTGAGATCACCGTGTCCCCGTCATTGATCATCGCGTTGAAGGCCTGGACGAAGGTGGTCGACGGCGCAGCCTCGTAGACGGCGACCTTTGCCTGCGAGGAGGCGCTGTCGAGCAACGTGGTGTCGATGTCCAGCAGCACCTCGCCCTCCCCGGCTCCGGGTGACGGCACGCCGCCGTTGATCGGCACCTCGCTCAGTCGCCCCAGCACCGCCGGGACGTCGAGGCCCAGCGCCGACAGCCAGTTCGAGACGTCGGATTGGTGATAGGAGTCAAACTCCAACAGCCCGATCTTTTGCGCCGGCGCCGGGGCCTGGGCGGCGTTGGGCGACCCTCGTTTCCCCAGCGCGCGGCTGAAGTTGATCGTGTAGCTGAAGTTGACCTGATCGCCCCACAGGCTGCAGACCACCGCGTTGAGCATGATCAGTGCGAGGCTGAACCACGCGTTCTTGGTGGCGATGATGAACGCGATCGCGTTCTGCACCACCTGCGCGCAGTCGGCCAGGTTGCGCTCAAGCAGCGTGATGCATGGCCCGCTCCGCGGGCAGTACTTGATCGTGCAGTCCCCGTTCTTGCAGCTGACCGTCTCGGCCCCGGGCCGGCCTCGCGACTGGGTTGAATCGTTGCTGGCGAACGGGCTCGACCGGGTCGCGAGGTCCGAGAGCCCAGTCACCTCCTGGACGTCACCAGCGATCGCGGGCGGCAGCGATGGCGACTTCGTGTTGGCATAGACGTCGCGCCGGTGGACCCGGTAGGTGGCGATCGGCGTGCCCAGCGCTCGCGCCACCTGTGACCGCGATCCCCGGGCGGTGAGGGTCAGCCGGTTGGCCGAGCCTTGGACCAGCCTGAGGCCTCGACCCATCAACCAGTCGCGCACCTGGTCATAGGCCTGCTGGCTCGGCCCGAACCGGTCCGACAGCTGCCTCTGTGAGAGAAAGTGGTGATAGAGAGCCGAGGACCCGTCGTAGACCGAGTGCAGATAGGACTCGAAACCGGCCTGGTCGCTGCGCCGCAGTAGCACGCTGAACGTCAGCGGTTGGCGCTGCTGCCACGCGGTAGGTGCGAGCGCTGGGCCCGGCGGCAGCGACGGCCTGGCGCCGGCAGCTTCCGAACCGCCGGCGGAGGTGGCCGCGGCAGTGTTCAGCAGCGGCGAAGAGCCCACCGACCCCGCCGCCATCGCCGAAGAGCCCACCGACCCCGCCGCCACCGGCGGGCTCAGCACGCCGGCCACGGAGGTGGTGGCCATCAGGCACGCGGCGATTGCGGTCCCGGCCAGCACCGCGGCCAACTTGCTTAGGCGCCGCCGGGGCAAAACCACGCCGGCGCGCCGGCGCAGCCGGCCCCGCAATGCTGGTCTCCCCCGGGCAGAAGCCCTCGGTCCCGAAACGCCCCGGCTTGGTATAGCGGTGATCTCCCTTGATCCGCCTGATTTCAGAGGCTCCGTAAACCTACCGGAACCTCGGCCCGCCGGCAACCTCTGTGTGCCCGACGCCTCTAGCTATGCACGTCGACCGCGCCGGGGTGTCGGCCGCCGGGGCGTCGCGGCCGGGCCGGCAGCTGGACCGGCGCCGCCTGCATCGCCCGCAGCCGCACCTCACGCCACGACATGCCCTCCTTGAGCAGCGCCGGCGTTCCCATCAGGATCGCGGTCGAGACCTCCACAGCCTGGAGGATCACGCCGTAGGCCACGCCGGTGCCGAAGCCGACATGCCAGCCGGTGTGCAGGACGGCTACGCAGGCCGCCTGGAACACGCCCAGGTTCGCCGGAGTGGCCGGCAGCACTGCGGTGATGTTGACCGCGAACAGAACCGCCGCCGCGGCGTCCAGCCCGGCCTGGTGGTTGAGTCCCAGCGCCACCAGCAGCACGTAGCACGACAGCCACTGCAGCGCCCAGGCGGCGAACTGGGCCAGCGCGGCGATCGCGCCCAACCGCGGGGTCCGGAAGACGGCCAGCCCGGCGCGGACCCGGGTCATCGCCCCGCGCACTTGCGCGACCGCATTGTGCAGCTTCCCAAATCGTGATTTGACCGATCCGTGTCTCAGCACCACCGGGGCCAGCAGCACGATCACCAGCAGTGACAGCGGGACGATCGCGGTCAGCAGCAGCGCCTCCTGGTGTCCGCTGAAGATGTCGACCGAGGAGAACATCACCGCGCCGAGCACCGCCAGGGCGACGATGTTCAGCAGCGTCTGTGAGACCAGCGTGCCGAGCACGATGGGGAGGTTCTCCCGCGGCCGTCCGGTTCTTCGCGCCACCACCAGCGCGCGCGAGGGCTCGCCCAGCCGGGCCGGAAGCGTCGAGGACATCAGCACTCCGATGAACGTGCCCTGCATCGCATCGGCCAGCCTGATTCGCCCGCGCGGCATCGCCGCCCGCAGGATGGCGTCCCAGGAGAAGGCCCGCATGACCATCGCGCCGCACATGATCGCCAGGCCGAGCAGCACGAACGACGGGCTGGAGGCCAGCAGCGCCGAGGCGATGTTGCTCAGCCCGATCTTTTGCAGGGCCAGCACCGCCAGCGCGATGGCGCCGAGCGAAACCGCCGCCAGCGCGGCCCGGCGGGCGAGGGTCACCAGCCGGCCGTGCTTGTGGGTCAGCGGGGGCTCCAGGCTGGGGAGCCGCCGGGGCCGGACCACCGGCTGCAAGTCTGCGCTGCGCGCGCCGACGCTGACCGCCGTCTTCTGCGGGAAACCGACCGCCTGAGGGGTGGCCACCGCGTCCTCGTAGGCCTCGAGCACCTCGCCGGCGACCCGCGGCCAGGCGTAGCGCTCCACGTCGCGCGCGGCGGCGCGGGCCATCTCGGCCCGCCGCGCCGGCTCCTCCCACAGGTCTCGGAGCGCCTCGGCCAGCGCCTGGGGATCGGCGGGCGGCACCAGCACGCCGTCGATGCCGTCGCGGACCACGTCGCGGTAGCCGGCGATGTTGGACGCGATCACCGGGGTGCCCGCCGCAAAGGCCTCGGTCAGGACCATGCCGAAGCTCTCGCCGCGTAGCGAAGGCGCGCACAGCACGTCGGCGTTCTGAAGCTCCTTTCGCTTGCGCTGGTCGTCGACCTTGCCGAGCACGCGGACGTCGCTGTCGTCGAGCATCAGCGGGGCCAGCTCCTCAGGGGTGGGCCCGATCACCGTCAGCTCGGTGGGAATGTGCTCGCGCAGCGCCTCGAAGGAGCGCAGCAGCAGCGGCAGGCCCTTGCGCTCGACCGACTGCCCCACGAACACGATCCGCAGGCAATCCGAGGAGGCTCGGCTTCCCGCGGCGGCGAGCACCGCCGGGTCGACCTCGACGCCGTTGGGGATCACCCGGTAATGGCCGCCGAAGAACCTCCGTCCGGTCCAGGCCGCGGCCTCCGAGACCGCGATCCGCACGTGCAGCCGGTTGAGCATCCGCCGCGCGCCCATCAGGTTGGCCAGCCCGTTGGACACGCGGCTCTCCGAATAGGAGTGGAAGGTCCCTACCAACGGCAGCCGCGTCCAATCGGTGGCCACCCACCCGGCGAGCGGCACCACCGGCTCGTGGATGTGGACAACGTCGTAGCTGCCGGTCCGCAGCTCGTCGTGCAGCGTGGCCACGCCATGCGGCGTGATCGACACGTTGGAGACGGCGCCGTTGGCCTTGAATCCGACCGTACGGCCGAGTGAGACCATGTAGTCGGGTGCCTGCAGGCTCTGAGGGCGGGCGCCGCGGTGCAGAATCGCCGCGAAGGTGTCCGGGGGATCGTAGGGAGCCAGCACCCTTACGTGGTGGCCGTCGGCGAGGAAGCGCTCTGCGAGCGCCTCGATGTGTCTCGTCACCCCTCCCGGATACGTCCATGAGTACGGCGACACCAGGGCGATCCGCATCGTCGTCATTGTACCTTCTACCCCACCGCGGAATCCGGGTTTGCGTTGCCTATCATCACCCTCGATGCCCGTCCGTCACTTCGTCAAGTACACCTTCCTCAAGCTCGACCCCGCCTGGCGCCGGCTCGACGAGGAGCGCCGGGCCACCGACAAGCGCGAGTTCATGGCGGCCTGCGAGGACTTCGCCGACGGCCACCTGCTGCGTGCTTTCTCGCTCGTGGGTACCCGCGGCGACGCGGACATGCTGCTGCTCAGCCAGGCCCAGAATCTCGACCGGATCCACGAATTTCACGTGGTCCTCGCCCAGAGCGGGCTGATGAAGTGGTGCGCCGTGCCGTATTCGCTGCTCGCCATGACCAAGCCTTCGGAGTACTCGGACGAGTCCCGCCTCGAAGTTCGACCCGCCCACGGCAAGTACCTGTTCGTCTATCCGTTCGTCAAGACGCGCGCCTGGTACCTGCTGTCGCCGGAAGAGCGCTGGCGGATCATGCAGGAGCACATCAAGATCGGCCGCGAGTACCCGTCGGTGGAGCTCAACACCAGCTACTCGTTCGGTCTCGACGACCAGGAGTTCGTGGTCGCCTTCGAGACCGACAACCCGGCCGACTTCCTCGACCTCGTGCAGCGACTGCGGACCACGGAGTCCAGCGCCTACACGCTCCGTGACACGCCGACGTTCACCTGCATCTCGTGCTCGGTGGAGCGGGCGCTGGGAGCGCTCGACGGCGCCGTCCTCAGCGCCCCCGCGGGCCTGGCCTGACCGCTCGCCCAACCGTGGCCCTCAGCGCAAAACGCCGGGCCGAGATCGAGACCGCCGTGGCCGCGCTGCGGGCCGCCGACCCGGTGATGCGCTCGCTGATCGATCAGTACGGCAGCGACGCCGTCGGAGACTTGCGCGCCGGCCGTCCCCGTGACCACTACGGCGCGCTGGTGCGTTCGATCGTCGGCCAGCAGCTGTCGACCCAAGCCGCCCGCGCAATCTACGGGCGGCTGACCGACCGCTTCGGCGGCCGCACCCCGACTCCCGACGAGGTCCTGGCCGATGATCCCGAGGAGCTGCGGGCCGCCGCCGGGCTCTCGCACGCCAAGGTGAGGTACCTGCGCTCGCTGGCCGAGCACGTGCTCGACGGGTCGTTGCGGTTGAACCGTCTGAGCCGCCTTTCCGACGACGAGGTGATCGCCGAGCTGGTGGCGGTCAAGGGGATCGGCGAGTGGTCGTCCCACATGTTCCTGATGTTCCACCTGCAGCGGCCGGATGTCCTGGCCGTTGGCGATCTCGGAATCCGCAAGGCGATCATGACCGCCTACGAGCTGCCGGCGCTACCGGGGCCCTCTGAGATGGAGCGCATCGCCGAACCATGGCGTCCGTACCGGACCCTGGCCTGCCTGTTCCTGTGGCGTTCGCTCGACGCCACGCCGATCTGAATCCGCTCCGAGCGCGCAGACCGCGCCGTGCTAGACGGCGGAGACTTCTTCTTCTTCGGCGACGCGGAACGAGGAGCCGCAACCGCAGGCCGCGATCACGTTCGGGTTCTCGACCTTGAAGCCGGCGCCTTGGAGGCCGTCGACGAAGTCGATCACCGACCCCCGCACGTACGGCAGGCTCGGCGTGTCGACCAGCAGGCGGATGCCCTTGTCCTCGAACACCTCGTCACCGTCGCGCTGCTCGTCGAAGGCCAGCGCATACTGGAAGCCCGAGCAGCCGCCGCCGCGGACCCCTACCCGCAGTCCGGCGGTCTCGGCGACCGCGCTCTGCGCCGAGAGGAACTCTCTGACCTTCGCAGCGCCGTTGTCGGTGAGAGTGATCATGCTTCACGAAGTATAGCGCCGGCACCTCGATACGCTAGAGAGCGTGTCCGCAACTCCAGAGGAGCTGAAATCGCGCATCGAAGCCGGGATTCCCGGGGCCGTGGCGGATGTCACCGGCGACGGCCATCATTTCAACGCGATCATCAGCGCACCAGCGTTCCGGGGCATGCCGCGACTGGCCCAGCACCGTCTCGTCTACGACGTGTTCGGCACCGAGCTGGGCGATCGCATCCACGCACTCTCAATTCAAACGCGAACTTCGGAAACGGAGGACACCGAATGAGCGATCAAGCTGCCAATCCGATGCGCGAGGCGATCCAGGAAGCCATTGCCGAGAACCCCGTGCTGCTGTTCATGAAGGGCAATCCCGAGGCTCCGGCCTGCGGCTTCTCGGCTCGCACCGTGGCGATCCTGCAGTCCCTGGGGACGCAGTTCGCCGCCGTCGACATCCTGCCTGACCCGCGGATCCGCCAGGAGCTCTCGGGGATCTCCAACTGGCCCACGATCCCGCAGCTGTTCGTCAACGGCGAGCTGGTCGGCGGTTGCGACATCGTGACCGAGATGTATCAGTCCGGTGAGCTGCAGGAGGCCCTGGGGCTCGAGACCGAATCGCCGGTCGAGGAAGCTCCCGAAGCCGCCGCGGTGGACTCCCCGCCGCTGTCGATCGAGAACCGCCTCTAACAGCTTCCGTCCAAAACCCGTGCACCGGAGCCGGAGCCTGGGCGCGGCTGGCCTGTCCGCGATCGCCGCCGTGACCGCGGCGTTCGCGGCGGCGCTGTGCAATCCGGCTCTCGGTGCCGCCCCCCGGGATCAGCCCGGTCTCGGCGCCGCCCCCCGGGCCCAAACCGGCCTCGCTGCCGGTCCCCGGGACCAGCCCGGTCTCGGTGCCGCTCCCCGGGCCCAAACTGGCCTCACCGAAGCGGCCGCCGAGCAGATCGGCAATCGGGCCTACGAGTACGGGATCCCGCTGATGGAGTTCCTGCGCCAGGCCCGTCAGCAGACCAGCGTGACCGTGCCCGACGCGCTGTCCGATGCGCCGATCAACCAGCTCGGCAACGCGCGGCGGCTCGACACCGCCGCAAACCAGGTGATCGTCCAGCCCAACAACGACACCCTCTACACGATGGGCCATCTGGACCTGAGCCGCGGGCCGCTGGTCCTCCACGTGCCCGCGGTCCCCAACCATCGCTACTACTCGTTTGCGTTCCTCGACCCGTACACGAACGTCTTTCGCTACGTCGGGACTCGCAGCACCGGTGACCCCCCGGGCAACTTCCTGATCACCGGCCCCGGCTTCCACGGCTCGGTCCCGCCCGGGGCCCAGCCGATCCACTCCCGCTACCGGCGCGTTTGGCTGGTCGGCCGCACTCTGGTCCTCGGCCCGGGCGACCTGCCGGCGGTGCACCGGATCCAGAACGGCTACCGGCTGGTCCCACTGCGTCAGTACCTGGCGCACGGGCTGGACTGGCGCCCACCGCGCCCGGCCACGGTCGTCACCAAGCCCAAGACGTTCCGGGAGCCGGGCGGCGTCGAGTTCTTCGACCGCCTCGGCGCCGCGCTGGCTCAGAACCCGCCGCCCCGGCGCGACGCCCCGCTGCTGCGCCAGTTGCGCAAGGTCGGCGTCGGGCCCGGGCTGGACCCCTCGGCCGAACACCTCAGCCTGCCCGTGCTGGCGGGCTTGACGGCAGCCGGCGATCACGGCGCTCGGAACGTGCTGCGTCTTCGCACGCAGCTCGCCGTCCGCTCGATCGCCGCCAACGACGGCTGGTTCGTGCCGCCGCCTCTAAACGGGTCCTACGGCACCGACTACGGGTACCGCGCCGTGGTCGCGCTGTTCGGCCTCGCCGCCAACCGACCCCAGGAGGCGCTCTACATCGTCGGCGCCGCCTCGCCGGGGCACGGGCTGCTCAACGGCGCCCACCGCTACGTCCTGCACTTTCCGGCCGGGCAGCTGCCGCCGGCGCGCTACTTCTGGTCGCTGACCATGTACGACGAGAACTTCCACCTGGTGGCCAATCCGCTCCACCGCTACGAGCTGGGCAGCCGCAGCAGCGGCTTGCGGCGCAACCCCGACGGCTCGCTGGACATCCACATCCAGCGCTCGCGGCCGGCCGGCAACGTGTCCAACTGGCTCCCCGCCCCGTCTGGCACATTCGAGGTCACGCTGCGGATGTACGGCCCCCGGCCGAGCGCGCTCAACCACAAGTACCGCTATCCCCCGATCGAGCAGACCGGTTGACCTCCACCTCGCACCGCGATGCGGCTGATCGGGCCAGTCAGCCGGTCGTCGCGCTGCGCTTCGAGGACGGGGCGCTGTGGGCGATCGACCAGACCGCCCTGCCGTGGCGCGAGACCGAGCTCGAGCTGCGCCGCGCCGAGCACGTGGCCACCGCGATCAAGCGCCTGGCGATCCGCGGCGCGCCGCTGATCGGGGTCGCTGCCGCGTACGGCGTCGCGCTCGAGCTGGGCCACGATCCCGGCAGCCTCGATCGCGCCGCCTCGATCCTGCGTGCCGCCCGCCCCACCGCGGTCAACCTCGTCCACGCCGTGGACCGGGTCTGTGCCGCGGTCCGCCGGGCCGCTCCGGGGGAGGCCGCGGCGACCGCGCTGACCGAGGCGCACGCGCTGCACGCCGAGGAGGTGGCCGCCAGCGCCGAGCTGGCCCGCCACGGGGCCGACTACCTGGGCACCGGCGCCTGCCGGCGCGTTTTGACCCATTGCAACACCGGTGCGCTGGCCGCCCCCGGCCGCGGAACGGCCCTGGCGGTGATCGCCGAGCTGGCCCAGCGCTCCCAGCTCGACCTGGTGATCGCCACCGAGACCCGCCCGCTGCTCCAGGGGGCCCGCCTCACCGTCTACGAGCTGCGCCGGCTGGGGATCGCCCACGAGCTGGTGGTCGACGGCGCCGCCGCCGGCCTGATGGCCGCCGGCGAGGTCGATGCCGTGGTCCTGGGCTGCGATCGGGTCGCCGCCAACGGAGACGTGGCCAACAAGGTGGGCACCTACTCCCACGCACTTGCCGCGGCGGCGGCCGGGATCCCGTTCGTCGTCGCCGGTCCCAGTTCGACGATCGACCCCGGGTGCCCCTCGGGGGCCGAGATCGCGATCGAGCAGCGCGACGGCGACGAGGTGAGGCGCGTCTGCTCCGGCGCCCGCGGGGAGAGCTACGAGCTGACGCTGCCGGGGACCCGGTGCCGCAACCCGGCCTTCGACGTGACCCCGGTTTCCTTGATCACCGCGTTCGTCAGCGAGCGCGGCGTGGTCGAGCCCGCCGCCGGGGGCTCGGTGCTGTCGCTGCTCGGCTGAGGGGGCCGCTGCCCCTTAGCTGCCCGGACTCGGCTGAGGGGGCCGCAGCCCTTTAGCTGCCCGGAGCCTGCGGCGCGCCGGTCCGGCGGAATTCCAGGTACTCCACGATCCGGCGGGAGTCGCAGATCGCCTCGCCGTCGAGCACCAGCAGCGGAACCCGCCGCTGACCGCTGAGCGCCTCCACCTCGGGCCGGCGCTTGCGACGCTGACCGACCACCACGGCCTCGAACGGGATCCCGTCGCGCTTCAGCGCGCGGGCCACCTTCCCGCATGGGCAGAGCCAGTCAGTGGGGGTATTGCAGCGGTAGAGCGTGGCCATGACAGCTGCGGACGATACGGAGGACGGATCCCCGGGCCTAGATCCCGATCCGCCTCAGCACCCCGCCGGCCACGCGCAGCGCCAGCGGCTGACGGGCGCCGGGCGCGGCGACCCGCCCCCGGTCGCGGGCCCGGTACCACGCGATCGTCTCCTCCAGGCAATCCTCGTGCGGGGAGGGCCGCCACCCCAGTTCGCGTTTGGCCTTGCGGCTGGTGAACGCCCATCGCAGCGCCGAGGCGCGAACCTCGACGGGTGTCGGCAGCGCCATCCCCGGAAGCCGGTTCCCCGCCTCGGCGATCGCCAGCGCCACCGGCAGGGGAAGCTTGAGCGCCGGCGGCTCGATCCCCGAAAGCCGCCCCAGGTCGGCGAACAGGCGGTCCAGGGTGAAGTTGCGGTTGCCGAGGATGTAGCGCTCGCCGATCGACCCGCGCTCGTCGGCCAGCAGGTGCCCCCGGGCGACATCCTGGACGCCGACGATGTTCAGCGTGCCGTCGACGTAGGCCGGGATCTGTCGCCGCATGAACCGCCGGACCAGCGTCGTCGACGACCCGCCGGCATCGCCGCCGCCCAGCACGTGCGCCGGGTTGACGATGACCAGCGGCAGACCTCGGGCGACCAGTCGCAGCGCCGCCATCTCGGCCTCGTGCTTGGCATCGAGATACGGGATCGCATGGCGCCCGGCTTCCCAGACGGTGCGCTCATCGGCCATCTTCCCGGGTCGGGCGGGGCCGATCGCGGCCACCGACGAGGTGTACACGGCCCGTTGGACCCCGGCCCGCAGCGCCTCCTCGAGCACGATCCGCATGCCCTCCACGTTGACCGAGAAGACCAGGGCCCGCGACGCGTTGAGGTCCGTGGTGCCCGCGACATGGAACACGCGCTCCGCGCCCTGCATGGCGCGGCGGATCGCGCGCCGGTCCAGGATGTCGGCGCGCACGGGCTTGACGTCGAAGTCCTCCAGGGCTCCCAGACGGCCGCCCGGCCGCACCACCGCCAGGACCTCGTCGCCCCGCTCCACTAGCAGGCGCACGATGTGGGAACCGATGAATCCGGTGGCGCCAGTGACGAGCGTCCTCGGCATTGCGGCGGCTGAGTCTAGGTGCTCGGCGCCGGAAGGTCGGCGCGCACTGGGGGTCGTTTGCCGCCCGGCCGCGGTAGGGTCCCGCCGTCATGAGCGTGGCGATCGTCTCCGACACCTGCCACTACCTTCCGCGTGAGGTGGTCGCCCAACAGCGCATCAACGAGGTGAGCCTGTACGTGCACTGGCCCGAGGGCATCCAGCGCGAGAGCGAGATCGTCGATTACGACGCCTACTACCGCCGGCTCGGCTCCGCCGCCGACCTTCCGACCACCTCGCAGCCGTCGATCGGCGATTTCCTGTCGGTGTACGAGCCGCTGCTGGCCGAGGACCACGAGATCGTCTCGATCCACCTGGCCGGCGGGATGTCGGGCACCGTGCGCGCCGCCGAGCAGGCTCGCGAGCAGCTGGGCGACCGGGCCGAGCGCGTCTACGTCATCGACTCCGCCACCGCCTGCGGCGGCGAGGGGCTGGTCGCCCTGGCGGCCGCCGCCGCCGCCCGCTCGGGTGCCGACGGCGCCACCGTCGCCGACCACGCCCGCGAGGCTCGCGCCAAGCTCAAGATGTGGTTCGCGATCGACACCCTGGAGTACCTGCGCAGGGGCGGGCGAATCGCCGGCGCCCAGGCCTGGCTCGGCTCCGCGCTGAAGATAAAGCCGATCCTCACCGTCGAGTCAGAGATCACCCCGGTGGAGCGGGTGCGCACCTCGCGCCGGGCGTTCGAGAAGATGGTCGATCTGCTGCGCAGCCGCAGCGAGGATGGCGCCGACGCCTGGATGGTCCAGCACATCCAGGCCCCGCGGGAAGCGCAGGCGCTGGCCGCCCGGGGGACCGAGATCTTCGGTGTGGAGCCGCGGGTGATCTCGGAGATCGGCCCCGTGATCGGCACGCACGTCGGCCCGGGCCTGCTCGGCGCCGGCGGGCTGCCGAGCTCGTTTTTGGCCTGAGTCGGTCCCGGATCGCTCAGCGGGCCGTTCCGGGCGGACTCCGGCGCCCGCGCCAGGCTTGCACCCGACCTTTGCCCGGACGAATGTGGCTGGGAAGGGAGGATGGGCGGGCGTTTTCGCGCCCGGTCCGCCCCCTGGGGCGGGGCTTGTCGCCCACGGCACGAGGGGTGAGCGGAATCCGACACACCTCCGATTCGGCGGTGGGTTGGGCGCGAATCAGCACGTCTCGAAGCCAACCGCTCCGTTCCCCAGTCGGTGAACGAGGGAAGAAATGCACGCTTGGTGCCGCTCTCCGGGTCCTAACCGCGTGAATCGCGCCCCGAGCCACCCCGGATCGCGCCTCGCCCAGCCCGGAACCAGCCTCAGCGGGCCAGACGCTTGCGCCGGCGGCGACCGAACGTCAGCGGGCCAGACGCTTGCGCCGGCGGCGACCGAACGTCAGCGCCCCGAGCGCGGCGATCCCGCCCCCGATCACGAACCCCGCCGCGGCGGCACCGATCAGCACCTGCGGCTCGTAGCGGCGCAGCTGCGAGCGCCAGTCCGTCAGCTTGACGACCTCGACCCGGAGCTTCTCGACCGAGGTCCCCAGGTCCTGGCGGTGACCCTCGATTGCGTCCCGGATCTCCTCGGGCGTGCGCTGCGGGGCCGGCATCAGCTCGAGCTGCCGGGCTTGACGGTGGCCCGGATCTTCTTGGCCTCGTCGATCGCCATCGTCGGAGTCGGCGCGCCGACCTTGAGCTTGCGCCAGGCGTACAGGAACGTGATCCCCGACAGCACGGCCAGCACGATGGTCACCACCAGGAAGCCGAGCCACAGGTCGCCGGTGGCGTCATTGATGGCCCAGGCGATCGTGAGCAGGACGAAGATCAGGACGAACACCCCGCACACCGCGCCGACCGCCGTGGCCACCGCACCTCGGGCGATGGTGGTGGCCTTGACGCTCATCTCCGCTTTGGCGAGCTCGATCTCCTCGTGGACGAGCAGCGTCAGCTTCTCGGTGACCTCGGTCAGCGCGGTCGCGACGTTGTTGTTCTCAGCGGGCAAGGCGCTTGAGGATCAGGGCCAGTACGAGACCGCCGGCGAAGGCCGCGCCGACGGCCACCTCGGGGCGGTCGGCGGCCAGCGCGGCCGGGCCGCCATCCGACGCTCCCGGTGCTCCAGCGGGCGGTGGCGACGCGGGCTCGGCCGGCGTTGACGATCCAGCCGGTTGGGGCGTCGCCGTAGGCGCCGGCTCGGGCATGGCCGCCGGCGCCGGCTCGGGGTCAGGAGACGGGGTCGGCTCGGATGCGGTTCGGTGCACGGCGGTGGGAGCCCCGGCGGGGGGCCCGTCGGGCTCGAGCGCCGCCGGCTGATCGCGCGGCGGCTGGTCCCCGGGCGGCTGATCGTTGACCGGCTGTTCGCTCAAACCGGGGGCTCTTCGCCGAACACGCGCGTCCAGATCACAGTGGCAAGCCGCGTCGAGGCGATGCTGGCGAGCGCGCCTATTCCCGCGAGCAGTCCCGACCACAGCAGGCGCTTGACCAAAGGGCTCTCCGTCATCGGCAGGATTCAATCAGACTTGTCGGCAACGACGCCGCCGCGGGGCCAGGCCCGCCGGCTATCGCTCGAGGCCGCGGCAGATCGTCTCCACGATCAGCGTCTTGGCGCGTTCGAACTCCGGCGCACCGATCGGCACGCTGTCGAAGATCCAGCCGGTGAGGACCTGCTCGACCGACCCGTAGAAGGCCTGGGCGGCGAACTCGGGCGTGATCTCGCTGCGAAACAGGCCGTCGGCCTGAGCGTGCTCGACGATCCCGGCGATCCCGGCGTAGGCCTCGCGGATCTTCTCCAGGTGGGTCAGCCCGAACGTGTTGGCCGCCCGCGTCACCTCGACGATGATCACCTTCATCAGCTCGGGGTCGTGACGGTAGGAGTCGATGATGAAGGCGGCGACCGCGTACAGCTTGTCCCGCGGGGAGCGCTGCGAGGCGTCGGACTCGGCGATCGCGGCCAGCATCACGTCCCACCGCTCCAGAAACAGCGTGTCGAGGATCTCCTCCTTGGAGGAGAAGTAGTGGTAGACCAGGCCGTAGGCGACGCCGGCCTCGTCGGCGATGTCGGACACCCGGCAGGTGTGAAAGCCCTGACGGGCGAACACCCGCACCGCGGCGTCGAGGATCACCCGGCGCTTGTCGACCGCGGCGGTCGTCATCAGCTGTCCCACACGTAGGCGTCGGGGCGGCGGCGGGCCAGCGAGGGCAGCCGCCGTCTGACGTCCCGCAGCACCGAGAAATCGAGCTCGGCGACGATCGCGGTCTCGGTGTCCGGCGCGCAGGCCAGCACGAGCCCCCAGGGATCGACGATCAGCGAGCGGCCGCCGGAGCGGAGGTTGCCGGGATGGTTGCCGATCTGGTTGGGAGCGATCACGAAGCACTGGTTCTCGATCGCGCGCGCTCGCACCAGCACCTCCCAGTGGTCGCGGGTGGTGGGCAGCGTGAAGGCGCTGGGCACGGTGATCACCTCGGCGCCGCGGACGGCCAGGATCCGGTAGAGCTCGGGGAAGCGCAGGTCGTAGCAGACGGTCATCCCCAGCGTGGTCCCGTTGGCCAGGCCGGCGACCACGACGTCGTCGCCGGCCTGCTCGGTCGAGGACTCGGCGTACACGGCGCCGTCGACCTCGACGTCGAACAGGTGGATCTTGCGGTACACGGCCGCGATTTCGCCGTCAGGGCTGACGTGGACGCTGGTGTTGGCACCCTTATCGCGGCCCGGAACCCGCTCGTACATCGAGCCGGCCAGCAGCTCGATTCCCAGCTCTCTGGCCACCTGGCGCGCCCAGGTGATGGCGGGGCCATCGAGGGTCTGGGCTCCGGCCTCCATGTGCTCGCGGGTACCGAGCACGGTCCACTTCTCAGGCAGGGTGACGAGCTCGGCGCCGAGCGATGCGGCCTGGCGAACGAGGCGGTCCGCGGTGGCCAGGTTGCGGCCGGTGTCCTCGTTGGCGTTCAGTTGGATCGCGCCTACGCGCACGACGGTCTCCTCCGGGTGGGCGATCGATTGACTGGTCAGTCAGCTTCAGGATAACGCCGCCGGCCCTCGGCGGCGAGGGTACGGCGAGAATCCTGCCGGGCGGCCCCGTGCGGCCAGAATCCCCAGGCGAGGTCACCCCACTACCACCAGAATCCTCAGGCGAGGTCACCCACTACCGCCAGAATCGGCAGGCGATGTCAACCCCGCTCCCGTACCGCGGCGTCTTCGGTGAACCCCGGCCGGCGGCGCTGGCGTCGCTGGCGCTGCCCCCGGCGCCGATGCCGGCGCGCCAGGGGCTACAGGTCCTGAAGGCATGGCGCTACGTCGGCGTGTTCGGCCCCGAGGTGATGCTGTGTCTGGCCTCGATCCGGATCGGCTCCGCCCGCCAGTCGTTCTGGGCGGTCTGGGACCGAGCCGGCCAACGGCTGCACGAGCGCACCCGGATGGGCCCGAGCGCCGTCTCGCTCTCGCCCGGCCGCGCGGCCATCCGCGACCACAGCGTCGAGCTCGAGCTGCGACTGGACGAGGGGCCCGGAATCGAGACGGTCTGCCCGAGCGGGCGCAGTTACGCCTGGACGCGCAAGCAGGGCGGCATCCGCGCCCACGGCTGGATCGCGATCGACGGCCGCCGCCGCCAGGTCGACGCCCGCGCGGTGATCGACGACACCGCGGCTTACTACCAGCGCCACACCAGCTGGCACTGGAGCGCCGGCGTCGGTCACGCCGTCGACGGCCGCGAGCTGGCCTGGAACCTGGTCTCCGGGGTCAACGACCCGCCGCGCAACAGCGAGCGCACTGCGTGGATCGGGGGCGAGCCGTCGGAGACCGGGCCGGTCGGCTTCGACCCGCCGCTGACGCGCGTGGGGGGCCTGCGGTTCTCCGCCGAGCGCACCCGCCGCCACAACCAGAATCTGCTGCTGGTGCGCAGCTCCTACCGCCAGCCGTTTGGCACCTTCTCCGGCGAGCTGGCCGGCGTCGAGCTGGCCGCCGGCTACGGCGTGATGGAGGAGCACGATGTCTTCTGGTGAGGTGCCCGGGCGGGCTACCGCTGGCGAGGGTGCTCCGGTGAGGCTTACCCGCGCGCGCCGCGCTGGCGGCGAAGCTCGGCCAGCAGAAGCTTCGAGTGCATCGCCCCGATCAGCTCGCGCAGCGGCTCGGCACCCGACGAGACGATCTCCACCGCCCGCTCGACGTCGACCTCGTCGGCCAGGCGGGCCAGCAGCACCCGGACCTCCTCCTGCACCAGCGGCCCCAGCGCCTCGCGGTAGCGCAGCGTGTCGTACACCGTGAAGCCGATCGCCTCCTCGTAGCCCCCGGCGCGAAACCGCGAGATCGCCTCGATGATCGCCACGTCGTCGGCGTCGTAGCCCCGCGCGCTGGGGGTCAGCACCTCGAGCTCCTCGAGCCGGTCGAGCACGTTGCGCGGCACGTCGTAGGTCGAGCGCACGGCGCTGCGCGACACCCGGCCGGTCTCGCCGGCTTCGATCGCCCGCTCCAGGATCCGGTCCTCGAGCTCGATCACCCGCGCGGCGCGGTCAGGATCGTCGGCCATCACGTCGCGGATCACCCGCAGCGGCATGAAGCGCTCCTCCTGCAGCCGCTTGATCAGTCGGATGCGGTCAACGAACTGCTCCGGGTAGTAGGCCATGTTGCGACTGGTGCGCAGCACGTCGCGCTCCGAGCCCAGCAGACCCTCGCGGAGATAGTGCTTGATCGTTCCGGCGCTGACTCCGGATCGCTCGGCCAGCTCGGACATCTTGAGCATCCCGTCGGTTGACATGGCGGCCGTCAACTCGAGACGAACGCTCCCGGCACGGCATCGCCCGCGCCGGCCACGGCGCCGGCGTCGTACAGCGCGGCGATCTCCTCCCGCCGGTAGCCGGCCGCCGCCAGCACCTGGTCGGTGTGCTCGCCCAGTGCCGGCCCGGGGGCCCGGGCGGGATCGCCCGGAGTACGGCTCAGCTTGATCGGCACCCCGAGCAGCTTGACCGGCTCCGAAACGCCTGGCTGCGCCAGCTCCACCACCATCGCGCGGGCCGCCACCAGCTCGGACGCCAGCGCCTCGTCGAGCCCCAGCACCGGTTCCAGGCAGCAGTCGTGCTCGGAGGCGAATGCGCGCCACTGGTCGCGGGTGCGCTCGCGGAAGATCGAGGTCACGGCGGCGTGGGACTCCGAGCCGGGTCCGTCGTAGGCGTGCTCGACGAGGTCAGGGCGACCCACGCCGTCACACCAGGCCTTCCAGAACTTCGGCTCCAGCGCGCCGAGCGTCACGTAGCCATCGGCGCACTCGTAGGGCCGGTAGCAGTTGTAGCGCCCGGCCAGCCCGAGCTCGCCGCGACGTGGCGCCCGCCCCGCGGCGAACGTCTCGGCGGCCAGCATCGCCAGCCACGACAGGGCACCGTCGAACATCGAGCAGTCCACCAGCTGGCCCTGGCCGGAGTGCTCGCGCTCGCGCAGCGCCACCAGGATCCCGACCGCCGCCATCAGCGCCCCCCCGCCCAGATCCGCGATCTGGCCCGCCGCCTGGACCGGGGGTCCGTCGGCCTGGCCGGTCAGCCCCAGCAGCCCGCTGAGACCGAGGTAGTTCATGTCGTGTCCCGAGCGGTGCCGGTTGGGGCCATCCTGCCCGTAGCCGGTGATCGCGCAGTACACCAGCCCGGGGTTCTCCTGGCGCATGCGCTCGTAGCCGACGCCGAGGCGGTCCAGCACCCCGGGCCGAAACGACTCCAGCACCACGTCGGCGTCGCGCACCAGCCGCAGCAGCACCTGCTTGCCGGCCTCGGCCTTGAGGTTGAGGCGAATCGATCGCTTGCCGCGGTTCAGCGACAGAAACAGCGCGCTCTTGGACGTCGGCTCGGCGCCTTCGTAGTACGGCGGCGACCAGCGGACGTAATCGCCCATACCGGTGTCCTCGACCTTGATCACGTCGGCTCCGAAATCGGCCAGCAGCAACGAGCAGAAACCCCCAGGCAGCAGCCGGGACAAATCGAGGACGGTCAGGCCGGCCAGCGGAAGCTCGTGATTCACGCCGCCCGCGCCCGCTCGGGAATTGGCGCGATGCCGAGCAGCGCTCGCGCCTCGTCGACGGTCGCCGGGCGGCGCCCGCAGTCCTCGGTGAGCTGCCGGGCCTTGGCGATCAGGTCGCCGTTGGAGCGGGCCATGTTCCCGTCGGGCAGGTAGAAGTTGTCCTCCAGTCCGACCCGGACCGACCCGCCGAGGGTCAGCGCGGCGGCGACCAGCATCCATTGCTCCCGGCCGATCCCGATCACTCCCCAGTGATGCTTGGAGCCACCCCCAACCCACCCCAGGTTGTCGGCCATCGCGGCCACGTTGCCGGCCCGGGCCGGGACCCCGCCGACCACGCCCATCACGAAGTCGGCGTGCAGCGGGGCGTCGAGCAGGCCCATGTCGACCAGCGGGGCCAGGCTGCCGACGTGGCCGACGTCGAAGCACTCGTGCTCGGGCTTTATGTGCAGCCGGCGCATCGCCTGCAGCAGCTCGATGATCTCCTCGAACGGGTTGGCGAACACAAACTTGAACACGAAGTCCTTGCGCGAGCGCGAGTACTTGGCGTAGTTGAGCGAGCCCATGTTCAGCGCCGCCACCTCGGGGCGGCAGGCCTCCAGGTACGCGATTCGCTTCTCCACGGGGACTCCGACGGTGCCGGTGGAGAAGTTGATGATCGCGGCATCGCCCACCTCATCGAGGATCGCGTCGCGGATCGCTCGGAAGTCCTCGATCTCGTAGCTCGGGGTGCCGTCGGGGGCGCGGGCGTGGATGTGGATGTGGACGCCGCCCTCGTCCACGATTCTCCGCGCCTCGGCGGCGTACTCCTCAGGGGTGTAGGGGATCGCCGGGCACTGATCGCGGTTGGCGATCGCGCCAGAGATCGCACAGGTGATGATCGCGGGATCGTCGATGCTCACACCGGCACCACACCCGAGCGCTTCCACGGCCGCTCCACGCGCTTGCCGGCCGCCATCTCCAGCGCCCGGCAGATCGTGGCCCGCGTCTCGCGGGGGTCGATCACGTCGTCGATCATGTCGTTGCCGGCGGCCACGTAGACGTCGATGATCTTGCGGAAGTTGTCGATCAGCTCCCGGCGCTTGGCGGCCGGGTCCTCGGCGCCCTCGACCTGCTTTCGGAAGATGATCTCGACCGCGCCCTCGGCGCCCATCACGCTGATCTCCGCGCTCGGCCAGGCCACGATCAGGTCGGGCTCGTAGGCGCGGCCGCACATCACGTAGTAGCCGGCCCCGTAGGCCTTGCGAAGCACCACCGTGATCTTGGGAACCGTCGCGTTGGCCGTTGCGTACAGCATCTTGGCTCCGTGGCGGATGATCCCCGCCTCCTCCACCTTGGTCCCCACCATGAACCCGGGAACGTCCATCAGATACACCAACGGCAGGCCGTAGGCGTTGCACAGATTGATGAACCGCGCCGCCTTGTCGGCCGAGTCGTTGTCGAGGATGCCGCCGAGCTGGCGCGGCTGGTTGGCCACGATCCCGGCCGGCCGCCCGCCGAACCGTCCCAGGCAGGTGATGATCGTCTTGGCGAACTGGGGCTTGAGGTCGAAGTACACGCCGTCGTCGACGATCCGCCGGATCACCTCGTACATGTCATAGGGCTTGCGGTTTGACTCCGGGAGCACGTCGAGCAGCTCCTCGTCGCCCCGGTCGACCGGATCGCTGCACGCCAGCAGCGGCGGCGGCTCCTCGCAGTTGGAGGGAAAGAAGCTCAGGTACTCCTTGATCCGCTCGATGCACTCCGGATCGTCGGCCACCTCGAGGTCTCCGACCCCCGACTTGCGGCAGTGCACCCGGGAGCCGCCAAGCTCCTCCTGGGTGACATCCTCGCCCACCGCTGCTCGGACCAGGTGCGGCCCGGCCAGCGCCATCGACCCGCGTCCCTTGACCATCGGCACGAAGTCGGCCAGCCCCGGAATGTAGGCGGTCCCCGCCGCGCAGGGTCCCATCAGTGCCGCCACCTGGGGGATCACCCCGCTCATCACGACCTCCTCGCGGAACAGGTGGCCCGAGCCCGCGAACAGCGACCCGACCGCCTCCTGGATCCGCGCCCCGGCCGAGTCCAGCAGCCACACCAGCGGGATCCGCTTGCTCAGGGCGAGCTCGCGCAGCCGGGTGACCTTGAGCTCGCCGGTCATCCCCATCGAGCCGGCCATCACCGTGAAGTCGTAGGCAGCCACCGCAGTCAGCCGTCCGTTGACCTTGCCGTAGCCGGTGATCACCCCGTCGGCGGGAGCCTCCTTGCCGTCCATGGCCCGCTGGGAGAAGTGCGGTCGTCCGTGGATCCCGAGCTCGACGAACGTGCCCTCGTCGATCAGCAGGGCCAGCCGCTCGCGGGCCGTCAGCTTGTCCCGGGCGTGCTGGGCGGCGATCTTCTCCTCTCCCCCGCCGAGCCTGATCTGCTCTCGCCGCGCGCGCAGGTCGTCGGCGAGTGGGCGCAGCAGGCTGGTGGTGGGGGCGGCGGTCGGCATGCTTGAGGCGGGCGGCATCGAA